>JAAXVR010000038.1 GCA_013335405.1 Chlorobiaceae bacterium
TCACTACAAGCAATACCAGACATAATGATAATTACGGTCATCATACGTATTAATAACTTTTTCATATCTATTATGACTTATATTTTTTTAATTCTAAAAATTTCTCAGAATTATTGTCCGTATTTTTTTCAGTATGTTTAGACTTTTATTTATCCCCCGGATAATCTTCAAACTTCTTACCCGGGCAGAGCAATTCTTTTTCCTACTTTGTTTTTTGACCTTTACACGCTCTCTAAATATTTTCACACATCCTGAGCATTACTGACAAAGTCGTTACCCGGAGATTTCAGCACACTTCTGATATAACATATGCACCTATGACTCAACCATTATCCTCTATATCAGGTAGTGATTGTAAAAAAACCCGAGAAATTTACTATCCTATCAAATACAAGCGACATTGAATTTAGCATCGCTATTACTACTGATATACAGTTGGAACAGCAATTGTAACCCATACTTCTGACATATGCAACTCTATCGCTAATATCTCTAATTGAGATAACTTCATTTCTGAAGTCCTGATCTGTTGCCATCATCGTGATTATATGCATTTTTTAATGACAAAACAGGCTCCTGATTTATTGATATATTTAAATTAAACATATAACTTATTTGCTATATTATTTGGATCGTGTGATAATTCATAATATTATCTCATAATATAAATAACTAAGTAGATCTAATTGTGATCAAAATATTAAAGCAAACCCTATCATCTTTTAATTGATCCATCAATGAAGATAACTCTGCATTAAATTCTGATCGGCTTACTTATCCTCAAGAAAGTTGCCCTTAAGCATCATTCCGTTTCCGGCCATGTTGAGTCCTGTTTGTCCTCATGATTTCATACCACACGCATTCAGTTGCAGCTTACGTTGCGCTTCGCTCCACTTTGTGGCAAAAGCTGCGCCTTCGTGCTGATGTGTGACGTTACTGTCATGAGCTGTCTGGCTCGCTGTAACCAGAGGGCTTGTTGCATGATTAACATTGTGTGCCGACCTCCGGGAACCTGAAGGTTTTTTACATCATGGGAAATGATACAAGCAACCGTCAGGCGGGCCACCATTGATTGATGGCCCACATCACGTGATAGAAATATACTGATATCGGGCGGATTTATCCGTAGTCATGGCGGGTAATGAATACCTCATCTGCCAGTAATAACCTTCGGCATAGACCGTTCAGTCCACTTCCTTCCACCGATTACGAGCATCCTTCATCTCCGGAACCCGGATTTGGCTGCCGTACACCCCGATTACCCCGCTTTTCGACATGATGAACGACCATCCGTTCAACAATGCCAGCAGGGATGCCCGTTTCACGCATTCCGGTACTGATCTTTATGGCGAAGATGGTCAGGGGTGAGCACTTCCTTATCTCTCTGACATGACGACTCAAGCGGACAGGTGAAACCGTGTTGCCGGGATTTTCAGGGAAACACCTCTTGCTCGTGCAAACCCTCCTCCTGCTGCAAAATTTTCATAACCGTAACATTCAGGGGACGAATACTTGCACGTACAGGTCGATGACCCCCTTTCTTCCGGGCCCAATGTCCAGAGATCCCCTTCACTCTGCTTCCACGGCATGTTCAGAATTTCGCCGGCTCCTGCACCTGCCCGAAAAATCATCAGGAGCAGATCATCCACAATACTGGATGCTTTTTCATTGTCGGATTGTATGCAAAAGGACGAAGCCGGATGAGCGCACGTACATTATCAGCATTATTCCGAATCCCGCCATCGGGCGCCGGCTTCTGGAGGCAGGCCTGAGGATTTGCACGAATAAGCCCTCGCTGTATGCTTGCGGCATACGCTCTTTTCAGGCAGGCATACCGTCGATCAGCCGGAACGGAAGTGTCATGAGCGATCCTGCCAGGCAAGAGGACACTTTCATGCAACGCAATACTCACAGAATGACGTAATCCCCATACAGGCAGAAGGTCGTTGTACAATGCGCGCTTCACCTCTTCCAGTGAAGGCTTGCCTGCAAGGATTCTGACGTATTCACCGACAACATCCCTGAAAGTCACAAGAGCGTTCTGTTCAGGTTCTTCGACGACATAAAAACCAGTTTGCCCTTCATACGGTCACTTTTGTTGATCGTGCTGCTCTGTGGAGTGACCATCACCGGCTTTTCTGAGGTGCTGCCCGTTTTCACGCTGCTTCCGAGCACTCCCCGGGTCATGAGTCAGGATCGTTGCCAAGGGTAAAAATTTTTTTACACCATCGGCTTCATATCGACAGCGCAAACGGTAACCCCATGGTGTGAGATCCGCAGTACCGGACCATTGCCATCATAACGATCACTACTTTTTTTGAAGGTGGGCAAAATGCTCTCCTGATATGGTATTCGGGGAGTCTTTCCTTGCTCCTAACTGACCACCGGATGCAAGCAAAACCGGGCACCGGTAAAACCGCTCAGGATATACCCTTCTATTATATACAGTTACGCATCATAAGGTTCCTTATTCAGGATCAGGTAAGTGCAGGGTCGAGTCCTGCCTCCTCGGCAAACAGGCAGAGAGCTCTGTCAATGCACAGCCCGCAATAAGCTGTATTTTTTTCTTTTTTCGGCAATACGCCGACAGAATAACAGCTGGGCAAAAAAAAAGAGACAGAACTTGCGTTCTGTCTCTTTCATAAGAAACCGTGTTAGCGGAAACTTATTTTGCAGGTGCTGCAGGTGCTTCTGCTGCAGGTGCTGCAGGTGCCGGAGCTTCTGCTGCAGGTGCTGCAGGTGCTTCTGCTGCAGGTGCTGCAGGTGCCGGAGCTTCTGCTGCAGGTGCTGCAGGTGCTTCAGGTGCAGGAGCTTCAGTTTTCTTAGCGCAGCCTACGAAAGAAACTGAGCTCAAAAGGAACAGGAAAACGAAAAGTTTTTTCATTGCTCGATTGATGTTTTGTTGTTTGATAATTGACAGCTTCATCAGCTCTCGAATATTATAAAAAAACAGCGAGATTTCAAAAGCCCCACTGTATGGGTAGAATATGCAAAATATTTCCATACCTCGCCAATAACTCGATGTAAAAAATATTTTTTAATCCATCAGCAATTCCATTTCAGCTTTTTCCAGCTCGTTGAAGTTCAGGTACTGGTAGACCTTCCCCTCTTTTCCGCCGGCGAGGAGCTTCGAAACGATTTCCATGTATTCGTCCCTGTTCGGCAGGTGCCCGAGCAGCGCGCAAACCGCCGCAAGCTCGGCTGAACCGAGGTAGACCAGTGTATCTTTGCCCATCCGGTTGTCGAAGTTCCGCGTGCTGGTCGAGAAGACGACGGACTTTTCGGCGACCCTCGCCTGGTTGCCCATGCAGAGCGAGCAGCCGGGGCTTTCGATACGGGCCCCCGCAGCCCCGAACACCGAGTAGTACCCTTCTTCCATGAGTTTCCTGGAATCCATTTTCGTCGGGGGCACGATCCAGAGTTTCGCAGAAGCGACGCCCTTGTCCCTGAGTATCTCGCCAAGGGCACGGAAATGACCGATATTGGTCATGCAGCTGCCGACAAAGACCTCGTCGATAACTTTCGGCTTTCCGCTGTCGTGCAGCACTTCACCGAGCGTCATGACGTCGTCCGGATCGTTCGGGCAGGCAAGAATCGGTTCGGTAATCCTGTTCATGTCGATCTCGATGACCGCTGCATATTCCGCGTCGGCATCCGGCTCGAGCAGCACCGGGTTGGCAAGCCACTCCTTCATTTTGCCGATACGCCGCCTCAGGGTGTCGGGATCGCCGTACCCTTCCTCGATAAGCTGCTCAAGAAGCACGATATTCGAGTTCAGGTATTCGATCACCGGTTCCTTGTTCAGACGGACGGTGCAAGCAGCCGCGCTGCGCTCTGCGGATGCGTCGCTCAACTCGTACGCCTGTTCTACCTTGATACCGGGAAGGCCTTCGATTTCAAGAATTCGTCCGGCGAAGACATTTTTCTTGCCTTTTTTCTCCACCGTAAGCAGGCCTTGTTTGATGGCTGCATACGGAATGGCGTTCACCAGGTCGCGAAGGGTAATCCCTTTCTGAAGCGTACCGGTGAAGCGCACCAGGACTGACTCGGGAACGTTCAGCGGCATGGTGCCGGTAACGCCGGCAAATGCCACCAGACCAGAGCCGCCGGGAAACGATACGCCGATCGGAAAACGGGTATGCGAATCGCCCCCGGTGCCGAGCGTATCGGGAAGAACCATGCGGTTCAGCCAGGTATGGATGACACCGTCTCCCGGTTTCAGCGAAACGCCCCCCCTGCTCATGATGAAATAGGGAAGGCTTCTGTGCATCTTGACGTCGGACGGTTTCGGGTATGCCGAAGTGTGACAGAAGCTCTGCATGAAAAGGTCTGCGCTGAAACTCAGTGCGGCAAGCTCCTTCACTTCGTCGCGGGTCATCGGGCCGGTAGTATCCTGAGAACCGACGGTCATGGTCTGCGGTTCGACATACATGCCGGGCCGGACACCCGGAAGCCCGCATGCCTTGCCGATGATTTTCTGTGCGAGGGTATACCCCCTGCCGGAGTCCGACGGCTGGTCGGGACGCTGGAAAATGTCGTCCTCCCCGAGGCCGAGCGCTTTCCTGGCTTTCCTGGTCAGGTTCCTTCCTATGATGAGCGGAATGCGGCCTCCGGCCCTCACTTCGTCTGAAAGGGTATTCGGGGTGAGTTCGAAGCGGGAAATAACCTCTCCGTTCTTTTCGATTTTTCCTTCATATGGATAGAGATCGACGATATCGCCCATCTCCATCGAGGTGACGTCCGCCTGAAGGGGCAGCGCTCCGGAATCCTCGGCCGTGTTGAAAAAAATGGGAGCTACGATGCCTCCGATTACCACGCCGCCTGTCCGTTTGTTTGGTACGGCCGGAATATCGCTGCCGAGATGCCACTGTATGGAATTGATGCCTGATTTCCGGCTCGACCCCGTACCGACAACATCCCCGACGTAGGCAAGGGGGTGGCCTTTTTTCTTGAGCTCCGCGATCGTACCGACGGGATCACTCATTTTGGAACCGAGCATACAGCATGCATGGAGCGGTATGTCGCTGCGGGTAAACGCTTCGCTTGCAGGCGAAAGGTCGTCGGTGTTGGTCTCGCCTGGGACCTTGAAGATGGTCAGCGTCATTTTTTCCGGGAGTGCAGGCTTCGAAAGGAACCATTCTGCCCCGGCCCATGATTTCAGCACCTCCTCAGCATAGGGACTGGTTTCCGCCAGGTCCACCACCACATCGAACATATCATAGACAAGAAGTGTCTTTTTCAGCATTGCCGCAGCTTCGGCAGCGACGGAGTGATCCTTGTGGCCAAGGGCATCGACGAGAGGCTTGACATTGTAACCGCCAAGCATCGAACCAAGTATCCTGACAGCCTCGACAGGTTCTATGACACTGCAGGAGATTTCGCCCGTGAGAATACCATCCAGGAATGCGGCTTTCTCGAATGCGGCATCGTCGACGCCTGGACTTATATTTTCACAGAAAAGCTCGAGCAGGTATTCCCAGTCCTCGACAGGGTCCTGCCGGAGCAGTCCGGTCAGTTCTCGTGCCTGTTCGGCATTAAGCGGCAGGGGCGGAATACCAAGTTTCGCCCGTTCTTCGGTATGAGCGCGATATTGCTCTACAAGACTCATAAAACAAATCTCCCGAGGTTGTATATGGTTGTAACGAATAAAAAAAACTCAATAACTGACAAAAGGCAGGAAAGGAACGCTTGCCGTCAGGTGGAAAGCAGGAACATCTAAGATATCATCCCGTTTTTTTAAAAACAAAGTAACACCCGGCGATCCTCCTGGAGCAGCCAAAATATTTTAGCTGCCCGGAGCCTTCGGCATGTATTCTTTATACACGGAGGGCTGCAAACATTTACGGCCTGAAAAAAAAACATTGGTGCCTGACGACGGAGTTTTCTTTTTCCGCGGTGGAAACAGCAGCACTCAGACGATAAGCATGCTGTCGCCATAACTGAGAAAACGGTACCCTTCATCGAGAGCTTCGCTGTAGGCCTTGCGTAGATTGTGAGGACCTGCGAACGCTGCGGCAAGCAGGAGGACTGTCGAGCGGGGAGCATGGAAATTGGTAAGGAGAGTATCGACAACCCGGAAGCGGTATCCGGGATAGATGAAAATGTCGGCTTCGCCCGATACCGGCCCGGGCTCCATGTCATCCAGGATACGCTTCCCGGCATGCTCGAGCGCCCTCGTCACAGTCGTGCCGACCGCAACGACCCGGCCTCCCCGGGACTTCGTCTCACGAATGGTGCGTATGGTTTCCTCTGGGATGCTGTAGAATTCCCGGTGCATGATATGCTCACCCAGGTTATCGACCCGGACGGGAAGGAACGTGCCGAGCCCGACATGCAGGACGAGGCTTGCAAGAGAGACTCCTTTGTCTTCGATTTCCCCGAGCAGAACGGGTGTCAGGTTCAGGGAGGCTGTCGGAGCGGCAACGGAGCCGGGAAGTTCGGCAAAGACAGTCTGATAACGTTCGATGTCGAGCGCTTCGGCTCCTCGCTTGAGATAGGGGGGGATGGGCATTTCCGCCCACGCCCCGAAAAAGTCCCTCACACTGCCATCCCCGGAAAGAGTGATGCGGGCGATTCCCTCCCCTGGTATTTCTGAAACCGTCAGCTCCCTCTCGTGCGCAAGAAGCCTGTCACCTTTTTTCAGCTTTCCCCGGTAGAGCACGAGGTCCTGTTCGTCACGGTGCTTCTCGAGAAGCATGAGCTCGATTTTGGCACCGGTCGGCTTGCGGGCGAAAAGCCTCGCCCGGACAACTTTCGTCTTGTTCAGCACGAGCAGGTCGCCCTCCCGGAGATAGTTCGCGAGGCTGGCATAGCGATCGTGGCTGATATCGCCGGACGCTCTGTTCAGCACCAGCATGCGCGTCGAACCGCGCTCTGCAGGCGGGTAGATCGCGATATTCTCTTCCGGAAGGCCGTAATCGAAATCACAGGCTCTCATAAGGTTCTCAGTCTTGCCCTTACCGCTTCCGCATGTGCCTGGAGCCCTTCACGGTCGGCGAATGAAGCGATTTTTTCTCCGCAATGCTTCAGCTCCTGCTTCGAATAGGAGATGATCGATGTATGCTTGACGAAATCACGTACCGAGAGCGGCGAGAAAAATCGTGCGGTACCATTGGTGGGAAGCGTATGATTCGGTCCCGCGAAGTAATCTCCGACGGATTCACAGGAATACCCTCCCATGAAGATCGCACCGGCATGGTGAAGCAGGGGCAGGATTTCCCAGGGGTTTTCGACATGCAGCTCGAGGTGTTCAGGTGCGATGGTATCGGAAACTTCACAGGCTTCCTCGAGCGAATCCACCAGCACGATGGCCCCGTTGCTGCAGAGCGAGGAGTCGATGATCTCCCTGCGCTCCATGGCAGGCAGGCGCTCTTCGATACACTTGCTCACGGCGGAAGCAAGCTGTTCGGAGGGCGTGATCAGCACCGCCGAAGCATCAGGGTCGTGCTCCGCCTGGGCGAAAAGGTCATAGACGATGAATTCGGGGTTGGCCGAGTCATCGGCGATGACGGCTACCTCGGAAGGACCTGCGATGCTGTCTATCGAGACATGGCCGAAGACCTGTTTTTTTGCAAGGGCCACATATTTGTTGCCCGGGCCGGTGATGATGTCTACCTTCGGAATGGTTTCGGTGCCGTAGGCGAAAGCTGCAATCGCCTGGGCGCCACCAAGTTTGAATACCGACGTGATTCCTGCAACGGCAGCCGCGGCCAGGATGTCCGCATTGAGTTTTCCCGACGCATCACAAGGGCTGGTAAGAAAGATTTCCTTCACACCCGCAACTTTGGCCGGAGCGGCGTTCATCAGCACCGAAGAAGGGTAGGATGCCTTGCCGCCGGGGACGTACAGCAGCGCCTTTTCCATCGGAGTGACGCGCTGGCCGAGGATGACACCTCCCCTCGCTTCATAAAAAAAGCTTTTCTCCGACTCGTGTTCATGAAAGCGGACGATATTCGCAAAAGCTTCCCGGAGAACCTCGATGAATCCGCTGTCGGCATTCTCGTAAGCTTCCCGTATCTCGTCTTCAGAAACCATCATCTCCCGGAGCCTCGCTCCCTGGAACTGTTCTGTATAATCGAGCACGGCACTGTCCCCCTGTATCCTCACGCCTTCCAGAATCCGGTCGACAGCGGACTGGACTGCCGCATCATAGGTGACGCTTCTTGTGAGACGTTGTTTCAGTACCTGGCGCTCTTCGGCGAAACGGTAGACTTGCAGCACGATGTTCTTGTTTTGGGTTAACGCTCCCCCTCCGTGGGGAATTTATGTTGAATTGAATAATGTACTCAATCGGTATAATTATCGAAACCCCGTGAACACTGCTCCCGGGCGGAACGTTTTTTACAAAAAAGTAGCATGGAATTTTCTCTTTTCACGGGTAATCATTTGTTATAATACTCTGATTAGCTACTTTTACAGTTCAGTTGAACCCTTGGAAATATAGCCTGAACGAGCTCCTTTCCAAGACACTATGACATCACACCAAGAATCGTGAGAACATGAGCTTTTTTGCAAATCTGTTCAGGGATATCGCCATTGATCTCGGAACAGCGAACACACTGATTTCCATTCGTGACAAAGGCGTCGTACTGAATGAGCCCTCGATAGTTGCACGTGAAAGAAACACGGGAAAAGTAGTTGCCATCGGACATGAAGCGCTGCTCATGCACGAAAAGACCCATCCGGGCATCACCACCATAAGACCGCTCGCAAACGGCGTCATCGCCGATTACGAAGCGACAGAGGAACTGATCAAGGGGCTCATCAATAAAACGAAAACCCAGTTTTCCTTCGGAATCCGCCGCATGGTCATCGGCATTCCTTCGGGCATTACCGAAGTCGAGAAAAGAGCGGTAAGGGACTCTGCCGAACACGTCGGTGCGAAGGAGGTCTATCTCGTCACCGAACCGATGGCGGCGGCTATCGGCATCGGGCTTGACGTCAAGGAGCCTATGGGCAACATGATCGTCGACATCGGCGGCGGCACGACGGAAATCGCTGTCATTTCCCTCGGTGGCATCGCATCCGGCGAATCGCTGCGCGTAGCCGGCACCGACATCACCAACGCCATCGTACGCCATTTCCGCAAGGCATACAACCTCGCAATCGGCGAGCGCACGGCCGAAGATGTCAAAATCAAGATTGCCAGCGCCTACAAGCTCGAAAAAGAGATGACCATGATGGTAAGGGGCAGGAACCTCGTCACCGCCCTTCCCGAAGAGCGCGAAGTGAACTCTGCCACCATCCGCGAGGCTATCGCCACTCCGATAAGCCAGATCATCACATCGATCAAGAAAAGCCTTGAGGTCACAAAACCCGAACTCTCTGCCGATATTCTCGACAGGGGACTGTTCCTCGCCGGCGGCGGCGCGCTCATCAAGGGGCTCGACAGAAAGATCAACGAGGAGACGAAACTCGCCGTGCATATCAGCGAAGATCCTCTCACTGCCGTTGCAAGGGGAACCGCGGAAGTGCTCGAAAACCTCGAAAAGTACCGCACCGTTCTTCTTTCAACAAAGCGGTACTGAGAACCGGCACCGTCACTTGTCTTCAAGGCATCGCTCTTTCATGCCAAATGAGAAGTCTCGAGTGCAAGGCGAAGGGAGTCCCGACAATATCGGGCTTCGGAAGAACGAAAGAGATACCCTTCAGGCTTCATTGAGAAGCTTCTTGTAAAAAGCCTCGTATTGTTCGACAAGCAGAGCGGTTTCATACCGCTTTGCCTGCCGGACGCAGGCATCGGAATATCTTTCCCGCATTTCTCCGTCGGCGAGCAGTTCATACGCTTTGCCGGCCATCCCCTCCACATCTCCCGGCATGAGCAGGTGTCCGTGCTCCCCTGAAACAATGAATTCCGGAAAACCTCCCGCCATGGTGGCCACGACCGGAACCCCGCAAGCCATCGCTTCGAGCGCTGCGAGACCGAATGATTCGGCATTGCTCGGCATCAGCATCAGATCCGAAATCGAAAGCAGGGGGACGATATCGTCCAGCTTGCCGAGAAAGCGCACCCTGTCGGCAATACCCAGCGTCCTTGCGAGTGTTTCCGCTTCGCTCCGCTCGGGCCCGTCACCGACAAGCAGCAGCGTCGAGCCGATTTTCCGGTTCACTTCGTAAAAAACGCGGACAACGTCACCGATGCACTTCACCGGCCTGAAATTCGAGATATGGATGAGGATCTTCTCATCCCCCAGACCGAGCTGCTCGCGGATATCCTGCCTTGGAGCACGCCTGAAAAACGAGGTATCGACGAAATTCGGGATCACCGCGATCTCCTTCACCGGATTGAACATCCGGATGGTCTCGTCCTTCAGGTACTCGGAAACCGACGTCACCCCGTCAGACTTGTTGATGGCGAGACGAACGACATCCGCCATTCCGCGGTCCGCCCCTACGACCGTAATATCGGTACCGTGCAGCGTGGTCACGAGCCTGAAGCATTTCTCCCCCGAACATTTGTCCTCGAGCATCTGACGGGCAAGCATGGCGCTCAAAGCATGCGGGATGGCGTAATGGGCATGAACGATGTCGAATTTCTCGTAATGCGCGACTTCCGAAACCTTTGAAGCGAGCGCCAGAGAATAGAGCGGACATTCGAAGAGCGGGTAGTGCATCACCTCGACCTCGTGGTAGTGGATGTTGCGCGAATAGGCATTGAGCCTGAAGGGTGCCGCCTGGCTGAAAAAATGGATGATGTGGCCTTTCGCTGCGAGCGCCTTGCCGAGCTCGGCCGCTATTGCCCCGCTGCCGCCGTAGGTGTGGTGGCACAATATTCCAATCTTCATAGAAACCCTTGTGTTTACTGCGTTTTCCGTCCTTCTGCCATAAATTTATCACAAATCCCGGGAAAAGCAGCCGGCATTTTTCACCGAAGATTTTTCATGAACAGGGCTGCCAACCGGGCGAAAGCAGATCATGAATGAAATCGGCAGCATTTGCATTTTGAAGAGTAAACATCCTGCGGGTACATTGTATCATCATGACTTTCTCGCAAACAGACACCGTTAACAGGCAATTCACAGATGAGCATGTCAAGGAACATCATCATAGAAGATGCGGGAACTGAAAGCGCGGCAATGCGGCAGGTCGAGCTTGTCGAACGCAAGGGAAAAGGACATCCCGATACGATCTGCGATTCGGTGATGGAGGCGGTCAGCATCAGCCTCTGCAGGGAATACACCGAGCGGGCCGGCAGTATCCTGCACCACAATATCGACAAGGGACTGCTCGTTGCGGGCAGGAGCAGTGTCAGGCCGGGCGGTGGCAAGGTGCTGGAACCCATGAAAATCATCTTCGGAGACAGGGCGGCAGACCACTTCATGGGAACGCCCATCCCTGTCGGGGAAATTGCGGAGGCGGCGGCAATAACGTGGCTGAAAGAAAACCTTCGATTCGTCGACCCGGAAAGAGATGTGCGGTTCCAGAACGAAATCAGGCCAGGATCGGCCGAACTTACCGACATTTTCTCCCGCAAGGTCATGGGAGCGAACGATACCTCCGCAGGTACCGGCTACGCTCCGCTCAGCGAGACGGAAACAATGGTGCTCGAAACCGAACGCTTCCTCAACTCCCCGGAGTTCAAGCAGGCATTCCCGGAAACCGGCGAGGACGTGAAAATCATGGGGTACAGGAACCGCAACTCCCTGACGCTGACGGTCGCCATGGCCTTCGTCGACAGGTTCGTTTCAAGCGCTTCGGACTATTTCGAACGCAAACAGCATGCCCTCGACGCAATCCGCACCTTCATCGAGGCCCGCAGCCATACCTTCAGCTCAGTTGAAATCGCCATCAACACCCTCGACGACCCCGCGAGAGGTGAAAACGGCATCTATCTCACCGTGCTCGGCACATCGGCCGACGGAGCGGACAGCGGTGAAGTCGGCAGGGGCAACAGGGTGAACGGCCTGATTTCGTTCGGCAGGCCGACGAGCCTCGAAGCGGCCGCAGGCAAAAACCCCGTCAGCCACGTCGGTAAAATCTACAATCTCCTCGCGCGTGAAACGGCCGCTCGCATCCACAGGGAAGTCCGAGGTGTCGCGGAAGTATCGGTATTCCTCTGCAGCCAGATCGGCAAACCCCTCGACCGCCCACTCGCGGCCTCTGCGAGGGTTACCGCGGAACCGGGGGTACAGTTGAAAAACATCTCCGACGACATCGCCTCCATCATCGACCAGGAACTGGCAGGCATCACCGCCTTCACCAGGCGCCTCGCCAGGGGAGAGTTCGCGGTCTGCTGATTTGTTGCGTGCTGAGGACGTCCCTTCGGGAAGCAATGAGCAATGAGCAATGAGCAATGAGGACTCAGGACTGAGGGAAGATTGGGGTCTGGGGTCTGGGGTTTGGGGAAGGAAACCCATTTTTTATTTGAATCCTCTCCCCGGGGTTGCACCCCGGGCTACCAATCTGCCGCTCCTGCGGAGCTTGTTACATCCCACCTCCCACCTCCCACATCCCACTTCCCACATCCCACATCCCACTTCCCAGCCCCCATTGCTCATTGTTGAAAAACATGCTATTATTCCTCCACTCTTCATCATAGACGGAAAGAGCAGAACCATAAAGAAGAAAATGGAAGCGAACAAAAAAAAGCAGCGGGTCGCCCTCAGTTCGGTGGCGGCAAGCGTCCTGCTTACCCTGATGAAACTCGTCGTGGGCTTCATGACCGGAAGTATCGGCATCATATCCGAAGCCGCGCACTCCGCGCTCGATTTCGGGGCAGCAGCCCTGACCTATTTCGCCGTGAAGGTAAGCGACAAACCAGCCGACAGGAAGCACCATTACGGGCACGCCAAAATCGAGAGCGTTTCGGCGCTCATCGAAACCGGTCTGCTGATCGTCACGAGCGTCTGGATCATCTATGCCGCTATCGAAAGGCTTCTGAGCGGCTCGACGGAAATCGAAGTCGCCTGGTATTCGATCGCGATCATGGTGATTTCCATCGTCGTGGATTTTTCACGTGCCCGTGCATTGAAAAAAGTCGCGAAGGAAACCAGCAGCAAGGCGCTTGAAGCCGATGCGCTGCACTTCAGCTCCGACATCCTCAGTTCCGCAGTGGTTATCCTGGGCCTGGTGTTCGTTTCCCTCGGCATTCAGTGGGCCGATGCCGTCGCCGGTATAGCCGTCGCCTTCATGGTGGCATGGGCGGCAATCCGCCTCGGTAAAACAACCATCGATATTCTCATCGATGCCGCACCGGAAGGGATCGCCGAAAGGATCGAGGAAATGGCCTGCTCCGTGCAAGGAGTCGTCGACATCGACAAGATCAGGGTGAAGCCTACCGGTCCCCAGGTATTCGTCGAAATGGCAATCACCGTCAACCGGACGCTTTCCGTCGAAAAAGTCCAGTCGATCTGCGCCACCCTGGAAAACCTCGTGCGCGATGAGTTCCCTGTTGCCGACATCACCATCAATACGAAACCCGTAGCGCTCACCAGCGAAACCATCGCGGAACGCGTCCATGTCGTCGGTCTCAACCACAACCTGCACGCACACAACATCTCGACGAGCCTGGACGGAGAAAAAAAGCATATCACGTTCGATGTCGAGGTCGATCAGCAATTGACCGTGAAAAAGGCGCACGATATCGTGACGGCACTCGAGGACGACCTCCACAGGGAGTTCGACGGAGAAATCGATATCTGCATCCACCTCGATCCGCTGCGCTATGAGGAACGCAACACCACCCTCCTCCCTTCTCCTGAGGAACAGCGGCTGCAGGGTATTATCACGAACGCATCGAAGCAGTTCGTGGAGATTCATGATGTCCACGATATCCGCATACGGCTGACGGAAAAACGGAAACTCTGCATCACCATGCACTGCTCCTTCCGTGACGAAGTGCTTCTCGAGGAAGCCCACTCGCTGACAAGCAGGCTCGAAGGCGCAATCTATCACGCCCTGCCGGAAGCCTGCAGGGTAATCATCCATGCCGAACCGCTCCCGGCCTGAAATTCCAGGGAAAACGCATCTCTTTCGCCCACAATGGAAAGCCGGATCATGAAAAAAAACCGCACGGGTTTCATAAAAACAGGGAAAACTCCGGAACCTGGATTCGCTGAATTCATCGCGCTCACGGCGCTGATGATGTCGATGGTGGCCCTCTCGGTCGATACCATGCTGCCCGCTCTTTCTGAAATAGGCCGGGAACTCGGAATCGTCGAGGAAAACAGCTCCCAGCTCATCATCTCCCTGTTTTTTCTCGGAATGGCCGCCGGTCAACTGCTCTACGGTCCGGTGTCGGACAATACCGGACGCAAACCGGCCATTTATCTGGGTTACGGACTCTTCATAACCGGCTGCCTGCTCTCGATCGGCGCTACGACCCTCCCTGTGATGCTGGCAGGAAGATTCCTTCAGGGATTCGGAACGGCAGGTCCCCGGATCGTCTCGACCGCGATCGTCAGGGACCGCTACGAGGGCAGTGCCATGGCCCGGGTCTACTCCTTCGTGATGACGGTTTTCATCATCGTGCCCATCATCGCTCCGGCCCTCGGACAGGGTTTACTGTCGATTGCAGGATGGCGCGCCATCTTTGCTTCATTTCTCATGCTTGCCCTGATCACGCTTGTCTGGTTTGCACTCCGACAACCCGAAACCCTGCCGAAGGAAAAAAGAGTCCCGTTCTCGCTCAATCGAATCACCGGAACACTGCTGATCATTCTCGGCAACCGCAGCGCAATCGGCTATACCGTAACCGCCGGTCTGGTATTCGGCTTTTTTCTCGGTTACCTGAATTCATCGCAGCAGATTTTCCAGGACGGTTACGGACTCGGAACGGAGTTTCCTTACTATTTCGCTTTTCTTGCGCTCTCGATCGGCGGCGCATCGTTATGCAATGCCCGATTTGTGGTGCTGTGCACCATGCAGTACCTTTCAAAACGTGCCCTTGTTTCCATCACCATCCTTTCCGCCGGATTTTTTCTTTACGCGCTCCTGCGTGATGGACTTCCGCCGCTTTGGACGCTCATGGCATACCTCTTCGCAACGTTTTTCGCCACCGGCATACTCTTCGGCAATCTCAACGCAATGGCTATGGAGTCCCTCGGAAACATCGCCGGTATCGGCGCGGGTGTTGTCGGGTCGCTTTCAACCTTCATTTCACTCATTGCAGGAACCGCCATCGGCCAGAGCTACAACGGAACCGTGCTGCCTCTGACTGCGGGGTTTTTCCTGCTGAGCGTGGCAGCGCTCGCAGCCATGCGTTGGGCGGAAAACTGACACAAACGACACCAGGGGAAGAATCATGCAGGAAACCATCGCTTTCGATATCTACGGCACGCTCATCAATACACAGGGCATCACGGGCATGCTCGAAAAATATGCCGGTTATCATGCCGGAGCTTTCTCCGTGCTCTGGCGCCAGAAACAGCTTGAATACTCCTTCCGCCGCGGCCTCATGCGCCACTACCGCGATTTCGCTGTCTGCACTTCACAGGCGCTCGATTATGCCCTGTTGACATTCGGTATCTCCCTTTCACGGGAGGAAAAAAACGGACTGCTCGGCGCGTACCGTGAACTTCCGGTTTTCGATGACGTCAAGGAAGGGCTCGAACAGGTGAATACCACCGGCTTCAGGCTCTACGCCTTTTCGAACGGAAAAGCTTCCGATGTTGCGCACCTGCTCGATCATGCCGGAATCAGCGGTTATTTCAACGATATCGTGAGCGTCGACGAGGTGCAATCGTTCAAACCGGACCCCGCGGTCTACCGGCACTTCCTTCTGCGCTCTTCATCGCAGCCGGGCAATACATGGCTGGTCTCGTCGAACCCCTTCGACGTGCTCGGTGCCGCAGCGGTCGGCATGAAAACGGTATGGGTACGGCGGACTTCGTCTGCCGTCATGGACCCCTGGGAGATCGAACAGGACCTGACGATCGAAAAACTGGAAGAACTCGCACCCGCAATAGAAAACTACAGAAGTGCTCACTCGTCCTGACATTCGTGGTCCGCGATCTGTGCATGCCGAAGATACCTTGCCGTAACGAAGATGGTCAGTGCGGCGGCGGCAAAAAGGCCGGCGGAAAAGAGAACGAGCACCGGGGCCATTCGTCCTCCGGTCGCATCACGGATCATACCCGCCAATTCAGGGCTCACATATCCTGCCAGGTTGCCGAACGAATTGATGAGGGCGATGCCTGCTGCCGCTGCCGTACCGGACAATACTGCCGGCGGCAGTGACCAGAAGCAGGAGAGCGCCGACATGATGCCTGCAGTGGCGAGGGACAGCGCGGCGACTCCGTACCAGCCGTTCACTTCCGGCATTGAGCTCATGGCAAACGCCGCCCCGCCGGCAATACATGCACCGGCAATGTGCCACCGGCGTTCCCCGGTCCTGTCGGAGTGCATTGCGTTAAGCACCATGGCAACGGCCGATACGAGCCAGGGAACGGCTGAAATCCACCCGATAGCGGATACGTCGCTTGTGATGGTCTCCCTGATGATCTGCGGAAGCCAGAAAGAAATACCGTAAAGCCCCAGGACAATGGAGAAATAGACTGCACTGAGGGTCCAGACTACAGGGCTCGACAACGCATCCCTGAAGGTATGGCCGGTGTTTGCCGCACTCTTTTTTTCCTCTTCTTCCAGGGCAAGCCTCGCCATAATCGCTTCTTTTTCCTCATTATCGAGCCAGGCCGCGCCGGAAGGAGCATCGTCGAGAAAAAAGAAAACCCAGACGCCTATCAGAACCGAAGGCACCCCTTCAAGCACGAAAAGCCATTGCCAGCCTCTCAATCCGGCAATGGTATGCATGGATTCGAGTATGGCGCCGGAAATCGGACCACCCGCAACTCCGGCAAGGGCGACGGCAGTCATGAACCAGGCGACCATTCTCGCCCGGTAACGGGCTGGAAACCAGAGCGTCAGGTAAAGGATTATACCGGGGAAAAAACCCGCCTCGGCGACACCGAGAAGAAATCTCAGGAGATAAAAAAGAGGTTCGCTGGAAACGAACACCTGGAGACAGGCTACGATTCCCCAGGTAACCATGATACGCGCAATCCAGACGCGCGCCCCGATCTTCGAGAGAATCATGTTACTGGGCACCTCGAACAGCAGGTACCCGATAAAGAAGATACCCGCGCCGGTACCGTAAACGGTTTCGCTGAACCCGAGATCGCTGCACATCTGCAGCTTCGCGAATCCCACATTGACACGATCGAGGTAGGCGAGGATGTAACAGAGGAAAAGAAACGGGACCAGCCTGCGTGCCGCTTTGCCGAAAGCTACGGTTTCCGGATTGTTGGATGGCGGTGAAATATTCGTGTTCATAGAGGAAAAGTAATCCGTGTTCTCATGCCGCTGGACATGACCGACAATGAATGCCCGGGCTTTTTTGGGAACCGGGATCCGAAGAGCAGGTTCCGGGAATTCCCACTTTCCACTCTTCCCTCAGACCTCAGTCCTGAGTCCTCAGCACTGAGAAAGCGCCCTGTTGACAAACCCGACAAGCGGGCGGACCGTGCGGAAAACCCCGAGGATATCTTCGGCGAATCCTGCAGAGAGGAGCTCTTTATCGGAAAAAAACCGCTGGGTGTAGTAACCCTTGTACTTCAGGTATTCCAGGGCCGGGCTCGAAGCGTCATAGCCTTTCGGCGGCCTCGACAGTTTGCCCGACGGCAGCACACCCTCCGGAAAGTGCGATACGAAAGCTTTTTCAGAAATCAGAGAGTGCCATTCATCGAAATGACAGTCTATTGCTCTCCTGACCTTGTCGAGCGTTGCCGGTTCGGGCATGTAGATCCCCCCTCCCCCGAACGATACGCCGGGTTCGAGATGAAAATAATAACCGCCGTAAGGTCCTTTCCGGCCTCCTTTGCTGATGAAGGTAAAGAAATTCGTTTTATACGGCGACTTGTCCTTCGAGAACCTGATATCGCGGTTGATGCGCATGATGCAGGACTTCGGGTCAAGCCCCGACAAGGCGATATCCCCGTCGAATGCTGAAACCCCGGCGAGAAGCTGCGCAACGGTATCGAAAAAATCGGCATATGCATCCCTGTACTCGTTTTTATGCACCTCGAACCAGTTCCTGTCATTGTTCGCTTTCAGATCCCGAAGGAACGCGAGGGTTGCAGTGGTAATCATAGGATGAAGGAGTGTATCGTTCTGTCGATCATTGCCATTACTGATCAATGTAGTGAAAATCCTGCACTCGCCTCCCGTCCAGCACGCCCGGAATCTCCTGAAAGCACGCGAGACCTGCATCGAGGTTTTCGATGATCTCTCCGGCGAGCAGATCGGGGTCGGGGAGGTTGTCGAGATCGGCGAAGCTTTTTCTTTCAGCCAGAAGATGTCGGGATTGGTTTTGTCGTGGACAACGCTTTCATCGCCGGTGTATCTGCGCCAGCTGCCTTCGAAATTTTCCGGCGACCTGGTCTCCTTGCGTTTGTGGCGGTTTCCGGGGTTGTAACACTCTACACACTCATGCATGTCTCAGGCTTGCAGCGGACCAGACTTCGCATGACCTCACGGGGTGGTTTCCTGGAGATGTTGTTTATTTTGGTTCCGTATTCTGTTTTGCCGCCAATCTGTTTTTTATCTCCTGCAATTCATCCATCATCTTTTTGTTTGTCACGCTGTTTTTATAACCCATTACCATGAGTTTCACAGAAACCAGAAACACACCCGCCTCCAGAAGCAGATCATGTGTAAAACCTTTCAAGAACAGCGCCATAGCAAACAGAACAAACGTGACGATGATGATAATTACCGTCGGCTTATCAAAATGGTTGTTCATTGCACAAAAAATAATTGAGTGATTCATCCATAACACAGATCATGCAAATATAACCTGTAACAGATACAATTCATGCATGACAGAGAGACGCAGAAGGGGGGACGCTCACAACTACATAAACTTACAGCTCACAACGCTTCACGATCTGGTTGACCGCTGCTGCTGAAATCCCGAGCAAACGCGCCGCTCCGGCATAGGTCATCCCGAGCTCAAGCACATATTCCAGCG
>JAAXVR010000058.1 GCA_013335405.1 Chlorobiaceae bacterium
ACCCTGCAAGCACCTCACACAGCCAGCTGACCGAGGAACAGAAGAACGAAGGCGGCCTGTCACCCGACCTCATTCGCCTCTCGATCGGCCTCGAACACCCGGATGACCTGATCGAAGCGCTCGATGATGCCCTCAAAGGCGTCGAATCGAAAGAAACGAAAGGCGGCGGCTGGTTTTCAAGGCTGCTGAAAAAATAACCATTATGATTTTTCAACAGATGTTGACATGATCAGAAAGCATCTCACCGTAAGAAACCCGCATGGCCTGCATATGCGCGCAGCAGGGAAAATCCGCCTGATTTCCCGGCAGCAGCGCTGCCGCGTGCTTCTGCAGAATGAACAGGGTGAAAAAGCGGGCTCCGAATCGCTTGTCGAGATGCTTTCGCTTGGGGCGGTGTCCGGTACGCCGCTCCAGGTGACGGTCACTGGCGACAATGCTGACAGAGCGCTTGCAATGATTGAAGAGGTTTTTGAAAACGGAGCGGGGATCTGAACCATGAGCAAGACTTACATGGAGGTCACGGTTGTGCTGGCAGATACACAGTTCCTGACCAACACGGCACTCGATTCGCTCCTTTCACCAGTCTATGCGAGCTTACATACAATAACGACCAGGGCAGGCCTTCAGCAGCATTTGCATAAGGAGCCCGTATCACTGCTTATAACCGATCCCCAGCTGTTCGATTACGGCACTGTCGGCGAGCTTGGACAGCTGCTCAGGGAGTACCCGTCCATGGGAGCCGTCATTCTCACGAATTCGATAACACACCTGAAAATCAAGGAACTCAACGACAACGGCATCAGGAACATCGTCCTTAAAACCGACGATCGTGAGGAGCTGTTCCATGCCATCGAAGCGGCACTGAAAGGAAAAAAATACTATTCCGGCGATGTCCTCGACATTCTCCTGCAGAAGGAAGGACCGCTCGAAGACGTATCCATTCTTACATCATCGGAAATAGAGATCGTTCGCATGATCGCGGGCGGGCTTTCGACCAAGGAAATAGCCGCCAAAAAATATATCAGTTTCCATACCGTGATGACCCACAGGAAAAACATTTTCCGCAAACTTGGCGTATCGAGCAGTTCGGAGCTGCTGATGTACGCCATAAAGGCGGGAGTGATCGACAATATAGAATACCATATCTGACATACCGCAAATATGGTATGAAAGATGCCTGATATGCGGGATTTCGACTTACCGCCTGATTTACAATCTTACAACAGATTACAAAATTAAAACCAATGAACGCACATGGCACGCATCGCAAGGAAACTTACCGATCTTATCGGCAATACGCCGCTGCTCGAGCTTGAAAATTTCAACCGCGAGCACAACGCCCTCGGAAAGATTACAGCAAAGCTCGAATACTTCAACCCCGGAGGAAGCGTCAAGGACCGCATCGGCTTCTCGATGATCGAGGATGCCGAAAAGAAAGGACTTATCAACAAGGATACCGTTATCATAGAACCCACGAGCGGAAACACCGGCATCGCCCTGGCGTTCATCGCTGCTGCGAAAGGATACCGGATCATCCTCACCATGCCCGAAACCATGAGCGTCGAACGCAGGAACCTGCTCAAAGCCCTTGGAGCCGAGCTGGTGCTGACACCGGGCCCTGAAGGAATGGGAGGGGCCATCAGAAAGGCAGACGAACTTCATGGCACTTATCCCGGTTCTTTCGTGCCGCAGCAGTTCAAGAACCTTGCAAATCCGGAAATCCACCGCAGAACAACCGCAGAAGAGATATGGAACGATACGGACGGTGAAGTTGACATTTTCGTAAGCGGCGTCGGTACAGGGGGAACTATCACCGGTGTCGGAGAAGTGCTCAAAGCACGCAAGCCCGGCGTAAAAATCGTCGCCGTCGAACCCGCTGACTCGCCTGTCCTTTCCGGAGGCAAGCCCGGCCCGCACAAAATCCAGGGTATCGGCGCAGGGTTCGTCCCGGATATTCTCAATAAAGGCGTCATCGACGAAATCATCACGGTCAAAAACGAGGATGCCCTGCAGACCGGCAGAAACCTCGCTCGCACCGAGGGGCTCATCATCGGCATCTCTTCAGGTGCCGCTGCATACGCCGCCCTGCAGCTCGCGCTGCGTGAAGAAAACAGAGGGAAAAGGATCGTCGTTATTCTGCCCGATACCGGGGAAAGGTACCTTTCAACTCTCCTCTACCAGTTCGAACCCGAACAGGTAAACATCTGAAAAACACAGCCATCGAGGCCGGACATCATGTTCCGGCCTCAGGCCTGTCAACGCCCCATCTTCGGTCATTAATTCCGATTTACAGGAGTAACAATCATGGAAACGAAAAGTGCAGGCTTTATCGAAGATACAATCCGGCATTTATCCCGGTTCGATAATGCTGAATGCAGACAGCTCTTTCATGAGGAAAACCAGCTTCCATCGATAGAAAGACTGAGGGAAGCCGTAGAACTCCTTCGGTCAATCATCTTTCCTGGTTACTTCGGCGAACCTGCGGCACCCCATTCTTCCCTTCACCATTTCCTTGGCGTGCAGGTGGAAAAACTTTACGGAATCCTCGTTCAACAGATCCGAAACGTGAGGCATTTCGATTCAATCGTAAACCTGAACGGGCTTCCCGCCGAAAGCGCAGAGGATACCGCACGGCGTTTCATAGAAACCCTTCCTGAACTGAGGAGAATCCTCTGCACCGACGTCAACGCCATTTACAACGGTGACCCCGCGGCAAGAAGCCATGGCGAGATCGTCTTCTGCTACCCATCAATAAGGGCGATGACCAACCATCGTGCGGCGCATACCCTGTTAAAGCTCGGGGTTCCCCTGATACCGAGGATCATCAGCGAAATGTCCCATTCCGAAACCGGCATCGACATTCATCCCGGTGCCAGCATCGGCGAGTATTTCTGCATCGACCACGGCACAGGGGTCGTTATCGGCGAAACCTGCATCATCGGCAACAATGTCCGCATTTATCAGGGGGTTACGCTCGGCGCGAAAAAATTCGAGCTCGACAAGGATGGCAACCCGGCAAAAAACATCCCACGCCATCCGATCATCAAGGACAACGTCGTGATCTATTCGAACGCGAACATACTCGGAAGGATAACCATCGGTAAAAATTCCGTCATCGGCGGCAGCGTCTGGATTACCAGGGATGTCCCGTCATATTCGAGGATGCTCCAGCAGAAAGCCGTCGAAAGCAGTTTTACAGACGGCCTCGGCATCTGAAGGTTTTCATCAGGTATCTCATAAAAAAACCGACCACCAATAAAATACCGCATCACCAATGTCAAACACAAACAGGGAACCAAACAGCCTCCTGCAGCGCAGTGTCACCACAAAGGTGGCAAGAAACCTTGCCAATACGACGAAGACCCCCCCGCAGATGATGTCCATCACCCCGAGGTGGCTCCTGAAGCTTCTCCCGTGGGTTCATGTATCGTCAGGCACCTACCGTGTCAACCGCACGAAAATCGAACTGCAGAAACCGGAACGTATCGGGATCGAGTTTCATGAAGGAGATCCATCGTTCAAGCCTGAAGCACTCAAAAGCATCCCTCTGTTCGCATCATTCAATGACGATATAATTACCGGGCTCGCAAAAAAGTTCGTCCTCGAAGAATCCGACCTCGGCAACACGCTGATCCTCGAAGGCGAAGAGAGGCACAAGCTCTTCATCATAGCCCACGGACAGGTGGAAATCCTCAGTAAGGGGCTGCACGGAGAGGAACTGCGCATCGCACTGCTCTCCGAAGGAGAATTTTTCGGCGAAGAGGAGCTCGTCTCCCAGAAACCCTCGACGGTCACCATCCGCACCATCACGCCGGTCTCGTTCTTCTCGCTTTCCAGCAACGATATTGACAAATTGTTCAAGGAAAGCCCGTCGATCGGAGAATCGTTCGGCAAAGCAGTGGAAGAGTACCTGAAAATCCGCTCCACGGTCAACAAGCACGGCGAGAAACATATCGATCTCGTAGCCGGTTTCGACGAGGACGTGGAAATCCCTGAAACCTATGTCGATTACTCGAACAAGCCAAGGGAGTACTCGCTTCAGGCGATTCAGACCGTCGTGCGCGTGCACACGAGGGTTTCGGACCTTTACAACGAGCCTTACAACCAGATCGAGCAGCAGATGCGGCTGA
>JAAXVR010000039.1:0-10563 GCA_013335405.1 Chlorobiaceae bacterium
TATATATTTTATTCAGTATTATTTTAATAAAATATTCGGACCTCTGTGCCTGAAGTTCATAAAAGGCCCCGACATGACGGGAGGCGTTTCTCGGGGATCTGGGGTTCTGGGATTTGGGGTGCTCTGTATCAGGTAACGGGATCCGGGGAAGATAGCCCCCACAAGTCGTGGGGCTGAAACCCAAATTTATTTTTATACCTCCATCCAGGGGCTGGCACCCCTGGCTACCAATATGCCGCTCCTCCGGAGCTGTTTCCGGGGACTGGAAAGCGGGAACTCATTGCTCATTGCTCATTACTCATTGCTACCCGAAGGGGCATCCTCAGTCCTCAGCACTCAGACCTCAGCACTTCCCCTTTTTTTCCTATATTACCCAGTACCCAGTACCCAAAACCCGATCTCTATGCTTCAACTTGACACCGCGGCTTCGATAGCCCTCGACAAACTCCGCTCCGGCGGAGGGTTCCCTCCCCCGTGGCGCGACATGGCGGAGCTCGAAGAGGCTGCCGACAGGTTCACGGCCCGGTTTCTCGAAGAGAGGCGCAGGGTATCCGGGGAGCTCGGCGGAGTGTTCCTCGGGTTGGAGCTTCTTGACGGCCTCCTGCGAACGGATGACAGAGAGCTCATGGACGGGGAAAGCGTCGGCGAAAACGAGAAACTCGACGTTATCCGGGCGCTCGACCGTCAGAACGCCGCGATGCAGGTCTACCCGATGATCCTCGATATCGTCCTGCCGCTTGTGTGCGAAGCCGCGGCGGAGAGCGGAAAAAAGGAGGTCCGGGTGCTCGAACTTGCCGGAGGAACGGGAGGGTTTGCGCTGGCGCTTGCCGCTGAAACCCGGCGTCAAGGGTTGCCGGTGCGCGTCACCTGTTCCGATATCGTCCCCGCCTATATCGGGGAGGGAAAAAAGCGGGCCGCGCAGCTGCAGCTGCCGGTCGAATTCGTCCTGCTCGACGCGCTCGATCCTCTCGGGTTCGGCAGCGAAACGTTCGATATCGTCATGGTATCGCAAAGCCTCCACCATTTCACTCCCGGGCAGCTTGCCGTGATGATCGCCCGGTCTGCGCGCCATGCCTCAGGAGCCTTCGTCGGCATCGACGGTTACCGGAGCCTCCTCCTGGCGGCGGGTGTTCCGCTCGTTGCCGCATTGCAGCTGATCCCCTCCTTCGCTCTCGACGGGCTCACCTCGGCACGCAAGTTCTATTCCGAAACCGAACTCGGCATCGTCGCCGAAATCGCGGCCGGCAGCGGCCGCCACACCGTCTCCTGCGCCTGGCCGCTCAGCGTCCTCACCGTCCGGTTTGGCCGGTGAAGCCGGAACCATTATCTTCCCTGACATGATATTTTCCTCAACCGCAGTATAAAAAGAGATACGACTATGAAACTTGTAAAACTGCTTGTTGCAGCCGCCGTTCTTCTCGTGCTGATCCAGTTCGTCCCCTACGGGAAAGAGCATACCAACCCCCCGATCACGGGCGAACCGAAATGGGATTCGGCAAAAACGAAGGAGCTTTTCTCGAGGGCATGCAAGGACTGCCATTCGAATGAAACCGTCTGGCCATGGTACAGCAACTATGCGCCGGCATCCTGGCTCGTGCAGGTCGATGTTGCGATCGGCCGCAAGAAATTCAACGTTTCCGAATGGGGCCGCCCCGGAAAGAACGAAGGCGACGAAGCCGCCTCTGCGGTGAGGAAGGGCAAGATGCCGCCATTCTTCTACCTTCCCGCACATCCCGAAGCCAAGCTGAGCGCGGAAGAAAAGAGCGACCTTGTCAAAGGCCTCGCCGCCACATTCGGCGATGAGGACGAGAAAAAGGAAGGGAAATAGGGTTTGGGATTTGGGGGCTGGAAAGTGGGGGCTGGGGGCTGAGGACTGAGCTATGAGTCCCCAGAAACAGCTCCGATTCTGTCATTCTGAGCAAAGCGAAGAATCCATATCCTGTTGTTTTGAAATACAATGGATTCTTCATTCCGCTACGCTTCACTCAGAATGACAGCCCGGTATCAGATAAATAACGGGTTTCATTTCCCACACCTCACTCACCACTCATCGCTCATTGCTCATCGCTCACTGCTCATTGCTCACAACCCATGACCCCTTCGAACAACTACCTTCTCCACATAACGCTGTTTCTGGCGACGGTGGCAACGACTCTCTATGCTGGGGCGTTCTGGGGAGGGCATCCCGCAGTCATCGGCCCCGACCTGCATGAATTCCTGAGATCGCTCTCGGGCGGCATACCCTACTCTTTCTCGCTTCTGCTCTTCCTCACCGTCCACGAGTTCGGCCACTACGTTGCCGCGGTCCGCCACCGTATCCAGGCTTCGCTTCCCTTTTACATTCCCATGCCTCCCTTGCCGATGTTCCTGAGCCTCGGGACCATGGGGGCGGTCATCAAGATCAGGGAAAGGATGAAAGGGACGAACGCGCTCTTCGACATCGGCATCGCAGGACCACTCAGCGGTTTCATCACCTGTACCGGCCTGCTCGTCTACGGCTTCCTCAACCTGCCTCCGGCCGACTTCATCTACACCATCCACCCCGAATATTTGACGCCGGGTGTCATGGAGGCCGCTTCCCGTTCGGAGACGCTCCTTCTCGGAAAGAACCTTCTCTGGGTCATGCTCGAACGGATCATCGACCCGGAAAACCTGCCGCCCATGACCGAGATGTACCACTACCCCTTCCTGTTCGCGGGGTGGCTCGGCACGGTGGTGACGGCGTTCAACCTGCTTCCCGTCGGCCAGCTTGACGGAGGGCATATCGTCTATGCCATGTTCGGCAGGGAGGGTCACAGGTCGATCGCCGCGGTGTTCCTGATCTTCATCACCATCCTCGGGCTGCCGGCGATGGCTGAACTGCTGCTCCTGATTTTCATCCCGGACCTCGCAGATCTGGTTCCGGACATCATGCTCCGCTATTCGTGGTCAGGATGGATACTGTGGGCGTTCATCCTCCACAGGTTCATCGGAATGAGCCACCCGCCGGCAAGTTACGAGCACAGCCTCGACCCGTTCAGGACAGCGCTCGGATGGATGGCCGTCGCCGTCTTTCTCCTCTGCTTCACCCCTGTTCCGTTCGGGGTGAGATGAAAACGGATGAGATGGAACATACACCCTCCGCAACTCCCGGATTTCGTTTCGACTGCGCAGGCCTGACGCTCGACCTGCGGGATGGACCGAAAATCATGGGGATTCTGAACACGACGCCCGATTCGTTCTATGACGGGGGCACCTTCCTTTCGGAACAGAAGGGCCCCGACCTGGACCGGGCGCTCGAACACGCGCTCTCGATGGTGCGCGAAGGTGCGGCCATCATCGACATCGGCGGTGAATCGACCCGGCCCGGTGCCGAAAAAATCAGCGCCAGCGAGGAGATCAGCCGGACCGTGCCGCTCGTCAGGATGCTTCGCGAAAAAACCGGTGTACTGCTTTCCATCGACACCTACAAGGCCGAAGTCGCATTGAAAGCCCTCGAAGCAGGGGCAAATATCGTCAACGACATTTCGGGATTCACGTTCGACGCCGACCTGCCGGAAGTATGCGCAAGGTTCGGCGCTGCCGCGGTGCTCATGCATACGCCAGTCACCCCGCAACAGATGCGCTGGAGCACCGGAACCGTATCCTCCGGAGGTGATATCGTGCAGCGGGTGGCGAGCTTCCTTGCCGATGCCGTCGCCCGTGCCGAAGCGCACGGCGTCCATGGCATCATTGTCGATCCCGGTTTCGGATTCGGCAAGAGCGTTGAAGAAAATTTCAGCCTGCTCCGGCGCCTGCGGGAGCTCGAACTCCTCGAGAGGCCGGTGCTTGCGGGAGTATCGCGGAAATCCTTCCTCGGGCATGCCATCGCCCGCAATGGCGAAGCGACGCCTCCTCCCGGGGAGCGCCTCGCCGCCACCATAGCGGCTCAGACCCTTGCCCTGCTGGGCGGCGCCGCCATCATCAGGGCCCACGACGTCCGTGACGCCATCCATTGCCTGGATGTCGTGAAAGCAATGAGGGGTGAGGGGTGAGAGAAGATTGGGATGTGGGAAGATGGGGTTTGGGTTTTGGAAAGTGGAAAGTGGGAATTCCCAGTCCCCAGACCCCACTCTCCCCTCAGCACTCAGTACTGAATTCCCCAGCCCCCACTTTCCAGTCCCCAGTTCCCAGTATTTTCTTAACTTCATTCTTTCCCTGAAACAAGAGCGCAAAACCGCACCGTTCAGATGTACCTTTCGAAAATCGAGCTTTTCGGCTTCAAAAGCTTCGCCCACAAGGTCAGGATAACGTTCGACAAGGGACTGACGGCAATCGTCGGCCCGAACGGATGCGGCAAGACGAATGTCGTCGATGCGATGCGCTGGGTGCTCGGCGAACAGAAGTCTTCGCTCCTGCGTTCGGCGAAAATGGAAAACATCATTTTCAACGGCTCGAAAAACCTGAAGCCGCTGAGCTTCACCGAGGTCTCGATCACGATCGAGAACACCCGGAACATTCTTCCCATCGAATATACCGAGGTGACGGTCACCCGGCGCCTCTACCGGAACGGCGAAAGCGGGTTCCTTCTGAACCAGGTGCCCTGCCGCCTCAAGGACATCCTCGACCTGTTCACCGATACGGGCATGGGCAGCGACGCCTATTCGGTCATCGAGCTGAAGATGATCGAGGAGATCATCAGCAACAAGAGCGAGGAGCGGCTGAAGCTCTTCGAGGAGGCCGCCGGGATCACGCGCTACAAGCAGCGCAGGAAGCAGACCTTCAAGCTGCTGGAAAGCACTTCGCTGGACCTGGCCCGCGTGGACGACGTGGTGGCCGAGGTCGAAAAGAAGGTCAGGAACCTGAAGATCCAGGTCAGGAAAGCCGAGAAACTGAGGGAACTGAAAAAGGAGATCCGCGATATCGACCTGGCCATCTCCTGGCTTTCGCTCGAGGAGTACCACCTTAGGCTCGAACCGCTCCTGGCAAAAATCCGTGCGGAAGAGCTCGTCAACCACGAGATGGCCGCGAAAATAGCGACTGAGGACAGCACCGTGCAGGAAACCGAAGTGAAGCTCCTCGATGAGGAAAACGAGCTTTACGATCTGCAGAAAAAGCTCAACGAAACGAACCAGCGCATCCATTCCCTGGAAAAACAGCTGCTCCAGCTGGACGAGCAGCAGAACAGCCTCTCGATGGAAATCGCCCGCATCGACGGCATCATCGCGAGGGACCGGGAAAAAATCCGGGAGCAGGAAGAGCTCGAAAAGGAACTCCGGAGGCGCAGGGAGCCGCTCGAAGCGTCGTGCGCCCTCCTGCACAAGGCTTACGAGGATCTTTCGGGAGAACAGGGCCGGATGAACGCGAACCTCAAGCTTCGCAGGGAAGAGCTCCAGCGCGAAAGGCGTCTGGCATCGGAGGAACAGAATGCCGCGAACCGCCTCGCCATCCGCAGGGAGGGGCTCGAATCGAAAAAAGAGCAGCTCCAGGCTGCCCTCCAGAGGCTCGAATCGAGAAAAAAGGCGCTTGAAACGAGGACAAGGGAGTACGAATCGGCTGAAAAAGAGCTTGCTGCGGAAACAGAGGCGCAGAGGAAGCTGGCCTGTGCGGCAAGGGAGAAGGAGGAGGGGCTTCGAAAAGAGTTTGAAGCGCTGGCGGGCCGCATCGAGGAAATAAAGGAGACGATGCTCCAGCTGCGTTCCGGGCGCGACAAGCTGGGCAATGCCATCCTGCTCGCCAATTCCGTACTCGACAATTTCGAAGGGATGCCCGAAGGCGTTGCGTTCCTCGAAAAACAGAAAACCGGCCGGCCTGGCCTTGGCTGCCTTTCCGACCTCCTCACCCTCGACAGCCGCTGGAGAAGAGCGGTCAGTGCGGCGCTCGGCGAGTTCATGAACTACTACGTCTGCCGTTCGCTCGACGACGCACGCCGGGGAATCGAGGAGCTGAAGCACGCAGGCAGGGGGAAAGTGCGCTTCCTCGTGCTCGACCTCGCCCGCGGCATCCCGGAAACCGAACCTGCCGGGATCGAAGGGGCGACGAAAACCCTCGGGGTCATCGGCTGCCCGGAGGAACTCCGCGGGGCGCTCTCGATGATGCTGGGCAACAGCTTCATCGCCCCCGATATGGCCGCGGCAGAATCGCTCGCCATGAGCCATCCCGACTGCTCGTTCGCGACACCCGAAGGGGAGCTTTTCGGCTCAGGCGGCGTGCTGTACGGGGGAAGCACGAAAAACAGCGAGGGCATGCGGCTCGGCAAGAAAGCCGAACGCGAGGCGCTCGAAAAGGAGCTTTCGGCGCTTGAAAACACGATGGCCGAAAAAGAAGCTCTTGTCTCGGCTCTCCGCACCGAGCAGGCATCGATCAACATCCCCGAACAGCGGAGGGAAACGGAAAAATCTGCTGCCGCGCTGGCCGCCCTCGAGAAACGATCCGCACGGCTCGAAGCCGAAAAAAACGCGGCCGAGGCGGAAATCCGCAGCATGGCGAAGGAAACGGAGGCCGTCGCCGAACAGCGGGAAGCCTGTGACAAAGAGCTGCAGGCGCTTGTTCCGGAGATAACCGCGAGCAGGGGAAAAAGCCGTGAACTGGGCGACAGGATCCGCAAGCTCCAGGAAGAGCTTACCTCGCTCGAGGCCGGGCACCACCAGTCCGGCATCGATCTGCAGGCGGCGCAGAGCCGCTGGAGGGATTCGCTGCTCGAGCTCGAAAAGCTCAGGATCAGCATGGGAAACTGCGAAAAGATCCGCCTTTCGCTCGAAGAAGAGATCCGCAGGCTCGAAGCTGAGCGCATCGGTGCCGGAAACCGGGCCGGAACCGCCGCCGAAAGCTCGGTAACGCTGAAAACCGCCCTCGAAGCCCTGCTCATCGAGACGGCACAGATGCAGAAAGCGATCAACGAACGCGAATCCGCCTACAGGGAACGACAGGCCGCGAACCTGGAAAAACGCAATCTGCTGCGCGATCTCAGGCGCAAATACGAGGTCGGCATGCAGCTTGTTTCGGCCCTTTCGAGGGAGAGAAGCGACATCGAGCATTCGCTCGACCACCTGCTCACCGAAGCGCGCCTGAAGTACGACTGCGATCTTTCGCTCATCGAGGCGCCCGAGACCGGCCCTTCATTCGACCCGGAAGCATCGAAACAGCGGCTTGAAACCCTACTGAGGCAGAGAGAGCAGTTCGGGGCGGTGAACGAACTGGCGCTGGAGGAATACGAATCCGAAAAAGAACGCCTCGACTTCCTCCTCGGACAGAAGGAGGACCTCATCGGTGCGGAAACCCAGCTCCGAACCACCATCGAGGAGATCAACAGGACCGCGCTGCAGAAATTCAATGAAACCTGCCGGGAAGTGAGAAAAAATTTCATCTCGATCTTCCACGAGCTGTTCGATCCGGAAGACGAGGTGGACCTGCTCGTGCACTCCGGCGAAGACCCTCTCGAGGCGCAGGTGGAAATCGTGGCCAAGCCGAGGGGGAAAAAACCGCTTTCGATCGAGCAGCTCAGCGGCGGAGAGAAAGCCCTGACCGCGCTGTCGCTGCTTTTCGCGATCTATCTGGTCAAACCCAGCCCGTTCTGCATTCTCGACGAAGTGGACGCCCCGCTCGACGATTCGAATGTGGACAGGTTCATCAGGCTTCTGAAAAAATTTGAGAATAACACTCAATTTATTATTGTTACGCACAACAAGAAAACCATGGCATCCTGTCAGGCCCTCTACGGAGTGACCATGGAAGAGGAAGGGGTTTCGAAACTGATCCCTGTCCGCCTCGAAAAAACCGGAGCCTGAACGCACTGAACGAGTATATGCAGAAGAAACTGGTGTTATTTGACATAGACGGAACACTGCTCAAGGTCGGCAGCGTCAACCGCCGGGTCCTCGCAGACGCGCTCACCCGGGTGTACGGAACCTCCGGAAGCGCGGAAACGCACAATTTCGCCGGCAAGATGGACAGCGTCATCATTTACGAGGTGCTGCGCAACGCCGGGCTCGGCGACAGCGAAATAGCCCCCCTTTTCGACACCGCGAAGGATACCTACATCGAGATGTTCCGCTCCCGCACCGCCCCCTCGGATGTCACCCTTCTCGAAGGCGTCCGCGAGCTGCTCGAAGAGCTTTCGGCCCTGCCCGAGGTCTCGCTCGGGCTCCTGACCGGAAATTTCGAGGGTTCGGGAAGGCACAAACTGCAGCTTCCCGGTATCGACCACTACTTCCCGTTCGGCGCTTTCGCCGACGATGGAAACAACCGCAACGAGCTTCCTCCCGCAGCCGTCGAAAAAGCCTACCGGCTTACGGGAAAAAGATTTTCCGGCAAGGAGGTCGTCATTATCGGCGACACCGAACACGACATCGAATGCGCCAGGGTCAACGGCGCACGGTCCGTTGCCGTCGCTTCGGGCACCTATTCACCGGAAGAACTGAAAAAACACGAACCGGACATCCTGTTCGAAAACTTAAGCTCCGCCGGGGTTGTTATCAATGAGATACTCCGGTCCTAAATATAACCACCGTTTTTTATGAAGACGTACCGTCGACAGATCCGCGAAAAGATCCTCCAGGCGCTTTATACCATCGAACTGAGGGAGACCGACATCGAGTCTGCGGTAGGATGGCTCCTGACGGAGGAAATCCTCAGCGATCCCAATGCCATGAAGTTTTTCAACATGCTCATGCAGAACATCAAGCTGCACATGGAAGAGATCGACAAGCTGATCGCCAGGCACACCTTCAACTGGGACATGAGCCGCATCGCCATCATCGACAAGAACATCCTTCGCATGGCGCTTGCCGAGATCCTCTACTGCGAAGACATTCCGCCGAAAGTCTCCATAAACGAGGCGATCGAAATCGCGAAAAAATTCACGAGCACCGACAAAAGCAGCAAGTTCGTGAACGGCATCCTCGACGCGATTTTCAACGAGCTGAAGGCTGAAGGAAAAATCCAGAAGAACGGGAGGGGGCTGATCGACCATTCGACAGCGAAACTGCAGAAGACCGAGACCGAAAAGTAGGGAAACCCCGGAGCCGGCCGATGGAAACCGTATTGTCGGAAAACCGCCGCATTATCGCGATCGGCGATATACACGGGTGCATCTCGACCCTGAGAACGCTCATGGCGTCCATTAATCCGCAGAAGGAGGACCAGCTGGTCTTTCTCGGCGACCTCATAGACCGGGGAGACTTTTCGAAGCAGGTCATCGACTACCTGATCGAACTGAATGAGGCCTGCTCCTGCCATTTCATCATGGGAAACCACGAGTGGCTCGTTCTCGATTACCTCGAAAACCGGGAACCCATGAAATGGTTCATCAACGGGGGCCAGGCCACCCTCGCCTCCTACGGCATCCGCGACATTTCGGAGATGCCGCAGGAACACCTCGACTTCATCCGCAGCTTCCGGTATTTCATCGAGACCCCGAACTACTTTTTCACGCACGGCGGCCTTGACCCCGAACTTTCCGTCAGGGACAACATGCGCTACTACAAGCCGGAGGAGCTCTGCTGGCAGCGCGTGCACATGCGCAAAACCTTCATCGAGAGCCGGAACTTCAAGTGGGAGAAAACCCTGGTCTGCGCCCATACCCCCGTTGCCGAACCGATTGTGCAGGAGCGTCTGATCGCGATCGACACCGGGTGCGTCTACATCGAAAACCCGCTGCTCGGAAAGCTTACCGCCGTCATCCTTCCCGAACGGGAGATCATCCAGACGGAGAATTGCGAAGAGTAGGGGCTGGGGTGTGGGGAAATCAGGACTGAGTGCTCGGTTCCCAGCCCCCATCTTCAAGCCCTGTAGGGGCGACATATCGGTAGCGCGGGGTGAAACCCCGGGTCAGGCCCCCCATTGATCGGGTTTCCGGGACGGTTTTTTTGTGATCCGGGTTTTAGGTGCTATGTGTTACGTGCTCTGTATCAGGTAACGGGATCCGGGGAAGAATATGCAACCCCTATGGGGCTGAAACCCAATTATATTTTATCCATCCATCCAGGGGCTGGCGCCCCTGGCTACCAATATGCCGCTCCTACGGAGCTATTTATGGGAATCTGGGCTTTGGAAAGTGGAAAGTGGGAATTCCCAGTCCTCAGTCCTCAGTCCTCAGTGCTCGGTTCCCAGCCCCCATCTTCAAGCCCTGTAGGGGCGACATATTGGTAGCGCGGGGTGAAACCCCGTGTCATGGCCCCCCCCATTTGATTCGGGTTTCCGGGACGGTTTTTTTGTGATCCGGGTTTTAGGTGCTATGTGTTACGTGCTCTGTATCAGGTAACGGGATCCGGGGAAGAATATGCAACCCCTATGGGGCTGAAACCCAATTATATTTTATCCATCCATCCAGGGGCTGGCGCCCCTGGCTACCAATATGCCGCTCCTGCGGAGCTATTTATGGGAATCTGGGCTTTGGAAAGTGGAAAGTGGGAATTCCCAGTCCTCAGCCCTCAGTCCTCAGCACTTCCCCGTTTTTTCCTATATTACCCAGTTCCCAATTCCCAGTTCCCAGTTCCCAGTTCCCATGAACCCTTCCGAAAAAATAGCATATCTGAAAGAGGTCCTGGGGGCGAAGTTCCCCGAACCGAAAAGCGAACTGAAGTTCGTTTCTCCGTTCCAGCTCCT
>JAAXVR010000039.1:10663-17132 GCA_013335405.1 Chlorobiaceae bacterium
TTCCCAGTTCCCAGTTCCCAGTTCCCATGAACCCTTCCGAAAAAATAGCATATCTGAAAGAGGTCCTGGGGGCGAAGTTCCCCGAACCGAAAAGCGAACTGAAGTTCGTTTCTCCGTTCCAGCTCCTCGTAGCGACCATCCTCGCTGCCCAGTCGACCGACCGGCAGGTGAACATCATTACGGAAAAGCTCTTCGAGGCGGCTCCCGACGCCGGGAGCATGAACCGGCTCGAGCCTGAAACGCTCCTGAACTTCGTGCGCTCGATCAACTATTTCAACAACAAGGCGAAAAACATCAGGGAGGTGTGCCGCATCCTGGTCGAACAGTACCACGGAGAGGTGCCCGATACGAGGGAGGGACTCGAAAGCCTGCCCGGAGTGGGCAGAAAAACCGCAAACGTGGTGCTGAGCAGCGCGTTCCGCCAGCCGGTCATGCCGGTGGATACCCACGTGCACCGGGTCGCGAACCGCATCGGCCTTGTCAGGAGCTCCAGGCCGGAAGAGACCGAAGCGGGACTCATGAACATCATCCCGGAGGAGTGGGTGATCGATTTCCACCACTACCTCCTCCTGCACGGACGCTACACCTGCAAGGCGAAAAAGCCGGAATGCGCCCGGTGCGAAATCAGGGAGGTCTGCGATTATCCCGACAAGGGCTGAGTGCGCCTACCCCAGCTCAACCTTGCGATCGACAGCGTAGATCCATTCGCCTTCTGGCCGCATGCGGTTGCCTGCCCAGAGTTCAAGCGTCACGCCTTTCGACGAGACGAGGGGCGAAGTGAAAATCTCGACCTGGTAATAGAGTTCGTCGAGCAGGTCGTTCAACGTCCTTTCGACACAGGAGTCCCCGTTCCCTTCAGGATCCAGGGGCTCCAGTCCGTTCTGTCCTGAGAGAACACAACGGAAATAATCGGTGATGTAGATAAAACTGTCGGGCATGAGAAATCCTCCCCTGAATGTACCCCGGGGCCGTTTAACACCGGGTACTTCGACCCAGAACTCGAGAAGCGAGTCTTCAGAGAGCTTGCCGTCATCGGCAAGTTTCTCCAGAAGCTGCAGGACTGTCTGGCGGATGAGCGCTTTGTTGTCGTCGCTCAGTTCATGCAGTTTGAAATCAGGGGTATGGTCACGCATTGTGGTGAACGGTTAATGGTTGTCGCTCAGGGGCTACAGGGAAATATACGTCTCTTTCCCTGTTGTTTCAGCACCTCTCATGCCGTTATTTGATCGCCGGTGAAAACGGCCTGCCTCAATCCCCTCAGCGAATTGCCGATAAAGATCATCTCCGCATCGTGCAGGTCCGGCAAGGTGATGATTTTTTCGGAAGCGTAAGGCCGGGTGGCGAGGAAGTAGCGGCGGTAGACCCCCGGCAGCAGGCCGGAAGAGAGCGGAGGGGTGAAGAACCGGCCTCCTTTGCGGATGAATACCGAACTGATCGCCCCCTCACAGAGTTCGCCGCGTTCGTTGAGGAACAGCACCTCCCCGTACCCTTTTTCGGCGGCAGCGGCAACATACCGGTCATAGAGCCCCCGTTCGGAGGTTTTGTGCCTCAGAAGCGGGTTCGACGAATCGAGGCGTTCCCCGGCTATGCAGAGGCGAACAAGGGAAGGCGAAGCGGCATGTTCAGCCGGTTCGCACACGGAGCTGAAGGAGCCGTCGGGCGAAAGGGTGAACCTGACCCTGAAGCGGCCTCCTGAAATCCGCAGCTCTTCCCCGAGCCTTTCGAGGTACGACAAGGCCCCCTCCCTCGTCCAGGGGAAACCGAGCTCCGACGCCGAAGAGGCCATGCGGTCGAGATGCTCCCCGAGCCAGAGGTACGCCTGCGACCAGAGCATGGTTTCGAAAAGCGTGAACTCCTTTTCGCAAAGGCCGGTGAGAATCTTCGCCTTGAGCCGGCATTCGCTGTACTCTTCACGGGCGAGAGAGTCCCAGACGATGCCGCTTCCCGAACCGTACACTCCCCTGGTGCCGAAGAGTTCCAGCGTGCGGATGGCGACGCTGAACACCATCTCCCTATCGGGCGTGATGAAGCCGATCGTGCCGGTATAGATGCCCCTCGACCCGTCTTCGAGGTCGCGGACAAGCTGCATTGCCTTTATTTTCGGGGCGCCGGTGACAGAACCGGAGGGAAAGAGCGCCCGGAAGATCTCCCGGAGCCCTGCCCGTTCATTCACTACGCCGCGAACCGTGGAGACCATCTGGTGAAGGGTCGGATAGGTTTCCATCCTGAAAAGCCCCGACGTCCCGACCGTTCCGGGAGTGCATATCCTGCCGAGGTCGTTGCGCAGGAGATCGACGATCATGAGGTTTTCGGCGAGGTTTTTCCCGCACTTCCCGAGATTCGTCCTGATACGTTCGTCTTCTTCTCCGCTCCCTCCCCTCCGGGCGGTCCCCTTCATGGGCATGGTCTCTATTTCCCTGCCGGAAAGCCTGAAAAACAGCTCCGGGGAGAGGGAAAGCAGCGTGTGCTCCCCGTTGTTGACGAAGGCCATGAAGGAGGAGGGCTGGGTTCCCCGCATGGCCCTGAACAGCCCCTGGGGGCAGCCCGGAAAGGAAAAGCGGTAACGGCCCGTGAAGTTCACCTGATAGACATTGCCTTTCGAGATCTCTTCCCTGATGAGGCCAATTTTGCCGATGTAGGTTTCTTCGTCGAGGTCGAAGTGCGGAGCAGAAAGTTCATCCGGATCGAAAGGAAACAGGGCGGCCCGCTTTTCGAACAGCTCCCGGACACCCTCCTCCGAAAACCGGGAAGGTGCGCGGTAGGCACCGAACCATGCCAGCGGTCCCGGAAAGCCCGGGGGTTCCCCTGCGGCGGTCAGCGTTTTTTCAAAACCGTAACCCGCCTCGTAACTCAGCCAGCCTGCAAGCCAGTACCCCCGGTCCAGACACTCTTCGAGCTCCAGGAAAAACATCTCCAGCCCTTCATGCGAATCGAGGGTGACCTCCCTTGCGGGCAAGGCGAAAAAGAGAGCACTGCAATGCATGCTCCTGCAGAAAGCCGATTCCAGCCAGAGCGTGCCGTGCCGCGAAAAGAGGGCGGCCGCGCTTTCGTAGTCTGCAGGGCTCATCATCTCAGCAGGGTTCGATGAGAATCGTTCTGTTCAGGACTTTTTCGAGAAGTGATTTCAGCTGTTTCGCAGCCCAGATTTCGATGTCGGGCTCCAGACGCGACCTGACCCTGAGCACGACCGATTCCCCCCTCACTTCCGAAGCGATCGATTCGATATTCTTCCGGTGTCCGCGTTCAAGGCCGTTGGCAAGCCGGAGGATACCGGAAAGCACGTCCACGATGCGTCGGCTCCCGGGGCTGAGCGCGGCGTAGGACGGATGCTTCTCGGAAGGCGGCGATTTGCGGTGGTAACGGGCCACATTGCCGATAATGGCGATCTCTTCCGGGGAAAATCCCCGGAGATCCCCGTTGAGGATAAGGTACTGGCTGTGCTTGTGATGGGAAGAGATGGAAATGAAGCTTCCGATGTTATGCAGCAGCGAAGCGAATTCGAGAAGTTCCCGGGCGGTCTCGTCGAGACCATGCAGATCGCGCAGGCTGTCGAAAAGCTGGACGCCGAGCCGGGCGACCTGTTCCGAGTGTTCGTGGTCCCAGCCGCAGCGGAACGCGAGCTCCCTTACGCTCTCCATCCTGATGTCCTGGGTATGCCCGAACCCTTCCAGAACAGGATCGAAGCGGGTTTTCAGGAAATGGAGCACCATGCCTTCGCGCAGGGCGGAATCGGAAATGGTGATCTCGTCGAAACCGAACAGGCGGAAGATCATGTCGAAGAGGATCAGGCCCGGTACGATAAGATCGACCCTTTTTTCGTCGAGCCCGGTCATTTTCTTCCGCTCGGAAGCACCGAGGGGAATCACCGACTTGTAGAGCGCCCTGAAATCCCTGCAGGAGACAACGCTGTTGTTGAGCGGAACGTCGGTCTCGAGGTTCTTCATCGACCGGATCATGCGGGCGATGTTCTGTGCCGTGCCCGAAGAGGCGATGGCCCTGGTGACTTTCAGCTTCGAAGCCTTTTCCGCGGCGGTGACCATCTCGGCGGCAAAGAACTGCTCGAGCAGCTTGATTTCGTTCGGGACGATGGGATCGGTGGTGACAAACCTTTCGATCATCCTCGCCACGCCGATCTTCCGGCTTTCGAGAAGCTGCACCCCCTTCCTGTTCACGATAACGAATTCCACGGAGCCCCCTCCGATATCGAAAATAAGGTCGGTGCCCTTTCCCATCCTTACGGCGTTGCGCACTCCGTAATAGATGAACTCAGCCTCTTCCCTGCCGGAGATGACCTTTACCTGAAGCCCGGTCTCTTCCCTTACCCTGCGGAGGAAATCCTCCCTGTTCCTCGACTCCCTGATCGCACTGGTCGCGAAAGCGAGGATATTGTCAGGGGTGACGCCGAGCTGCGAGGCAAGCACGAGAAAATTCTTCAGCGTGGCGATACCGGACTGGATCGCCTCTTCCTCGAGCATTTTCGTCGAAAGGCTTCCGCGGCCGATACAGATCATATCCTTGACACGGTCGATCTCGACAATTCCTTTTTCCCGGCTTTCTTCCACAACGACCATGTGGAAGGAGTTGGTGCCGAGGTCGATCGCGGCTACCCGCAAATGTTGATTCGTCATGCAGTAGAGGTGAACACGGTTTGAAAACGCTCTAAAATACACGTTTTGGAAGGGAAAAGGAAGCACGTCGGGAGATTCGGGAAGGGGACTTTCGACTTACGGGGTTTCCTTGTATATTCTTCCGTTATGCCGGCAGCAAGCCTCTCATCCGGTCAGACGTTTATTCTTTTCATCCTTTCACAGCGTGCCTGAACATGGAAAACAAAGACCGGCTGGACCTTCCTTATGAAATCGCCCGGAAAGCCATCCACCTTTCATCGCTCTCCATCCCCTTGATCTACTGGCAGATTTCGAGGGAGGTCGCGCTTCTGCTGCTCCTGCCGCTCTTCGCCGGTTTCTTTTTTGTCGACCTGCTGAAGAATTTCAGCAACCCTGTTTCGGACTGGTACCACAGGACGTTCGACTCCATGCTCCGCGAACATGAGCTCCAGACAGGCAGGATCCAGTTCAACGGTGCGACCTGCATCATGATCTCTGCGGTGCTCCTCGTGTTTTTCTTCCCGAAAATCATCGCCGTCGCTTCTTTTTCGATGGTCGCCGTCTCCGACACCTTCGCATCGGTCATCGGCAAAGCCTTCGGCAAGCACCGGTTCGGTAAAAAAAGCATCGAAGGAAGCCTCGCGTTCCTGGTTACCGCTATCCTGGTCATCCTCTTCGTGCCCGGCCTGGACTGGCGCATCGGACTTGTCATGGCCTTAGCCGGCACCGTGACCGAAGCGTTCGTGGTGGCGATCGGCAGTTACCGGATAGACGACAACCTGACCATCCCCATTGCAAGCGCAGCGATCGGCATGATCTGCTACCTGCTCTTCCTGCCCGGGAATATCCCGCTGCTCGACGGGATTCCCGAATGCTGCCTTCACTGACGATCCATGCAGACCATCCTGACCGAATCACCTGAAACTGCCGCCGGATTCCTCAACAGAGGCGAAGTGGTCGCTTTTCCCACGGAAACGGTCTACGGACTCGGAGCTGCCATCTGCCATCCGGAAGCGGTGAAAAAAATCTTCCTCGCCAAAGGGAGGCCCTCGGACAACCCGCTTATCGTGCATATCCGCGGCAAGGAAGACCTTCCTTCGGTGGCAGGCGAAATAAGCGGCTTCGCCCGGAAACTCATCGACAGGTTTTTTCCCGGCCCCCTCACGCTCGTCTTCAGGAAAAATCCCGATGTGCCCGACAGCGTTACCGCCGGTCTCGACACCGTCGGGGTCAGGTGCCCCTCTCACCCCGTGGCGCAGGAGTTCCTGCGCCTTGCGTGCTGCCCCGTCGCCGCTCCTTCGGCAAACATATCCGGACTTCCGAGCGCCACGAGCTGGGAAACCGTTCACAGGGACCTCGACGGCAGGATCAGCTGCATCCTCAAGGGCGGCCCGAGCGACATCGGCCTTGAATCGACCATTGTCGACTGCTCGGGGCAGCTGCCGCTCCTGCTCAGGGCCGGAGCCATCACCCTCGAACAGCTTCGGGAAGTGGTCCCGGAAACCCGGCTTGCTGCACCACCGGACAAGAAAGAGCCTCCGAAAAGCCCCGGCCTGAAATACCCCCATTACGCTCCCTCGGCAGCGATCGTGCCCTGCGCACCCGAAGAGAGCGTCCCTGCCGTACCATGCTCGGCATATATCGGCATCGGTGAAGCACCTCCGGGCGTCGAAAAGGCGAAACTATGCCGTGACCTCAGGGAATACGCACGCGAACTTTTCAGCTTCTTCAGGCAGTGCGATGACCAGAACATCCGCGTGATCTACTGCGAACTTCCTGAAAACCACGGCCTCGGCAGGGCGATCAGGGACAGGATCCTGCGCGCCGCAGGGAGTTATCAGTGCTGAGGACTGAGGACTGGG
>JAAXVR010000009.1 GCA_013335405.1 Chlorobiaceae bacterium
TAATCCTGATAACAGATGCTGATTTCAGGAATAAAAAGAAATCATTCTGTCTTGTTTATGATGGTGTAAATGATTTTAAGTGGTGTGATTAGGAGTGGAGGCTATCTGTTTCAGTTACTCCGTTCCAGAACGGGTAACAGCCTACGAAAAACGGCCACAGAGCACGATCAGTTCGATTTCGAGACTTGCGTCGAGCGGAAGTTCTGCTACTCCTACAGCGCTTCTTGCATGCACGCCTTTGTCTCCGAAGACTTCCTTCAGCAATGAAGAAGCTCCGTTAGCCACGATATGCTGATGTGAAAAGAAGGATTCGCTTGCGACAAACAGTGTCATTTTGACAATCCGATCGATATTGTCAAGGGATCCGCAAACATTTTTAATGGCTGCAAGTGCGTTGAGAAGGGCGATACGGGATGCCTGTACCGCGTGTTCCTGGTTTATTTCGTTGACTTTCCCCCGCCCTCCCGGTTCTACGAATTTACCGTCGAGGAGAGGAAGCTGGCCGGAGGTGAAAACAAGATCGCCGCACCGTACAGCGGGAACATAGAGGCCTGCCGGGGAAGGCGCGCAAGGAAGCCGAAAGCCCGCCTTGATGATGTTTTCTTCAATGATGCTCATTCGGTATGTACCCTGTGTATGGATTTACCCGAGGCTTGAAGCGGCCTGGGGAGTTCGCTCCATAAAGACTCTTGTTATTACCTGATAAATTATTTATAGTCCCGGTAAAAACAAAGCGGAGTCTCTTTTATGCCGGTATTTGACAACGAAAGGGCTCCCCTGCCCCATATTCTTATTATCAGTGGCGGCAAGGAGAGCCCCGGTGAAGAATCGCACGTTTCCGGGCTCCTTGAATGTCTCCCTGAACACATCCCCTGCATGGTCCAGATACGAGAAAAACATCTCATGGCCGGAAGCCTCTACAATCTGGCCTCTTCCGCAGCAAAAAAACCAAGGCCCGAGGGGCGACTTCTCCTCGTTAACGAACGCGCTGATATCGCTTATGCCGCAGGACTCGATGGTGTACACCTTCCCGAACATGCCTGTTCCCCTTCCATCCTGAAGGCTGCCGGCTTCCCCATGATCTGCGGCTGCAGCGTTCACTCGATCGAAAGTGCAAGGCTTGCCGAGGATTCGGGAGCTGATTATCTTCTTTTCGGGCCAGTGTTCGATACCCCATCCAAGAGAATTTTCGGAAAACCTCAAGGTCTTGAAAAACTTGAAACGCTTTGCCGCTCGACAACGCTTCCGGTTTTTGCCGTCGGTGGAATAACTCCTTCCAACGGATTGTTCTGCAAAGAGAATGGCGCCTGGGGATGTGCGGGTATTTCCCTTTTTCTTGACAGAACGTCACTTGCCGAAACCCTTGAACGACTGAACAGCATATGGTAACAAAATTACCTCGCATCCCTTTCCTCTGCGTCATAACCGACGAGAGCATCTCTGCTGTTTCCCTTGCAGAGGAAGCACTCCGGGGGGGTGCAGCAATGATCCAGCTGAGACACAAAACCGCATCCGGCATGGAGTTGTTCGCCTGGGCACAGGAAATCCGGAAGCTCTGCCGAAAATACGGGGCACTGTTTTTCGTCAACGACCGCCTCGATATCGCTATGGCCTGCGGTGCGGATGGAGTCCATCTGGGCCAGGAAGATATTCCCGCCCGTGCAGCGAGAAAAATCGCTGGCGGGAAACTGTTGATCGGAATATCGGCAACTTCCGTTGACGAAGCGCTGAAAGCCCAGGAAGAGGGCGCGGATTATATCGGGTTGGGACATATTTTTCCGACCATGTCGAAAGAAAAGCACCATCCGCCTCTCGGTGTCGAGGCTCTTGCAGCAGCGGCATCACTCCTCTCTGTCCCGATCGTCGCCATAGGCGGGATCACGCTTGAAAACGCTCCGGTACTTGTCGCTGCTGGAGCCACAGGCATCGCCGTAATTTCCGCCGTGAGCAGGGCACCTTCACCACACGAAGCGGCAAGGGATCTGGCAAAGGCAATCAATCCGGACAGTTGATGAAAAAAAACTATACCACAGTACTGACCATCGCCGGTTCAGACGGCAGCGGCGGAGCGGGGATCCAGGCGGACCTCCGAACATTCGCGGCCCTTGAATGCTATGGACTCTCTGTCATCACTGCCGTGACGTCGCAGAACACCCTTGGAGTGGACGACGTCATGGTCATCGACAGCAGGGCTGTTGCATCACAGTTCCGCTCGATTGCCTGTGATATCCGGATTGACGCCGTGAAAATCGGGATGACCGGCAACTGCAGAAATATCATCACCATCGCCTCCCTGCTTTGCGAGATACCGGGAAATCCGCCTGTTATCCTCGATACCGTGCTCGGTTCTTCAGGAGGAAAATCCTTCCTTGGAACTGAAGCCATTACCGTCATGAAAGAAGAACTTTTTCCTCTGACATCGATGGTTACGCCGAATCTTCCTGAAGCCGCCATCCTGGCCGGAATGGAATACACTCCCTCGACAACGGAAGAGATTGAAGAGGCCGCTGCCCTCATTTCTGTATCCGGAGCGTCTTCGGTACTGGTCAAAGGCGGGCATGGCACGGGAAACCTCTGCTGTGACTGTCTTCTGTGTAACGACACATTCTCCTGGTATACTTCGGAAAAGGTTGAAACTGTGAACACGCATGGAACCGGCTGTACGCTCTCGTCAGCCATCGCGGCGTTCATGGCGAAAGGAGCGGAATGCAGGGACGCGGTAAAAGAGGCGAAACTATTTTTAACCGAAGCGCTTGCAGCGGGAGCGGCATACCGTCTCGGCAGCGGAAACGGTCCGCTCCATCACTGTTACAGGCTCTGGTGAATGGGAGCTGAGGTTTGGGGAAAACAGGACTGAGTACTGAGTGCTGAGGACTGGGGGAAGATCCCGCTATCTACTTTCCACCCCCCAGTACGGGCCTGCGTCCGATGGAATAATACGTGAACCCCATCTGTTCCATGAAGTCGGGACTGTAGATGTTGCGGCCGTCGAAGACGACCGGGTTCAGGAGGTCCCGTTTGATCATATCGAAATCAGGGCTTCGGAAAACCATCCATTCAGTCAGCACCACCAGTGCGTTCGCTCCTTTCACCGCATCTTCGGGATTATGGGCGTAATGGATGGCCTCGTTGTCTCCCCAGATGCGTTTCGCTTCCTGCATCGCCACCGGGTCGTACACCCGGACCCTGGCACCTTCCTCCAGCAGTTCTGCGATCACCCGACGGCTTGGCGCTTCACGCATGTCATCGGTGTTCGGCTTGAAGGCCAGACCCCAGATGGCGAACACGCTCTCCTGCAGGCCGCCGTCGAAATGCCCTTTGATTTTCCGGACGATGCTGCTTTTCTGGTCGTGGTTGACCGCCTCTACCGCCTGCAGAATCCGCGAATGATACCCGTGCTTGTGCGCCGTGCGCTCCAGTGCCTGCACGTCCTTGGGAAAGCAGGAGCCGCCGTAGCCTACGCCGGGATAGATGAACGAGAAGCCGATGCGCGAATCGGACCCGATCCCCCTGCGCACTGCCTCGACATCGGCGCCAACGCGCTCCGAAATGTTGGCGATCTCGTTCATGAAGCTGATCTTCGTGGCCAGCATTGCATTGGCTGCATACTTGGTCAGTTCGGCAGAGCGGATATCCATGGCGATGAACCGCTCATGGCTCCGGTTGAAGGGCGAATAGAGGAATCGCAGCAGCTCTTTCGTCCGGGGATCGGCAACACCTACGACGATGCGCTCGGGTTTCATGAAATCGTTGATCGCATCGCCCTCTTTGAGGAACTCGGGGTTCGAAACCACGTCGAAATCGATCTCGGCCTTGCGCAGGCCAAGCACCGAACGGACTTTCTCGCTGACAAGGTCGGCGGTGCCGACCGGAACGGTCGACTTGTTGATGATGATGCGGTACTCCTGCATATGGGTGCCGATGCTCTCGGCAACGCTCAGCACGTGGCGCAGGTCGGCGGAACCGTCCTCGTCAGGAGGAGTGCCGACGGCGATGAACTGGAAGAGCCCGAACTCAACCCCCTCGCGGATATCTGTCGTGAAACGCAGGCGGCCTTCGCGGCTGTTTTCGATGACAAGCTCTTCAAGGCCGGGTTCATGGATGGGAATGATGCCTTCCTTGAGGCGATCGATCTTGTGCTGGTCTATATCAACGCAAAGGACGTCGTTGCCGACTTCCGCAAAACAGGCCCCGGTCACCAGACCGACGTATCCGGAGCCGAATATCGTTATTTTCATGAATAATTTATGGTTAAAACGACTTACTCTACAACGATCACGAGGCAACGCGATTTCTGCCAGAACAGGTTTTCATCACGTATAAGCAGGATCGAAGATGTTTTGCCGCCGACAAGCTCATACGAGCCGGCCGTGTGCGGTGTTATGATCTTCATGTTTTTCAGCGAATGACTGAAAAACAGATCCCTGGTTTCAGTGATGTCGATCCTGTTGAACTGCCTGATATTGAAATCGGGGGCAAGTCTGTACTCGGTGCCGAAAATTTTTTCGAGTGGACTGCCTTTGACAAGCACTCCCCTGGAGACAAGCTCGTCAAACGTTCCGACAATATAATAGGCGTTATAGAGCTGCGATTCATTGCCCTGGATGTACTCGTCGAGCACATCAACCGTCGAACGAAGGGATGATACCTGCCTGCTGAGCTTCTGCACCTGGCTTTTCATGGTCAGAACCTCGCCATCCTTTGAACTGACAGCGGCTTTCATCTCCGAAACGAGCCTGTCGAGGGATGCTACCTTGTACGCGGAACTGCGGTTCTCCTCTTCGAGCTTCTGGATAAGGCTCTTGCTTGCCGCCAGGGTTGAATCGATGAACCGGAGGCTGGCATTGATATCCTTGCCGATCTGTTCTACATTGGATGACTGCCTGTTTTCCACACCGGTCGAAAGACGTTCGACGACAGCCTCTTTCTGCTGGATCCTGCCGAGGTTTTTCTGTACCTGTGCAAGAATGGCGAGCATCGATTCCATCTGCTCCTGCCTTGGATCGCTCTTGGGCTTTTCAGGAGAACATGCCGACAGAACCAGAAGCAAAACCATGAGTACTATTCCTGTGTTCCCGGGCCTATTGTCTTTCACAGATATTGAATCCATTGTTCAATCCCTTCTTTTGTGCCATACCATCTGGTATGTGGGGTTGGAAGATGCTCCGCATCCGGTATAGTAATATTTTCAGCGCCTTCAAGAAAGCAGCTTTCTGCAGGAACTATGCCGTCTCCGGCCACATTGCCGTTTTCCTGGACATTCCTGTAAAATTGAAAACACATTTTCTCGACAAAACTTCCCTGAAAATTGCCATGATACTTATTACTGGCAACAGAAACAACATGGCAGCGCCTGAAAAAATCCGCGCGAAGATGTTTAAATATAAAATCCGTCTTTATCTTCGCATAATGCTCATGAGTATGAAACGGAGTGCCTAAGGTGACAAGCTTTTCAACGACGCGCCCCGTATGGTAAACATCCCCCTGGAATGGCTGTTCGAGCAGATAAATCATCGCCACCGTCCCGCCGCCGCTGTGCGCCACGATCGTCACGGGCTCACCGGGAAATCTGCTTTCCATTTCCCTGACTGTTTTGTCGAGAACCTTCATTACCCTGTTTGTGGATTTTTCCGGCGAGGGAGGAAACCCGATCCAGTCGACAAGACTGACCGGGGCTATGGCAATCCGCCCGGCAGGCAGGTATCCCGCAAATACATCTTTCATGGTGCTGTAGAGCGAATCCCAGAAAAGAACGCCGGGAACGATCACGACAGGGTTTTGCGATACTTCGATCATGATTCAGAGATAGTTTGTTGCCGCCAAAGGATCCCTATGCTCCAGTCCTGAGGTCAGCTCCATTTTTTCAGCAGTTCGATAACGAGACCTACACCGAAACCCGTACCGCCGCTTGTTTTTCCAGTATTTTTTGTCCCGAATGCAGGACCTGCGATATCGATATGGGCCCAATGCTCATGGCCCGAAATAAATTTTTCAAGAAACTTCGCCGCAGTGATGGAACCTGCACCCCTGCCTCCGGTATTGCTGACATCGGCTACATCGGATTTTATCTGCTCCGCATACAGATCCCACAGAGGCAGCCTCCATACTTTTTCTCCCGACAGTTCTGCAGCCTCCGCAATTTCTCCCGCCAGCCCGTCGTCATTGCTGAACAGGCCGGCAACGGAGTATCCGAGAGCGACGATACATGCTCCGGTAAGCGTCGCGAAATCGATGATGACGTCCGGCTTGTACTTTTCGGCTGCATAGGTAAGCGCATCGGCAAGGATCAAACGACCCTCGGCGTCCGTATTTCCGACTTCTACGGTTATCCCCGAGTAGGTCGTGATCACATCTCCAGGTTTCATTGCCGTCCCGCCCGGCATATTGTCTGTAGCGGGAATGAGGCCGATGACATGCACTGGAAGGGCGAGCCGTGCAGCTGCTTCCACGGCGCCGATAACGCAGGCTGCGCCTGACATGTCGGATTTCATCTCCCCCATCCCTTCTGCCGGTTTGAGTGATATGCCGCCGGAATCGAAGGTAACCCCTTTTCCGACAAGCGCCACGACCTTCGATGCCTTCGTTTTCGGTCTGTATTCCAGAATGGTGAAGGTTGGAGGATGGAAACTGCCCTTGTTCACCGACAGCAGGCCGCCCATTCCGAGAGCCTCTATCTCTTTCCTGTTGAAAACCGTCACGTCGAAACCGTACTTTTTCCCCGACTCTTTTGCCGCTTTTGCAATATCCTCGGCTTCGAGAAGATTGCCTGGAAGGTTTACAAGCTCCCTTGCCGCGTTGCGGCTCGTGCCGACGACCATCCCTTCGGCAGCGCCTTTTTCAATCAGGGAGGCATCATCCTTGCCTGACACCAGGATCAGTTCGGAAATCTCTTTCTTTTTCTTCGGGGATTTCTTTTTTTCGGGCTTTTCAAGCTTTCCGCTCTTCAGGCGCTCGAAACGGTAGGAACCGGCAAGACAACCCTGTACGAATACCGAGGCAAGCTGCAGGAAAGAATGGCCGGGAACCCCGGCAACGGGGATTACTCCCGAGAGATCCGCACCAAGCCTTGAAAGCTGCAGTTCCACAGCTTTTGAAGCCAGTGCTCCCGCTGCCTTGCGCCAGTCGTCAGGAGAGTTCCCTTCTCCGATGCCCAGCAGGGCAATCCTCGCCGCAGCGCATTTGCCGCCAGTCCCGTAAAGCAGTGTCATTTCACCTGCATCCGCCTTGAAATCCTTCAGCACACCCAAAGCCAGGCCCAGCCCCGAAAGCGCTTTTTCAGCATCTTTTTCGAGCGCACGTTTACTTAAAGGCAATGCCAGCAGGTCTGCCGCTATGTTTTCGATCCCGTCTGTCGTAACCGTCAGTTTCATATGTTCAATGATGGTATGTCTATTTACGAATTTACCTGCAGGGCCGGAACAGGAGAAATCCTGAACTCCCTTCACATCCTCTGCCGGGTCTTTTCAGTGATTTACCAAGATCATGTTATGGTCACTCTCCCTGTTTTTTCAGGAAAAGCCTTACATCTTCGAGCAGCACCTTTCTGGCTTTGTCCGAAGCGAACTGGAAAAGGCACCCTGCAGCATTCATATGCCCACCCCCTCCATATTTCTTTGCGAGCTGGTTGACATAGATCCTGCCCCGCGACCTGAAGCTCGCCTTTGTCCTTCCATCAGGCATTTCAACGACAAGAACGGCGATTTTGACCGAAGGCACGCTCAGGAGGTACCTTATGATAAGATCGGTGTCGAACAGCTTGCTTCCGGTTGACTTGATCATCTCCTGAGAGATGAAAAGCCATGAAATGAGTCCATCGTCGAGTATAGCGATAGAGCCCAGTGCCGCTCCCAGAAGCTTCAGGGCAGGCGAAGTCAGCGAATTGTAGATTTTGTCGTAAATGTCAGAGGGGTTTGCGCCTTTGCTGACGAGATCGCCTGCAATGCGATAGACGTAGGGGCTGGTTTTCGGAAACCTGAATGATCCCGTATCGGTCATGATGGCGACATAGAGCGCTTCGGCAACCTGTGGGGTGAAGAGTTCCCTGCCAAGACGATTCCCCATGGCGTTCACAAAATCATAGACAAGCTCCCCTGCCGAAGATGCATAGCTTTCACAGACCATCAGATCGGCAAAATCTTCCGGTTCGAGGTGGTGATCGATACAGAGGATTTTCATTCTGCCAAGCTCCTTCGAAAAGCTCACGTGGGGCCAGAGAGAGCCCATCCTGTCATGCAGGTTTGCATCGAGAAGAATGCAGACATCGCAGAGCGAAAGCTCCTGGATTTCTTCCTCGTTGCGTGGATTGAAATAGCTGATACCGTGCAATCCTTTCAGAAACTGGTAATTGGGGGGGACCTCCGTTGGGTTCACAATCGAAACTTCCTTTCCGAGACCCTTGAGGACGAGCGCCAGGGCCACTTCGCTGCCGAGCCCGTCACCATCGGAATTTTCATGCGTGGTGATGACAACGTGCTGTGTCTCCAGAAGGAGATCAATCAGCGGGGACCATTCATCGGTTCTCAGCGTCCGGCCATACTCGGGAAGTATCATTGGTATGCAGTAACTTTAACAAAAATATTGCTTAATCTATACTTTTTTCCCCGATACGGAAAACCGGAAATACCGGTCAGCCCTCAGAGAATCCGGTACGGATGACTGTCAAGGAAGGTTGCGGACCGGTAACACCCGAAACTAAAACATTTGCGCACCATTCCTGAACCTTTTGAGCTGTTTTAACCGTTCACTGATTATCTTTGTATTTGTCGTATAACAATGAACCGGGAACCTCATCCCCGGAACAGAACAGCTTTGAGAAACCGTGGCAGAGCCCTTGCGGGAAAAACGTGATGGCTGCCATTATGTTCCGGCCCTGCCGGGAATCCGATTCCCTGATGTATACTCCTCTTCAGAATATAGCCGATCTCTCCCTCCGGGAACTTCAGGCAGCGATGACCGCTCTCGGTGAACCTGCATACAGGGCCCGGCAGTTGCACCACTGGCTTTTCAGCCGCCATGCTTCGGGGTTCGCCGAAATGACCACCCTGCCGGCTCCGCTGCGGGAAAAGCTCTGCAGATCTTTTTCCCTGCTTAAACCGGAGGTTGCCGCCTGCACTGAAACCAACGAAGACGCATGCGAGCTTCCCACCGGAAAAATCCTCCTGAAACTTCCCGATGGAGAAACTGTCGAATCGGTACTTATCGCTACACCGGAAAGGATGACCGCCTGCGTATCCTCCCAGGTCGGCTGTCCGCTGCAATGCACGTTCTGTGCGACCGGCAGGATGGGACTTCACAGAAACCTGAACAGTTCGGAAATCACCTGGCAGGTGCATGTGCTCAATGAACTTGCCGCATCGAAAAAACCTGGGGCAGCAATCACCAACGTGGTATTCATGGGTATGGGGGAACCGCTCCTGAACACGGAAAATGTCTTCGAGGCAGTGGAAAACCTCAGCAGAAGAAACTACAGCCCGAACCTGTCACAGCGAAGAATAACCATATCCACGGTCGGCATCGTTCCTGAAATAGCCCGGCTTGCGAAATCAGGACTGAAAACGAAGCTCGCCGTTTCACTGCATGCGGCAAGGCAGGACAAGCGGCTCGCGCTCATGCCCGTGGCCGCTGCACGATATCCCCTGGATGAGCTTCGCTCATCCCTCGCCTCGTATGCGGCAGCGACCGGTCTTCCGGTTACCCTCGTCTACATGCTGCTCAAGGGAATCAACGACTCACCGGAAGACGCCAGACACCTGGCCGGGTTCGCTAAAAGCTTTTTATGTAAAATTAATTTGATTGATTTCAACGCAAACATTAATATAAAGTTCAGCCCTGCCAACAGGGCTGCCAGGGACATGTTCGCCGGCCACCTGGTGGAATCCGGTCTGCACGTCACGGTGAGAAAAAGCTACGGAACTGCCATCAATGCAGCCTGCGGGCAACTTGCAACGACAGGCATACCGGACCGCAACAATTTTTAACCGGCTCAAGAACCATGGATTTTTTCGATTTTATCCCTTTCAGAAGCGAATTTGAAAAAGCTTACTACGGCTTGACCAGCAATGCCACGCACACTTCGGAAAAGCCTGTTTTCAGCGAGCTGAAAGTCAGAAGATTCGATCTGCCTGCGGCGGAACTCGCAAGGTTTGTCGTCGACAAGATCGAGCACTGGGTAGGCTGGACCCTCAAAGGAGAAAAAACTACTGTCGGAGGCATGACATCCATCCGCGCACAGGTCAACTCTTTCGTCCTGCTCGGTATGGTTATCGAAGTTACCTTCGGCCTTCTCGAGGAACATGACCAGACAGGCAGGCCTATCACCACGGTCAACTCGAAAGCGGTTACCCAGATCGAATCGAAAGGTGACCTCGGTGAAAGCCGGCGGGTGATCAGGATGATCCTCAGTGCCATGGACCACGAATTCAGGCAGAAAAGGGTCAACGAGGAAGATTACCTCCACCGGATATTCAACTCGAAGGAATCAGCCGTCGCATTCCAGCAGATCTTCGATTCGGCCAAATTCCAGAATGAAAAGAAACCGAGCGGCAGCGCCAAATCGAAACCGATCGAATTCAGGAAAAAGCCTGTCCAGACAATCCAGCTCAAACCTGCGGTGAAAACGGAAACCCTCCCGGAACCAGCTGCCGCAACGATTTCAGAAAAGCAGGAACAGGGCGAACCGGCAACTGGTGAAGTTGCCGGAAACGGGTCTGCAGAGGTAAAACCTTCGAAGCCGAAAATCATGATCATTACCCCAAAAAAACCTTTTAACAGAGAAGTTTGATGAGAATTATTCTACTCGGAGCCCCCGGTTCCGGAAAAGGTACGCAGTCGAACTTTGTATCGAAAGTCCTCGGAATCCCGCAGATCTCCACGGGCGATATGCTCCGGGCAGCGGTAAAGGCTGGAACGCCCCTCGGGATTGCGGCAAAACAGGTTATGGATGCCGGACAGCTCGTATCAGACGATATCATCATAGGCCTTGTCAAGGAAAGGCTCACGCAGCCTGACTGTGAAAAGGGGTTCCTTTTCGACGGCTTTCCCCGTACCCTGGCCCAGGCCGAGACGATGAAAAAAGACGGAATCCATATCGACCATGTCGTAGAAATCGATGTTGCAGACGAAGAGATCATCACGAGGATGAGCGGCCGCCGGGTACATCTCGCTTCGGGAAGAACCTACCATGTTGTCTTCAACCCCCCGAAAACACCGGACATCGACGATGAAACCGGCGAACCCCTGATCCAGAGGGACGACGACAGGGAGGAAACCGTGAAAAAACGCCTGCATGTCTATCATGAACAGACCGAACCACTGATCGGTTTCTACAAAAACCTTTCAGAAAACGGTTCGCAGAAGACGCTTCAGTACAGCACGATCAAGGGCAGCGGAAAAGTGGAAGATATCCGCGAAAGAATCCTTGAGGCACTCGGGTCCTGATCATCATTCAAACAACCAGATACCGGAAAAAAGTCAGTGCCCGCACTGGCTTTTTTCATTCCCGCACATGTTCGCCAGGATAGTTTCAGAAAAAGTCCGGAATGGAGAACCGTTCACCCTTGGACTCCCGACCACCGTTTCGGAAATAATAGGTCCGGGTAGCATGGTCCTGCTCGCTTCAGCGAGAGGGAGCGGCCCGGTTTCGGTCGGCCATGTCATATCTCTGACGGAAGAGTGCGAAGAAACCCCTGCATCCGTCGAAATAGCCGATGTGCTCCATGATGGCGCGTCCATAATGAACCACTCGCTCATGCTGCTCTCCGAATGGATGGCAGACTACTACCTCACCAGACGGATCGATACCATCAACACATTTCTTCCGGCAGCCGTCAGGACGACGGTTGACGACGTCGTTGAACTCAGGGAGTTCGAGCTCGGCGCCGCGAATCCGAAAATCGTCAATACGGCATTGCGCCGCTCGATCCTCGGCATGCTCGCATCGGAAAAAAAACTGACAGTGAACCAGCTCCGGCGCCGGCTCGGCAGAAAACAGCTTTATCAGACCATCTCGGAACTTGAAAGAGGCGGATACCTATGCCTGACGAAAAAATTTTCGGCGACCATTCCCAAAAAAAAAATCGTCTACAGACTGAAAGGGACGCTTCCTGAAAATGTCGGACAACTCCTTGCGGCAGCACCGAAACAGCTCGAGGCCGTCCTGAAACTTGCCGGGCTCGGTCGTGATGCAGAACTCCATGAACTCCCCGGAATTTCCGTCGCGACCCTGAAGGGACTCGTCAACAAAGGACTGGCTGAAAAAGAGCTCCTCCCGGTGCACAGTAATTTCTCGACAGGATTCACCGAACAGCCCGGACCTCCGAAATCACCGACAGCCACCCAGAGAAAGGTACTCGACGAACTGCTGGGAGCCGTCGAAAAAAACGAGTACCGTACGTTCCTGCTCCATGGCGTCACCGGCAGCGGTAAAACCCTGGTCTATATCGAGCTGCTGAAAGCTGTCGTCGCCAGGGGAAAAACAGCGATCGTGCTGGTACCGGAAATAGCCCTCACACCTCAGACCGCCGGAAGATTCAGGGAGCATTTCCGCGACGACCTCACCATCCTGCACAGCGCCATGAGCAACCAGGAAAAGTACGACGCCTGGCACAGCCTGCGCAGCGGCAGGACAACAATTGCCCTTGGGGCCCGCTCGACGATATTTGCACCCCTGGAAAATCTCGGGGCCGTCATTGTGGACGAAGAGCACGACGGTGCCTACAAACAGGACCGCAATCCCCGCTACCATGCAAGAGATACCGCTGTCATGAGAGCCCTCTGCAGCCGGGCCATCTGTGTCCTCGGATCTGCGACACCTTCATTCGAATCCTACAGTAACGCCCTCAGCGGCAAATATACCCTCCTCACTCTTCCGGAAAGAATCGACGGCGCGAGGATGCCGCTTATCAGGCTCATCAGCATGAAAGAGAGTCCGAAAGCATCCCCCTCGATTTCCGACCTCCTCTACCGGCAGATAGCTTCACGTCTCGAAAAAAAAGAACAGGTAATACTGCTCCAGAACAGGCGCGGCTATTCCGGCAGCGTCTTCTGTCTCGCCTGCGGCCATATCCCCCTGTGCCGATTCTGCAATATTCCCCTCGTCTACCATGCCTCACGAAAACACCTCCGCTGTCATTACTGCGGCCATACCGAGGCATTCACGGCCACATGCCGGAAATGTTCGTCTTCGGAAGTGTTCTACAAGGGAAGCGGCACCGAACGCATCGAGGAAGAGCTCCTGTCGCTTTTCCCTGAAGAACATATTCTGAGAATGGACGTGGACACCACTTCGCGAAAAGGTTCCCATGGCAGGATACTCAAAGAGTTCCGAGAAGGAAAAGCCGGTATTCTGCTCGGAACACAGATGGTTGCGAAAGGACTCGATTTTCCTTCGGTCACCATGGTCGGTGTCCTGCTTGCCGACATCGGCCTCAATATCCCTGATTTCAGGGCTTCTGAAAGGATTTTTTCCCTCCTGACACAAGTATCGGGAAGAGCCGGCCGCTCGAAAAAGAAAGGGGAAGTGTTTCTCCAGGTGTATAACACAGATAACGATATATTCACCGCTCTTCTGCACGGAAGTTACGAAGAGTTCTTTACAAGGGAGGCTGCAGTGAGGGAGAGCCTTCGCTACCCTCCTTCAGCGCGCCTGGTGAAATTCGAATGCAGTTCACCTGATGAAGCCGCCGCAGAAGCGGCCGCGCTTGCATGCCGCGACAAGCTCTGCCGGTATCTTTCACCCGAAAAAACCGCGCTTCTCGGCCCTGCACCAGCAGGTTTGCCAAGACTGAGGGGACGATTCCGCTACCATCTGCTGCTCAAGCTTTTCGAAGGGAAACTCGCCCCGCTTTTCATCCGGCAGATGGGGGACGACATCATGCGGCAGTTCCGGAAAGAGGATGTCACCTTCTCCGTCGATGTCGATCCCCAGAACCTGATGTAAATTTTTAAGCAACCATCCCTGTTCACTGTTTATTCTTATTTTACTTATATTTGCAAAGTTTCATCCAAGGAATAATCACTATCTCTCACTGGCATCATGACAACGTTTCAACTGAACAGGGCATCAATCGGGCAATCACCGATCAAAGCAGCGGGGATCATTGTTTTTCTCGTCCTCAGGTACGTTTTCGTCATCTTTTTCCTTTACGGTTTCTGGTTCAAGCTCATCAAAGGCTGGCTGTGGACAGATCTCATGTTCGGTTTTTTCACGAAAAGGTTTGCCGAACTGCCCCCGGGCTCCTTCCAGTCACTCTATCTCGAGCATTTCGCCATTCCGCTGGCCCTGCCCATCGCATGGATCGTCACCCTTGGCGAACTCATCATCGGAGTCTGCCTTGCGCTCGGGTTCGCGACACGGGCCAATGCGGCATTTGCGCTTTTCCTCGTCCTGAATTTCGCGGCCGGAGGTTTCTACAACCTGACTCTTCCTCCGTTCATGGTTTTTTCAATCCTCATGATGCTTTTCCCTTCAGGACACTGGCTCGGACTTGACGGAAAGCTCAACAAGAAATACCCTGACTCTCCGTGGTTCAGATAAGGACAAACTGCTGAACAGGCATTCAGAACTCAGTATCCGGGCTCTGCTTATCCGTATGTCTCTTCGCGGACAATGCGGAAATCTGACGGGAAAATGACCGGACGGCAGACAAGCCTCGTCGAAAGCATCGACAAAGGGAGGGGGAAAGAACGTCAACGGTAATACAGGGTGAAACGACAGCTTCAAAACCAGCGGCATCGGACAAGGCGATGAAGCATCGTTCCTTTCAGCCCTTTGCCAGAAGCCCCCTCACCCCGAGGTGGTAGCTGTTGGCCCCGAACCCGCTGATAACCCCTGCGCAAACCTCCGAAATCACCGATGTCCGCCTGAACGCTTCGCGTGCATGGACGTTGGAAAGATGCACCTCGATGACAGGGAGCTGCACCGAACTGATGGCGTCGCGCAGAGCTATGGAGTAATGCGTGAATGCTCCCGCATTCAATACGACACCGGAAAAGCAGCCGCGGTCCTCAGCCTCGAACAGTTTTTCTGCAAGCGAACCTTCATGTTCGCTCTGGAAAAACTCGAATGAGATATCCGGGAAGCTCCGGGCCAGTTCACGGTTGATGTCGTCAAGAGAAAGGTGTCCGTATATTTCGGGCTCCCTTTTCCCGAGTCTCGACAGGTTCGGACCGTTGAGAACAAGAATTGAAATCGTGCTCATGCTGTCATTCCCGTCCCGGCTTGAACCGCCGGGAACTTTAAAGAATTATCACGAAACGGATTATAAGATGTATCGGCTGAGATCCCTGTCTTCCGCAACATGGTTCAGTCTTTCCTTCACCATCGACTCATCGATTTCCACCTGATCACCGGAATAGTTTTCAGGAATATTGAACATGAGCTCCTCGAGGAGGCTTGTCATGATGGTATGAAGCCTTCGGGCACCGATGTTTTCCACGGTTTCGTTCACCCTGGCGGCAATCCTCGCAATCTGTCGGATAGCACCGTCGGTGAAGGAAAGCGTGACACCTTCCGTCCCGAGAAGCGCTGTATACTGCTTGATAAGCGCGTTGTTCGGCTGTGTGAGTATCAGAATAAAATCATCTTCCGTGAGGCTTTTCAGTTCCACCCGAATGGGAAACCTGCCCTGGAGTTCCGGGATCAGGTCGGATGGTTTTGCGACATGAAAAGCGCCGGATGCGATGAAAAGGACATGGTCGGTCTTTACGATGCCGTATTTGGTGGCGACATTCGATCCTTCCACGATGGGCAGGAGGTCCCGCTGGACCCCTTCCCTGCTTACATCGGGTCCTTTGCCGCCCGCACCGGTAGATGCCGAGGCGATTTTATCGATTTCGTCGATAAAGACAATTCCCGACTGCTCGACCTTGTTTATGGCTTCCTTGACGACGCTGTCCATATCGATAAGTTTCTGTACCTCCTCGTTCTCGAGGATCTTCCGGGCTTCGGCAATCGTCACCCTGCGTTTTTTGCGTTTGCGGGGCAGGCCACTCATCAGGTCCTGCATGATCCCGCCGATCTCCTCCATCTGTCCGAGGGGGCCAAGAATCTGCATCATTCCCCCGGGAGAATCGCTCGTGACATCCATTTCTATCTGCCGGTCCTCGAGTTTGCCGTTGCGCAGTCGATCGCGCATCTTCTGTCGGCTGCGCCTGTTGACCTCGATGGACGGGTCTGCGGCTTCCTCTCTGACTGGAACGAGAGCTTTCTCATCCTCGTCGGCAGGGTCTTCTTCGACTGACTGCATCGGGGGTAGAAGGATATCGAGCAGACGGTCTTCGACCAGCTGAATGGCCTTTTCCCTGACTTCCTCGGTTTTTTCGCTCCTTACCATCGCGACGGACTGGTCTACCAGGTCCCTTATCATGGATTCCACGTCGCGGCCCACATAGCCGACCTCGGTGAATTTCGATGCCTCCACCTTGATGAAAGGGGCTTTGGCAAGTTTGGCGAGCCGGCGGGCGATTTCAGTCTTGCCGACGCCGGTCGGACCGATCATGATGATGTTATTGGGCATGATCTCATCCCGGAGATCATCGCTCACGTTCTGCCGCCTGAGCCTGTTGCGCAGGGCTATGGCGACGGATTTCTTTGCATCCTTCTGACCGATGATATAGTTGTCGAGAAGCGAAACAATCTGATTCGGAGTAAGGTTGCTGCCGGAAATCGCACTTTTTGCCACCCCGTGTACGGCTGGCGATACCGGAAGCTCCGCTTCGGTGTTGATACTCATTGCAATGCATTTATAATTTTTTCCGGAAGGCGGACAGCATCGGATATCGCTACCGGATGCGGCACAACCGGATGAATAACATCTTCAGGCCTCTTCGACCACGATATGATCGTTGGTGTAGATACAGATATCTGCGGCGATTTTCAGGCTTTCCTGAACGATTTCCCGTGCCGAAAGTCCCGAATGCTTCATGAGGGCGCGAGCGGCGGCAAGCGCATACATGCTCCCGCTGCCTATCGCCACGATGCCGTCCTCCGGCTCTATGACATCGCCGGTGCCGGAAATGATCAGGGCACGGTCCTTGCTCACAATGGCAAGCATGGCTTCGAGACGCCTGAGGTACTTGTCGGTTCTCCAGTCCTTGGCAAGCTCCACGGCAGCCCTGTCAAGCTTGCCGTTGAACGCTTCAAGTTTCTCTTCGAAGCGGTCGAGAAGGGTGACGGCATCAGCCGTTGCTCCGGCGAAGCCGGCGACGAGCTTACCCTGGTACAAACGCCTGATCTTGCGGGTCGAATGTTTCATCACCGTGCTGCCGAGGGTCATCTGCCCGTCGCTTCCGAGCGCGGCACAACCGTCCCGCAACACACCGATGACCGTTGTCGAGCGGATCAGCGTTTCTGGTTCTCTTTTCATGTACTTAAAATATTTTCTTCCTCAGTCTTGCAACTGGAATATGCATTTGTTCGCGGTATTTTGCTACAGTTCTCCTTGCGATGTTGACACCTTTTTTCATCAGCATCTCGGTCAGGCTTTCATCGCTGAGCGGGCTCGAAGCATCTTCGGCACCGATCATTTCCGCGATGTACTGCCGGATAATCTTGCTTGACAGGTCATCCCCCTCTTCGGTCGAAATACCGCCGCTGAAAAAATATTTCAGTTCGAAAACGCCGAAACGCGTCTGGACGTATTTACTGTTTGCAGCCCGGCTGATGGTCGAAATATCAAGCCCGGTATCGGCTGCGATGGTTTTCATGCCGAGGGGTACCAGACGTGAGGGTCCGAAGAGAAAAAAATCATACTGGCGTTTCATAAGGGCTTCAATCACCTTCATGAGCGTCTGCCGGCGGGTTTCAATCGCGGAAATGAACTCGTTGGCTCTCTGGAGGTTCTGCCTTATGAACTGTTTTTCCTCTTTCGGGCCTTTCCTGTTTTTCAGATTTTCCCGGTATCGGTCGGATACCCTGACGGACATGGAGCTCCTGTCGTTGAGAACGGCGGTCAGTTCACCGTTTTCATAGGTAACAACAAAATCCGGGTTGACATAGTGACCTCCTTCGTCTTGAAAGATACCAGGATGAGGATCGAGGCTCGTTATGGCAGTTATTGCCGCTTCTACCCTCTCGCCCGGCTCCCCGAGCTTTTTCAGGATCCGCTCGAAACGTCTGTTCAGAAAATCGTCGAAGTACTCGCGGAGAATGAGCGCTGCTGTGGTGCAGGTTTTGCTGTCGAACTTCGCTTCCGCCGCCTGCAACTGGACAATAAGCCGTTCGCGCAGGTTGCGGGCGGCGATGCCGGGCGGGTCGAGAAACCGGATCCTGCGGATGATCGATTCGAGCTCTTTCCTGTTCACTTCGATATCTTCGAGTTCAAGGCTGTCGATGATGACATCGTCCTTTTCCGTCAGATACCCGTCGCTGTCGAGGTTTCCAAGCACTTCCACCGCTATCCTGATCTCCCTTCTTCCGATATCCTCCTGAAGAGAGAGCTGTCTGAGAAGTGTTTCATGGAAACTGTCGTGCTGTACAGCCTGGAAAAAACGTTCTTTCGGCGAACTGTCGTAGGTGAAGCTCATCCTGCCGTCGGATTCTTCGTATGGAGAGGGGCTTTCGCGCCGCTCGTTAAGTGAGCTTTTTCTGAATCTGTCGAGCGAATCGAACATTTCGTCGCTTTCCTTCAGGCCTGCCTCTGTGACGGAATCGTCGACACTGTCCTTCCTTTCTTCTTCGAGTTCGAGCAGGGGATTTTCCTGCAATTCTTCATAAATCCGCTGTTCGAGGCTCAATAACGGCAACTGCAGAAGCTGGCTGCCCAGTATCTGCTGGGCGGAAAGCTGGGTTTTCTGTTTTTGCTGAAGTTTTATTCCTGGCATTTCTTCATGGGGGAAGAATCAATAAACTGTTTGAGTGCAACGAACCAATCATTTCCATAAAGCTCTTCAAGCGCTTTGCTTACATAATCGACAAGAAGCATATTGAGTTCCCTGCCTCTCTCTGCAGCCGCACGGCACATCGCATGCCGTTCATAGACAAGATAGTCCAAACCGAACTTTTTTCTTACCCTGATTGGAAACAAACGACATGAGAGCGGTTTCGGAAAAGGAGACAAGCCGTTCGTAAACGCCGTCTCTATGGCACATGTCGTAATACCTCCCTCCATGCAGGTGAAAACGCACTCCCTGTTCCCGACAGTTCTGGAATATGCCCTGCCCTGGTAAACTTCGACGCCGCCGTGACGCCGGAAATATCTCCTGTTTTTTTCCGGAAGCATCCGGAGAAGCTCTTCAGGGGGGTGTGTCAGCTGATCAGCCTCGTTATCGCTCAAAGGTGCCCCGAGCTCCCCTTCGATACAGCACTGTCCACCGCACGTGCCGAAATCGCAGGTAAAGCGGGCTTCGAGAAGGTCACTTTCAGCCAGGACATCACCTATGGATATCATCGTCATAAACAGGAGCGCTCCTTAAGTATTATTTAAGCAATTTACGGCACAATTCCATTTCAAATGCGATACTTTCGCTATTATTGCCTTCTGCAGCTTATTTTGCATCGCAGCACTCCCTGCGGTTTGCTGCTTCAATGAAATTTTCATAGCTATAGGCTGTAGAGGTCAGGATCGGAACAGTCAAAGACAGTAAAGCAAACTCCAAATACAACGCACAGCACCCATGATCGTCATCGATGGCAGAAAGACCTCTGTCGACCTGAAAAATGAACTGAAAGCCGATATCGAACATTGCAGGGTAGCGACAGGGAAAATCCCCGGGCTGGCCATGGTTCTGGTCGGCGACAATCCATCCTCGCAGGTCTATGTACGTAATAAAGCAAAAACATGCAAAGAGATCGGCATCGGAGCAAAGGTTATTGAAATGCCCGATGAAACGCCCCAGGAAAAGCTGCTCGAAGTCGTTGCGGGACTGAACCTTGATCCTGATATCAACGGGATCCTCGTACAGCAGCCTCTGCCCTCCCATATCGACGAGTTTACGACGACACTCGCCATCGATCCGTCGAAGGACGTCGACGGCTTCCATCCCGAAAATCTCGGGCAGCTTTTACTGGGTCGCCTCGACAACTGCTTCGTGAGCTGTACGCCATTCGGGATACTCGAACTGCTGACCCGTTACGGAATAGAAACCACAGGCAAACACTGCGTGGTTGTCGGAAGAAGCGATATCGTCGGCAAGCCGATGGCGAACCTCATGCTCCGCAAAGACGATGCCGCGAACTGTACGGTCACGGTCTGCCATTCTCTGACCAGGGAACTCCCCTTCTTCACCAGGCATGCGGATATCCTCATTGTCGCGATTGGCAATGCAGGATTCATCACTTCCGACATGGTAAAACCCGGTGCCGTGGTAATCGATGTCGGCAACAACCGGATCGAGGACCACGATGCAAAATCGGGGTTCCGCGTCGTAGGCGACGTTGATTTCAGGAGCGTATCGGCAGTCGCATCGGCAATGACACCCGTGCCGGGAGGAGTCGGACCTATGACGATCGCCATGCTCATGAAAAACACGGTTCTGTCCTTCAAACGCATGAACGCTCTCCAAGGGCCGTAATGGCAAAAACAACGACAAAGTACGTCTGTTCGAACTGCGGTGCGGTTTCTCTGAAATATCAGGGCAAGTGTTTCGAATGCCGGAGCTGGGGAACGCTTCAGGAGATCCATACCGAACCGGAGAAGGTACCCCGAGAAAAATCGTCCGGCGGCGCTCCCGCTCCCGTCGAAAACCTCCTGGATTCAGGAACTTCCGATTTCAGCCGCATCCTTACCGGGATCGGAGAACTCGACAGAGTCCTCGGAGGGGGGCTGATGGAGGCCTCGGCGATCCTGGTGGGAGGAGAACCGGGAATCGGCAAATCGACTCTGATGCTTCAGCTCGCTCCTCGCCTCTCGCCGAGAAAAGTGCTCTACGTTGCCGGAGAAGAATCTCCCAACCAGATCCGTGAGCGCGCCTCAAGACTCTCGATCAGGGCAGAAAACCTTCGTCTTGTTGCGGAAACGAACCTCGAACGGATACTCTCGGTCATCGGACAAGAAAAACCGTCGATGGTCATTGTCGATTCAATCCAGACGGTCTCGTCAGAAGAATACCAGAGCTCCGCCGGAACCATCACCCAGATACGGGAGTGTGCATCGTCGCTCATCCGGGAGACAAAACGGCAGAACATCATCCTCTGCATCATCGGCCACATCACCAAGGAGGGCACCCTCGCAGGACCCAAGGCGCTGGAGCATATGGTAGACACCGTACTGCAGTTCGAAGGCGAGGGGTGGCAGCGATACAGGATCGTGCGATCGGTGAAAAACCGTTTCGGTCCCACAAACGAAATCGGTGTATTCCGGATGGACGAAAAAGGACTCGAAGAGGTCAGCAACCCTTCGGAATTCTTTATTTCGGGCCGGATATCCGATGTTCCCGGCAATTCAATTCTTGCCGCGATCGAAGGAACCAGGGCGCTGCTGGTCGAAGTGCAGGCACTCGTGGCAAAAACCGGTTTTTCAATGCCCCAGCGAATCAGTACAGGCTTCGACCTGAAACGCATGTCGATCATCCTCGCCGTACTCGAAAAAAGACTTGGGTTCGAAACGTGGGGACAGGATGTCTTCGTAAAGATAGCGGGCGGGCTGAAACTGGCCGAACCGGCTGCCGATCTTGCCATTGCAGCAGCAGTCGCTTCCGGCCTTCAGGGCAGGCCGATCGATCCCTTTTCAGTGTGCTGCGGGGAAATCGGGCTTTCCGGCGAACTCCGGGCGATCAGCGACATAGAACGGAGGATCAGGGAAGCGGCCCATCTCGGGTTCAGAAAAATCGTATTGCCCGAGGCGAACATCCGTGAACTCAAACCTTCGATCAAAAAACTCCCAATCACCATTGCTGGCTGCAGGATACTCCACGAAGCTCTTGGCGCCCTCAACCTCTGAAGAGCGCCGTCTATGCTTCAGACTATCCGGCGCTCAGGAGAGCCACACGATAATACACCCCCTTTCTGTCATGCCGCTTCAACCAAATTTTTCGGAAGAGTTCTTTGACTTATCGCTTTTGACTTTATTACATTGCATCAGTGAGCACTCTGCATAAATAACAAGGAGGTCCCGATGATGCGCATCCTGATCCACTGGCTGATCAACGCTGTTGCTGTATATGCCACCGCACACCTGCTTGACGGTATCCATATCAGAAGTTTCGGAACGGCAATCCTGGTTGCCCTGGTTCTCGGTCTCATAAACGCGATCGTCAGGCCGGTAATGGTATTGCTGTCGATTCCGTTCATCATTGTAACCCTCGGTCTGTTCCTGTTCGTCATCAACGCCCTCTTGCTGCAGCTTTCGGCCTCCCTGGCCGGAGGCATGACCATCGACGGGTTCTGGTGGGCCCTTGCCGGCTCCCTGCTCATCACATTAATTTCATGGACAATCAGCACGGTGTTCAATTTCTGAAAACATCCAGACCGCAACCATCAGTATTACCATGAAAGGCGAAACGCAGGCCATTGTCCTGCAGAAACCAAACAAACTCAGACTTCAGCAGGTTGCCTACGATGCATCCCATCCCTGCGACGTCGTCGTAAAAACCATCGCGAGCACCATAACCCCAGGGTTCGACAGGCTCCTTCTGACAAACAAACCCGTATCGAGCAGGGTCTTCAACTATCCCCTCATGCCGGGAAGCGAATCCATCGGTCAGGTGGTGAAAACCGGAAGCGGAGTCACCGACATTCAACCGGGCGACTTTGTCTATGCTTTCAGGGGCGACCGCTGGACAGGAATAGAACCTTACTACGGCTGCCATGCGGAAGTCATTCCCACATCGAGAGAAAACGTTTTCAATCTTGGACGCCAGCCTATCCACAGGGATCTGCTCACCGGTCTTCTCGGCTACGCAGTCAGCGCCATCCGCAAAATAGAGATAACCCTGTCCGCAAGAATACTCGTGCTTGGCCTCGGTTCCGTCGGGCTCATGGTATCCGAATATCTCCACAGCCTCGGCTTCACGCATGTCGACGCCGTCGAAACGTTCAGCATCCGTGGACAGATGTCCCATACCGAGCACCTTGCCATTGAACTTTCGGATTTTACCGCTGAATTCTCCAATGCTTACGATATCGTCATCGAAACCACCGGCAGGATCCTGCTCGTCGAAAAATCCATTCACCTGCTCAAGCCGGGCGGGACGGTACTGCTCATGGGAAACTACGAAGTGCTGGCCTACGACTACCGACTGATCCAGCACAAGGAACCGGTCATCGTCTGCTCGGTAATCACCACCCTTGGCGACATCCGCGAAGCATCGGCTATCCTCGGGGAGCAGAGGATCGACAGCGAAAAATTCTTCACCAATGTCTTTTCCGTCTCCCAGTACGAACTCGCCTACCGTACCGCCCTTGACAGCAAGGAGTCGATCAAGGCTGTCATCTGCTGGATATAATCCCGGTCAAACGATCGCTTATGGGTATTGCCGTCCAACTGAAGAACATGACGAAAAAATTCGGTCCTGTCACTGCCAACAGCAATATCAACCTGTCGATAGAGGAGAGGACCATTCATGCGATCGTCGGTGAAAACGGAGCAGGCAAAAGCACGCTCAGCAAGATCATTTACGGCATGTACCGTCCGACGGCCGGCCGCATCTCCATCCGGGGCCGGGAAATGCGGTTCGGCTCTCCCAGGGAAGCCATCAGGGCCGGTATCGGCATGGTTCACCAGCACTTCATGCTTGTTCCCGAGCTTACGGTAACGGAAAATATCATGCTGGGCAACGAACATGCCTGGCTATTCGGCAAACTGCCCCTGAAAATAATGCGCGGAGTCATCATGGAGGAAGCCGGAAAATCCGGATTTTCCATCGACCCCGATGCAACCACCGGCTCCCTCTGCGTGGGAGAAGAACAGCGTGTTGAGCTGCTCAAGCTGCTCTGCCACAATGCCTCTATCCTGATACTCGACGAACCTACCGCTGTTCTGACTCCTTCGGAAACAGACCGTCTTTTTGAAATTCTGAGGTCCCTGAAGGCGAAAGGGAAAACCATTATTCTTATCACGCACAAACTCGACGAAGTGCTCGCTGTCGCAGATACGGTGAGCGTCATGAGAAAAGGCGAAATTGTCGCGACCATGCCTGCCGCTTCCGTAACGAAACCCGAGCTTGCAGCCATGATGGTGGGACGCAATGTCATGCTGCGTGTCGAAAACCCGCCTTCGACCCCGGGAAAAAGCGTGCTGGTAGTGAACGCTCTCGGATTGAGGACTGAACAGGGTAAACAGAAGCTCGACGGGCTGTCGTTCAGCATCAGTGCAGGGGAAATCTACGGCATTGCCGGTGTCGAGGGCAATGGGCAATCCGAACTGCTGCAACTCCTCTGGGGGCTCGTTCCCCATGGATTCCGGATTTCAGGTGATGCGTCGCTCAACGGCATATCGGTCATAGGAAAAAAGCCCGGCGAAATCGCTGCTATGGGAGCATCACACATTCCCGAAAACCGGCACCGGCATGCGGTCATACTCGATTATCCCGTTTCGGACAACCTTTTTTTCGGCCGTCACAGGGAACCCTTGTTCCATAATGGATTCGGGTTCAGCAGGAAATCCATCGAAGAAAACACAAGAAAACTCGTTTCCGATTTCGACATCAGGTGCGACAATCCCGCCCATCAGACGCTTGGCTCGCTCTCCGGGGGAAACCAGCAGAAAGTGGTTCTGGCAAGGGAACTGAACCGACCGGGCATCTCTTTTCTCATCCTGGCACAACCGACAAGGGGGGTCGATATCGGTGCGGTAGAAACGATTCATAAAAAAATTATCGATGCCCGCATGAAAGGGATCGCCATCCTTCTCGTTTCATCCGAGCTCGAGGAAATCATTGCTCTTTCAACCCGCATAGGCTGCCTTTACAATGGGACTATCCGACGCGAATTCTCGCTTGAGGAAACCGCGATGAAACGGGGAGATGAAAACCGGTTCCGCAGGGAAATCGGACTTCATATCACATAAAATATTATTAAATATATAGTTATATTTTCTTTACCCGTATTCTTTCCGAGCCGCGGAACACGGACGAATACCCGGGTCCTCTACGGGGTGTCACTCCTTCCGGTTAAGCGTCGAAGGAAACCCGAGGGTGGCTGCCATCACGATGAAGCTCTTGAACGCTGTACAACGGGGATATTCCCGAAACCAGACCAGGAATGAACATGGCAATAACTATTGATCTTTCTCAAGAAAATTTTCGAGAAAAGATTGTGGCGACGATGTTTTTTGGATTTCGTACCGTCACAAACCCGGCATCTGTGGTAGTACACCCTGAATTAATGATGGAAATAAGGGATCATTTCAGGGGTAAAGCTATGGCGCCCAAAATAGTTGATGATGTGGAAATATTTTTCGGACTCCCGGTAATCGAAGACCCGACCAGGGAGAAGAATTATATCGCGGTCATGGAATAAACGCTGCGGGGCAATCATCGTAACGGAGTGATGCATGCCGATGTCACCCGATTGATTCACTTCGCCGGAACGTCAGGGAATTTCCGGCAGACGATGCGTCCCGTTACCGGAGAGATCATCAGAAAGGCCTCGTTCAGAGAAAGGGTGTCAACCGTTTTTGTCTTTCGGCTCGTTGTCGGGTATTGAGCCCGTCATCGAACATCCTGCTTACCCGAAGAAACGTCTGATAAAAATAAGTTATGCACTCATGAAAAAGATAAAACCTGTTTCTTGTCAAACAGCACAGGAATCCCGCAAATCGTCAGCTCTTTCCATATCTTGCACTTCCACCGTTTCCACCCCTCTTTCTGCAGCAGGAATATCGGCCTTCATGTCACCTGAAGTCCTTTCCTGAGATGAGACTGCAAACGAAACAGCTCATAACGCCGGTCTTGTCGATACTCCTGGCATTCCTTGGGAGCGCTGCGATCATCGCCCTCACCGGCAGGAATCCCCTCGTGATATTCCAGAAAATGTCAAGGGCGATCTTCGGCTCACCGTACGGTCTCGGACAGGTTTTGTTCCGTTTGGGCACCCTCTCCCTTGTCGGACTGGCAGTCGCGGTCCCTTACCGTCTGAGGCTTTTCAATATCGGCGGCGAGGGACAACTGCAGATGGGAGCTTTTTCCGCGGCCATTGCAGGGGCTGTGCTTCCCGGATTTTTCCCCGGGCCCGCTGCCGCATTCATCTGCATTCTTGCGGCAATGACTGCAGGCGCCTCGTGGGCGCTGCTTGCAGGAGCCCTGAAAGTCCGTTTCGGCATCAACGAGGTCATATCGACCATCATGCTCAATTTCATCGCACAGGGAATAACAGGCTACTTCCTCACCTACCATTTCGCACTCCCATCCACCGTTCATACGGCGCCTGTGGCCTCAGGGGCGTTCATTCCGCAGCTTGACTCCTTCACCGGCCTGTTCAACGGTTCTCCCGCCAATGCGAGCATCATCCTTTCGCTTGGCGCTGCCCTGTTCTTCCAGTTTCTGCTCTTTCATTCCAGATACGGCTTTGAAATGAGAGCTGCCGGCCTGCAGGCCGAAGCCTCGGATTACGGAGGTATCGACACCGCCAGGCATATTCTCACAGCGATGGCAGCAGGAGGCGCTGCCGCGGGACTCGGGGCAGCAAACATCGTGCTCGGGTACAAACATTACTATGAATTGGGAATGACCGACGGTACCGGTTTTACAGGCATTGCCGTCGCGTTGCTCGCTGGAGCCAACCCTTTGCTGGTCGTGCTGACCGCACTGTTTTTCGCAATGCTCGAATACGGAGGGCTCTCGGTAAATGCCTATGTCCCGAAAGACATATTCATGATAATCCAGGCACTGACGATCTTTCTCGTCATCGGGTTCAACGCGGCGAGAAAAAAATAGGTACGGGAGAGGAACATATCCTGATCAGACAGGGTGCGTAAAAAACAGGAGGGTTCTATCCTGTTACAGGATTTTTTCTTATTATTGAAGTACATGCAAGCAGTTGTTGTGCCGATACTATTCCAGAAAATGAAGACCAGCACTAACCATGGCAAAAAAAAACACACCGAAAGAAGCAGAGGATAAAGCTCCTGCAAAAAAAACGACCAAAAAAGATGCAACGGAAAATGTTGCTGCAAAGAAAGCCGTAAAAAAAGAAACCCCGGTGAAACCCGCAACTGAAGCTCCGGCCGAAACCGAGCCGAAAGCATCGGAAAAAGCCCGGGCAAAATCAGCTGTTAAAGCCCCTGCAAAAGCCCCAAAACCGGCAGGAAAATCGAAAACCGCATCAGAAGGAAACCCTCCTGAAATTCGAGAAGAACATATCAGGGTGGCGGCTTACTACCGGTGGGAACAAAAAGGAAAACCGGATGGTTCTCATGAGCAGGACTGGCTGGAAGCCGAAGGATTCCTTTTCGAGTAACCCCTTTTTATCTTTTTAAAAGGTCATTCACCGGGGATGGCCTTTTTTTTTACCCTTGTACGCCCTATGGTCAGAAAGTTCTTTTCCTCTCTCATAAGCTCACTCTCGCTCATTGTTGCAGGCATATGGCTTGTCATACGCATCATTCTCGAGTATTTCGGGTTCATCAGCGACGGGAATGACAGGACCACCGGGATCAAGGATCTGCGTGAAGAATATAAAAAAGCAAACTACAGATAACGGCTTTTTATGCCTGTCATGGTTTCGCAACCGTGAGTTCGACCGGCTGGCCGTAAGCCATCCCTGTACCGGCAGAAGGCTTCTGGCTTATCACCGTGTTCGGTACAAGCATGCCCGAAGGCTCATAGGTCACCTTGCCGGATACGAGACCGGCACCGGTAATCTCCTGCTGAGCCTGATAAAGGGACATCCCGAGGACATCGGGCACCGAAATTCTCTGCTCTGCCAGGACAGGAACCTCGTACCTGCCTGTGGTGATCGACACCGAGTCGCCGGTATGCACCGTTGCATCGGCCGGAATCGACTGGGCAAGAACCTTCCCGTCCAGCTCGGGATCGCTGACCGGTGCGCTCTCAACCGAAAGAACGTTCATGTCGAGCCGGGTAATGGCATTTCTGGCATCGAATTCAAGCTTGCCGAGGAGATCGGGCATGGGAAAACTCGGAACTTCACGTTTGTTCACCACGAGATAAATATTCCTGCCCGGCTTCACTTCGGTTCCTGCCGCCGGGGATTGCGAGAGCACGAGCGTCGAATCGATACCGCTGAGGTACTTGATATTGTAACTTTTAACCGCGTTGAATCCCTCTTGCCCGAGTTCCCGGGACGCATCTTCGAAACGTCTGCCGGTAACGTCCGGAACAATTTTTGTGCTTCCCAGTGAAATATAGAACGGCATGACAATCCTGTCGAAAACCATCACCATGCCGATAACGATGAGGAAGCCGAGAAACGCTTTTTTCTCAAGGGTGTTGAAGTACCTGCTCTGCAATTGGAAACCCTCCGTTCTGTCATTTCCTAATACTGTCGTTTCATAACAAAATCAACAAGCTCGAGCAATGAAGTTTTCGCTGAGCAGTCCGGGAAAGGGGTTATTTCGGCAACTGCCCTGGCGGCAAAACCTTCGGCAACATCGGCAGCATAGTCAAGCCCCCCCCTGCTCTTGACGAAATCAATCACCTCTCCGCTCTTGTAGGCTCTTTTTCGGGAACTCTTGAGAATGGAACGGATTTTTTTCTGTTCCGTTTCAGGAGCATGCCTGAGAGCATAAATGAGGGGAAGCGTTATTTTCTTTTCCTTGATATCGATACCCATCTGCTTGCCGGTCTTTTTCGAATCCCCGGTATAATCGAGCAGATCGTCACGGATCTGGAACGCCAGCCCGAGATACTCTCCGTAATTTTTCATGGCTTCGATGCGGGGCTCTTCATCGGTCGCGCTCAAGGCACCCATGGCACATGCAGCAGAAATAAGCGATGCCGTCTTGTCCGAAATAACGCTGAGGTAATCTTTTTCTGTGATATCGAGGCTGCGTGTCTTCTGAATCTGGAGTATTTCCCCCTCGCTCATGCGGCGTACCGCATCCGAAACGATATGCAGAAAACCATAATCCTTGTGCTCGAGCGAATACAGAAGTCCCTTGGAAAGGAGATAATCGCCGATCAGAACCGATATTTTATTTTTCCATAACGCATTGATCGAGGGAATACCCCTTCTCATTTCGGCTCCGTCGACCACATCGTCATGAATAAGTGTCGCCGAGTGCAGTAATTCAACCATGATGGCCGCTCGATAGGACCGTTCCTCGACTCCGCCGCATATTTTCGCGGACAGCAGCACCATCGAAGGACGGATCTGCTTGCCCTGCTGTCTGAGTACGTAGCGGGTAACCTTGTCAACAAGGGTATTGCGAGCATGAAGCACCTCTCTGTACCTCTGCCGGAAAACCTCCATTTCGCCGGTAACCGATGCTGTTACATCCTTGATATTCAATGATATGCCCGTCTTGTATCGTGGAAATTTATCTGTAACTGCTTTCAACAAGTGAAAATGATTAAAAATGTATCACATTTCCGGGAGCAAAAAAACAAAGCTCGCAAGATATTTGGCAAGGCAGGGGGTAAGCTATGCTGTTTCAACCCTTTCACTCGATCCAAACATTTTCTTGGCTACTTCTGTGTTTGTTGCTATGTTGTGTTTTTGTTGTCCCTGACAGGCGGAACCCTGAGCTTTTCATTACATCTGCCGCCGGTCCATAACCTACTGAGCATTGACGATGCGATGAACGAGGATAAGGAACCAATCCATTCGGAAGGGTCTGCGCAAAGCGGTATGCCGGGAACCATTGATCCGGATACCTCGCAGGTATCGGCACTTGCCGCAGCCAGTTCCGGCAATGAACCTCGAGACGGCGGTGAGTCACCTGCAGGGGAAGGCCGTGATCTGAATTTCATGGAACATCTTGAAGAAGTCCGCGGCCGACTGATTAAATCGGTTATTGCCCTTGCCCTCTTCACATCCATTTGCACTGCCTTTGCCGATTTCCTTGTCACCGACCTTCTGATCGGTCCTCTCAGGCACTACAGCAGCGGGCTCGTGCTTCAGAACCTTGTTCCATACGGCCAGCTTACCCTCTACCTTCAGGTAGTCGTTTTTTCGGGCTTCGTGCTCACTTTTCCATTCATCGCATGGCAGATATGGCAGTTCGTGGCCCCAGGTCTGCATGAAAATGAACGGAAAGCCGGCCGTTTTTCAATACTCTTCATTTCCCTCTGCTTTTTTTCCGGTATCGCGTTCGGATATTTCGTCTTCCTTCCGGTGACGCTCCGCTTTTTCGGGAGCTTCGGTTCGCCGCTTATCAGAAACAACATTTCTGTCCAGGATTACGTGAGTTTTTTCATCGGGACCCTGCTCACGACAGGCCTCGTTTTCGAGTTGCCTTTCATATCCTATGTACTTTCAAAAATCGGGCTTCTCACACCGGCATTCATGCGGTTCTACCGTAAACACGCGATTGTGTTCCTGCTCGTAACCGCCGCAGTGGTAACACCATCGACCGATCTCGTTACCCAGCTCGTTATCGGTATTCCGATGATCCTGCTTTACGAACTGAGTATCCTGATTTCCGCGAGGGTGAACCGAAAAAATGCCGCCCTGAAAACATGATGGAAAAAGTCTCTCGTTATCCGAGGGTCATCGAACTCTCTGTTCCGGGAGAGACGCTCTCCGGCAATCCACTCGGCGACCCGGCCGAGCGTCGCATACCGGTTTTTCTGCCCCCCTCCTATGACGGAATAAGACGATTTCCGGTCATCTACCTTCTGGCCGGTTTCGCTTCGACCGGAAAGAGCTTCCTCAATTACAGCTTCGGGCGGGAGACCGTTCCTGAAATGGCCCGATCGCTCATTGCTTCCGGAGAGATGAAGGAGACCATTATCGTCATGCCCGACTGCATGACTCGTTACGGCGGTTCGCAATATGTCGACTCTCCTGCGACGGGAAACTATGAAACCTACCTGGTCAAAGAAGTGGTACCGTTCGTTGACGGCAGCCTTGCGACGCTGCCCGAAAGGAAACACCGGGCACTGGCCGGCAAATCATCGGGAGGTTTCGGCGCACTCCGCATCGCAATGCGGCACCCATCAATGTTCTCTGCAATAGCATGCCACAGCGGCGACATGGGTTTCGAGCTCTGCTACCGACCGAACTTCCCTGCTGCGGCAAAGGCACTTGATCAATACGGGGGCAGCATCACGGCTTTTTTCCGGAATTACGAATGTTCCCTCAAAAAACCTTCAAGGGATTTTGCGCTTCTCGATATGCTCGCCATGGCGGCCTCGTATTCGCCCGATCCCTCAAAAGCCCCTCCGGAAAACATGAGGCTGCCGTTCGACCCCTTTACCTGTGAAATTCTTGATGATGTATGGAAGGAGTGGCTTGCCTTCGACCCGGTTACCATGATCGATGAGGAAACATACAGATCCGCCCTCCGCTCACTCGAACTGCTTTACCTCGATTGCGGCTCTCTTGATGAATACAATCTCCAGTTCTCCAGCAGGATTTTCACCGCAAAAGCTTCCGGATACGCCATTGAGCACCGTTATGAGGAGTTCACGGACTCTCACGCAAATACCTCATACCGCTACGCGGTATCCCTTCCGGCGATTTCAGAATCCATCTCACGATAACTGAGCCGCCAGAAGCACTTTCGAGTAAACCGATTCCGTCTCTTTTTTCAGCTCTTCTTCACTGCCGTTGTTCATGATCACATAATCGGCTTTTTCAATAAGCTGCTCCTGCGGCAACTGCGACGCAATGCGTTTTTTTATCTCTTCCGCACTACCAAGGCCTTTGCGGACAGCTCTTTCGATCCGCCTTTGCATATCCGCGGCGACAACGATGACTGCATCCATCCCCCTGTCGCCTCCGGCTTCGAACAGAATGGCCGCTTCCTTGACAAGGATCCTCACCCCGTCATCCCCGGCTTTCTTTACGGCCCTGGTGAACTCCCTGAACACCGCGGGATGAACCGCCTTGTTCAGTTCGGCAAGTTTTTCGGGAAAAGAAAAAACGATGGATGCTATTTTTTTCCGGTCAGGAACAAGAACGCCCGAAGCATCCCGGAAATAGATCTCCTGACCGAAAATCAAGCTGATGGCTGAAACCACTTCAGGGTCATGAATCTGCAGCTCCCTGGCAACGTTATCTGCCTCGAAAACCCTGCAGCCCAGTTCGGAAAGGAAACGGCATACCGTCGATTTCCCGCTTCCGAGCCCTCCGGTCACCCCGAGGAGGTATGGCACCGTTCCTTTCATTCGCCTCCCGCCTCTTTCTGCCTGATATGGAGCCTGACCTGCTCGAGAACCAGTCCCCATCGATTCGGATCGCTCCTGTAGGAAGCCGTTTTCCGGGCAAGAAGTTCGCGATCGAGATTATGCTTTGCCAGCAGGGCGATGATATCAGCTGATGCGAGCACCACCGGGATCTCGTCAGCTTCTGCCGGAGCAACACCGGAATTCTGCAGATAATCGCTGTAGAAGCCTGCAAAACGGATATCGTCATTGTCAAGCACAGGCGTTCCATTGTCCAGGCAACCCGTAAGCGCCATGAGTGCCGCAAGAATAATGACAAGCATCGCCGGCATATGGTTCGGTTTCATGATGCGGTGGTTGATGTTTCGTTAACGATAGCAATAATGAAAAAAATGATTTTCCCGCAATTCCAGAAACTAAATCCATGCATTGCCAGTTTATCCATGTAAATCTTCACTCTTCTTGCTTATCAATATCTAAACCGGAAATACCATGGCTTATACCCAACCTGCGCTTGCATATGCGGAAAATGCGCTCGAACCGCATATTTCTGCTAAAACCATCTCTTTCCACTATGGAAAGCATCATGCGGCATATATCACCAATTACAACAACCTCGTAGCCGGAACCCCGATGGACGACATGACCCTCGAGGATGTCATAAAGGAGACCGCGAACGATCCGCAGAAAGTCGCTATTTTCAACAATGGTGCACAGGCATGGAACCACTCTTTCTACTGGAACTGCCTCTCCCCTGACGGCGGAGGACTCCCTTCAGGCCCGCTCGCCGATAAAATCAGCGCTGATTTCGGAAGTTTCGACAAATTCAGGGAAGAACTGAAAAATGCCGCCACCACACAGTTTGGCAGCGGTTGGGCATGGCTCGTGCTCGATAACGGAACACTCAGAATCGTCAAGACAGGCAACGCCCAGACCCCGCTGACAAGCGGCCAGATACCCATTCTCACCATAGACGTATGGGAACACGCCTACTACCTCGATTACCAGAACCGCAGACCCGACTATACCGCAGCTCTGATCGACAACCTTCTCGACTGGGAATTTGCTGCCGGAAACTTCTCGGCTGCACGTTGAACGGAGTTCTTTCAGGAAGAACACCCGCTTGCAGGGACCGGGCGCCGCAGGGTGCCCGATTCTTTTTCGCCTATTTCCAGGTAAGACCTTCGATTTCGTCGAGGTTGACAACCCTCGCTTTTCCCGGTATCGGAAACTTCAATGCAATGGTATCCGGCTTCAGGGTCCTTTCATCATAGGATATCACCAGCCTGTTCTCCCCTTTCTTCTCGTTTCCGTCACGGAAAATCACCATTTCTATTTTTTTCGGGGCAAGAACGGTTTTGCCATCGACACGGCACAATTCAAAATCCCTGAAATGAAGTTCGGTCTCCCTGTTCCCTTCACGATCCCTGATGATAAGTGCCGTGAGAGTCCTGCTGGAGGGATCGATCAACAGTTCCTTGCTTCCGCCAGAAGTTCCGATCGTGAAAAGCAGTTTACCCTGACCTTTGTCCACGGACCTGATAGCGCTTTCGGGTTCGGTTATCCTCACAAGACCGAGGATGGTTTCCGAAAGCATCCTGTACCCGGAATTGACCCCGAGCATCTTTTCGATGTTCCTCTGGTTATTGCTGCCGAGAAAAAGACGGTTGTTCATGAGATCATGCACATAGAGAGAGTCCCTGCTGAAAAACATGTCGGCGACAGGCCAGCCGAGCAGGCCGGAAGTGACGATCATTCTGGCCTGGTTTCCCCTGTTGAGCCTGATGTTGCAGAACACTTTATCCGTGCGTTTCGGGGTTTTTATCCAGACATCCGCATAACCGTCCAGGGATACCACAAACGGGGATGCTTCGGCGACTTCACGGTAGATCAATATATTCTCGGGACTCAGAAGCGTTTTTTCAAGCGGGATCTCTTCCCGGGTGACGCTTTCGAAATCATCACATCCAGCCGAGAAAAGCATCGCAATCAGAAGAGCCATCAAAAATCCAGTCTTTTTCATCGTTCAGATCCATTTCGTGTTTGCCGCGTGGTTGCGACGTATTGCGTCACCCTGATTACCGCTGTTTTACATCTTTCCCTGCACGTTTCTTCACGTTGATTCACAAAATCACCACCGCTGTCGCAAACGTTGCATGCCGCTCGAAATTCAGCAGTTGCACGGGCATTAAAAATTCAGTTTAATGTATAAAGCTGCTTCGTCAAAACCATAAGCCTTTTTTCCTCCATGCAATCCCTGTACCTCAAACCGAAAGAACACCACCGTATCCAGAAAGGTCATCTCTGGGTCTTCAGCAACGAGCTCGAAAGCGTACCCCGCGACATTGCTGCCGGTGAAACCGTGAACCTGTTCACGCACGACCGGAAATTTCTCGGAACGGGGTTCTTCAATCCCAATTCACTGATATCCTTCAGACTCCTCTCCCGCAACGAAGAGGCACTGGACAGGGAATTTTTCAGGAAAAAGATCATAGAAGCCCTCAGGCTCCGCGACAGGATCTACAGGACAGACGACACGAACGCATACCGTGTTGTACACGGCGAATCCGATGCCCTGCCGGGTCTCGTGATCGACAGATTCAACCGCGCAGTGGTTCTCCAGGCTTTTTCGGCAGGTATGGACCGCCATCTTCCCCTGCTTTGCGAATTATTGCAGGAGATCCTCGATCCTGAGGTTATCGTTATACGCAACGAGTCGGTCCTCAGGGAACTCGAAGGCCTCCCGGTCTACAAGGAAGTGGTACAGGGCGATCATAAAGGCACCATTCAGACAATCCACGACGCAGGGATCACCTTCGAAGTCAATCTTTTCGAAGGTCAGAAAACAGGCTTTTTCCTGGACCAGAGGGAAAACCGCCGTATTATCAGGAAGTTCGCCGAAGGTGCTGAACTGCTCGATGTGTTCACCAACGATGGCGGTTTTGCACTCAATGGACTCTACGGAGGTGCAAAATCGGTCATGATGCTCGATGCTTCCCAGGAGGCGCTTCAGCGGGCAGAACGGAACGCGCGCCTCAACGGATTTACCGAGTACAGCCTCATCGCCGCCGACGCTTTCGACATGCTCGAACAGATGGTCCGCGCACAGGAGCGGTTCGATGTCGTTGTGCTCGATCCACCAAGCTTCACGAAAAGCCGCAAAAACCTCCCGGCTGCCCTGAAGGCATACAAAAAGCTCAACAGGCTCGGCCTTCAGCTTCTGAATAACGGCGGGTTCCTCGCAACGGCTTCATGCAGCCACCACGTGTCGGAAGAAGATTTTCTGCAGACGGTCCACCAGGCGGCACTTGCCGAAGGAACTCACCTGAGAATGGTTTACAGAAACTCGCAGCCGTTCGATCATCCGGTGCTCCTGGCAATGCCTGAAACCGGCTATCTCAAATTCGCCTGTTTTTACGTGACGCGCTGATTATTCGGCCCCAGGGGCAGATTCCCTGATAATCTCGTAGACCTCCCGCCACGATGCCGCCCTCGGTGAAGCAATGTGGCGGTTGGTACTGTTCGCGAAACAGATGGTGAAAAGCCCCCTGCCCCTGAGCTGCACGATGTTGTCAGGAGTATCTTCGACATAGATATCGGCCCCTACCTGCTCCTTCTCCTTCATGAAACAGAGATCCCAGTAAGGGATCCCGTGGCTGTCGAGCCAGTCGACGGTCTGCTGGACGGCAGAAGCATGGAAATAGTGGATGAACAGCCTGTGGGTGATGATGCGGATGCGGTAACCCTCATCGGACAGCATGCGGAGGTATTTGCGTGCGCCGGGGATCATGGGCATGGTTTTGAACAGTTCTCTCTGGGTCACCGCGAACCGGTGAAGGCTCTCGTACTGGTTCCTGTCCGTGATGCCCCATTCCGAGAGGCCGTAAGAGACATCTTCGGACAGGTCTCCGGGAGAACATTCGAACCATTCGGCGGCTATTTCGCGCATGCGGCGATAGAAATCGGCGCATACTCCATCAAGGTCCACACCGATAACGATTTTTCTTCTTTCCTTCATACACGGGTCGGCGTCAGCCCCTCCCCCTCTGAGTTAAAAAGCTCGATCGAAGCTCCTGCGGTGCTTCATGGTAATTTCATGATCTTCTCCAAGGAACCTGAAAATCGCGATGCAGGCTTTTCTCGGTCCGTCGTCATCATAGTGCCGTTTTTCGCGCAGAACCCCGATAAAACCTTCGAGAGCCCCGTCGAAATCCTGCCGTTTCAACATCCCGATGGCACGGAGATAACCCTCCTTCATGGGGTCCTCCTGCAGGCTGCGGGGATCGATCGTCATCAGGCGGCCAAGGGTGGCTATGGTCCCGGCAAGTTCGGCCAGGGAGGGCTCGTTTTCAAGCATCCCGCAGAACCGGAGAGCCTCCTGTGGATTGATGAAAAGTTCAAGCCTGGCAAGAAGAGATGCCGCGTTCATGTTTCCGGGTTCCTTTCGAAGTACCCCTTCAAGGAGAGTGATCGCCTTCGAAGGCTCGCCCCGGTTCATGAAAATACCAGCCGAAACGATCTCCTTTTCATACGGTGACGGTATATTTTTTTTCAGCCATTCCGTCAGCAGGTATTCAGGCAGGGCGCCGGAAAATTCCTCCCGAACCTCCCCGTTCACGAAAAGTTTCACATTCGGAATGCTTTTCACCCCGTATTGTCCTGCAATATCGGCATGTTCTTCGGTATTGACCTTGACGAGCTCCCATCGGCCCTCGTTCATTCCGGCCAGCTTTTCGAGTACAGGTGCAAGCATGCGGCAGGGAGAACACCACTCGGCCCAGAAATCGACAAGAACCGGGATAACGTGACTCCGCTCTATCACATGACGTTGAAAATCCAGAGTGAGAGATTCGTTCATACTGCAAATACTGATGGATGAATGCTTTGATAAAACTGTGAAAAGAATTTCCTCACCGGGAGGAAATCATCATGAGTGACCGCCGGCAACGATTCTTATCATTTTGATATTCAGCACGATAAAACGGACAAATTGCCAGACAATATTTTTCCTCCAGAACATCGTCGTTCCGGAAGGTACGGGAGGATAGGCCTCGTCGTAATATGCCTTGATTTTATTGGTATTCATAGATCACGCTGTTTAATTATGCCCGGACGTTATTGATACATTACTCAGGAATCAGCCACCAGAAAGGATAGCCTTTCGCCTTGTGGAAGAACAGGTAATGGAGAATGACTTTCAGCCAGTGTCCTGCAAGTCCGGCTTCACCGACCGAATAGTTCATGTCCCTGCCCCAGTCCGGGTATTTTTCCCAGTCGGGAACAACAGGAAAAAGCGTCATGGAAGCACCGAGGCCATCAAAGGATCCGAAACCGGCCGAAACGATACATGCCGCTCCCATCCTGCTCATTGAAGCCCTGTGACGGTGTTCCTCCATTCCCTGTATTTTTTCGGCGATATTGAGCGCCACGATTTTTCCCATAACACCGGAAGGCATACCTGTGCGGGGAGGTGTCGGAAAAATCTGCCTGCCTGTCGGGCTCGCCATCGGTTTTGAAATCGGATGCGGAGGGGCGAATGCAATGCCCGGAGCATAAATATTCTTGAAGAGAGGATTCTGGTATATCGATGGCCAGTCATCGGCAGCCCAATCCTCGAATGGTTTCTGGGCATAATCCGCATCAACTTTCATGAATTTGTTCGGCATGAAGAGATCCGCCGTGATGTCCGCGCCGTTTTTATCGAAGACGGTGAGACCGACACCCGAGAATGAGGGGATCAGCATGGCGAAATCGAATTCCTGCACCATATCCCGTCCTTCCAGTGTTTCGTAGTAAGCCTTTCCCGGTTCGACCCTGTAAACCCCGGCCCTCTTGATCCAGTTGATACCGTATTCGGCAAGGAGGGATTCCGTGAAGACCTTCGTAGGTGTATAATATCCGCCACGGTTGATAAAGGCTCCCGCCATGCCGAAATCACCAAGCTCGTATTCGTTCGAAATCCAGGTGATCCTGGCCTTGTCGCTGAGCCCCAGTTTCGAGATTTCGTGTGCAATGTTCAGGATATACTCGAAAGCCGCGCCCTGGCAGGTTGCCATGGCATGCCCTGTACCGATCAGAAAACGCTGTACCTGACCGGCCTTCATCTTTCTGATGTTCTCCTGCAGATGCTCCCAGGCATGGGCTGCATGTCCGTAGGTACAAACCGAAAACGTATTCTTGTCCGGACCAAGACCTTCGGTGGCGTCAAAATTCAGCTTCGGTCCCGTAGCATTGACGAGATAATCATACTCAACGTTTTCCCGCTGGCCCTTGTGAGCATCATCCGTGTATTCAATGGTGACATATCCTCGCGCTGTCTCAAGGTCGCCTTCCGGATGGATTTCGAGGGCTTTTGCAAGTTTAAGCGCAATACCCCATCGGTCGTAGACCTTTTTATGCTCGAAACGGACATCGTCGATAGACATCCTTCCGACACCAACCCAGATATTGGAGGGGATCCACTGATAATATCGGTTTGGAGTGACCATCACCACTTCATGGGCTTTTCCGAGCTTTTTCTTTAAAAAAGCCGCGCATGTGTGCCCTGAAATTCCTGCGCCCAGAACAACGACTCTGGCCATGGAAATTATGTTTATGTGTTAAGATAAATCTCAAGCAATACATCGGAAAAAATCCGTGACAACCCTCAACATTAAATATATATCGCAATCCGCATCAATGTCATGCAATTCCTGTTACAGGGCAGAAGAATTTTACCGGACAGTACCATGCATAATACAAGATATTATTGGCGTATGCCAATTATCTCAAAGCTTTCCTGTCGACTGCCGAACGTATGATTTCGGGCAAATTACATCCATCTCCCTGCAGTGCGTCGTTTCAGTCGAGGCGGTTTTGGCGGTTTTTGAAAAAATTCTGAACCGAAGCGGGGAAAAGAGAGGAGGCAAAACCGGTGGTAAAAGTTTCCGGGTGAGAGGTATGAGAGATGCTCAAGGGAATGAAGAAAAAAAAGGGGGCTTATGCAGCCCCCTCACCAGAAAACCGATGATTCATGCTCCGGCCATCATCGCTTCGATATCTGCTTCCACGGTCCCGATCGGCTTTATGCCGAACTTTTCGACAAGAACTGCCACAACGTTCGGTGTCAGGAACTCCGGAAGTGTAGGCCCAAGTCTGATTCCCCTGACCCCAAGAGAGAGCAGGGCCAGCAGGACGGTTACCGCCTTCTGTTCGTACCACGCTATATCGAAAGAAATCGGAAGCTGGTTGATGTCCTCGAGTCCGAAAACCTCCTTGAGCTTCAGCGCTATGACCGCAAGCGAATACGAGTCATTGCACTGACCCGCATCGAGTACTCGAGGAATGCCTCCGATATCACCGAGCTCCAGCTTGTTATAGCGGTACTTCGCGCATCCCGCCGTCAGAATTACGGTATCATGAGGCAGAGACGAGGCAATGTCGGTATAGTACTGCCTGGAGTTGTGACGGCCGTCACAGCCGGCCATGACCACGAACCTTCTGATGGCGCCCGATTTGACCGCATCGACAACCTTGTCGGCAAGGGCAAGCACCTGGTTGTGGGCAAATCCGCCGACAATCTGAGAGTTTTCAAGTTCTTCCGGCGCCTGGCAGGTTTTTGCCAGTTCAACAAGTGCGGAAAAGTCTTTCCGACCACCTTCCGGGCGAGCGGGAATATGCACGAGGCCGGGATAACCCGCCATACCGGTGGTGAACATCCTCTTGCGGTAAGACTCGCGAACCGGCACAATGCAGTTTGTCGTCATGAGAATCGGACCGTTGAACGATTCGAACTCCCTGTCCTGGGACCACCACGAACCGCCGTAGTTGCCCACAAAGTGCGAATACTTCTTGAATGCCGGATAGTAATGGGCCGGAAGCATTTCGCAGTGGGTATAGACATCGACACCCGTTCCGTCGGTCTGTTTCAGCAGCTCTTCCAGGTCACGCAGATCATGGCCGGAGATGAGGATGCCGGGATTAAGCCCGACGCCGGTCCTGACTGTCGTTATTTCGGGATTGCCGTACGTTTCGGTATTTGCCCTGTCAAGCAGTGCCATTGCCTTGACCGCCGTGGCACCTGTCTCGAGCACGAGCGTCGTGAGCTCATCAGCGGTAAGGGATTTGACAAGAGCCCCGAGGCCTTTGACGTAAAATGCATAGATATCTTCATCATGGTAGCCAAGCACGGCAGCATGATCGGTATAGGCTGCAAGGCCCTTGATTCCATAGAGCACAAGACTTTTCAGGGACTGCATATCCTCATTGGCACTGAGGTTTTCAATACCTGAAGTCAGCGCTTTCTGAAGGAACTCCTCTTTTGTGCTGCCGCTCCAGCGAGCAGCATCATAATCAGGCACCGAGGCAAGCGCCGCTTTCAACTCGTCGCGCATGGCAAGCGTTTTTCTTATCTGTTCGACAATTGCTTCCTCATCGAAATTGGTATTGGTCACCGTCACAAACAGCGATTCGCTGATCAGCCGGCCAACAGCCCTCTTCCCCTCGCCGTTCAGCTCACCCGCCACAAGAGCGAGACCTTCACAAGCGTAGACAAGCACATCCTGCAGTTTTGCCGTCATTTCATCCTTGCCGCATACCCCTCTTGCCGTACATCCGGTTCCCCTGATGCTTTCCTGGCACTGGTCACAATACATTCCCATATGATCACTCCTTTGTCATTTATTGTTGTTTTGTTTCAGGGGTGCAGAACGTTGCCAGTTCCCTGTCCCGTGCGGCCCCTTCCGCGTCTCCCTCTCTTTGTCTCAGTAAAGCCCTGTTCAGATAGGCCGAACGCAAGAGCCTCCGATTGCCGGGCTTTCTTGCGATGATCTCGCTGAAATCAGCCATCGCTCCGGGGATATCTCCCGTCTCCATTTTCGCTAAAGCCCGGTTGCCGTATGCAGCAATCATTTCGCGGAACCGCAGTCCAATCCCGATGGCAATGGTAAAATCCCTCACGGCACCATCGAAATCCCCGCTGCAGCTTTTTGCGTTCGCCCTGTGATAAAAAGCTTCCGCATTGTCCGGATGTTCCCCTATAATCCTGTCGAGTTCCCCTACCGTACCCCGATACCCGCCAAGTGCATCTTTAAGCATCACCCTCCTCCATCGACTCGTTCAAAGCCACTCTTCGGACAGGATCCCTCCCTGCAGGCCGACAACCACCTTTTTGACCGGAACCTTGCGCGAAGCCTTCCCGAGGGCTTCGCTGACAATTGAAACGAGACCCAGACAGCAGGGAACTTCCATGATCGCAACCGTGATCGTGTTGATTTTCGCCATATCGATCATTGCCGAAAGCTTTTCCACATAAACCTCCATATTGGTATCGAGCTTTGGGCAGGCAATGGCAAGGCTCTTGCCTTTCATGAAAGCACTGTGGAATCCGCCAACGGCAAAGGCCGTGCAATCCGCGGCAAGCAGCAGGTCCGAGCCCTGGAAATATGGAGCGATCGGAGAGACGAGATGAAGCTGGATTGGCCAATGCCTCAAAGCACTCCGTGGTGCTGCCGCAGCAGCGGAGTCCTCAGTCGGCGAAGTGTTCTCCTCTGTTCCGAAAACAACAGTCCGGCTGCCAGGGCATCCACCGGCATGAACATTGCCGGCAGTATGACGCTTCTCTGCAGCATGCACTTCAACTGCTGGTGATATCCGCTCCTCGAGCGGGTTCGGTATCCCCTGCTCTTCGAGGTATTCAAGCGCCAGGCGCAGATAGTTTTCCTGCCCATGGCCGGCAAGATGGCGCAGATGGGCTGCAATGACATTCGTTCCCGCTTTCGCGATACTCTCTTGCATCACCCTCTTTTCGTCATACGGTTCGGCTTCCCGTGACACGACATTCATTGCTCCGGTCGGGCAATGGCCCACACATGCTCCAAGCCCATCGCAGAAAAGGTCGCTGACCAGGCGGGCCTTGCCGTCGATAACCTGAAGAGCGCCTTCCGGGCATGCCGGAATACAATCACTGCAGCCGGTGCATTTCTTCTCATCAATGGTAATAATCTGTCTGATCATGCTCATTCGCTCCTTTCTGTATTGTTGTTGCTCTTTTCCTGCCGCACGTTGCCCGGTTTATGCAGGGGGCTGCCCCTGTATCCGCTTCAGGTTATGCAACAGACTGCCGATCGTGATCCTCTCGAACTCGTTATTGACCACCTCTTCAATCCTCATGATTTCATGGCGGAGAACACATTTGGCCCTGTTCGCGCAGATCTGTTTCCTGAACATGCATTCCGATACCTGGACCTTCCCCTGGAAGGCTTCGATCAGCTGCTTCACCCTGATCTCATCCGGGTCCCTGGATATCATGAACCCTCCCCGGGCCCCTTCCTTCGATACGACATGACCAAGTCTGATGAGCTCCTGAAGAAGACCCCTCAGAAACTGATACGGAATGTCCTGTTCGTCGGAGATAGCTTTGGCAGACAGATATCTCCCGTTGCTGGCGGCAAGCATCAGGAGCGCTCTGATTGCGTAGTCGGTTTTTTTGGTCAGTACTTTCATGTTTCATTCATTATCTGATATCAATATAGTATCAGTTTATCATAAAAAAAATTTCCGGTGTTTTTTTTCGCGCTGAAAACGGCGTATACGGCAAACAAGAGATGAAATGTCCTCTCAAGGATGCTCTTTCAGCAGAGTCCTTCGGAACGGAAAACGGACCAGAGGGATGATACCGTTACCTTTCGGCGAATCTCAAAGCTTCAGCTCAGTGATTGCGCTCCGGATGAAGTCCGACGCATCATCGAGAATCTTCAGGGCCTGCCTGATTTCATAATCGTCATCGACATCGTCTTTTGCCCTGTTGAGCCGCTTTTTTGCGTCATCGATCGCATCTGCGGCAAGCTGCAGTTTCGAAATAACTGGCATATCGCTGTTCATCATTAAAATATTCCGGAGAGAGAACGCTTCACTGTCCGTGGAAAAAACAGAACACGAAAACCGGAAGCACCTGATTCACGCAGGGCCGTCAGTTACGGAGCAAACCCTGCATTCCGGAAGATACGGAAAAGTCCCGGAGGAACGAACTCCTCCCCATCATGAGTACCCCTGACTGGTATGGGCGCCCGTGCGAAACCTCAAATACGGATTTTCTGCAGAAACCGGGAGAAAACAGATGAATGCTGTCGGGCACATACGCCTGATAAAAAAATTCAAGTGATTCCCGGATTTGAATAAAGGAAGGTATTCTGCTATTTTTTAAAGAATCAACAGCCATTCACCGTTTTTTTTTACGGTGCGATACGGTTCATCCACAGCTGACAGGCGCAAACCTCCCTGAAACAGAAGCCATGAATACACATCAGAGAAACTCCCTGATCGACGCAGGGTTGAGGGTTGCCGATTCGGGCATGGTGGACGAAGACGATATCTGGTCTCATTACAGCAACGACAAAGTGGATATCGGCGAACGGCTTGCAAAGGTCATCCGCACCATCCTTATATCAGAACCTCTGACAAAAAAACTGCGGGCACTATCGATAGGATCAAGCAGCGAACCTCAGTTCCGCATTCTCGAAACCGCTTTCAGGGGTGGGCTTTACCTCATGGATATCGATCAGTCGGCCCTTGACAGGGTGGAAGAAAGAATCAGGCGTCAATATACCGACCATGTAACAACTGTCAGGGGAAATTATCTGGATATCCTCAACCATAAGGGGTTCATAAAAAAACTGCTTTCTGATAAACTCAATAACCGGAGGATAGACCTGATAACACTCCATCATTCGTTGTATTACTGCACCGAGGAGTTGTGGCTTCCCCTGTTCGAAGCATTGCACAAGAACATACTCTCCTCCCGGGGAGCTCTGCATGCCGTTCTCATGGCAGATAAAAGCACGGACATAACCACAACAACGTGGCTCTACAATCATTTCGCCGGAAAATTTTTCGGTGTCAGAAACAATCAAAGTCTCCCTGTTCTGAAAATGGAGCTTGAACAATCATCTGTTTTCAGGGATTCACAAATCCTCATGACCACAAGCTCCGTTAAATTTTTCGTTGACGATTTCGAAAAAATGATGAAAGTCATCTGGATGATACTGCTCTATCCCAATGTCCATTCATATACCGAATCCCAGAAACTGGAAATCATCTGTTACGTTATCGATAATTTCTGGGTGAAAAGATTGCCCCTCATTCAGAAACAGCACCATCTGGCTGTTTACAGGGGAGTTGATTTCCCGGGCATCCTGTAACATCGCTGGATATGCCAGGCGTTTCTTTTTTGAAGCATCCCCTTATCAGTTGAGTCCGGGATAATTTCCGGCACCCACATCCCAACTTCCCGCATCGTATTGGGAAAAATACGAGCCGGATAGAAGTGACATGGTTTTTTGCGTCAGGATGATGTATTATTTAAGATAGAATGATTTTTATTACGTCATTCATGCCGTACACCGAAGGAATATGTAAAATAAATAGTACTATTACTGTTAATAACACGTTGCAAGCATGAATCTTCGATAATAAACCGGCATCAAGGTGATGGCAACCTTCAAATCCCCCAGGTTGAAAATCGTTGAAAAAAGAAATTGGAGCAACCGGCATCCTGATGCGGGATACACAAAGCATGTCAGGCTTATAGACAGCGATATCGTCCACACATGGGTAGAATCTGAACAGGATATCGTGATGGATTTCATGGATGTCGAACTCCTGAAACTTGTTCTCGAGGAATGCGGGCTGATGGACAAGCCCTTCAACATCATTTTTGACCTTAATAACGTCTCGGATATCTCGTACCGGTATAAAAAAAGCATCACAGATCTCCTGTTCAACTGGGAGCCTTATCTGGGGTGCATCTGTTTTTTTCAGGTAAGCAGTTCCATGAAGCTTATCCTCGCGTCATTCACATCGGTCGCTCCCGAAAAATTCTGCATTGTACAGGCAGAGACCTACAAGGATGCTCTCCAGAAAATCCAGGCATACAAAACCGAGGGAATCTGCAGGGACAATCCCGACACATCGAACGCTTTCGACAATTCGGACGTCAGACAGCAGTTCATCAGCGCAATCGCAAAAATATCATGGCTGAACATGCTGGACGTTCCAATATCCATTCCCCCTTCCGACAGCATTTACTTTCATTTCTTCCGGTCTCTCGAATCACTTCGCAGAGACCTGTGGGAAAAGGAAACTGAAAGAGAAAAGGAAACTGCACAACTCAGGCAGGAATGCGAAAATCGAATAACCCAAATGACCATCAAAATGAACGCACAAACTGAAGTGAACAAAAAAGCATCACAGCAGCTCAAAATGGAAATCGATGAACTGAAAACCAGGGTTGCGACCCAGGACATGGAATTGACGAGGATATCGACCGCAATTGCAGAAAAAACAGCCAAACTGAGAAGACTTCTCGATCAGATCGCCGCGCTTGATATCGATCCCTCCCTTAAAAATTCGATGACCAATTCCTGCCTCAGTCTTATAGAAACCGAAACCATCGGGAAAAGGCTGGATGTCGAAATGACCGAATCCGATTCCGTATTCCTTTCGAAACTCCAGAAAAAACATCCGAACCTCAACCAGCGGGAGATGAGGATCGCTCTTCTCGTGAAGCTGAACTACGATACCAAAGACATCGCCAACTCACTTTCTATTTCGACAAGAGGCATGGAAAGTATCCGTTACAGAATGCATAAGAAGCTCGGTCTTGGAAAACATCAGTCCATCAAGACCTATCTTTCGGATGTTGCCATAGGCATGTAACAACGGTTATTGGCAATTTGCCCATAACCCCGGAGCAGTCACTTGCCGTCATCGCGTCAATTCCTGAAAGCGGAAGAACTTGCGGCGTGATAATGGAAGCGCCTGGAACGAAGGGTTTTTGAAAGGCAAATACGGGTCGAAGTTCTGCAGTGACAGGATTGAGGGTGGCAGAACCGTTGCCATGATTAACAGGAGGCTGACTCGGCAGCAATCCGGGTCAGCCTCCTGTACCGCTAAAAAAAAGCAGTCATTGCTGCTGTGCAGCTAAAGACAGAGTATCTCCTGACGGGGATAAAACCATCAAAAACCTATCTTTTGAGGAAAACCCCGAGGTCTTCAAGCAGTGACTGGAGATCTTCCTCGTGGGTGACTTCATCCTGCAGAATCTGGATTGCGATATTGTACGTGACTGGATCTTTCATGCCTATTTCCTGGATGATGGCGTTATAGGTGGAAATTGCGCACTGCTCTCCCGAAATATTCTGCTCCAGGATTGTCCTGACAAAAGGATCATCGGGAGCATCATAACCGCAATTCGTCCATTCGAACCACTTTTTCGGCGTCGTCAAAGGAATTCCGCCAAGCTGGATGATCCTGTTGCTCACCATGTCGGCATGGCGAAGCTCGTCCGCAGCATGCTGCATCAGTTCCGCCATCACGGCATCTTTCATCGGCCCCTGGACAACCTTTGCACCCAGCCAGTACTGGTAATATGCAAGCCATTCATCGGCAAATGCCCTGTTGAGCAGTTCGAGAACCCTTCCGAGACTCTCCCCGACTATTTCTCTGCCTCTTGTACCCATAAAAAAACCCTTGATAACTATTTTACTGTAAAACAGACCGTTGATTCATCTGGAATGTACGGACAAAGAGCACGACTTTGTTATCCCCTGAACGTTTTTCCGGCTCATCGAACCGTAAACAGGAAACACCTCCCGTCATCGATCGACAGGGTTGAAGGCACATGCCGGATCCTGCTCCATCGGCTCCGGATCCGCAGGTTCAGCCGGTTCAGGCTGGTTTGCATAAAAACGCCACTCCTTGTTCACAATCCTCGCTCCGTGCCCGAAAGTGAAGTAAGACCAGCCCCACTGAAGAAGAACAATGATACGGTGTTTGACGCCGCTGAGATAAAAGATATGGACTGCAAGCCAGATAATCCAGGCCGGAAGCCCCGAAAGCCTGACATTTCCGCGCTCGGCAATCGAAGCGTTTTTACCGATGGTGGCCATCTGTCCTTTGTCCCGGTACCGGAAAGGCGTTCTCGGCTCTCCAATGATATCGAGCATGATATTCCTTCCGATCGACTGTCCTTCCTGGATAGCAACAGAGGCAAGGCCTGGCAGTGTACCACCGCCCTCCAGGGCGAAATTCGCCTGGTCCCCTCCGACAAATATTTCCGGATACCCCGGCACCGAAAGGTCGGGCAACACGATGATCCTGTTGGTCTTGTCGGTTTCAAATCCGATTTTCCTGCCGATACTTGTCGCCCTGACACCGGCTGCCCACAAAACGGTACCGGCTTCGATACGCTCGTTGCCCACCTGCACTCCGTCTGCATCGATACTGTTGACCACGCTGCATGTCCAGACCTGCACACCGAGTTTTTCGAGCGCTCTTGTCGCCTTTGATGAAAGATCGGAAGAAAAAGTGTTCAGAATGCGGGCAGCGGAGTGGACAATAAATATCCGGGTAAGTTTCGGATCGATATTCTTGTAATATTTGGAAAGGTAGTAACGGCTCATCTCGCCGATGGAACCTGCAAGTTCAACGCCGGTAGGACCACCACCGACAATTACGAACGTCAGCAGCTTTTTTTTCTCGAGATCGTTGCCGGAACGTTCGGCATTTTCATAGGCATCCATCACTCTTCTGCGTATTTCAGCCGCCTGGCCTATCGTTTTCAGCCCTGGAGCGAACTCCTCCCATTCGTTATGCCCGAAATAATGATGTTTCGCACCACAGGCGAGCACAAGATAATCATAGGATATTTCTCCGAAATCGGTAAAAACTGTCTTCGAACGGGGATCGACTGATTTGACGACCCCTTTGAAAACCGTAACATTCCGGTACCTTGAAAGCAGCATGCGGAGCGGATAGGCAATCTCACCGGCATTGAGGGCCGACATGGCTACCTGATAGAGCAAGGGCTGAAACAGATGGTAGTTGTTTTTGTCAATGAGGGTTACCTTTACATCACTGCTTTTGCCGAGCGCCTTTGCTGCATTTATTCCGGCAAATCCTCCTCCGACAATAACGACGTGCTTCATAAATAATGATGAGGAAGATTGGATGACGACCTTTCGCAAAGATAGATAAATTAATACGCGCTTCAAGGCTATACCTTAAAAAGTATTGAATTTAATCACTATTTAAGATTTTTTTAAGGCCCATCGGAAAACTGACAAGATTAACCGTAACTTCCGCACAATTCCGCTGAAAAGGTCTGAATAAAGCCTGTTCCCATGAAGCGGCAATCGAATAGACGTGGCGCAATGGTGTAACTGAACGTTTTCCGCTTTTTCTTTCCACAACTCAGCGAACCTCCGGAGGGGAGGACGAAAATTTCAGTTCTTGACGGTTCTGATGACAAGGTGTTTTAATCCATGCACCGCCGAACAGGATAAACGCTCTCATTCTATTGAACAATAACCCCGTGACCCGATCATTGACCGAACTGCCTGGCGGCATCGGTGCCCCTGCAAAGATGCAGCCGGCGCTGTTGACCGATCTGCGGTATGAAGCGAATGATGCAGCTACTTCACATAGGAGCGCAGAACGGAAATGACCTGTTCTGTATCTGCGTTCCGCTGATCGGAAGTGATCTTTCCGGAGCCGATATGTTCCCGTATGTGACCTTCCAGAACCGTCATCATCAACCCGCCAACCGCTCCCCTGATAGAGGCTATCTGCTGGAGAACAGCTGAACAGTCGGAAGATTCGCACTCCAGTGCCTTTTCAAGTGCCTCGATCTGCCCCCTGATCCTGCGTATCCGGTTCAGCAGCTGTATCCTCCCTTCTTTCGTATGCGCCATGGTTTTCTGCAATTATTTTTATAGTATAGTGGAGTATACCATATATCGTTTGATTTCCCATATTCAGAAAACACCAGCATGTCCTTTTCGACCCAGCAAACCACGCAACACAGCCATAACCATATCTTTGACGAGGGAAACCCGCTCGGACAGAACAGAACCAGATGGGCTGTCATCCTGACAGCCATGACCATGATCCTGGAAATTGCAGGAGGCTGGATCTTCAACTCAATGGCCCTGCTTGCAGACGGCTGGCATATGAGCTCACACGCGCTGGCACTCGGGCTCTCACTGCTTGCCTACAGGGCTGCCCGTCATTTTGCCTATGATGTCCGTTTTTCGTTCGGGACATGGAAAATCGAAGTGCTGGGAGGGTACTCCAGCGCGATATTCCTTGTCATGATTGCCTTCCTGATGCTCTATGAATCCATCGAACGCCTTATTACACCAGCACCAATCCAGTTCAGCCAGGCAACCGCAATCGCAAGTCTGGGACTCGTCATCAATCTTCTGTGCGCATGGCTGCTCAACGATGCGGGGGGCAGTCACCACCACCATCATGATGAACAAACCCGTCATCATCACCATGACATCAACCTCCGGTCGGCTTACGTTCACGTCATGACCGATGCGGCAACCTCAGTACTCGCCATCGCCGCCCTGCTCGGAGGCAGATACTGGAATGCCCTCTGGCTCGATCCGCTGATGGGTATCGCCGGCGCATTCCTGGTCACTGCCTGGGCCTTCGGGCTCTTGCGCGATTCAGCCAGAGTGCTTCTCGATGCCGAAATCGAGGGTCCGCTTGCGGCAACAATCAGAAATACCATCGAATCAGCGGCAGTACCTGCCGATATAACCGACCTGCACCTCTGGCGAATCGGAAAATCGAAATATTCCTGCATCATCGCACTGAGCACAACCGGTAACCTGACGCCCGGCGAACTGAAAGAGCTGCTCGCCAAACACGACGAACTCGCGCACATAACCATCGAAGTGAACAGGAAGACTCCCGGGTAAAACCCCTTGCCGGGGTTATGACTCAGCCTCTTTTCCTGTCCGAAAAGCAGGATATTCTCTTTGAGGAGAGCTGATTCTCAAAAACTGCCGGGAACAGGCGGCCCGATTGGTCTCTTCTGTTTACCCCCCGACAGATTAACGTCAGTCGTAGCGGCAGCGATTTGTCCGGCGATGAAAATTGCACCGCTAAACAAAAATCGGCTGATACGAGCAGCGCCGGTAAAATCATTTGAGCAGAATTTTCAGACGGAAGACTGACATTGAATGATGAACGCCGGATACCGGCCGGACTGCCCCTTCGCTCAATACCCCAAGGTGCTCCGGAATATTATGGAGACTGCAAAACCTCCGAATGCCCAGCCGAAAACGCCTGAGACATGATCTGGCCGCGTACTGATCTATCAGGAAAAGGGTCGGGCCCGGCCCCTGCGGTAACGATTATCGGAAAACAGCCATTGCGGTCGAAACGGAGAGAGAACCGCCCGTTTACTGCAATTCAGATACCGGCAGACTGACCGGTAACCGGCTCCAATCCTCACGCCCACATGGAGCGCTGTTCTATAGCTCTTGTTGAAGATCGTCCCGGAACCCGACTACCAGCTGCCGGAAGCACCTCCGCCGCCAGATGATCCTCCGCCACCTGAAAAACCTGATCCACCTGACGACCAGGAGGTCCCGGAGCTGCCGGAACTGACCGATAACCCTCCGATTGATGCCCGACCCTTGGTTCGCAGATCATTTTGAGCTTTTTGATACCAGTCGGTCTTTCGTATAAAAAGTTTTGTTGCCGGGAAGCCGATCAGATAAGCGATAAAACAATAAAACGCGGCGCCTGACCCGAGGACAACGATCGGAAATACAGCCCAGAAAGGGATTAAAAATAAATAGAGAAACCATCCGAAACCCGGTGTCATTATCCCGATCGTGGTAAACAATCCGATGATTCCGAAAATAAACGCTCCCAGAAGAATTCGTTCCCTGATCGAAAGCTCAGGTCCTTCCATTTGAAAAAATCCTGAATTTTTCCCCGCTTCGGTATTGACAACCGTCTCGGGTATTTTTCCGCCCTCGAGAACATTCATCACCGCCCTGGCACCATCGGCGATACCGCCATTAAAATCTCCGTTTTTGAATTTAGGAGCCATAGACGTTTGAATGATCCGCCCCGCCATGGCATCGGTGAGCGTTCCCTCAAGACCGTAACCCACTTCGATGCGCATCCGCCGGTCGCCGGGAACAACCACGATCAGAATACCGTTATCCTTGCCTTTCTGTCCAAGTTTCCATGATTCGAAAACCCTGACCGCGTAATCTTCAATGCTCTCCCCGTCGAGTGTGGGAAGCGTCAGAACGGCAATCTGATTTCCGGTACGTTTTTCATGCGCCTGAAGGCTCTCCGACAATGAGCGGTTAACCGCAGGGGAGAGAAGCTGTGCGTTGTCCGTGATCCTCCCGGTCAGATAAGGCACTTCCGCAGCAAAAATGTTACCACTGATGAGCAGCACGAGCGGGAGTAACAGAAAGATCGATCTTGTCTTCATATTCCCTCCTCCTCGATAATTTCATCGGGTAAATCGTCGTTACCCTCTTCCTGTGAGAAAATTGTCAGTATCGAGGACAGATGATCCAGCCCGGCATCAAATGCCTGGCTGATTTGTTTCCGTTTCAGAAAAGGAGTCATCATTGCGATCATATTTCTTATATCCTCTGCTTTCAAACGCTCATCCAGTCCCTTGTCAGGGAGAATGACAATTCTATGCTCAAACAAGCTGACAAGCAGCAAAATGCCCGTCCTTTTCCGGGTAGCGAACAATTCCCTGTCCAGAAACAGTGCTTTTGCATACTGCAGCACTTCCGCATCAGCGCTATAGTCGGACAGGAAGCATCTCGAAAATCGGGGGATCATGACGGTCAGCAGTGCAAACAGGGCTCCACTTGCCAGTATGCCAACCACCGGAATCAGCGCAGGCACATCAGGATACCAGTTATGGAACCGCCAATGCAACAGAAGAAGAATCAATCCGGCAGCGGATGCGCCCAAAGCGAAAGCTTTCCATGGAAGTTCCGCATACGAGTCACTACGCCGGATGACAGACAAAACGATCTGGGTTCGGGTGTGCTTTTCTGTCTCGGCGACGCGTGCATCCAGACGACTGCGGTCATGATCCGATAATGGTTGTCTCATATCATGAAGCTTTTAATCGCAAGCTCGATTTTTTTCACTATTCCTGAAGCCATCGAACTGTTTATTTCTGAAAATATGATCGACTCCTGTTCGAATCATCTTTTCCTGATGGAACGTACGTTGTTCAATAAGAAAAGCTGTGCTTTTTCCAACACCTACCCTGCATCGATCACTATTCTGCAGTGCTATTCAAACGCTGTGCAAGCTCAAGAAAATACTCCCGGGGATTTGAGACCGGGATTCGCACGGAACTGGTCGAAGGCATCCCGCAGGCGCTTTTCCAGTGCGGATGTTACTGCAATTTGTTCAACAGGGGCAATCCGGAACATGGCTTCTCGAACCAAGTTGCTGTGCCGGGGAAATATTTTTCGGAAAACCCGGATGGCTGTTCACTTAAAAAGACAACTCCCCCGGAATCCGGTTGCCTGACACGATCACCAGTGCCGGATAACGAAAGAATATGATGTTGCCTGAAGTTACACATTGCAGGAGAAAATACTTCAAAACAAAAGAATCAAACAAGTTCCGTTTATCCGGCTTGTCAGGAAACCCCGTACTGTTTATGTATTATTTTCCGTTCTTGCGTTCATACGTAATACGCATACCGACGAACAGGATTCCGACGCATACCGGGAGAGATGCTGCTCGAGGAATTCCTCTCGCAACACACCCGAATTCCAAATGATCCTTCAGCAGCGTCGGGATCTCTTCCTTGTCGCTGAATCCGAAAAACATATACTGAATATCATCGCGCTTACAACCTCCATCCTTTTCGCCCTGGCCGCTCCACCTCAATCCCTTGATCGACTCCCCCGACAAGGTGGTTGCTGAGGAAGGTGGAGGATCGGCTCCATTCCATGGCACAGGATAAAGAGAAAAAACGGTGATGTTTTTATGGTATTTCTGTATAAATTTACCTGAAAGAGCGCTTCCCCCTGACTACCCAAAACATCACCGCTTTGAACGGATATCGGTTCAATAGCATCGCATGGGGAACCGGGCATCTTCTCATTCCCCTTGAACTCCGATGAAAAAAAATACAGGCATCGATACCGGCAACGAGGCGCAGGAACTGAACAGCACCCTGAAAACCGTTTTTGACTGTGTGGCTGAACCCGCCTTCATCATGCATCGCAACGGCGGCATCATTTACGTCAATAACGCGTTCACCCGCCTCTATGCGATCGACGCAGCAACGTGCCTGAAGTCATCAATTTACGATATCATGCCGAAGTGCCTTGCCGAATCCCGGAACGCGAAGTTCAGGGAAGCGTTCAGTACCGCAAAGCGCATTACCTTCCAGGATTTCCAGAATGAACGGTTCTATCTTCACGTCCTCTCCCCTCTCCCCGACGATGACGGCAGTAGCTCAAAACTGTATGTGCGGTCACAGGATATAACGGAATTCAAGCTGACCGAAAAAGAAGCGATAAACCGCCGGGTTTTCAACGATGCGCTTATCGAGGCGATTCCCGGTGCTTTTTATATGCTCGATCCACAGGGCAGATATGTGCATTGGAATGCCTATCAGCGGGATGTGATCGTCGGGATAAATGATGAGCAAATGAAAAATTATTCAGCCATCGAGACAATTCACCCGGACGACCGGCAGATGGTCCTCGAAAAATTAGGGAACATCCTGCTTAACGGTATCGAAGATTCCGGCGAGGCAAGAACGCTTGTCAAAGGCGGTCCTGAATACCGCTGGTTCAGGATATCCGGCAAAAGAATCTTTATTGACGAAAATCCCTTCCTTATCGGGATAGGAATCGATATCAACGAGCGAAAAATCGCCGAAGAAGCTGCCCTGAAAACCAGTGAAGACCGCTTCAGGGTCCTCTTCGAGGAGCATTCCGCAGTAAAACTTGTCATAGATCCCGATACCGGAGGCATCATCAATGCCAACAAAGCTGCGGCAAAATACTACGGATGGCCGATCGATACCTTATGCCGCATGCTGATCCAGGACATCAATACGCTTCCGCCGGAAAGGGTGAAACAGCTGATGGAGCAGAGCAGGAAATCCGAACTCGAAAGGTTTTCCTTCAGACATCGCCGCGCTGACGGTTCGGTGCGGGACGTCGATGTTTTTTCCTCGAATGTGAGAATAAACGGAAAAGATCAGCTCTATTCTATCGTCCATGATGTAACCGACAGCAAAGATGCCGAAAAAAAGCTCAGGATACTGAACACTTCGATCGAACAAAGTCCGGTGACGGTCATCATTACCGATCTTTCCGGAAAGATCGAATACGTCAACCCTGCCTTTTCAAAGCATACCGGCTACAGCCGGGGGGAAGCACTCGGAAACAAAGAACAAATACTGCATTCGGGTCTCATCCCGAAAGAAATCAACGAGGAAATCCGGAAAACCATTCTTTCAGGAGGAGTATGGCACGGTGAACTGATGAACAGGAAGAAAAACGGTGAACTTTACTGGGAATATGCCGTCATCTCGCCTGTTGTCAATGAGAACGGGGAAATCACCAATTTCGTGGCGGTCAAGGAGGACATTACCGAAAAGACAAAACTGTGGACTGAACTCACTGCAGCCAAAGAAAAAGCGGAAGAGAGCGACCGGCTGAAAAGTGCTTTCCTGGCCAACATCAGCCACGAGATCCGTACGCCGATGAACGGAATCCTCGGTTTTTCCGAACTCCTGAAGGAATCCGATCTCAGCGGAGAGGAACAGAGCGAATATATCACCCTCATCCAGCAGAGCGGAGAGCGCATGCTGAGCCTGATCAACGATCTGATCGACATTTCAAGGATCGAGGCCGGAGAGACTTTTCTCAAGATTTCAGAAACGCCCGTCAATACGGTACTTGAGGATCTTTATGCCTTTTTCAAACCCCAGACGGAAAAAAAAGGTCTGTTGTTGCACTGCTCCCCGGGACTCAGCGACAAAGAGAGCTCCATTGAAACGGACCGGAAAAAAATCGGCCAGGTCCTGACGAACCTAATCCAGAACGCATTGAAATTCACTTACAAAGGGAAAATCAGTTTCGGATATGAAAAGAAAGAGGATGTTCTCGAGTTTTTCGTCGCCGATACCGGCATAGGCATTCCTTCGTCCATGAAAGAGCGTGTCTTCGATCGCTTCAGGCAGCTGGACAACTCGCTGACGCGCAATCATGAAGGTTCCGGTCTCGGCCTCTGCATATCGAAAGCCTATATTGAACTGCTTGGGGGAACAATCAGCGTGGAATCCCGTGAAAAGTCGGGCAGCACCTTCAGATTCACGGTCCCTTACCGGCATGATTCATCGAAAAGTGCACCGGCATCGCTGAAAAACAGCGCAGAGCATTCCATTCTTGATGCATCACGGATCCTTACCCTTGTCGTAGCTGAAGACGACGAGACGAGCCGACATCTGCTGTTGACAAGTCTGAAAGGCGAGAACATCACGGTTCTGACGGCCTGCAACGGCAAGGAAGCCGTTGAACTCGTCGGGAAGCATCCGGAAACCGATCTTGTGCTCATGGATATCAGAATGCCTGAAATGAACGGATTCATGGCGACGAGACTGATAAAAAAAACAAGGCCCGGTCTTCCGGTTATCGCCCAGACAGCGTTCACGTCGGAAGAAGACCGAATAAAAGCCCTGGAGGCAGGTTGTGACGGATTCCTGAGCAAACCGGTCAGAAAAAATGAACTTCTCGGCATGATAAAAACGATGCTCGGAAAGTAGCCCCGTTTCCGCTCTGTCCGTTCCTGATGCAGGCAAACGACACGACCCCGATTCAACCCCTGATTTCAGCCAACCATTGATGCACGTTGTTGAGGATATGCCAAAGCCTCCCGTCTCCGCCCGCAAGCCCGGCGATCAGCACCACCCCGAGGGTCACCAGCGCAAGCACGACAACCATGGCGAGACCTTTCAGGAATCCGCCGATTTTGTTCCTGCGAAGCAGAATGCCATTGAGCCATGTCACGGTAACATGCACGGAGAGGGTCAGTGCAAATGCAATGAGCGCAAAACGCTGGACGGAATCATTCACGAATACGAAACTGGCAGCGAACAGCACGGTCTCGAAAAGGTAAAGCAGTTTAATCCAGTGAATGAAGACGAGTCTCGCCATGCTTCTCGGCACGGCAGCCTCCAGGAGCAACAACAGAAAGGTCCCGGCCCGGATAATGATTGAAAGCAGGTTCCTGCCGGAAATCCGGTACTTGTCGGCGATACCGGAAAGTATTTTTCCCGTTACGGTCACGGCTCTTGCTGCATTTTTCAGAGCATTGCCGGGTTCGAGCGCCTTGTTTTCCCCAAAAGCCGCCAGGTAATGATCCCGAAGCTCTCCATCATCTATATGCAGGTCGAGCTGCTCTCTGAGCGGGCCTGCATTTTCCTTGAGTTTTCCGATGAAATCCGAAAGTGCCTGTTCGTCCCTCTCGCCGCTTTCAGTATGCATGAATGGTTCAGAGAGAAGGTCGAGGATTTCTGTCTTGCCGACTCTTCCCCCCGGCCTGTTCATGATGGTTTCAAGAACGATGGCGGCCTGGGCTTCACCTGTAAGACGCCGTCCTGCCTCTTTGCCGTGAACGAGAGCCGAGAGTATGCGTTCGGCACCGTCGAGCTGACCCCACATAATATCGTTCTGTCTCCATCTTTTCTCCATGAACGCCCCGAAATTGCCCAGAGCTGTTCCGGAAAGTTTTTTCAGCTTCTGTTCCTCCTGATCGACCAGGGTTTTCGCATCCTCCGGACTTATTCTCAGGATGTCGATCTGGCCTGTATCGTTGATTCCGGTACCGTAGATCATCGGGTAGATAACCCTGTCGAAATCGGTGTAATGCAGGTAATAGTTTTTCAGGATAGCCCTTACAGCATCACCCCCGGCGAAATCGTGTTCTTTTCCTCCGGGTTCGATACCGAGGAGCCTCCTGCACTCATGGTCGCTCGATTCGATAGATGTCGTCATCATCGTTCTTACCACTGCACGGATGTCATCGAAAGCAGTAACCGCATCCGGGTTTTTTTCAACGAAATCGAAGGCTTTCCGCTCACCGGGGCTTTCATCTCCCGTGGAAAACCTTGATGCTTGCGTGACACCTCCTCCACTGTTCAGGAGGAAATATTGCAGTACGGCTGCAAAGGGATCTTCACTTGGTTCTTTTCCGGAAACATGCCTGTCGCGATCCGCCTTTCCGTTCCGCTCGGAGACCTCCTTCCGAATATCCGGATTGTCGACGAGCAGTCCGACAAGCTTCGAAACCGGTTCAAGAAGAGGACCTGATGCCGATATCGCCGGCTGTGGCTTCCCGATTTCACCCGTTTTCGGGGAAAAGCGCAGCCTGAGGGTTCTTCCCGCTCCCTCCAGGCTGTCCAGGCAGGCGTTGACCCTCTTTTTGATATCGAGCAGCTCCTGCCTTATCATCACTGATTCGCCGGCTCCGTCTTCTGCTGACAGAGATACCGCTTCCCCGGGCACAGCGCCTATGTTCATGCGGTTGACAAGAAGATTGACCTCGCCGATAAGGCGCTCGTCGGAAGCGAGGTATAAACGGTCGATCTGTCGCAGGAGAAATTTCAGGCGGCGCATGGGGAACGTAAGGTCGAACGTATGTAAAAACGCATTCAGTGTTTCCTTTCCCGCTTTCTCCTCACCTGTTCGTTTCTCGATGTAGGTCATTTTTCTCCAGGCTCTTGCCAGATCCCGGAAAACCAGGAAATAATCGGAATTCTCCTCGAAGCCGCCAACCCTTGCCAGAAGTCTGCCGAAATCATCGGTAACCGCCGATATTTCAAGCCTGTGGTATGCGATATAACCCGGTCCGTTGCGTCTTGTCATATCGATCAGATCAAGGGAGCCCCACTCCCTGTCGTCAAGCTGCGGCTTCGCCCACAAGGGTTCTTCCCCTTTCCTGCCGCTTTCGGCCCATTCCCTGTAGAACTCTTCATACTGAGGCTTCCAGCAGGCATCGGACCGATCCTGCTCCATATCGGCAAGAATGCGTTCGATTCTCAGATTCAGGCGGTTCCTCTCGATAATTTTTTCAATATCCTCGCGGATTGTCTCATAACGGGGCAGCTTGAGCAGGGCATCGAGCGAATTGACAAGGGCATCCGGCTTCTCTTCACGTTCCGTTTCCTTTTCGGGATGCTCGGGAACGGGTTCTATATAAAGGAGCTTTCGCTCGATGGGATAATCGGTGCGACGCTCGGAAATCGCTTCGATGGCATAGGAAAACGGTCGGTTGTCGAGGTAGCCGCCGTCCCCGAACGACCTTCTGTGATAGATGACCTTCCCGGATTCCTCCTTGTCGGGATATCCTTTGAAAAATCTCTTCCATTGAACATTTTCAGCAGCGCCTTTGCTGAAGACCTCGTCGATATCGCCGAGGCGCATCGGCTCGAAGGCAAAAGGGAACGATGAGGTGCAGCGGGCTGCAAAGGCAAGAAAGGGGTTGTTCTCACTCCTGAAATCGTTCCATGTCAACCCGTTGCCGAAATTGCATGAAAAACGGAACACTGTCCTGTGCCTGCGCTCGTAAACAGTCCTGTCGCTGAGCTTTATCGGAAGCGTCAATCCGAGAATATCTGTCGCGGTGACGAAAAGATCGAGCTTGTCGACCAAGGGCGCATCAGTTCTTTTTCCGGATTCCGCCTTTCCCTCTTCGTCCATCTTCCTGAAAGCCTCGAACAATTTGCCGTACATTCTCTGGCTGTTGAACAGTGACTGCGGAACATGCTGCAATGACAGGCCGGTGCCCCTGGTCGATTTCCTGTCGTTGATCAGGAGGTTCACATCGCCTTCCCTGATCCAGAGTTTTTTGAGTTCATCGATTTCCACACCATTCGCGATGGCTTTTGCAAGGAAGATGCCGTTTATGCCGCCGGCCGACGTACCGGAGATGATATCGATGACGAATTTCCTCGGCAGTGCGGCATTATCATGCAGCCGGGAGTGTATTTCGTCTTCACCGGCAGCTCCTTGCGTTGCATAAGCGGCTTTTCGGTATACCTTTTCAGCCAGATCGAGTTCATCATAACAGACAAGGGGTTTCAGATCTTCATCGGAAGCAGTAGCCCTGACCATGCGCAGCAATTCCTGTGTGATACCGTTCATGTAGATGGCCAGAGAGACCCCTCCGTACATGACAATGGCAAAACGTACTTCGGTTTTCGGGGATGATGCGCATGTCATAGTTGCAGGTTCTTTTGCGTTTGAAAAAATCACGACGGACACTCGGGTATACAAACGGGAAACGCCTGAAGAGACTACAAAGGACCCAGAACTCCTTTCCTGATCAGGATTTTCAGGAATTCAATGACCGGAATGACCGTAACCGAGGCGAGGATGACCACTATCCAGTCTTCAGGGGTCAGCAGATAGGTACTGAAGGGTACGCGCAATGCCGGAAGAGCGATAATCAAGCCGAGCAGCACAAGCTCCCAGGCAATCGCGAGATTGAGCCATCTGTTCGCAAAGGGGCGTTTGAGGATGGAATCCTTCTCGGAACGGAAATTATAGGCCTTGAAAAACTGTATGAGCACAAGCGAAACGAAGGTCATGGTCATGGACTCCTTGAGGGATCTGCCCGACGCCAGTGCCCACTGGAAAAGCGAAAGGTTGACGATGGTCGACCAGATCCCGCCGGTAAGCATGAGCGCAACAACGGAACGAGAAAATATCCCTTTTTTCGGATCGTTCGGCCGGCGCTTCATGATATCGCGTTCTGCCGGGTCGACCGCAAGCGCAAGGGCGGGAAGCCCGTCGGTTGCGAGATTTACGTAAAGAATCTGCACTGCCGTCAGGGGAAGGGGAATTCCCATCAGGGTTGCGGATGCCATGAGCCCAAGCTCGCCGATATTTGACGAAAGCAGATAGGTGAGGTATTTCCTGATGTTATCGTAGATACCCCTGCCTTCCTCGACAGCCGCAACGATCGATGCGAAATTGTCATCGGTGAGCATCATGGCCGAAGCCTCCTTCGAGACCTCGGTGCCGGTGATCCCCATGGAGATGCCGATATCTGCTTTTTTAAGCGCCGGCGCATCGTTTACCCCGTCCCCGGTCATCGCCACAACCTCTCCGTTCTTCTGCAATGCTTCGACAATCCGCAATTTGTGTTCTGGAGCTACCCTGGCAAAAACGGATATGGAAGAGCAGGCATGGCGCAACGCCTCTTCAGTCATGGCATTGAGCATCACCCCGGTCACGACGGATGAACCTTCCCGCAGGATACCGAGTTCCCTCGCGATGGCTTCCGCCGTGAGGGGATGGTCGCCGGTAATCATGACCGGCCTGATACCGGCATCGACGCATCGCCGGACAGCTTCCCTGGCTTCGCTCCTCGGGGGATCGATCATGCCTGCAAAACCGATGAATATCATGCTCCTTGAGGCCGTGCCGATATCGGAAACCTCACTGAAAGCAAAGCCGAGAACACGCAGCGCTTTTTTCCCGAGATTGTCGGCTTCCCGGAGAAGCGAAGAGCGCCGTTTTTCGTCGAGTTCCACGACCCCTTCGTCGGTCATGAGGGATGAACAGTCGGGAAGTAGCATCTCGGGGGCTCCCTTGCAATAGGCTTTCAGGGAAGAACCGGCCCGGTTGAGGGTAATCATCCTGCGTGTTTCGGAAGAAAATGGCAGTTCATCAAGACGCTCATGGAGTTCCTGCAAGCGGAGCTCGTCCAGCCCTGCCTTGCGCGCTGCGACAAGCAGAGCACCTTCGGTCGGATCGCCGGTGATCGACCATTTTCCCTCCCCGTTCTTCTTGAGACGGGCGTCATTGCACAGAACACCTGCAAGAAGAAGCTCCCGAAGCGTTACCGGCAGCTCACCTCCGTCCGGGGAGGCGAACTCTCCTTCAGGAACGTAGCCTGATCCGCTCACCTCAACCAGCCTGCCTGAAACATGGAATGCCCTGACGGTCATTTCATCGCGGGTAAGGGTCCCGGTCTTGTCTGAACAGATCACCGTGGTGCTTCCGAGGGTTTCGACAACAGGAAGACGGCGTATGAGCGCGTTGCGTTTCACCATGCGCTGAACCCCGAGGGCGAGAGAGATGGTGACGACAGCCGGAAGAGCCTCGGGAACGACGGCGACTGCAAGGGCGATGCCGAAAATCAGGATCTCGATGAAAGGCTGTCCCCTGAAAAAGCCGAGAATAACGATAAACAGGACAATGACGGATGCTGCCTTCGCCAGGGCGGTGCCTACCTTGTCCAGGTTTTTCTGGAGGGGTGTTTTTTCGCTTTCGACGGTCTGGAGCAAGGCCGCGATGCGGCCGAATTCGGTCTGCATACCCGTTTCGGTAACTACGGCAACAGCCCGGCCATAGCTTATGGATGTTCCGGCAAAGACCATATTCTTGCGGTCGCCGGGCCCGGCATCGGCAGCCGCCTTGCCTGCCGCATCTTTTTCCGAAGGCAGCGACTCCCCGGTGAGGGCTGCCTCATCCGCCCTCAGGTTGCTCGCCTGCACAAGCCTTGCATCCGCAGTCACCCTGTCACCCGCCGAAAGAAGGATGATATCCCCGGGCACAATGCCTTCGGCTTCGATGACGATTTCCTGGCCGTCACGCTTGACCCTTGCAAGAGGAGCCGCCATTTTCCTGAGCGCTTCGATAGCTTTTTCAGCACGGTACTCCTGGAAAAAACCGAGAAGTACGGCAAAAATGACGATGACGGCGATCGCCACCGCTTCCATGGCGTGGCCCAGAAAGGCGGAAAGCACCGTCGCAATAAGGAGAGTAATGATAAGCACATTCCTGAACTGCTGAAGAAGAAGTACCCAGGGGCTTGTCTTCTTTTCGGCAAGAATGCGGTTAGGGCCTGCGGTACCAAGCCGTATTACTGCTTCTGCTGAGGTCAGGCCTCCTGGGGCAGAACCCGTTTTTTCAAAAACCTCTTCAAGATGCAATGAGTGGAAAGGAAGAGTGTCCTTTTTCAGATCAGGAATCATTGGTTTCCGATAGTATGTCTGTCTTCAGCAAACCGGGATCCGGAGACCGGTTTCCGGTCTGAAGCTTAGGGTATGCAGTATCCAGGCAGTTCGATTAAAAAGTCACCTTTGAAGCTTTTGCCGCCTGGTTCCTGAACATGTCCATCCACCCGGATCCCGAATATTTTTCAGCAATTGCGACTGCGATATGCTTGGGAAGAATGCCAAGATCGAGGTTCCGCCCGAGCCCCTGCACACAGGAGGGACAGTTTGTCAGCATGATGATGCCGCTTTTTCCGTCAAGGGATTCACGGATAGCCTCCCTTTTGCGCTGCAGCATCGAATCGGTGATGTCAGGCCGGGAAAGCGATAGCGTCCCCGCTTCGGAACAGCAGTGCGGCACAGCGGTGACGCTGCCGAAACCCCCCAAGCTCCGAAGGGTCGGAAGGGCTTTTCCCGAAAGCGAGTCATGGCATGGCGCATGGTAAAGGAATTCTCCCCTGGCATCGAGCTTGAGGCCCTGTTGCTGGAGGTACGATGCTATATCGACAATCCTGCCGCCGAACAGTTTTCCGGTCTCCACCTCGTCAAGTCCATCCATGCAGGTGCCGCAGGTAACGACGCAGGCGTCAAAATCCAGGTAAGAAAACATCTCCCTGATCTGGCTGAAAAGCACGGTATTCCTGAGGACGATACTCGAATGCTGCGAGATCTTGGCGTTTACATGCGCCGGAAAACCGCAGCAGAGAAAAGGAGGCGGCAGGACAACCGTTGTACCGGTCTCGAGAAGCAGGTGTATTGCCGCCATGGCAATGGATGAATTCAGCCGTTCCGAACCGCAGCCGGGAAAATAGAAAACGGTACTCCTTGCCGTACCTGAGGGTTCGAAAACAAGAACCTGGTCCTGGCCGCAATCCGGAATGACATCCCGTAGAGTCTGGTCGGAAACCGGCGGCACCGGAGAACGCATGAGCTTCAGTGGATAAAAAACCGGAGGATTGTTTTCAGGCTGTATGGGCGCAGTCAGCATGGTCCCCGCACGCTGGACCGCACCACCACCGCGAAGCACTGTCCGGCGGAAAAATGCATTGAAGGGTACTGACCTGCTTTCGAGATACCGAAGCGTCATTTCCGTAATTGGGGAAGAGTGCTTGAAACCCCATTCGGAAAGGATTTCGCGCTCCAGCACCGATACTTCGCCCGTGTCTATGTTGACCGGACAGGGTTTGAGACATTTATGACAGATCGTACAGTGGTCTGCGACCTCCTCAAGCCATTTCAGGAGCTCGAAGTCGGTGGTGCGTTCCCGCTGGGCATCGAAAAGAAGCGCTTCTATGAGGGAACCGATGGCGAGGTTCTTGTTTCGGGGATGATAGAACATGCCCCGGGAAGGGTAATAAACACAGCAGTCCGTCTTGCACTTGCCGCATCGTATGCAGTAGTCGACCTTCTTTGACAGCTCGGCGATCTGCGCCCTTTTGAGAATGTGCGCTTCAAGTTCGAGCAGATTGAAGGAAGGGGTGAAAATATAGTCGAGCACCCTGTAATCCTCGAGTTTGCCCGGATTCATGATGCCCTTCGGATCTATTCTGCTGCGATAGCGGGTCAGTTCATCCACGATTTTCGGGTCGAGGTACTTCAGTTTCGTAACCCCGATGCCGTGTTCTCCGGATACGACGCCTCCAAGGGATACCACTTTTTCCATGACAATGTCGATAACCTTGTCGGCACGCTCGAGCATGGAGCGATCATTTGAAAGGACCGGAACATTGACATGTACATTACCGTCGCCGGCGTGCATGTGGGTAGCCAGCACGATCCTCCTGTTGCGTTCATGCTGGTAGGCCTCGTCGAAAGAAGCCTGAAGCGAGGGATAGCCCTGCACCAGTTCCCCGAGCTCGCCGGTGAATTCGTGCATGATACCGAGAGAGCGCAGCACTTCAGGGGCTGCCGCCACGACACGTTCATCGAAAAGCCTGCAGAGTTCAAGACCGGCAGGCACCTTGGAGGCGAATTGCCCGCCATCCTCGTTAACCCTTGTCGTGGAAAGGATATGCCGTACCCTTTCCACGAAAAGCCTTTGGGCGTAACGCTCTTCGTTGCTGTTCATTTCGTCGATGAAACGGGAAAAACCCGCCAATGCGTCAATGGGAATGACGATATCCTCGTTGAGTTTGAATGCGTTGGTCCTTCGGGCGATCGCTCCGAGTTTTTTCCGGTCCAGCCAGAAACGCACGGCTTCATCCTTGTCCCTGGCCAGAAACATAAGGGTATTGGGATGCCTTTCAAGAAGTCTCCTTACCCGTTCAACCCCGTTTTCAACCTCATCGGGGGAGTGACCGGCGATATCGATCAGCAGGACTGCCTTCGGTGTCTGGGCCCTTGCGGCTTTCACCTTGTATTCGATCGCCCTGATATATTCGTCATCAAAATGTTCGAGGGCAAGAAGTACTTCCGGATTCTCCGAGCGCAACGGGAAAAGCTCCGAAAGTTCGAGGATGACTCTGCTTGCCTCATCCATATCGGGACCGAAAAATTCGAGACAAAGCGTTCTTTTCTCCGGAAATTTCGGATAAAGCACAAAAAAAGCAGACGTGATAATGCCGTCCGTTCCCTCTTTCTGAAGGCCGGGAACTCCGCCAAGAGCCTTGTTCGTGATATCCTTCCAGAGGCCTTTTTTCCGTATATCGGTACCAAGGAGTTCAATACAGTCGATCCTCGTTCCGGAATCATTCCATATTTCAAAAGTTACCGAATCCTCGTGGAGAATCTTCCGGAGACGGTGGTCAGCCCTTCGCACGATCCAGTTTTCACCGGTCGGCATTGCCATGCGCCACTCGAGCAGGTTATCGATGCAGGTGCCCCACTGTACCGCCATTTTTCCGCCTGCATTCTCGGCTATATTGCCGCCAATCGTGCAGGACCACTCACTGGTGGGATCCGTGGCAAAAACCAGACCGTGTTCGTCGGCAGTTTCCATTGCCTTTTCAGTGACGACTCCCGCTTCGACTTCGATGACGGACGCCTGCATAATCTGACCGTTATCGAGCTGGAAATCTCTTTTGGAAATACCCTTTATCGCATTGAGTTTTTCCATGTTCACAATGACGCACTTCGAACGGAGCGGAACAGCTCCGCCTGTAAGCCCGGTACCCGCACCGCGCGGGATGACGCTCAGCCCAAGGTCCTTAATGGCCGTAATAAGCGGGGCCACCTGCGATTCAAGGTCAGGCGTGACGACAGCAACCGGAAGATGGAGCCTCCAGTCAGTGGCATCGGTGGCATGAGCCGCAAGGGAAAAAGGATCGTAAAGCACATTTTTCTGTCCGACGACCGCGCCAAGCTCCCTTTTCATTCTCCAGCGCAATTCCGGAGTTTTTTTGACTGCTGCACGGAAACGGTCGAGCTGTTCGCGAAGAACATCGACAATATCGAGCACACGGGTTTCCCCGTTTGCACCCTGGGCAATGGTATCCAGTTCCTTGAACGCCCTTTCGAAAAGACGGCGACGTCGAACCGAAGAATCGACAAGTTCCTGGAAAAGGAACGGGTTGCGCCGATGGATGAGAATTTCACCGACAATACCCATGAGCAGGCGTGCCGATCGGCCGGTAACCCTCAGTGCACGGAGCTCTTCGAGCATCTGCAGCGTTTTCGGGCCAAGCAGGAACGAAATTGCCTGCCGGTCGCTTGCAGAGGTATAATTGAACGGGATTTCCCTGGTGATATTGCCCGTGTTGATTGGCTCAGGTGCTGTATGTATCGTCATGTATACACAGAATATTCACTGCGGCAGACAATCGTCAAGATCTTTCTTCTGCCGTCATTATTGTAACGTTATCACTGAATGGCTCTCTTGTTCCGTCATGAAAACCGGACTTGTAAATCCGCCACTAAAGTAAGAAACAGGATGAAAAGGTTGAACATTCCGCAGAAAAATAATCCCGTACCTCTTCCCGGGAGACAATGAATGCCGCGGACAGCATCCGAAAAACCCTCCATTACCGGACAGGATTACAAGCAACGGCTGCCTTTGCCGGAATAGTCAATATAGCTTCCGTCGCTGAACGGCAGAAGGTTGACATGACCTCCGGGGTTCCCGGTATTGAGCCACCTCATGCAATCGCTCCCGATCCAGCGGCAGAAATCACCGCCGAAAGGGTCGTCTCCGGAACAGCTGCCGATGAATGTACCAAGAAGTGCATCACTGAAGCTGCTTTCCGGGCCGGCAGCGACGTAGGGTTCTTTCAGTTTGCAACGCTCGCACTGATCGAGTTTCCCCGCCAGACTGCAGATCGTACTTTCCTCGGTAAGATAGCCGCAATGGCTTCCCCTTTCAACATTGGCGACAACCGCCCAGGAATCGCTCCCCTTGGGAGAAAGCTGCGAGAACTGCGTGACGGAACCCGGATCGGGTGACCAGGCCGGCGGCTTCTGTACCGGATTCCTGTCAAGACAGGCACAGTCGCACTCGCCAACGATCATCAGACTTGGAAGCGGTTTTTCGGACAAGGCATTCCTGTATGGCGCCACACCGGGCACCAGGAAAGGAATCTGCTGGTCAACCGGGGAAAACTGCAGCAGGCCCACAGGGTTCGCGAGTTCTTCCGGGTCCCATTCCGACATGGGATCCGAATGCCGGGGAAGAACTTCCCTGTCGTACAGGACCGGGTCGAAAGAATAACCGGTCTTTCTGCCGATCTTTTGGATGGTTTCGAATCCGCAGGCCGCTACCTGCGCATGGGCTCCACCCACCGAATGGCCGGCGAATATGACATTGTTGCAGCCCGGTTTCATGAAACGGTATTTGCGGATCTCTTCCATGAATGCTTTTCTGCTGCGTTTTTTTTCGGCGTCGAGGATATAGAAGTAGTCGGTGGATCCATATTTCACGAGATAGGATGCCGCTGCGTAAGCATCCTGCCCTACCCTCGGGTTACCGCCGAAATCAAGCCAGGGAACTCCCTCGAACTGAATGTGTGAAGCGGACACGAAGGCGATTGCCCAGTTGTTTTCTGTTGCAGCCTTTGTGTAGTTGTAATATCGGGATGGATTGATCCCGAAAAGTGGATTGTCTCCCGTCAAGGCGCCGGCAAGTTTTTTCGGATAAAAGAACGGATCGATACCGATGAGGAAACCGTGACTGAACATGACAAGTCCCTCCGCGTCGCGGGTAACCGGATAAAACACTTCGATCACAACTTCGATGAAAGCGGCACTCCTTTTATCGTACTGTAACCAGAGATGGATATGGTCAAAACAGTAATCGTTGATTCTTAAGTGGTTCATGGTCGATTTGTTTTGTTTGATCGGTTCCGGGGTTTTCTCCCTTCAAAGACATGATACAGAGAATATCCGTAAAAAAGGAGGTTCAGAAGGAGCACGACCAGGGCAAGATGGTACTGGATATCCCGTGTCAGACCCTCCGGATAGATGAGCGGCAACAGGTAATGATCGATGAAACCCCCGGTGTATGGGGACTCTTTTGCCAGGATACGGAATCGATTTTCGAGCGGAGTCAGGGGGCAGAACCATCCATTCCATTCGCTCAGTGCTCCCCATACTGCTGCTGGCAAGTGCAGAAAAACAAACCATCGGAAGCGCAGTGTGAACAGGGCGCCAAAAAGGACGAAAAGGATAAAAGAGGCGTGAAGCAGCACGACGAAATCCGCTGCATACGCAAAGATCACAACCTGGCTCCTCCGGATATCTCGATAATCTGTCCGGTAATGAATGCCGCGTCGTCCGATGCGAGGAAAAGGGCGCACCTGGCGACATCGTCAGGCGTCGCGACACGGCCGAGAGGGTAGCGTTGCGCGCAATCTTTCCGAAGCGTTTCCCATCGTTCCTCGCCGAGCGCTTTAATAAAAGCCGGAACCTCGACCAGGGCCGGGGCGAGCGCATTGACCGTGATGCCGAAGCGACCGAGCGACATGGCAAGCGAACGCGTGAAAGCAAAGATACCTCCTTTTGCCGCAGAATAGGAAAACTGGTTCGGACTTCCCCGGTAGACCAGTGAGCTCATGTTCACTATCCGTCCTGAACCCTGCTGTTTCATCACCCTTGCCGCCTCACGGCAGGAGATCATGCATGACTTGAGGTTCAGGTCCAGATTCGCGCTCATTTTCACGTAATCGATCTGCTCGACATCAGATGCGGGCTCGCAGTCACCACCTGCGATGTTGACAACGATATCGATTCGGCCGAAGCGCTCCAAGGCGGACCTGTAAAGTGATATGATATCTTCCTCCCGCATGACATCGGCTATCATGGAGACACCACTGCCTCCGCCTTTTTCCAGCTCGGCAAGAGTCAGCGCAGTTCCGGCTTCATCAATATCGCTGACGATCACTTCAGCTCCTTCCCGGGCAAAACAGATCGCCACTGCCCGGCCTATTCCGCCTGCCGCACCTGTAACGAGGGCAACCAATCCGGATAACCTCATCAGCATTGTTGTTTAATGTTATGTGAACTCAGGAAAAAACGGGAATTTTTTTCTTTTCTGAAGTCGAACCTGCAAAGAGCTTGAATCCCATCAGGCTCGTCATCGATTGCACTGCGCAGTTGATCCTGCCGATGAAGAGGTCAAGATCGGTAACTTCATGACTTTCGTCGGCGGCGGCATGTTCCATGAACTCGAGAAACTGCTGGTAACGCATGTCCCCGATTCTGGATGACCAGGAAAGATCGGAAATTCGGAAAGCGCAAAGCGGCTCGTCCAGGACAAAAAGGTCACCATGCTTGAGTATCTGCATCCAGAAATCAAGGTCGATGGTATAGGGAACGATCGCGCTGTAACCGCTTGTCCTCGAAATGAGGTCCGAGGGGTAGAGACCGCAGACCGGCTCTCCTATGATGTTGGTGCCCATCCGTATCATTTTCCTGATCACGTCGACAGGTTCCTTGCGGCCACCATCGACAAAATTCACCTTTCTGATCAGCACCTTTCCTTCGGGATCGATAATCGTCCGCTGGCAGCTAACCAGGCTTACACCGCTGTTGGCAGGATCCTCAAATACCGCCGCTTGCCGTTCCAGGCATTCAGGATAAAGAATGTCGTCACCGCAGACGAGTTTGACGTATTTACCCCTGACATTGCTGACAGCTCTGTTCCAGTTGCCCTCAGGGCCGAGATTCTCCGTGTTTCTGAAAAGCTTTATGCGCCTGTCGGAAAAAGAAGCGGCGATATCCCATGAACCGTCACTTGAATGATCGTCATAAATCAGCAGTTCGAAATCGGAAAAGGTCTGATCGAGAACGGACTGAATCGTTTCGGCTATGAAACTCGCATTGTTGTACATCGGGATGGTAACCGTCACCAATGGCCTCTGAAACATCACCATGAATCGTCCTCCCCGTTATACATCGCTCTATATCGATGGGCAGCCCCATCATGAACATCTCTTTGTAACATTCTCGCGTTGGTGCAATTTCTGTTTTCTCAACCGGAGTAAAGCTCCGGTCGAAGATTCACAATACTGTAAAATACCGAACATCCGAACAAAAATCCTGCAATTGCAAGCAAGAGGCTGTTATAAAGGAAAAAAGCAAGAAGAACGGCTGTCGCACAGAGAAGCATCACGGCAAGCTGCCTGAAAGCGTTAGCGAGAGTTTTCGGAGCGAGAACCGGAGAGGGGGGCAGCCCGCTTCCGAGCTGTTCGAGTGAATTCGAGCGGACAATCGATGGGAGAACGATATAAATCATTCCTGTAAACGAAAAGGTGATCCACCCGAGCAGTGCCGCATGGGTATGCGAATGATAGATCCACATCCTCATGAACGGCAGGGGCGGCACGGTACCGAAAGGAATGCCCTTGAGAAAATAGATATTCATGATCCCGTACCCGCTGGTTGCAAAAAGCAGGGCAAGACCACTCAGGAGGAAAGCGAGGGCGGGATGCCTGAACTGTGACCTGAAAAAATGGTAGAGGTAGAGCGTGAAGCTTCCGAGAAGCGCCATGACGCCGAACAGCAGAAAATGGCTTACAAGCATCATGCCAAGGTAATTCCCCATGAGGATAACGACGAGAAAAACAAGCACACCTCCGACGAAAATATAGAACCAGATGCTGAAAAGCATCCTCGACAGGTCCTTTTTCGAGGAGCTTTTCCATGCATAGGTATAGAGGAACCCCATGACGCTGATGCTGAGGGGAAAGGAAGAGCCGAGGAAATAGGATGACTGTGTCACAAAAAAAGGTATGATCCAAAGATCGGGAAAGGCCTCCTTCAGACCGAGCGTGAACAGGCCGGTATTGGCGACAAGAAGGAAAATGACATCGAAAATATAGTACCGCATCGATACCTCTTTCCAGATAGCTGCAATCGACAGTCTGGTAAAGATTTCACGAAGCGGGCCTGCAACGGCAACTATCAGGAGCAGGCCCGCGAGAGCTTTCAGGAACGGCCACTCCATGGAAACGGAAACCGTGACGAGAAGAAGCGAAAAAAGAACAGCCCTTATGTAGAAAACCTGTTTCTGCGGATCGATCCCAAGATCCGGGCAGATCGCAGCTGTCAGGTAACGGTTCAGGATGAGAATGGCAAGATTTCCGAAACCGATAAAAAAAATATAGGGATGGAGCCGCAGGAGCAGCATGTTGCCCGCCAACGTACCGGCGGCGCCGAGAAAAGAAGCGACGGTTATGACCGTGACGGAGATGAAAAGGAAAAGACGAGCATTCCCGCCGAGCCCTTCGTCGACTCGCAAGTGATTCATAGGGGTTTCTGTTTTTTCAGTTCGATCAGCGCAATCAGCGAAAGCGCAATCAGTGACAGGTTCAGGGTCAGCGGATTGAACGGCAGCGTGAACATCTCCCGTTCAAAAAGCAGAACGTAGAAGGTCAGTCCTGACAAGGCAACAATATTGAGCAGAAACACCCAGCTCAGCGCAGCAAAAAGAAGAATCAGCCCGAATATGATTTCCGCAGCCCCGATCCATACAATGGCGGAACATACCCACTGGTAGACCGGGATAAGATGGCCAAGCAATTCGATCTCGCCCTGGCTCCTGCACACTATTTTCGGCACGGCGCCCTGGTAAACCCATGAAAAGGCGAGGGCTACCCGGCAGATCCAGAGGACGGTCATGTTTTCGGAAATAAACTGCATAAACTGAATTTTTGTCGTTGTTGAAAGCCGCTTTCAGGTGTGATCTCCAGGAATACAGAGCCGGTCATTTCCTGAAAAGGAAAACAATCAGCTCTTCCGGTCAACTATTTTCGATTTCCATGCGAGAGCTTTCACATGAAGCCCGTCGAACCAGACATAAACAACCGGTACGACCAGCAGGGTAAGGAACATGGAACTGGTAAGGCCTCCGACAAGGGCAACGGCAAGACCGGATTTCCACTCGGACCCTGAACTTGTTGAAACCGCTATCGGCATAAGCCCGAAAATCAGGGTCAGCGTCGTCATCACGATTGGACGAAGCCGCTCTTTTCCTGCTTCGATGATCGAAGCAACAAGCTCCATTCCCTCGGAACGGAACTTGTTGATGAAATCAACAAGAAGAATGGCGTTTTTACCGACAAGGCCGACAAGCATGATAATGCCGAGAATGGTGAAAATACTCAGGGACTTGCCGGTCAGTGCAAGGGCAAAAAGCGCACCGATGATGGCAAGAGGGATGGAAAACATGACAACCATCGGCCAGACATAGGAATCGTAGAGTGCCACCATAATCAGGTAGACGAAAATGATTGCCACGAGAAAAGCCATGAGCAGGGTTGAAAACGATTCTCCCTGGCGTTTGAGGTCCGATTCGTAGGCATAGGAAACCGTGGCGGGCATGAGACCTTTCTTCTTCATGTTTCCCATGATCCTTTCGATATCCTGCCCGATGCTCCCGACCGGACGTCCGACAACCTGTGCCTTGACCCATACCGCATTGCTGCGGTTACGCCGCTGCAACTGGGCATATCCCCTGTCCTGTTCCAAACCTGCGAACTGGCCGAGCCGGACAAGGTCGCCTCCGGACGACCGGAACGTGATGTTTTCAAGAAGCGAAGTGTCGGTGCGGTAAGCCTCGTCGAGAATAACCCGTATATCGTAATCATTTTCCCCATCACGGTATTTTCCTGACTCATCCCCTGCATAGGCTGTCCGCATTGCAGATCCTACATCGGCTATGGAGAGGCCGAACGAAGACATTTTCTCCCTGTCAATCCGGACACGCATCTCGGGACTTCCTATCTGCGATGTCAGCTTCACGTCAGCAGTACCGGGAACCGTCTTCAGGCTGTCCCTGAGCATTTCAGCAACACGTGACACCTGGCTCCTCAGCGGACCGCTGACAATGACAATCACCGGAGTTTCATTCGCGGTTCCGAAAATGCCAATGGGGTTGATGCTCGACTTCAGGCCGGGGATATCTTTCAGGCTCTCCCGAATCGACTGCATCATTTCATCGGTCGAGCGCTTCCTCTCCTCCTTCGCAGAAAGGGCCACATTGAGCTCGGAGATATTGTCGGAGGTCTGGTTATAGAACCCCTCGTTCGAAGCTCCGACATTGGCGAGAACCTTCCTGACCTCCGGCATCGATGCCAGACGGCGTTCGAGCATTCTGGTAAGTCTGTTCGTCTCCTGCAGACGGGTGCCCGGTTCGAGTTCGAGCATGACCGAGAACTCACCCCGGTCGGAAACTGAAATAAACTCGCCGCCTATCAACCCCAGCGCCGGAAGGGTGAAGGAGAGAAAAAGCAGAAGCGTCGCGCTTGAAAAAACTCTTATCGGATGGGAGAGTGCCCATCGGAGCGACTTGAGATAACGCTGGAGAAATCGCTGGTAGTTCCTTTCAAACGAGATGGCGAAACGCTCCATGAAGTTGCTGCCCTCGAAATGTTCGACCTTTGAAAACCTCGATGCAAGCAGCGGGGTCAGGGTAAAGGAAACAAGGAGGCTGACGAGGGTGGAAATCACCATGACAATGGAAAACTCCCGCAGGATATTGCCGACAAGTCCACTGACCAGCGAAAGGGGAAGAAAGACCACGACATCGACAAGGGTGATGGAAAGCGCGGTGAACCCTATTTCGTTTCTGCCGAGAAGCGCTGCATCCCTGGGTTTTTCTCCCTTTTCGAGATGCCGGTAGATATTTTCGAGCACCACGATGGAGTCATCCACGAGGACTCCGACAACCAGCGAAAGGGAAAGCAGCGTCATGAGGTTGAGCGAAAAACCGAAGACATACATTCCGATGAACGTGGTCACAAGCGATGTGGGAATCGAAACAAGCACGATAAGCGAGTTGCGGATGCTGTGCAGGAACAGCAGCATGACAAGGGCGACAAGGACAATGGCAAGGAACAGGTCGTGCTGCACGGCTTCGACCGCATCAACAGTAAACGTCGAAGCATCCTGCGCGATATCGAAGGAGAGGTTCTTCTGGCGGTACATGACCTCCAGTTTCGAAAGAGCCTCCCTCGACTGCCTGCTTACATCGACGGTATTGGCATCACTCTGCTTCATGATCACAATGCCTACCGCGCTCCTGCCGTTCACCCTTGTCAGCGTCGTCACCTCCCTGAACCCGTCCTCCACTTCGGCAACGTCCCGAAGATAGACTGACCCTTCGTTGCCCGGGCGCAGGACAAGGTCCTTCAATTCCTCGAGACTCGAGAATTTACCCGCAAGCCTTACAACGAACTGCCGGTCACGGTCATCAATCTTGCCTGTCGGAAAATCGAGGTTGGCTTTGCCGACTTCCCTGAGGACATCCGATACGGTCAAGTCGTAACTCTGAAGTCGGTCGAGATCGATATTCACCCTGATCTCCCGTTCCCTGCCGCCGACAAGATAGACCTGACCAACCCCGGCAACGCTCGAAAGCACCGGCTTGACATTATCTTTCAGCAAGGTGTGGAATTCCGTGTCGGGCAACGAGGAAGTCGCCCCGATACGAACAACGGGTACCTCGTCAAGGGCGAAACGGGTAACCACCGGCTCCTTCGCCTCATCAGGCAGAAGGTCGCGCACCTCGTTTACCTTGCGCTGGGCATCCTGCAGTGATTTATTGATATCTGCCGAATTGGTGAACTCTATCGTGACGACAGAGAGCCCCTCGGTTGATGTGGAAGTGATCGAACTGATTTTTTCTATCGCCGAAACCGCTTCCTCTACCGGCTTGGTAAGCGAAGACTCCACCTCTGATGGGGAGGCCCCCGGATAGCTGATTGAAATCGTTACTACCGGAGGGGTCATTTTCGGCAACAGCTCATATTTGAGCTGGAAATAACTGAAGATGCCCAGAATGGAAAGCACCGAAAAAAGGACGACGATCAGGGTCGGCCGTTTTATAGAGAGCTCGGTAAGCGTCATGGCACCGATGGCCCGTTCTTGCGATTGATGACGATCACCTCCATGCCATCCTGAAGCTCGTCCTGCCCGCTGACGACAACAAGTTCACCGGTCGAAAGCCCCCGGAGCACAACGATCCGCTGCTGATACTCCTCAGCCGTAACGATACGCTTCAGGTAGGCCCTGCCGTTACGTACCACATAAACCTCCGGATTCCTTATTCCGGAAACAAGCGCCGCCCTCGGTATGAGAAGTGCCGTGTTCTCTGCACTCCCCGCCCGGATAACCCGGGCAAACATTCCCGACCTGAGCGGGGTATCGGGCGGATTGTCCATCACCACTTCAACACGGAATGTATGGTCACGTCCCGCCTTGTCGCTCACGGCGCTCACCGTTCCCGTAAACCGCTCCTTCGGGTAGAGGTCACTCGTAACCGCAAGAAGAGATCCTTCACGGAATTTCATGATCTGGTATTCAGGGACATCAACTAAAATCTTCACTTTCGACAGGTCCAGCATGTGTGCAACTTTCGTTCCCTCACGAACAAGCTCACCCTCTTCAATGTTACGGGAAGTCACAACCCCCGAAAACGGTGCTTTCAGCCTGGTATCGCCGAATTTCCTGTTTGCAGCGATATAATCGGCCTCAGCTTCTTCACGCTGAAGCTGCACTGCCTCGAAAGAAGAGAGCGAAACCGCTCCTTCTGCATGGAGGTTTTTATATCGATTGAAATCCCGGCTTGCCTGGCGGTAATGTGCTCCGGCTTTTTTAAGAAGAGCGGCCTGAAGCTCGTTATCCAGTTTGAAAAGCACCTCGCCGGCTTTCTTGCGGTCACCGGGTTCAGCTGAAACAGTGCGGACAATCCCGTCTGATTCAGAGAAAATATCGGCTTCCCTGAACGCCTTTACCGTTCCTACCGTACTGAAACTGTCACGTACCGAAGCTTTTGTGACAGGAACTACCGAAACCGGTATGCGGTCGAAATATTTTCTGTCGAGGATTTTCTGCTCTTTCCCGGGACGCAGAAAAAAGAAAACGGATACTGCGGCAAGCAGTAAAAAAGAGATGGCAAAGGCTTTATGCTTTATTATCCGGTCAAGTACCGCTCTGAAACTATTCATCGTCAGCTGTTCTGCTAATGGCGGAGAGAACCATATGCTGTATCTGCAGAGGACTGCCGTTCATGCATTCTCTCTCTGAAACCTGCTATCGTTACCGTTAAAAACCGGCCGTACCGGTATATCCGTTTTTTATCAACAGAAATTACTGGCGATTGTACACGAAATATCCGCCGAAGCCTTCACATGTTCGATTACCGACAGAATACCTGTAAGATTGACGATATTCTGGTCGTTGACCGATGACCTGATCTTCGATACCGCATTCCGGTAAAGGTCGTCGATCTCCTTCATCATCACGAGGGTTTCGCTGGCATGCTTGGAATTGCCGCTGACAAAGGCTTCAACCGCTTTCTTGACCATTTCGGCGGTAATATCGCCCATGGGTTTCAGGCCATACTCATCCTTGTGCAGGTCCTGCACATTGGCAAACTGAACATGATCCGTTTTGTCGGCTATGTTGAGCGCGAACTGGGCTATCCTTTCCAGTTCCCTGAGAATCATCCTCGCGCTTCCTACTGCTTTGAGCTGCTCTTCATCGAGGCCCTGGAAGGCGCCATAGGCAAGGGTAAGGTATTCAACCTCGAATTTACCTTTCTGAATGTACTCTTCATCGAATTTGAAAGCCGAAGCGGCAAGATCGACGTTCTTCTTTGTTGCGGCCCTGATGCTGAGCATGAGGTTGTTTTCCACATTCGAAGAGAGCTTTGTCAGCTTCTGCTTGAGCGACTCGAGCTCGATATGGACGGCAACCTGCGGTTTGACTGTCAGACCGAACCTGGCGGGGTCGATCTTGATGGTAAAAGCTTTCGGAGTTTCAGTTGATTTCGGGGAGTCGCCGAAAATTTTGCCAAACATTTTAGCCATAGGGTTCAATCAGCCTCGGTTATATTTTATTGAAAAGAATGCGAAGTGCTGACAATTTAGCTGTCCGGCAGGATTAATTGCAAAAAAAAACAACTATACGCCTATGGAACCCTGAAGCTCCCGGGCTCATTCCTTGAGCGACTCGATGAGCTTTTCGTAGGAACCATCCTTGTGCCTGACGATTTCCCCGGTCACGAGATAGATCACCTCATGGGCAATACGCGTGGCATGATCGGCCATCCGCTCGATATACCTCGACATGCTCAAGGCCGCTATCA
>JAAXVR010000059.1 GCA_013335405.1 Chlorobiaceae bacterium
CCCATTTCCATCCCGAGGTAGCGGCCGGTGTGGGAGTGCTTCATGCGGGCGATCTCTTCGGGCGTGCCTTCAGCTATGATGGCACCGCCTCCGCCTCCGCCTTCGGGGCCGAGGTCGATGATCCAGTCGCTGTTCCTGATGATGTCGAGGTTGTGTTCGATGATGATGACGGTGTTGCCTTTGTCGACAAGCCTGCGGAGCACTTCGAGCAGGTGCTGTATGTCCTGGAAATGGAGGCCGGTCGTCGGTTCGTCGAGGATGTAGAGGGTTTTTCCGGTCTGTATTTTGGCGAGCTCTGCGGAGAGCTTGATGCGCTGAGCTTCGCCGCCGGAAAGCATCGGTGAAGGCTGACCGAGCCTGAGGTAGCCGAGGCCGACGCTCTTCATGGTGGTAAGGATGCGCTGGATGCGGGGGAAATCGGTGAAAAATTCCGAGGCTTCCTCTATGGTCATTTCAAGAACGTCGGCGATCGATTTGCCGTGGTATTTCACAAGCAGGGTTTCACGGTTGTAACGCTTGCCCTTGCAGTTTTCGCACTCGACATAGACATCGGGCAGGAAGTTCATCTCGATCTTCCTCGTGCCCGCCCCCTGGCAGACTTCGCACCGGCCACCCTTGACGTTGAAGCTGAACCTTCCGGCCTTGTAGCCCCTTATCTGGGCTTCGGGAAGCCGGGTGAAGAAATCGCGGACGAAGGTGAAGGCCCCCGTGTAGGTCGCAGGGTTCGAGCGCGGCGTCCGACCGATGGGCGACTGGTCGACGTTGACCACCTTGTCGATGTTCTTCAGTCCTTCGATGGAATCGTAAGGGTAGGTGAGGAGCTTCGAGCGGTAGAAGTGCCGGGCGAGGATCGGGTAGAGCGTTTCGTTGACGAGCGTCGATTTACCGGATCCGCTAACGCCGGTGATGCTGACGAGAGAACCGAGGGGTATCGAGAGATCGACGTTTTTCAGGTTGTTGCCCTTGCACCCTTTCAGGTGAATGAACTGCCGCTCTCCATTCTCTTTCTTTTTTTCCCCTTCGAAATAAACCCTGAGGCTGCCGTTCAGGTATCCGGCCGTTGACGAAACAGGGTCAAGCGAGGAAGCGGGGCCCTGGGCTACGACCCGGCCGCCGTGTTCCCCCGCACCGGGGCCGAGGTCGATGATCTCGTCCGCTTCGAGCATGGTGTCCCTGTCGTGTTCAACGACAAGTACCGTGTTGCCGAGGTCTCTCAGAAGCTTGAGGGAATCGATGAGCTTGTGGTTGTCGCGCTGGTGGAGGCCTATGCTCGGTTCGTCGAGGACGTAGAGCACGCCGCTGAGCTGCGAGCCGAGCTGGGAAGCGAGCCTGATGCGCTGTGCTTCGCCTCCGGAAAGGGTCTGCGCACTGCGATCCAGGGAGAGGTAGCCGAGTCCCACGTTGAGGAGAAACTCAAGGCGTTTTCGGATTTCATGCAGGACAGGGGTTGCAACGAGGAGCTCCCTCGGGGTGAGCTTCGGGGGCAGGGCCGTAAAAAAAGCATGGGCTTCAGGCAGGGGCAGCGATTCGATTTCGGCGATGTTCAGGTCGTCTATCTTCACCAGCAGGCTCTCCTTGCGCAGCCTCGCTCCTCCGCAAGCAGGGCAGGGCTGGCGGATCATGTAGCTTTCCGCCCATTCTCGGACTTTTGCCGTCGGTGTGTTCTTCAGAATCTCTCCGACATAGGGAAGGGCCCCCTGAAACTGCTGCGGGTAGTGCGTTTCATGCCCCGAATAGTTGTAGCTCACGTCGAAAGTCCGGTTTTCGGAGCCTTCGAGCAGGATTTTCAGGCCTTCTTCCGGGATTTCCCCTATCGGCGTATCGAGGGTGAAGCCGTATTTTTTCGCGATAGCCCTGATTATCTGCCAGAGATTTCGTTTTCCCGGTTTGCCGAAAGGATCGATTCCCCCCTCGTTGAGCGAGAGCGTGCGGTCCGGAACCATCAGCTCCGCCGAAAGCTGCATGAGCTCTCCGAGGCCGTTGCACTCGGGGCAGGCGCCATATGGGGAGTTGAAGCTGAAATGGTTCGGCGCAAGCGTATCGACCGGCACCGATCCGTCGGAATAGGCGTAGCGCGTGCTGAAGACGAGCTCTTTACGCTCTCCGTCGAGGGGATCGCAGATGACGGAGGATTTGTGTTCCGACATGCCGATTGCGAGGGCCACGGCTTCTTTCAGTCTATCGCGGCATTCGGGTGTTATGACGATTCTGTCGACCACCAGCTCGATGGAGTGGCTTTTGTAGCGCTCGATCTGCATCTCTTTTTCCATCTCGCGGTATTCGCCGTCTATGCGCACGCGGAGGTATCCCCTGGCAAGCAGGCGTTCGAAGAGTTCGCGGTAATGGCCTTTCCTGCCTGTCACAAGAGGCGAGAGCAGTTGTACCCTGGTGTTTTCCGGGAGTGCGAGGATCAGGTCGACGATATGGTCTTCGCTCTGTTTCTGCAGCATCCGTCCGGTGACCGGATCGTACCGCCTTCCGGCTTTTGCATAGAGCAAGCGGACGAAATCGTGGATTTCGGTGATGGTTCCGACCGTCGAGCGAGGGGAGCGGCTTGTGCTTTTCTGGTCGATGGAAATGACAGGCGACAGCCCCTCGATCAGATCGACATCGGGGCGCTCGACACTGCCGATATACTGCCGTGCGTAGGAAGAGAGGGTTTCCATGAACCTGCGCTGTCCTTCGGCATAGATGGTATCGAACGCGAGGCTGGATTTGCCTGATCCGGACAGGCCGGTGATGACGACGAACCTGTTTCTCGGAATGTCAAGGGAGATGTTTTTAAGGTTGTGTACCCTCGCACCCCTGATCGTTATGTGGCTGAATTCCATGTTTTGTCGATACCCTTTCCCTCACTTGTGTAAAGATTGCCGAGTCTGTGTTCATGGGGTTTCCATGACCTTCGGCCGGAAGTTAGCGCATCCCGGTGCCAGAAACAACCGCAATCCTAAGGATAATGGTTTCTTTCGGGGAAAAAAACTTTGAAAAAAGGATTCAGACGGATGGGGACTGAGCGATGAGCAATGAGCAATGAGCGATGGGTGGAGCCCCGGTTTTGCCGGAGCTTTTTTCTTTCCAGATCCTACGTTCCACTTTCTAAACCCCAGATCCCAAACCCCACGTTCCGATCTTCCCTCATTGCTCCCCGAAGGGGCCAACTACTCCTCCCAATCTCCCGGTTCCTGCCCGTCTTCGAAACCTGACGACGGATCCTCATCCGGGTTTCCCTGATCAGGAATCATACCGGCATCGGATGGAGAGGTCTGATCATAGCCACCCTGTTGAGGCGGTTCTTCCATATCGGGAGGCGAAGCTTCGCCAGAATCGCCCGGTTCCACGCCTTCCTGGTAATCTGGCGAAGCAATTTCACCAGAATCGCCTGGTTCCGCACCTTCATCATATTCGGCGGCATCATCTCCCTCCTCTTCCCACTCTTCCGGGGAAGTATCGAGAGCGGCGGCAAGCAGTCGGCCTGAACCCGACGGCATGGCGTATCCATCAACGGCATCGCTTTCAAGCGCTGCGAGAGCGGCGGTTTCCGGAATCGGGGCTGTTTGCGCCGGGAAAGAGCTTTCATAAACCGGTACGGCACCCAGTCTGAGCGGAGCGATCATCACGACGGTTGCCCCGGCACAGAATGGCAGGAGGAAAAACCGGACAGTGGAACGTATGGAGAGCATATGCGCAATGTTGGAGGGTTTCGGAAGCTTCGTCACTACGGCATCGTCATCAAGCAACATAACCAAGAGAACACCCAATCAGTTCTCGGGAACCCCCTGGCGGGAAGAACGGAACGCTCACAACGAAGGGGCAGGGGAGTGAGGACTGAGTGATGAGCAATGAGTGGAGAGTGAGGTGTGGGAAATGAAACCCGTAATTTATCTGATACCGGGCTGT
>JAAXVR010000040.1 GCA_013335405.1 Chlorobiaceae bacterium
GGGCACCGGGTGATCGTTCACGGCCGTGATGCTTCGAGGATCAAGAATGCCTGTTCTGATATTTTCCATGAAACAGGCGCGGAGCCATTTGGCGCGGTCGCCGCCGATTTCACCTCGCTCGATGCCGTTCATGCCATGGGGCTGGAGCTGACCGAGCGTTTTTCCGGCATCGATCTCCTTATCAACAATGCAGCTGTCTCTATGTCCTCGCGGACACTTGTTCCTGAAGGATACGAGATGTCGTTCTCGGTCAATTACCTGGCGCCGGTGCTGCTTACCGGCGTGATCAGACCTCTCCTGATTGCCAACGGCGGCTCGGTACTGAATGTGAGTTCCGTGGATCATCACAGCGCCGTGTTCGATCCGTGCAATATGCAGGGCGAGCAGCGCTATTCGGGATATGACGCCTATGCCCGGAGCAAGCTGTTCAACATCAGGGCACCACTATTTATTTGTTCCGAAGCCCTATTGCTGCGTTGTCCCGACAAGTCAGGATCGAAATCCTCATGTACTGTGTGTACACTCCGGCTTCTCCGCTCCGTCCGCCTTGCATTCGTGCTTCTCACGACAATCAATAGTGGTGCCCAATATGTTCACGCCGGACTGCACTTTCGGCGACGAACCTTTGCGCTCGAACACGCTCGATCCGGGCGTGATTTCCACCAAGCTGCTTCATGCAGGATGGGCACTCGGCGGAGAGGATGTTTCAGTCGGCGGCGAAGAGGTGTACGCGACGGTTATGGAGATCGAAAAAAAACTATAACGGCGAGTATTTCGAGAACGTCCGGCCCGCAACCTGCTCCTCAATTGCCAGGGACCCTTTTCAGAGAAAGGAGCTTGCCGAACTGACCGGAAAAATGCTGGAACGTTTCAGATTATTCCAGGAAAAAGCGTAAGGCAAAAACCCCGAAAAAATCCGGGGTTTTGTCCATGGAGAAGGGTCTGCAAAAGATTCAATGCACGGAGCATGAAATGCAGGGATCATAGGAACGAACCAGCATTTCACAGAGCTTTTCGGTTTCCCTGTCGGTTTTGCCTGCCTTTACGGCCTCGCTGGCAAGCGCATGCAGGTCGTAATGGATGTTGGCGTTGTTCTGGGTCGTCGGGATGATGCAGTCGGCTTTCACTACCTTGCCGTCATCGTCCGTTTCCATGTGATGGTAGAGCACGCCCCTCGGTGCTTCGACCGCACCGGTCGCCTCGCCTGCCTTCGGTTTGTACGCATTCCTGAGATTTTTCAGATCGTCGTCAAGCAGATTTTCGATCAGTATTTCGGCGTTTTCGAAAATGTGATGGCATTCGACGAGCTGGGCGATGTTGTTCATGAACGGGTTGTGGCAGATCGGTTCGAGGCCGAACGATGCGGCAATCTCATGGGCGCGATGCCCGAGCAGCCTGGAATTGTTGTTGAACCTGGCCAGAGCGCCCGCTGCAGATGACTGGCGGCTGACACGGGTGAACTTCGAGGTTGAGAAATCGGTAAGGTACTCGTTGGTCATCAGCAGGTAATCGTTTTCATCGCGGACAACGCCATCGGTCGAAACCAGGTCCCCGCCGATGAACGGATAGTCCTTGCCGTTTCGCAGAGAAATGAACTCGGTTTCACGGACAAAATCCGGAATTGAGAGCGTCCTGAAAAAGGCGGTGGCTTTGTCGAGGGCTGTCCGACGTTTCATCAGCATCTCTTTCAGCTGTTTCAGCTGCTGTTTTTCGGGGGCCTTGCTCACGCCGCCGAGCACGAGGCTGACCGGATGGGTCGCACGGCCGGTGGTGGCGATGCTCATTTCGTTGCCGAGCTCCTTGAGCAGGAGCCCCGCTTTCACGATTTCAGGATGGGAATGCAGGATCGGAACGGCGCTCGGCATGTCGAGAAAGTCAGGGGCAGCAAGGAAAAAGAGGTGCAGTGCATGGCTCTGCAGGGTTTCGCCGTGCATGGCCAGGAGCCGGATCGCTTTAGCAGCTTCCGGCGGCTCGATCTCCATGGCCCGTTCGAGCGCCCTGATGCTGGCCAGCGAATGGCTGATCGAACAGATGCCGCAGATGCGGGACGTGAGGAACGAGGCCCGTTCGGCACTTACCCCCCTCAGCATCATTTCGAAGAACCTCGGGGTTTCGATCACCTCCCAACGAGCTTCTGCGAGCTTGCCGTCTTTTACCGAGATGTGGATGTTACCGTGCCCCTCCACCCTTGTCAGGTGATGTATATCAATATTGAAATCAACGTTCATGGTCGAGGTAATCTGCGAAGCCGTTATAAAATGTCAGTTTTTCCATCATCTCCTCATGACTGAGCCCTTTTTCCCTGACGAGCTGGAGGAAGGAGGGGAAGTTCATGTCGTCTGCCGGACCGCGGCAGCCGAGGCAGGCTGTTTTGCCCGATGGGCAGACTGCGTCGCAGCCAGCTTTGGTGACCGGCCCGAGGCACACTTCGCCCAGGTCGAACAGGCAGGTATTGAGCTTCTGTTTGCAGTCGACGCAGACCGGGTATTTCGGCAGGTTGTTCAGGGATCGTGTCACGATGCCGATAACGACCCGCTCCACTTCCGCCTTTGAAACAGGGCACCCGGGGATCATGAAGTCGACGGTGACGATATCGCTGATTTTCGTCGACGGCATCGTTTCAACCGCCTTGTCGCCATAGACCCCTCTGACGGCTTCATCCGCCGGGATTTTGTTCTTGAGGCTGTTGACACCGCCAAAGCAGGCGCAGGTGCCGAAAGCGACAAGCACCTGTGCCTGTGCGCGGATTGCCTTGAGACGCTCGATCTCGTCGCTTCTTGTGATACTTCCTTCGACGAGGGCGATGTCGTAGTCGTCGTGCCTTTCCGAAGATATTTCCCGGAAGTTGCGGATATCGAGCAGGCCGAGGAAGGCGGGCAGGGTCGATTCCTTGTTGGCCAGCTGGAGCTGGCACCCTTCGCAGCAGGTGAAGTCGAACGAGCCGATCTTCATCTTTTCGATTTTAAAGCCGAGATGGTTCATCAGATTCTCCCTAAATCGCTTCCTTGAGGTTCATGACCGACCAGTAATCGAAAACAGGACCGTCCAGGCAGGTGAAGGTCGAGCCGACCATGCACCGGCAGCACTTGCCCATGCCGCAGTGCATCCTGCGCTCGAGGGAGACGAACATCCGGTTCATCGGAATGCCCTTGCCGTCGAGGTAGTTGCAGACGAACTGGAACATGATTGGCGGACCGCAGACGATTGCAAAGGTTTTCTTCGAGTCAAAAGAGAACTCGCCGAAGAGCGACGTAATCAGACCGGTCCTGCCTTTCCATGATTCATCCGGTTTTTCAACGATAGTCATCAACTGGACGTTGCTCACTTTCTGCCACTCTTCGAACTGGTAGCTGAAGAGCAGCTGGGAGGGTTCCTTTGCTCCATAGAGAAGATAAACGTTCTTGTACTTGTCCCTGTGATTGCTGATCCAGTAAAGGGGAGCACGCACCGGTGCGATGCCGAGCCCGCCCGCAACAAGCAGCACGTTGCTGCCTTCCATCGCCTCCATCGGGAATGCAGTGCCGAAAGGTCCCCTGATGGAGACTATCGCTCCCTGCCTGGCTTCGAACATGGCCGATGTCACATGGCCGGCCTTGCGGATGCAGAGCTCGATGAATTCGTGGTTGCTGTTGTCGCTCGAGATGGAGATCGGGGCCTCCCCGTACCCGGGCACTTCGAGCATGAGAAACTGGCCCGGCCTGAAGTTGAAGAGTTGGCGTTCCACGGGATCGACGATGCGCAGGAGGAAGAGCTTCTCCTGCGAAGAGATGGAGACGGTGTTGGTGATCCGGCACTTGTAGCCCCGATCGGTAATCATTACTTCACATTTTTTCTGGAAGTCCGGAGACTTCATCGCGAACGGTTCGCGGTTCAGGTCCTGTCCGGGGAGGGTGAAACGCATATCATGCATGATTCTCGCTCCAGTCTGAGATCGTTGATGACGTCTTTCGGGTTGATGTCTGCCAGGCACGCACGGCCGCAACGGTTGCACCCTACGCAGATCTGCTGGTTGTCGTTGGCGGCAAATCCGCGGTAATGGTGATAGTAGCGGTATTTGAGACGGTCTCCGTTCCTGGGCCTGAAATTATGGCCGCCTGCAACCTGTGCGAAATCGACCAGGTTGCACGAGTAAAGATGGTTCTGGCGGGAAGAGCCTTTCAGGTCGATGTCGAAACGCTCTTCGACGCTGTAGCAGTAACAGGTAGGGCAGACCATCGCGCATGAGCCGCAGCTCAGGCATTTGTCGCCCCATTTCTGCCAGATGGGTGAATCGAATTCGATGTCGAGGAAAACGGGGAGGCCGGTCACCTCGATATTGGTTTCGAAGCTGTGCTTGATCATCTTGCGCCGTTCGATCAGAAGGCAGTTGTCTTCATATGACGGTTCCTCGAGCATGAATTCCTTGAGGAAGGAATAGGCTTTCGAGGAGTTGATCGAGAGGTAGTATTTGTCGCCGATGTCCGAGCAGAAAAGGTTGAAGCCATGGTTGACCGTATGCCTGTTCATCGATTTGCAGAAACAGTCCGGCAGGGGAAGGTGGTCCATGCCGATGATGAAGGTGTTTTTCCTTCTGGCGAGGTAGTATGGCGACGGATAGGGCCCGTGGAGCATGACCTCGTCGAGCATATTGATGGCACTGATATCGCAAGGCCTGAGCCCGATCAGTATTAAGGGCGGCGCCTCATAGCGGACCTCCTGTTCCCAGTTCCCGTCTTCGAAGCTGAACCGCGACAGCTCGTCGCGGAAAGGGAGGAAGAAATGTTTGGCCGAAGAGTGGGTAACCGTATAATCAAAATCGATTTCATCGGCCGATGTCACCGGACGGAACTGGTAGATCGGTTTGCCGCCGCTTCCCGTATCCACCTGCCGGGGACCGTAAGCAGTGTTGTGCTTGACAAGAGCATCGATGAACTTCCTGAACTCCGTTTTTGAAATGACCTTGTATATCATGGGACAGGCTCCGGCTGCAGAAATTCTGAAGAGGTCGGCACTATCTTTTATAAAGGTACGCAAATGCATGCGGGAAGAAAAAACGATTCGTTCCGCGTTGCGACCTATCGGCGTATTTCGAGAACGTAAACCTTGTCATTTTTTCTCACCTTCGGACATTTTATCGTAACGCTGTCCCCTTTTGCCGCGTCCTTTCCTGCTATGTCGTTGGTGAAAAACGTTTCCGCGCTGCAGATTACCGTCCCTGTGCAGGGGCCGACAATCGAAAGTTTGTCACCTTGTTTCATGCCTTTCGACAGGATGGATATCTCGGCTACTTGAGCTTTAGGAAAATATTTTTTCACCTCTCCGATATAGGTTTTCCTTTCCAGCGAGAGGGAGCCGTACTGCCTGACCCAGGCGTCGAGAGGTTTCCCGAAATAGAACCCTCTTGAGAACCCGCGGTTGTAGACAAGGGCGAGCTCCTCTTTCAGTTCCCCGCTGAGCCGGCCGAATTCAGTCCTGAAGTCGGGATCGTTGCGGTGGCCCGTACAGTAATCGAGTGCACGACGGTAGGACGAGGTGGTGGTATGCACATATTCGGGGCTTCTGCTCCTTCCCTCGATCTTGAACGCGCTGATACCTGTGTCGATGAGCAGATCGAGAAACTCAACCGCACACAGGTCTTTCGGACTCATCACGTAGTCGCTGCCGATTTCAAGCTCCTCATTCTCTTCCGGATCAGTGACGATATAACGTCGGCGGCAGGGCTGCAGGCACTGCCCGCGGTCAGCCGACTGACCGAAGAGTTCCTGGGACATGAAGCAGCGTCCGGAAACGGCCACACACATTGCCCCGTGGACAAAACATTCAATCCGGACATCAAGACGGTCTTCTTTTATTTTCCGGGTGATATGCCCGACCTGCTGCAGGGTGAGCTCCCTTGCGAGCACGATCATTTTCGCGCCGAGTCCCGCAAAGTATCTGACGGAGCTGAAATTGCTCACCGATGCCTGCGTTGAAAGGTGGAACGGCATACCGGTTTCCCTGCATGTTTCGATAACTGCCATGTCGGAGCAGATGACAGCGTCAATCCCCGCTGATTTTGCTGCGGCCACAGTCCGGGTCATTTTTTCCAGTTCGCGGTCATAGATGATGGTATTCAGGGCAAGGTAGGCCTTTGCCTTGTACCGGTCGCACAGTTCTCTTATTGAGAGAAAATCAGGATCGTTGAAACTTCTGCTTCCGGCCCGCATGTTATAGCCTTCGGCTCCGAAATAAACGGCATCAGCACCGGCTTTCAGAGCTGTCACCAGCCCGGTCATATCGCCGGCGGGAGCTATGAGTTCAACGTTTTTTTCCTGCATGACAGATAGCGTAGTTCCTTTTATTGGATAATAACACTTAAATTCGAGGAATTGTCAGCGGCGGAGATGTCCGGCTTTCGTCAGCTCCCGCTGATCCCGCAAGATCATTTTTCCGGATTGTAACCGGACAGGCGGCATTTCCTGCTGCAAAACGTGAAGGTACCATGAACGACCGTTTTTTTCAGAATATTCTGCTCGCGCTTCTGTTTGGGCTTGCCGCCGCCGAAACCCTTGCCGCCGTGATTTTCGGCCTGAAGACCGAGCTGGTGCTCTTCATTTTCGTCATTGCAGCCGCCCTTTCGGGTATCGTGACCATTTTCGCTCTCCGCAGCCGGCAGAGACCTGAAGTAGAGTCCGTTTCCATGCGGCGTGCAAGGGCGATGGAGGATGGGCTCATGAAGGATCGGTTCCGGGAGTACGGGGTCGACGGAGAGTTTCTCAGCGGCAGGGAGGTCAAAAATGTGGTCGCCCCTCCTGCACCTTCCTTCGGTGAGACGGGAACAAAGGCCTCAGGGGTTTCCATCGAAGAGGCGATAAGGTTTCATGCCGGAACGCATGGAGGTCTCGAAAGGCTACTCCTGAAGATGGAAACGCTTGATGAGGTTTCCTTTGACAAACTGCTGGATGATGCCGGCCTGAAAGATATATCGAAGGAGGATATCCTTCGCCGCATCCGCATGATGGCTTCGGTCGAGGGGGAGGAGTGTGTAAAAGTGTGCACGAGATCGCTCGATGAAGCGATGGAGGCGTTTTCTCTGGACAGGAAAAGTTTCGACGACTATATCCGGAGGAGCATGTCGTCCGGAGACAACAGTATGGGCATGGATGACGATGGTGAAGCGGGTTTTTCCGTGCAGCTCGACTCTGCCTCGCTGTCGAAAGCGGGCGGAGCGATGCCGCACGAGTTTTCCCACGATCCTAAATCGGTGATTGCACGCTTGAAGCAGAAAGGGCGGCTGTCATGAATATATCCGGAATACCGCTTCTGAGCAAAGCCAGGCTGAAGCGTTACCTGAAGCTCCATCAGAAGAAATGCAGGGACACCGAAGGGCTTTTTCTTGCAGAGGGATTGCGAACCGTCAGGGAACTCTGCATGAGCATGCCCTCCGCAGAGCTGCTCGAAGCGCTGCTCATCAGGGAGGGCAGCGTTCACGATCTCGGGTTTGCCGGAAAATGGAAGGAGCGTATCTGTTCCATGACCGAAAGCGATTTTTCCCGGCTTGCCGGTACATCGACAAGCCAGGGGATTATCGGCGTTTTCCGCAAGCCGGATGAAGAGCAAGCTGAAAGGCATGATGCCGGAAAGGAAAAAACGGCATCGTTCATCATCGCGTTCGATGACCTGCAGGATCCCGGTAATGCAGGTACCATCATGCGTACCGCCGCCTGGTTCGGTTGCGATGCCCTGATCTGCAGCAGGGGAAGTGCCGATCCCTACAATGCAAAGTCGGTCCGTTCTTCAGCAGGCAGCATCTTTTCCCTGAACCTCTCCCTGACAGCAAACCTTCATGAAGAGCTCGAAAGGCTTGCAGAAGAAGGTTTTGCCATCGTCGCGGCATCGCTCGGCGGCAGGGATTTCCGGGAATTCGACTCATGGCCGGCTAAGCTCGTGCTTGTCATCGGCAATGAGGCGAACGGCGTGAGCGGACCGGTACAGCAACTTGCCCACAGGCTGGTGAGGATCCCGCACAAGGGAAGCGTTCCTCGCGTAGAATCGCTCAACGCCTCGGTCGCAGCCGCTATCCTGATAGAGAGGCTCGTCCTGGGTCAGGGATAGTCGGCGTTCATGTCAAGGGACCCCTGCAGGGCCCCTGACGAGCAGTACAGGATACGCTATCGCTCCGATAAGGCTGTGGACTGTTTCGGCGGGCAGCGACATCCGGTCGCTGAGCACGACCAGGCCGGAACCGGCCATGTGGATGTAACGTGCGAGAACGGCACTGTCGTCCAGTCCGGGGGGAAGCACGTGGAGTTCCGCTCCCGGCATGTCGGCGGGAACAATTTCAGAAAGCTTTTTCTCAATGATTTGCACATCCGGTCCTGTCTTCGGCAGAATAATGATGTGCAGTTCACCGCCTGCCTGCAGGAGGCTTCGTGCAATACGGAGCGCGGCCCCGGATGCTTCGGAACCGTCATAAAGCACGAGCATGGATTCCCCGGACGGGGGGAAGCCTGTCCGCATGATGAGGATGTTTTTCGCGTTTCCTGCAAGTGCGCTTTTCACCGTCGAACCCAGGCCCTTGCGGCAGCCGGGAGATCGCCCGCTTCTGCCGAGGACGAGCAGGTCTGCCTCTGTCGATGCGGACATCACTTCAGCGGGGACCATCCCCCTGCGAACCTTGAAGGAGTGCCTCAACATGAACTGTCCTGCGTAGTGCTCGAGGGCAGCTTCCGCTTCCCTCGCCTGCAATCTGAGAGACCTTTCGAGACATGAAGGATCGATTTTTTCCGGCTCGGAAGTATAGATACGTATCTCATGCGTGAAGGGCAGCTCTGCCATCCGGAGGAGGTTGATATCTTCGACGAATATTCCTGTAAGTTCAGCCTGCATGAGCTTTGCCAGCTCCGCTGCTGCTGCGAGTGACGCCATGCTGTGCGGCGAGCAGTCGATAGCCACGGCGATGTGACGGAACAGGATGTTTTTGAATCCTTCCGGCATGTCTCTCTCCTTTTTCACGTTCAGGGTACCGGGTTCCGATTCTTTCCGTTTTCTTCCGTGGCGCTGAATTTCCTGAGCTTCAGGGCCATATCCTGCAGCCTTGCCATAACCATCCCGTTGATGGTGCCATCGGGGTACCTGCCGTTTTCATCAGGTGACCCTGCCGGGATGCCCGTAAGGATTTCGATTCCTTCGTCTGCATGGGTGACGGGGTAGACCGAGAAGAGCCCGTCCCTGACGGCATCGACAACATCGGTGCGCAGCATGAGATTGTCGATGTTCGATGCGGGAATGAGAACTCCGTGTTTTCCGCTGAGCCCTCTCGCCCTGCAGAGGTCGAAAAATCCCTCGATCTTTTCGTTGACGCCGCCGATAGCCTGGATTTCGCCATACTGATTCACCGATCCGGTCACGGCGAGGTATTGTTTCACCGGTGCGCCTGACAGGGCGGAAAGCAGGGCATAGAGTTCGGCACTCGAGGCACTGTCTCCTTCCACGCCGCTATAGGATTGCTCGAAGACCAGAGATGCTGAGAGCGAGAGCGGCTGTTCCTGGGCAAAACGCGAACCCAGGAAGCCAGAAAGGATCATTACCCCCTTGGAATGGATCGGACCTCCCATCTCCACTTCACGTTCAATGTCGATAACTTCACCTTTGCCAAGGCGAACACTTGCGGTTATTTTTCCGGGCTGACCGAAGCTCTCTTCTCCCATCGCATAGACCGCGAGTCCGTTTATCTGTCCTGTTTTTTCAGAATCCGTATCGATCAGGATGATGTTCTTGAGGGTGGCTTCCCTGATTTTTTCCTGTACTCGCGATGACCGCGATTTTTTCGCATCGATTGCCTGCTGGACATCGACGGCGAGGACAACAGGTCTTTGTGCGGCGGCGGCATGGTAATCGGCTTCATGCACGAGGTCGTAAATGCTCTGCAGGTGCGTGGTCAGCTTTGCTGCATCACGTGCAAGCCTGCTTCCCTGTTCGATGATCCTCGCGACTGCACCGCGGTCGAAATGGCGCAGCCTGTCATTTCTGACCATCGCACTGATGATGCCGGCATAGGCGGTCCTGTTTTCTTCGCTGGAAGGCATGTCGTCCTCGAAATCCGCCGCCACCTTGAAGAGTTCGCTGAAATCAGGATCATAATCGTTCAGGAGATAGTAAAGGCTGCGATCCCCGAGCAATATGACCTTGACGTCGAGCGGGATAGGTTCCGGTTCGAGCGATACGGTACTGATGAGGCTGTAGAGCTGGCCGAGCGATTCGATACGGATTTGCTTCGTGCGCAGCGCTTTCTTCAGTGCTTCATATGCCAGAGGCTCGAGCAGCAGTCTTCTTGCATCGACGAGAAGGTAGCCGCCGTTCGCCCTGTGCAGTGCGCCGGGCTTGATGAGGGTAAAATCGGTCACGAGCGTTCCCATCTGGGACAGGTGCTCGATGTCGCCTACAAGGTTCTGGCAGGCGGGCTTGTCCTCGTAGATTACCGGCGCGCCGATCGTTCTGCTGTTGTCAACGATGACGTTCACGCGGTAGCGGTTGAACGAAGGGCTTTTCATGCTGAGCCTCCCGGGAGGCAGTCCCAGATAGAGCTCCCGCGGGTCAGGCTCTTTATCAAGGAACTGGTCGAAATTCTCGACGATGTCGTTCTCGAGTGCTTTCAGGTAACCGATCGCTTCAGTGATGGTCTTGTAGGTGCCAGCGAGTTCGGAGACAAGGGGTTTCAAGGCAAAGCTCGCGATGTTACGGTTCAGTTCCTTGATACGTTCCTGGGTTTCACGCTGCCACTTCGGGATCTGGCCCATGATCGACTGCAGCGCTTTTTTCAGTTCCTCGATATCTTTTTCTATGGCATCCTTTTCTTCCCTGGCCAGCTGCATGAATTCCTCGGGCTTGATCACCTCTCCCTTCTTAACCGGAGCGAATGCGAAGCCGGCCGGTGTTCTGATGAGGGCGATATTTTTTTTCGCAGCTTCCTCCTCGAGACTGCCGATTGCATCGGATTGCAGCTCCTGAAACTTTTCGCGGATATTTTTTTCCTGGGCCTGGTACTCTTCACTGCTGAACGCAGCCGGGAGCACCGTGAAAAGCGCTTCGACAAGGTGTTCCATGTCTCTGGCGAACTGCACCGCTTTCCCGGCGGGAAGCTGAAGGGCTTCAGGGTGCCGGGGCTTTTCGAAATTGTTGACGTAGCACCAGTCGGAGGGGATCGGTAAAGCGGGGGCGGTCCTTTCCAGGAAACTGGTGATGGCGCTCTGTTTTCCGGTACCATTAGGGCCGAGGGCGAAGAGGTTGAACCCGTCGTGTTTTATTCCCATACCGAAGGCGATGGCTTCGATGGCCCTTTCCTGGCCTGCAGGTTTTACCTGGCCGTCAAGGTCGGCTGTGGTGTCGAAGGCGAGCGATTCTGGATCGCAGGTCCTGTAAAGTTTTTCCGGAGGGAGTTTCGATGGCGGCTGCATGACCGGTATCGGCTTGGTTGTCGGGCATTCCTTCAGGCAGCGACGGCATAATCGAGCCTTTTATAAAAAGAACATGCAGGTGCAGGGACTAATTCCCTTCCGGTTCCCTGTTTTTCTTTTACCCCTGGTTCCATGTCGAATTCGTCGGGCGGTCATGAACTTTTCTGCTCTATGGATACGCCGTGTCAGACCGCCAGGCGCTTCATTTCATGCGTTTTCGCCGTCGATATTCATGGACGGGTGCAGGTGAACCGGCTTGGCTGTTTTTTTACGAAGCCGGATATTCAGTGTCTCGACAGAGATCGAGAATGCCATGGCGAAATAGATGTACCCTTTCGGGAATTCATATCCGGCCCCTTCCGCAACGAGAGTGACGCCCACAAGGATAAGGAAGCTCAGGGCCAGCATCTTTATTGTCGGGTGCCGTTCGACGAATTCGCTGATTGCACCTGAAGCGAGCATCATGATGGCGATGGAAATCATGATGGCGATGATCATCACCATGACTTCCTTGGCGAGGCCTACCGCGGTGATGACAGAATCCAGGGAGAAAACGATATCGATGACCGCGATCTGAAGCATGGTAAAAGCGAAATTTCCTTTCGATGAACTGTTCTTCGTTTCCTCGGTACCTTCGAGGCTCTGGTGGATTTCATGGGTGCTTTTCGCGAGCAGGAAGAGTCCTCCGCCAATAAGGATCAGGTCGCGACCCGATACAACTTGTTCGAAAACCGTGAAAAGGCCGGCCGTCAACCCCATCACCCAGGTGATCGAGAGCAGGAGCGCTATGCGGGTCAGCATGGCCAGCCCGAGGCCGATAATCCTTCCCTGAGGGCGCTGGCTTTCAGGAAGCCTGCCGACAATAATCGAAATGAATATGATGTTGTCAATGCCGAGAACGATTTCAAGAGCAGTCAGGGTAGCCAGGGCAATCCATGCCTCGGGCTGGGTAAGCCATTCCATGTGAAGGGTGTTGATGTTGATAAATAGCGGTGGCCATTATTTTTTTGTGCAATTTAGCGAATGGAGAGAGATCTTTCAATCAATCTTGCAGAGCCGGAACCGTATTCGACACATCATGGAACCCGACAAGGTGAAAATGAAGCTTTCTGAACTGAGGCGGACCTTCGAAACCGGCAAGACCTCGGACTATTCATGGAGGCGAACGCAACTCCTCGCCCTGCAGCGTTTTCTCATTGAAAGGGAAGGGGATATTGCCGATGCGGTCCGGAGGGATTTCGGCAAATCGCCCGCCGAGACCTTTCTTACCGAAACGGCATTCGTCAGAGGGGAAATCCGTCACTCCCTGCGTCTGCTCCGTAAATGGATGAAACCGGAACGGGTGCCGCTGCCTCTTCATTACCAGTTCGGCACAGCCCGTATCGAGTCCCGTCCGTTCGGTGTCGCGCTCATTATCGGAGCCTGGAACTATCCTCTCAACATCACTCTTTCCCCGATGGTCGGCGCCCTTGCTGCCGGAAACTGCATTGTGCTGAAGCCTTCGGAGCATGCTCCAAACACTTCGCGGATTGTTGCAGCGGGGATTGCAGCCTATCTTGATGAGAGCGCTGTCGCTGTATTCCAGGGTGGAGCGGAGGAAACGAAAGCCCTTCTGCGGGAGCGCTTCGATTGTATTTTCTATACCGGAAGCCGCCCTGCGGGAAGGGAAATCATGCTTGCCGCTTCAGGCAGTCTTACGCCCCTCATCCTCGAACTCGGAGGTAAAAGCCCCTGTATCGTCGAAAAAAATGCCTGCCTGAGGAAAGCGGCAAGGCGCATCATATGGGCGAAATTCCTCAATGCGGGCCAGACCTGCATAGCCCCCGACTATCTGCTCGTAGAGCATGGCGCAGCTGATGAGCTGTTGCAGCATATGAAGGAAGCGATCGGAAAATTTTACGGGTCGGATCCCGAAAAAAGCCCCGATTATTCCCGGATCGTCAGCGAAAGGCATTTCGATCGCCTGGAAAAACTCATGTTTGCCGGAGAAATTGTTGCGGGAGGCATTCGTAACCGGAACGGTCTTTATATCGCGCCAACCATTATCAGGGGAGTTACGCTCGATGACCCTGTCATGAAGGAAGAGGTTTTCGGGCCCATTCTGCCCGTGATGACCTATGGAACGATCGATGATGCCCTTGCCCTGGTCAAGCGGAACCCCGATCCTCTCGCGCTCTATCTGTTTACATCGGACAATACGGCGCCGGGGAAGGTTCTGGGGGCAATCCGCTCGGGAGGGTTCTGCATCAACGACCTGCTTTTCCAGAGTGCCATACACGCTCTCCCGTTCGGCGGCACGGGAGAGAGTGGTTTCGGAAGATACCACGGCAAGGCAGGGTTCGATGCATTCAGTTACAGGAGGAGCATTCTTCACCGCACGAATTTTCCCGATCCTGACCTGCGATACCCTCCTTACAGCAGGGTCAGGTTCGGGATGCTCAGGAGGATAGTGGAACTGTTCGATCAATGAGGTTCACAGATATAAACCTTAAATGAAGTTTGCCGGTATGAAAAAAATTGCGCTCGGGCTTGGTGGCGGCGCGGTTCTCGGTGCAGCCCATGTTGGGGTACTCAGGGCTCTGGACGAACTTTCCATTCAGGTCGGCATGGTCAGCGGCACCAGCATCGGTTCATTCATCGCGGCTCTTTTCGCTTTCGGAAAAAACTGGCGTGAAATACGCGACATCGTTTTCAATCTCGACTGGTTCGACCTGTCCGGCCCGGTACTGTCGCAGTATGGCCTTCTTTCGAACAGGAAATTCGGGGGGATCATCACCGACCTTCTGGGGCACAAGAAAATCGAGGATGCCCCGATTCCGCTGAGCATGATCGCAACCGATATCGGCACGGGCAGGAAAGTGGTTTTCAGGGACGGGGACGTCTCGAGCGCAGTAATGGCAAGCAGCTGCATTCCGGGCATATTCAAACCTGTGGAGTGTTCCGGAGGCATGCTTGTTGACGGGGTCCTCGTGGAAAATGTTCCGGTTTCCCCCCTCGAGAAGTATGGCGCCGAAGCGATAGTCTGTGTCGATCTGCTTGCCTGCCACCGCTTCCACCAACCCGAAAATATCATCGGGATTCTTTTGAATGCCTTCTACAGTACCATTACCAATACGACCGCAATGCAGACGGAAACTGCGGATTTGTGCATCTGCCCCGACCTGTCTGAGTTCAACCTTGTCGATACCCACAAGGTGCCGGAAATCATGGAGGCAGGATATCGTTCAGCCTTCGCCACTCTGGAGTCCTGGCTGGAAAGGGAACGATAGAAGCTCTTTTTCCTGTTTTATTATCTGAAAGCTTATAACATCCTGACAGAAAACTGCAGTGCCGGACTCAGCGGTACAATTTCATCTGCATGTTTTTTCGTAAGAAGGCGTCAAACGTTTGTGAAGATTTACCTCCTTTTTTCGCTCCTGTATTGCAATAACAACGAAAACATTACCGACCATGAAGAAAAAATGCGCTGTCGGATTGACGGCATTCTTTTCCGGGCTTTTTCTCCTGTTTATGGCGGCCACGGGGATTTCCTTCGCCGATCCCCCGCCGCAGTTGCAGCCGATGAGGCCACATTTTCCGCTTCGTCCATTACTTCCCGACCTTTCCGTTCAGGATATCTGGCTTACCCCTGACTGCAGGGTAGCCGTCAGAATTCGCAACAATGGTCCCGGCCAGATTCCCGACAAGGTATGGACCGACCATCAGCCGAAAAGCGCCGGGGTATACCTCACGATAAACGGCAACAAGTGGGGTGGAGGCACGATCTGGCTCTTCGATCCCGCAAGGGCGCTCAAGACCCCTGGCGGAACAGCTGAATATGTCAGCAACCTCAAGGTGAGCTCGCTCTCCCAGGTGAAAGCTGAAGTCGACATCTGGAATGAAGTTGCCGAAACGAACGAGTCCAACAACTCATTCACGAAGAATCTTGCCTGCAATACCGTTCCCGGTCCCGGTCCGATAGGTCC
>JAAXVR010000001.1 GCA_013335405.1 Chlorobiaceae bacterium
GCTCGCTCTCCCAGGTGAAAGCTGAAGTCGACATCTGGAATGAAGTTGCCGAAACGAACGAGTCCAACAACTCATTCACGAAGAATCTTGCCTGCAATACCGTTCCCGGTCCCGGTCCGATAGGTCCTGGTCCGATAGGCCCTGGTCCGATAGGCCCTGGTCCGATTGGTCCCGGACCCATTTCCCCACTTTTCCGGCCCGATCTTTCAATCGAGGATATCCGCCTTACCCCCGACTGCAGGGTGGCCGTCAGGGTCCGCAACAATGGTCCCGGATCAATACCCGACAACGTCTGGAACAATCATCAGCCGAAAAGCGCCGGGGTTTACCTGACGATAAACGGCAATAAATGGGGCGGAGGCGCGATCTGGCTTTTCGATCCAGGACGGGCACTCAAAAACCCGGGAGGAACGGCTGAATATGTCAGCAATCTCAAGGTCACTTCGCCTTCCCAGGTGAAAGCTGAAGTCGATATCTGGAATGTTGTCGCTGAAAACAACGAGTCCAACAACTGGGCGACAAGAAATCTTGCCTGTGTCGTTCCCGGTCCCGGCCCCGGTCCTGGTGGTTCCGGCTGGTCCGGTGATCTGCAGGTCAAAATCCAGGGATGTCCTCTCCAGGTGCGTGCCGGACAGGATCTGGGTTCTTCATTCCAGGTATGGGCGAAAAGCGGGTTCAATCATCCCCTGAACAATGTAACAGTCGATCTCGTATTGCTCTCTGCACCGAACTATCCGGTACCGGCACCCTATGCGAATTATTCCCCCGGTTATCACAGCGGAGTGCTGCTCAAGGGCGGCAGGGAGAACGAGTCGTTTCCGCCTCACGGCATTATCAAAGTCAAGCTGAACGGCAGCAATACCATACCTGCAACTACTCCTCCAGGCACCTATTACCTCGCGGCAGTCGTCGATGCGGGCAACAAGGTCAATGAAACAAAGGAGTTCAACAACGTCGCGTACTGCAAGGTCAAGGTGCTGCCTCCGCTGTTCCCGGTGCAGCCGATTCATCCTTTCCCGCCGGTGCAGCCGATTCAGCCCCAGCTGCCTCCTGTGCAACCGGTCAATCCGGTGATCCAGGAAGACTGCATTCCGTTCAACCCGGCCAATATCGAGGTCAAACTGATCGGCGGCCGGTGGAAGATAGTGGAAGGAAGCCACTGGATTTTCGATTTCGACTCAAGGAAAAACGAGGCATACATGGCCTTCAACATCATCAGGCACTACGGCATGAACAGCACCTGTTATGTCGGGCGTCCGAACCCCTCGTTCACCTACATGCTGGTTAACGGCAACGCTCCCCAGGGTCCTTTCCCCGGAGAAGATGCGCTCGCGTTCAATCCTAACACCATCGAGCTGAAGGAGTTCGCAGGTCGCTGGAAAATCGTTGACGGCAGCCACTGGATGTTCGATTTCGGTGCGAACAAGGGTGAGGCGCTCACCGCATACAACATCATCAAGAAGTACGGGTTCCGTTACTCCTGCTTTGTCGGGCGTCCGAATGCAAGCTTCATCTATCTGAGGAAATAGTGCACGAAAGGTTTTTCCTTGCTGATTCCGGTCTCTTTTCCTTCGGGAAAGGAGGCCGGTTTCTTGCCGCCCGAAACAAAAAGAAAAAGGAGTGATCCCATGCCGATGCGCAAATTGAGGGAATTTCTCGACGGTCACGGTGTCAAGTACTATATCGTCAGCCATTCCCGGGCCTATACTGCTCTGGAAATAGCCGCAGCTGCACATGTCCCGGGAAAGGAACTAGCAAAGACCGTGATAGTGAAAATCAGGGGGATCCTGGCAATGGTTGTGCTGCCGGCTTCACGGAAGCTCGATTTTGAACTGCTCTCTGCAATGGCCGGAACAGACGATATTGTACTTGCCGATGAAAAGGATTTCGAAAATCTTTTCCCCGACTGTGAACTGGGCGCCATGCCTCCGTTCGGCAATCTCTACGGCATGCAGGTATTTGCCGCGGAAGAGCTCGAAGAGGACGATGAAATCGCTTTCAATGCCGGCGCTCTGACGGAGCTCTTACGTCTTCCCTACGAACAGTACAGGAGACTGGTCCATCCGAGGGTCGGAAAACTTACGATGAACCGGTGAAATGATCGGACGGACATAATGATATTTGTCCGGGGAAATGTTACCTTTGCTTCATCATCGCCATCAGGGTTTGACGGCAGTACTTGACATCGGCAGCATGAAAAAGATTCCATCGTCTCCTATGAAGATTGCGTTATATGCGGGGACTTATGTCAAAGATAAAGACGGCGCAGTAAGAACAATTTATCAACTGGTTTCTTCATTGAGGAAAGGCGGCCATACCGTCGTTGTCTGGTCCCCGGACGTTTCATCTGCCGACGACTATGACGGAATGACCGTTCACAGGATGCCTTCTGTACCGATCCCGCTTTATCCTGACTACAGACTCGGTTTTTTCACGGAAGAGACCCGCAGGCAGCTCGATATTTTAGCTCCCGACATCATCCATATTTCCACGCCTGATCTTATCGGCAGGAAATTTCTTCTGTACGCAAAAAAACACTCCATTCCGGTTGGTTCCGCTTACCATACGGACTTCCCTTCCTATCTTCAATACTACAGGCTCGGTTTTGCAGAAAACGCGCTCTGGAAATATTTTTGCTGGTTTTACAATACCTGCGATATCGTGCTGGTTCCAAGTGAATCCATGCGTCACAGACTTGAAGCACGGCGTATCAGTAATGTAGAAATCTGGTCAAGGGGTATAGACAAGGGTCTTTTTGATCCGTCCCGCCGTTCCTTGGAGCTTCGAAAGAAGTGGGATGCGTCAGAACGGACAGTGTTTGTCTATGCGGGCCGCTTTGTGCATTACAAGGATATCGAAATCGTCATGCAGGTTTATGAGCGCTTCATGCAGGATGGTTACCGTGACCGTGTGCGGTTTGTTATGATCGGTTCAGGACCTGCAGAGGATGAGATGAGGGCACGGATGCCTGAAGCTGTTTTCACCGGATACCTGACCGGGCTTGATCTTCCGGAAGCCTATGCGAGTGGTGATGTTTTTCTGTTTCCATCAACAACCGAAACCTTCTGCAATGTTACCCTTGAAGCGTTTGCCTCGGGGCTCCCTTGCGTGGTTTCCGATATCGGGGGTTGCGGGGAACTGGTGGACAAGTCGGGGGCAGGATTCGTCGTCAAGGCCGGTGATGCAGATGCGTTCTATCGTAACTGCCTCGAAATCATCGGTGAACGGGACAGGTTTCTCGATATGCGCCTCAAGGGCCTTGTCTTCTCCGAAAGCAAGTCATGGACTGCCATCAATAATGCCCTGATTACGCGGTATATCGAGCTCAAACAGACAAAATCGGCAAAATAGAGACCAACACCAGCCCATCTCCCTCTTTCCGCTCTGCTGTTTTACTTTCTTTTGCAACGAAAGATAGTCAGTCACGGCCGTATCGATTGTTGCAAAGGCTTATGTCAGGCTTCGTTCAGTGTGACGATTCGCCTGCTTTAAAAAACTTTGCCGATCGACGTTTCATGGGCAGTTCGTTGGGATCATGATCCCGGTAGCTTACAGATGGAGTGTTTCCCGGAAACGGGCAGATCAAGTGTCAGGGAAGGTAGTGTTCCATGATATAGCCGAGGCAGTCCTGGCGAATCACGGTTTTGTCCTTTGTGAGCATTGAAGGGATGATATGCTTTGTCGTTCTGATCTGCGAACGGTCGAGGGCAAAGTATTTTTCTGTGACATCCCGGCCGCGGTTATCGGTGACAAGAAGGCCGGTGTTTTCGTATGAGCTGTACCCGAGAAACGTTCCGGGTTCCTGATGCCGGAAATTCAGGCTGTCCAGGTTTTCGACGAGCGTTATGCCGCTGCTTTCCGGATTCTTTCCGAAAAATATTTCCGCCTCTTCCCTGAGCGATATTTTCGCCGTCGTATGAAAAAGCGAATACGGTATTTCCGGTTGCGTGTCGGGGACCTTGTCCATCTGCAGGCAGAGTTCGAGGAACCGGACCAGATGCCCGGTGCCTTCACGTTCTCCGGACAACCCGCACTCGACGGTAACCGAGGGGCAGAATCCGGAAAAAGCTTTCGAAATCACTTCGTGCGGCTCGGTAAAAAAAACGATGGTGGGACTGAACAGCAGCGCGAGGTTGAGAAATTCGGCAGTTACCCTGTTGATGCAGCTGTAGTGGGGATTTTTTCCGGTATTGTTGTGCATGTCGATGCACGCGAAAACACCCTCCTTTTTCATGATGTCCAGGAGGCGGTGTGCCATCAGTTGTTCGGGGAGCTTCCCTCCGTTCCAGATCCTGTTGTAGTCTGGTTCATGGGCGAAACGCCGTATGTTTTTCGCTGATGCGGCGACATTGCCGATGAACAGGAAGATGGTACGGGCAGGTTGTGCCTTGCCACCGGAAAAAGGCTTCAGTACTTCCTGGAGCGCGAGGAAACCGCTGATCTCGTTGCCGTGGAGAAGGACCGATATGAAAAGGGGCGGTTCTTTCCTTCCTCTTATCCTGATGAGCGTTGGGCCAGGCAACAAGGTGTCGAGCCCGGTGACGGGGATCACTTCAAAACCGGCGGGAAGCCCGTCCATTTTCGATAAGGTCACTCTGCCGAAACTTTCTGTTACCATGACCATTCATGCACCGGTTTTTCCTGCTGCTGGTTCCGATAGTACTGTTCGGTCATCCTGCGGAAATCCCTTCCGTGTTTATTGATGAAGTTGTTCTGCCACTCCGCTCCTGTTCTGCCTGAAATTACCCTCTCCCTGACGACGCCGTTCAGGTAGTACTCGATATCCCGGGCATCTGCCCCGGCCTTGTAAAGTGAACGGGCAGCCCCGGGAATAAGTTCTTCGGTGAGAACATCCGAAAGGCGGACCCGTTTTCCCTTCCTCCAGGTTATCTCGGCCCGGAGTCCGTGTCTTGCTGCGGAATAGAAGTTGGCCCTCGCGTCCTCGAACGGAAGTTCGAGCTCGATACCGGGCGGTTCCGAAACGAGGTGGAGCATCGATCCGTAAAACCATGCGGCGTTTGCGGCCATATCGGTTATCGTCGGACCGGCAGCCTGTACACGATGTTCTATCCTGAGATGCGGTTGTCCGTTGCTGTCCCATCCGATCAGAGGCCGGTTCCAGCGCCATATGGTGCCGTTGTGCAGCAGGGCATGGAACAGTTTCTCGGGCTTATCCTTTGCAATGACCGGCAGGATGACCGGGAAACCGTCGAGGTTTTCAAGGAATGTTTCGAGAAGAGAGTGACGGGCATAACCGGTGTCGAACGTGACCCTTGAAACGACTCTTCCGTTTTTGTCGGTGAAGGCAGGGGCCCAGACAGCCTGCTCGAACAGGGGAATGCGGGTTTCTTCCCAGAGCCGTTTTTCGAAGAGGTAAGGAGAGTTTGCCGCAAGGGCTACGCTGGGAGCCGAAAGAATCATGGCTGCGTTGTATGCTCTTGTCGCGTTGTCCGGGGAAACCTGGAGATGGAGCTGCAGGGAGGTTGCCGCCGCTTCGGCCATTACGTCGTGATGCTCGACGGAAAGCCTTTCGCTTTCACCCTCGATATGGATTTTCAGTGGCCTCTGTTTTCGCAGTTCCAGTATTTCCCTGTTCATTGCGGTGAATCGAAGGGAATCGGAGATATTCGATATGGTCAGCATCGTATCGCTGATCGTCGGCAATATACCGGCGGTAAGGACCCTGCAGCCGATTGCATCCGCAGTTTCACGGCATAAACTCCAAAGCTCCTGAAGATTGTCTCGAATGGTACTGATGAACGGTCCCTCGAGCTTTCGGGGAAGGATATTGAGCTCGAAATTAAACTTCGAAAGCTCGGGAACGGCAAGGGGATGGTTCATTTTCTCGAGGAAGGCCCTGTTTTCAGGTGCGGGATTGCATTCCCGATCCATCAGCCAGGCTTCGAGCTCCAGGCCGCACCGGGGCTCCGAACGGTCGAACCGGTCGCCGTGGAACCATTCCATGATGATTTTCGTCTCTTCCCTGAGTTTCTGATGGAAGAGCTCGAAATCCGAAGGATCGAAGTTCGCTGTGGAAATCTCTGAACCCATCCCGGCTGATCGGATAAATGACCGAAGTTGTATATGGAGAGCGCATATATTACTTTTCAAAGATACTGAATATTCCCTTCGAATCTTAAATCCGCTACCCATGGAGAACAGACGCACTCATGAAGCATTCATTCTCGGGGCCTTTCTCTGCGTTGGGCTCGTCGTGACGGGTTTTCTCCTCTCACAGTCTCTCGCCCGATTCAAGGCCCTGGAGCGTACGGTTTCGGTAAAAGGCCTTTCCGAAAGGGATGTCGCTGCTGACATCGCCATATGGCCGATCAAGTTCGAGGTCGCTGCCGATGACCTGCAATCCCTCGTCACCTCGATAGAAGAAAAAAATGCGGTGGTTCTCGGGTTTCTCCAGAAAAACGGATTCGACCAGAAGGATATATCCGTTTCGGCACCATCCATCACGGACCGTCAGGCACAGAGTTTCGGCGAAGGAAACCGGTTCAGCATGAGATACGCCGGAAGTTCCACCATAAGCGTCTACACGAAAAACGTGGATCTTGTCAGGGCGACCATAAGGAAACTTGTTGACCTCGGAAAGATGGGGATCGCGATTTCGGGCCAGAATTACGATTCGAAGACTGAATTTCTGTTTACCGGCCTGAACGGCCTTAAACCGGGCATGATAGAGGAGGCAACGAACAACGCCAGAATGGTAGCCCAGAAATTCGCCGCAGATTCGAAAAGCCGCCTCGGAAAAATTAAATCGGCAACCCAGGGGCAGTTCACCATCGACGACAGGGACAGTAACACTCCTTATATCAAGAAGGTCAGGGTGGTATCCACCCTCGAGTATTATCTCTCCGACTGAAGGTATTTTCAGCTTTCCCTGGAAGAAGATGCCGGTGTTGCGAAGCTCCGGTCTCTGCATTCAGCTCCGAAAGCTCCATGTTCCATTCCGGTGCCGGCGTGCACCGGAAAAAACCTCACAGCAGACCTGAACATGTTACGAACCTGCGTGTTTTTTTCCGGCGCCTGCATCTGTGGGCTTTTTTATCCTGTTGAAACGGTATTGACTTTACCGCAGGAATGTTCCGCATGAAGGGGTCTTTCGTGAACTGTTTTCTTGCGGAGGCTTTGTGCAGCTATTTTCCGGCTTGTTCGCGGAACTCTTTCAGGAATCGTGGTTGCTGATTCAACGCAGAAGAACCTGCCCGATTGTTGCCTTGCAGATGCTCAATACCGCAGCTGACGCGCACAATGGGTATATGGTTGAACCTCATTTCTTTTTTTTGCAAAATCTTTCGATGACGGCGGATTTTCGTTGTGGTTTTTTTGTTTGCATGGTTGTAAGGGCACCATTGTTCCGGTGCGGTCGTCGTCAGTTCATCAACTGCTTATAAGAGGGGAGCATATGAAGGTCGGGTTCATAGGTCTGGGAAAAATGGGTTTCAACATGGCGGAGAATCTTCTTGAGCACGGTCATGAACTGATCGTGTTCGATCTGTCCCGGGAAGCCGTTGTCAACCTTGCCTGCAAAGGTGCCGTTGCGGCTGCTTCACTGCGGGAACTTGCGGGCCTTCTGGAACCTCCTCGTGTCCTGTGGTTAATGGTGCCTGCCGGTGAGCCTGTCGATGGTGTCCTCAGGGAGCTTTCCCCGTTTCTCGTTCCGGGGGATATCGTGGCGGATGGAGGCAATTCCCGTTATTCCGACTCGATGAGACGATCGGATGAGTTATCTGAAAAAGGCATTGTGTTTCTCGATGCCGGAACCAGCGGGGGTCTCGAAGGGGCGCGCCATGGGGCATGCATGATGGTGGGAGGTGAAAGGAGCGCCTTTGAAGCCGTCGAACCACTTCTCGCGGATATGTGTCTTCCCGGCGGTTATGCACACACGGGCAGATCGGGTTCTGGGCATTTTGCCAAAATGGTCCATAATGGTATCGAATACGGTATGATGCAGGCGATGGGTGAAGGGTTCAATCTGCTCGATGCAAGCGGGTTCGGTTTCGATCTCGCAGAGGTCGCCCGGCTCTGGTCCAACGGTTCGGTTGTTCGCGGATGGCTCATGGAGCTTGCCTCCCGTGCCTTCCAGCGGGATCCCGGGCTCGGCACTATCCAGGGGAAAATTGCCGACTCGGGCGAAGGCCGCTGGACGCTCGAGGCTGCGCTCGAGCAGGGAGTTCCACTCCCTGTCATTGCGGCATCCCTTTTCAGTCGCTACCGTTCACGATCGGAAAACAACATGTCCGACCGCCTTGTTGCCGCGCTCCGTCATGAGTTCGGCGGGCACGGATTCACTGAGAACAAGGGCTGAATCGGGAAACATGCGGAAAAAACCTGAAAACTGCATTATCGTCATCTTTGGAGCAGGAAGCGACCTCGCAAGCCGAAAACTATTTCCTGCACTTTTCGAACTTGCTGCGAGGGGGCACCTGCCCGAGCATTACCTTATCATGGGGACAGGTCGTGCCGGTATATCGACCGAAGAGTTCCGCCGGGAGGTGGCGGGGAAACTTGCAAAGTTTGCGCCCGTCGGGCCGGACAAGACGGACGCGCTGGAAGCTTTCATCGGTCGGCTCCGTTACGTGAAGGCCGATTTTCTCGAGCCCGGTGATTATGACAATCTTCGCGAACAGCTCGCTGATGCTTCGAGCATTGGCGCATGCGGTTCAAATCTCCTTTTTTATCTCGCCATCCCCCCTGGTCTTGCTTCGCAGGTCGTCCGCAACCTTGACGGCGCAGGGCTGGGAGGCCGGCAGGTCCGGTGCGGAGAATGGCGGAAAATTGTCGTCGAGAAACCCTACGGGACCAACCTCGGAACCGCACGTGAACTGAACCGCATCATTGGAGGAGTTTTCAGCGAAGAGCAGGTTTTCCGGATCGATCACTACCTTGGCAAGGAGACTGTCCAGAACATTCTCGTGTTCCGTTTTTCCAATGGTATTTTCGAGCCAATCTGGAACCGCCATTTCATCGTGAATGTATCGATAACCATAGCGGAAGATTTCGGAATAAGAGACCGGGGCGCTTTCTACGAGGAGACCGGTCTTTTGAGGGATATTTTCCAGAACCATGCCCTGCAGCTTCTGGCCGCCGTGGCCATGGAACCCCCTGTCGATTTTGCCGCCGATTCCGTTCGTGATGAAAAAGCGAAGCTTCTGCGCTCGATACGACTTTTTGACGCTTCGGAGGCATTGCGGTCTGTTGTGACCGGTCAGTACGAAGGATACCATTCGGAAAAAAATGTCGATCCCGGTTCCCCTGTCGAGACGTTCGCCGCCGTAAAGCTCTTCGTGGACAACTGGAGATGGAAGGGGGTGCCTTTCTTTATCAGGGCAGGAAAAAACCTTTCGGAAACCATGACCGAAATAACGGTCACCTTCGGCTGTCCCCCACAGAATTTTTTCGGACCGGCGGACAGCTGCAGTTACATCGCCAACCAGGTGATTTTCCGCATTCAGCCTGAAGAAACCATCGCGGTAAGGTTCGGCGCGAAACGGCCGGGAGAAGAACTGATCACCGACCCTGTTTTCATGAAATTCGACTACAGTACCTCTTTCTCCGAAAAAGGGCTTACCCCTTACCATCGCCTGCTGCTTGACGCCATGGCTGGAGACCAGATGAATTTCATCAGGCAGGACAGCGTGGAATATTCCTGGGCGATTGTCGATTCGATCAGGAAGTCGCTTGAAGGAAGGCTTCCCGAGCCCTATGCAGTCCATTCGAACGGTCCCGAATCCTTGCAGGACCTTTACCGTTGAGCAATGAACCAGTGCAGGCATCCATTCTTTGGCCTGACAAGGCTCGCGGGGAGGTTCTTTTCTCTTCCTGAAACTATCGCTTCAGCGAGTGCGGCTTTGTCAGAGCCTGTAATGAAAAACAGCACACAGCGCGCATGATTGATGACCGGCAGGGTGAGTGTCAGTCGCGTTACCGGCGGGTTTGCATATGAGGGAGGATCGACCGCTGTCACCCAGTTCGAGGTTTCTGCAAGTGAAACGGTATCGCCCGGGAAAAGCGATGCTGTATGCCCGTCGTCGCCCATGCCGAGCATGATGAGGTCGAACACCGGAAATCCTTCGTCGAGATTTCCGTTTTCCACGTTGAAACAGCTGCAGAGATCCCTTTCATAAGCCAATGCTGCCTCCCTTGCCGGAAGCTTTTCGGCGGGCATTCTGAAAATGTTTTTTTCGACAGGTCCAGGGCAGTTCAGGAGCGTTTCCCTTGCCATCCTGTAATTGCTCCGGTCATCCAGCGGAGAAACGCACCGTTCGTCAGACCAGAAAATCCGGGTGCTCTTCCAGGGCATCAGGAGGCTCTTCCTGTCAGCGGAGGAAAATGAACAATCATGCGGCATGCTGCCGACGGTATTTTCTTCGAGCGGTTCTTCCTGTATTCCGCAGGCAATATCGCGGTAGAGCTGACGGGGAGATGCGCCGCCAGACAGTGCAAAGGAAAACGCGCCACGGGCGCTGACTGCATGCATTGCAGTCCTGATGACGAAAACAGCGGCCTCTTCCGCCATTTTCTTTTCATCTCCGGAGTACCGGAGGGTATTCAAGGGTTCGCTCATGGTGTACAGGGATCCGCATTGGCTATTTTCCTGATTTCGTCAGCCAGACGGGCTGCGGTAAAACCGTATTCCCTTGAAACGACTTTCCCGGGAGCGGACGAGCCGAAACCCTCGATGCCGATGATACGTCCCCTGTCGCCCGCATACCTGTGCCAGCCGAAAGGCGAGGCGGCCTCGATGACGAGACGGTTTTTCATATTCGGCGGCAGGACCGAAATTCTGTACTCTTCGGGCTGTTCTTCAAAAAGTTCGGTCGACGGCATAGAGACAACCCGCACGCCTATACCCTCTTTTTCAAGAAGACCGGAGGCTTCAAGCGCAAGATGGACTTCGGAGCCCGTGGCGATGACAAGGATCCTCGGGGAATCGTCCGGGAGAGTATTCTGCCAGTCCAGTAACACGTAAGCTCCTCTTTGCGCACCTTCACGGCAGGGAAATCGGGATGCATCGAGTACGGGCAGTGTCTGCCGGGAAAGCACGATAGCGGTGGGTCCGGATCGGCAGAGGGCTGTTTTCCAGGCGGCTCCGGTTTCGTTCGCGTCCGCAGGACGGAACACGGTGAGTCCGGGAATGGCGCGAAGCATGGCGAGCTGCTCTATCGGCTGGTGGGTAGGTCCATCCTCGCCCAGCGCGATGCTGTCGTGCGAGAAAAGGAATACGGTCCGCAGTTTCATCAGCGCTGCAAGGCGAATGGCCGGTTTCATGTAATCGGCGAAGACGAGGAACGTCGCGCCGTACGGAATGATCATTCCTGCCAGTGCCATGCCGCTCATGAAGGCAGCCATCGCATGTTCGCGGACACCGAACCTGAAATTGGACCCTCCGGGATTCAGTGGACAGAAATCGCTGCCTTGTTCGAGCAGGGTGCCGCAAGAGGGACCGAGGTCTGCCGACCCCCCGGCGAGGAAAGGGATTGCCCCTTTCAGCCTGGAGAGCGTCTCTTTTGAAGCCTGTCGGGTCGCGATTTCCTTCGTTGGAGCGAAAACCGGCAGAAGTTCTTCCCAATCAAAGGCATCGTTCTGCAGAAGCCTGTTCTCAATCAGTTCAGCGGCATCAGGAAACCGCTTCCTGTAGCGTTCAAACATGGAGTTCCATGCTCCTTCGAGTTTTTCTCCTTTTCTCCGTACTCCGATGAAATACTCCCTGACCTCCGGGGGAACATAAAAGTTCTCCTCTTCAGGGAAACCGAAGGCCTTTTTCACCAGCCGGGCTTCTTCCGGACCGAGAGGCTCTCCATGGGATGCCGCGCTGTTCTGTTTACCGGGACTGCCGAAACCGATGATGGTTTTTGCAATGATCAGGGAGGGTCGGTCGGTCAAGGTTTTTGCCCTCATCACCGCCGTTTCGACAGCCCGGGTATCATTACCGTCGATCTCGTCGATATGCCATCCGTAGGCCTGGTAACGCAGTTTGACATTTTCGGTGAAGGCGAGTGACGTCGGACCTTCAATGGAAATGCCGTTGCTGTCGTAGAGGCAGATAAGCCTGCCGAGGCCGAGATGACCGGCAAGGGAAGAAGCTTCGCCGCTCACCCCTTCCATCAGGTCTCCGTCGCTGCAGATAACATAGGTGTAATGATCGAACAGATCGAAACCCTCGCGGTTCAGGAGCGCGGCGCAGTGCCGTTCCGATGCTGCCATGCCGGCGGCGGTCGCGATGCCCTGGCCGAGAGGTCCAGTCGTGGTTTCCACTCCGGGGGTCAGACCGTATTCCGGGTGGCCGGGGGTTCTGCTTTTCCACTGCCGGAAAGCTTTCAGTTCATCGAGGCCGAGATCGTAACCGGCAAGGTGAAGAAGCGAATAGAGGAGCGCCGAGCCATGACCAGCCGACAGAACGAACCTGTCCCTGTTCAGCCAGCCGGGATTGGCCGGGTTGTGGTTCATGATCCGGGTAAACAATACACAGGCCATCGGGGCTGCTCCGAGCGGCAATCCGGGATGGCCCGATTTTGCCCGTTCAACCATATCGACGGCGAGCAGCCTGACGGTATTGACTGCATTCATGTCGGGTCGGGCGACTTCGAACTGCGTTTCTGTATGTTGGCGGCAAGGGCTCACTGGCAATACGGGACAGAAATGTTCTTCAGCATGTTTTTGCTTTTATAAGAACTGTTCCGGCATGCACAAAGGTTCCTTTTTTCCTGCCGCTTTGTATCTGCAGGTCGGTTGCGTAATTTACGTGAAGATTTCCGGCAACTTCTTTCAAACGATACGCCATACATTTGTCTGCATGACTCTCAGGGACGGTTACGGTGTTCTTATAGGAACCCTCCAGAAATATTACTGTGATCGCAAGAGGGACGACAGGGAGTATTACCATTGCAATATCAGGGTGAGGTCCCGGGGGAAACTGTTTCTCTGTCCGGTCGATCTCGACAGCAAAAACGATGCGAACGGCATCCAGTGGCGTGTGCTCCATCTGGAATCCGAGGCGCTTGGGCAGGTTGCAGGATATGAGGAAGGTTGGCATCCCCTCGAAAGCAGGAAAGGGACAGGTGCTCTCGACTACTATCGCAGTGACGCCTTCAGGCCGGCGAATGAAAGCCTGTTGCCGGGCTATGATATTCCGGTCGTGCAGGAGGATAAAGAAGTTCCCCTCCCCTTTCCGTCATGGAAACAGGGCAGAGGCGTCGATGCTTTCGCCGATCTCGAGCCGCTTCTTGAGGATTCCAGGAAGCTGTATATTTATGGAGAACGTTTCAGGGTCGGGCATGGCGTGCATAATATCCATCAGAACCAGGGGGATCCTCCCTCCAGCCGCTGGTATGCGGAAAACGGTACGTGGCAGGACGGCGGGGTAGCGGTGCAGCGAAGAGACGGTTCGGTATCGGCTTTTTTATGTAAATTCAAGACACAGAAGTTTTTTCCTCCTGTGCCTGATGGTACCGTATGACCGTAATTCACATCTTTGTTACAAGCTTTTTCCTTTTTGCAGTTGGCGGCTTGGCTGATTGTGCCTAAATTTCAGAAGTATCGGAGAGAAAACCGGGATAAATTCATGCCGTCCGATCCGGGCCGGGTTTTTCCGGAATATTCAGGAACACGTTTTTCCCGGTCTCTGTCAGTTCACTGTAGCGTTCCAACCAAAGGAGAACTACCATGGCAGCGTTTGATTTCGGTTCGAAAGTGGACCCGCAGTTGTTCGATAAATATTCAGGCACAAGCCTCGAACTGCATGTCAGGGATTATCTCGATCAGGCCTGGAAGATGTTCAAGGAACATGTCGGCGAGTTTGTCGGATTCACGCTGATCATATTCGTTGCTTCCGCTGTAAGCTCAAGAATGAATTTTGCCGGTTCCATCGTCATTTCTGCAATTACGACATCGTTTTATGCCGGATACGCCATAGCGGCCTTCAGGCTTCTCGGAGGCCAGACGTTGCAGTTTTCCGACTTTTTCAAAGGGTTCAATTATTTCCTCCCTCTTTTCCTTGCCGGACTCGCAGGCGGTTTTCTGGTCTGCATCGGTCTTTTCCTGCTGATAATTCCCGGGATCTATATCGGGGTTTGCTACATGTTCACGACGTTTCTCATCATCGACTACCGGATGGAGTTCTGGCAGGCAATGGAGACAAGCCGGAAGATAATCTCCCGGCACTGGTTCGCATTTTTCGGTTTCGCTTTTATCCTTTTCGCAATCAACATGCTGGGTGTCCTCGCTCTGGGCATCGGGACCCTTGTAAGCATTCCGGTTTCGGCATGTGCTTCTGCGATAGCATACAGGGAGCTCATCGGTCTTTATTCTGCGGACTGGTGACGACCACCCTTTCCGGATGTCCCTGCTGCAGTTGAGACGGGTTTGCGGGGTATGGACGCTCAAAACACCTGTTAACCCCGGTTTCCGGTCCGAGGCGCGGGATTTCCGCTCTTCCTGTCCATCGCGGGTCCCTTATTGCCGAAAGTTTCGAGTTTAACAGCTATTTTATTATGTTTTAACGGATTGCATTCGGATGGAGTTCTGGCTGAATCGCAACAATGCAATTTGTAACCGTACTTTTTTAATTGAACACTTAAATCATATAAAGCTATGTCAGAAAAAACATCAGATGCCAGGGGCGTTCTGTCCCAGCTCGAAGCCTTGCTTGACGAGTACATGGTCAACAAAGCGCCGTTTTCCCTGCCGAAGGAGGTAAAGGAGTTCATCGTCAATGTGTCGCCATACCTGGTGATTATTTTTGCGGTGCTTGCGTTGCCTGTCATTTTCGCCGCGCTTGGCCTGACGGCAATACTTTCTCCGTTTGCGGCGCTGGGAGGCTATGGATACTACGGGTTCAGCTGGGGGATCCAGGCCACGATCGGACTCGCTGTCGCCGTTATCACGATGGTGCTGGAAATCATTGCTGTGCCAGGAATGTTCAAGCGGACGAGGAAAGCGTGGACGCTGCTGTTTTATGCATCCGTGATCAGTCTTGTCGGAAGTATTATCTCTTTCAGCGGCATTATCGGCGCGATTATCGGCGCGATTATCGGCTGGTATATCCTTTTCCAGGTGAAAGAACTGTACACGAATTGATGCCTGTTTTTTTCAGATGAACATACAGCGCCGACCGTTTCCGGATCACTTCGGGACGACCCGACTTCGTGTTTTTCATTCGGGCGTGCGTATGGATACCAAGCTAACCGTGAAGGGAGCGATGAAAAAGTTATCGTCGATGAAAACGAGGCTTCTCAGTTTCCTTGTCTCTGCGATTCTTGGCATGTCATGTATTCCTTTGCATGCCGGGGCCGAAGAGAGCCAGCTCCTGGTGACCGCAACGGGAACGATATCTGTGAAGCCCGATATGGCCGAATTCGGAATTGTGGTGAAGTCCGAAGCGAAAACTGCCGAAAAAGCCTCGACAGAAGCCGCTGCGAGGTATCGTTCCGTCCAGGACGGGCTCAGGAATGCAGGTATTCCCGCTGACGATGCCCCCTCATCATCCTATACGGTTTCCCCCCGTTGGGAGTGGGACCAGTCAGCCGGGCGCAATGTTCTTGCCGGTTATACGGCAAGGCATGTCATCCGGGTCAGGGTCAGAAAGCTTGACGGTATCGGCAGGGTTATCGATGCTGCAGTTCAGGCTGGAGCCGATGAGGTGCTGAACATAACCTTTTCCTCGAGCCGCTACGGGACGCTCAGGGAAGCGGCCCTGGCTGCAGCGATGGGTAACGCGAAAAGTGATGCGGCAATCATGGCAAAAGCGGCAGGGGGACGGCTTGGACCACTTATAGAGGCCGGAGAAAGCCAGCTTCCGCCGAGGGAGCGACCGCAGATGGAGTTCATGGCCATGAAAGCAGCTCCTGCGCCCGCCGTTACCGAAATTGCCCCATCGGATCAGGATATATCCGTTTCCGTCACAACCCGGTGGAGGTTTATCGGAACACCTGTGAAATAAACGGTTTTGCGGTTGAAACCATTTTCAGGGATGAATCCCGTAAGAAAGAAAATTCTCGAGCGTTACGAGCAGACCGACGACGGCCGTGTCATTATCGATGTGGCTTCCGGACGGGTCGAAGACCTCTATGAGGATTTCGACAGGACGGCACCTTATCACAGGAAGGACCTCGAAGAAGATCTGGTGTACTATCTGACTGAATGCGTGAGGGAAATCGGCAGGGCGGAATTCGTGATCAGGTTCACGTTTGAACAGCTCCCGACAGAAGAGCTTATGAACAGGGTACGCACCAGCGTTCACAAATTTTTCATCTATCAGAAAGAGCTCGAGGCAGGCGCGATGAAAAAGATGCTCCGGACCTCACTGACCCTGTTTGTCATCGGCATTGCGATACTCGGTATTTCTCTCTGGCTGGGCCATCTGACAATCGTGAAAGGGGAGAGGTCGTTCCTCGACACTTTTTTTCTGGAAGGCATCACCATTGTCGCCTGGGTTTCCATGTGGGAGGGTCTGGCCATGCTTCTTATCAATCTTTTTCCCCATCTCAACCGCATAGGGCAATATATCAGCATTGCCGAAGCGAAAATCATCTTCGAACTCCAGAATGCAGATCCGCAGCATGCATAAGCGGTTTCCGGCCTGAAGCCCGGCTGATTTGACTGTTGATGAAAAAAAACTATCTTTGAGTGTAATTTTTTACTTACCGACACGTATAAGGTGGAAAAAAGCTGATCAAGAGGTTGGCTTCAGTTGCTGTAGAGCCCGGCAGACAGCTTCATCCGCTTTCGGCCGTGACCGGTTACCATCAGATAACATGATTTATCTGCCGTAAACAGCGTATGGCCGTCACTGGCAGCCATATGTGAAAAAAAGCGGCAACGATAACAATTATTTCACATTGAGAGGATGATTATGATGAGATTGCTCATAACGCTTTTTTCTGTATTTGCTTTCGTATTTCCATTGCAGGGCAGCGCAATGTCGTTTGAGGAACAGCTTCTCCATACGAATTTTTCTCCGGTAGCCCGGTTTACGGAGCTCAAGGGCCAGATCAGCCCCAAGGTTCTCAAACTCGCCATGTCCGGTTACCGTACCCTCAAGGAACAGGGCAAAGTCCTGCGCGATGGTATTCTGACCATAATCGATTTTGACAAACCATCCTGCTCCGAACGTCTTTATGTAATCGACGTAAGCGAAGGCCGACTGCTCTATTCCGGGCTGGTTGCACACGGCAGCGGCAGCGGTGCGCTCTTCGCGCACTCTTTTTCGAACGATCCCGGTTCGCATCAGAGCAGTCTCGGATTCTATACGACCGGGGATTCCTATGATGGAAAGCACGGCTATTCGCTGAGGCTGTTCGGTATGGAACCCGGTATCAATGACAATGCCGAAACGAGAAGCATCGTCATTCATGGCGCGGATTACGTATCACACGATTATGTCAGAAGGCACGGGCGCCTTGGAAGGAGTCAGGGATGCCCCGCCATTTCATTTGATAGTTTTCTGGAGATCATTGATCTTATCAAGGGCGGAAGCTGCCTGTTCATCTACCATGGAGACAGGGGTTATGCTTTCAAATCCTCTATCATCAATCCGGGTCTTGCCAGAATGCCCTCCGGCATAGATCCGTTTTCATAATGCATTGACAGACGTATGACCGGAATCCTTCTTCTCTGGCTTGCCCTCAGTCCTGTTCAGACCACCTCCGGGAGCCATGCTCCCGTTGTTCAGCAGCAACATCAACATCACGATTCTGCTTCGGCAGCGACAGGCAATGCCGCTCTTGTGCGGAATCTTCCGGAAACCATCAGGAGTGTCATCAGGTCGAGCGGGGATAAATGGAAATTCAACAGGCACCTCTACCAGTTCTATGCCGGAAGGCATTATCAGACAGTCTGGACCAGGTCAGGGATGGTGACCGAGTTGATTGCCGCTCTTGAAGCTGCTTACGACGAAGGTCTCGATCCCCAGGACTACCATATAAAGGAGATACGGGAGCTGATTGCAGGTTTTCCATTGACCCTCGACAGGCAGGCATTGTACGATGTACTGCTTACCGATGCCTATCTGACGCTTGCCAGCCATCTTCATTACGGAAAGGTTGATCCCGGGCGGATGGAACCGACGTGGAACCCTGGAGATGATCTTTCATACAGCGCTCTCGAGTACAGGCTTCAGAATGCCATCGCAACGAATCGGGTTGCGGCGGTTCTCCAGGAAATGCGACCTCAGCAGCAGCTTTACGGTGATTTAAAAAAAGGGCTTGCAAAGTATCGTTCGATCGCAAAATCCGGAGGCTGGCCTGCAGTTCCCGAAGGTCCTTCCCTGAAACCCGGCGATCGTGATCCGAGGGTCCTTTTCCTGCGCAAACGGCTTCAGGTATCCGGAGAACTCTCCTCCAGCGTGCAGGACACTTCGAAGGCATACAGTGGTGACATTGTTGAAGCTGTAAGGCAGTTCCAGAGGCACAACGGCATGGAACCGGACGGAGTGCTCGGGAGCGGAACCCTCAGGGCGATCAATGTTCCCGTCGATCGGAGAATCGATCAGCTTCGCATCAATCTGGAACGGTCCCGCTGGTTCCTCAACGATCTGGGATCGACCTACATCATGGTGAACATTCCTGATTTCTCCCTGAATTACGTCGAAAACGGTACCAGGCTCTGGAACACCAGGGTCATCGTCGGGAAACCCAGCCGTGAAACACCGGTGTTCAAAGCGGATATGCAGTATATCATATTCAATCCCCAGTGGGTGATTCCTCCTACCATCCTCGAAAAGGATGCGCTTCCGTCGCTTCGCAGGAGTGCGGGCTATCTGGCACAGAAAAAACTCAGGGTTATCGACACGGAAGGTCATGTTGTCGATCCGGCCTCGGTCAACTGGAATGAATACTCCGCATCGAATTTCCCCTACAAGCTTCAGCAGACGGCCGGCGACCATGGTTCCCTCGGAAGGATCAAGTTCATGCTTCCGAACAGATATATCGTCTATCTGCACGATACTCCGTCAAAGGATCTGTTCCAGAAGAGTGTCAGGACATTCAGTTCGGGCTGTATCAGGGTAGAGAAACCACTCGACCTCGCCAGACTGGTGCTTCGCGACAGCGTGAAGTGGAGCGCTACCCGGATAAAGTCGGCAATCGGCACCGGCAGAACAAGTACCGTTGTTCTGCCGAAAAGGATACCGGTCTACATCCTGTATCTGACAGCAGTCCCTTCAGGTGAAGAGCTGTATTTCCGGGACGATGTCTATAATCGCGATGATACCCTGATCAAGGCCATGAGCAGGCGTGCTCCAGAAATCAAAAGCGGAGCCGCCAGCCTGTAAGCCCGGCGTCGAGAGCCGAAGGTTCCATGTGCCTGCGAATTGTCATCAGGCATGAAAACCGACCTGGACGTCGATACTCCCGGAAGTTTGCAGAGCTAATCACGAATTCATCACCACAGGATGAGGCTGCCTCACGTTTTCTGACGGGACAGCCTCTTTTTCGTTTTTCAGCCTATGACCTGTTCCAGATGGAGCCGCCGAAGCCTCCGGTTTTGAAAATGGACTGCATCTGATTCTGATAGGGACCGGTCTGAAGGATAAGGATGCCTTCCTGCATGATCGATCCTTTCGGTACGTCTGCCCAGCGAAGGATTATCCTGTTTCCGTCGATGTATCCCGATGCGGTATTCGACCATCCCGGATTGTTCGGATTATGTTCACCGTACCAGAATACTTCTTTTCCAAGCTGACGGACATAGTACGTTCCTCCGTCATTGCAGCTCCATCTTCCTGTCAGGTCCGCAAAGGCAAGCGAAGGAATGGAGAAGAGAACAATAAAAAGCAGCGCTTTCAACGTTTTCATGGGGCCTCCCTTGATTGGTTAGAGTAAAATTGGGGATGGGTAAGACGGAACGCTTTCTGTTTCAAAAGCAGAAAATCATGAACAGCCGGCACCGGTTAATAATTCCCCTTTCAGGAAATCCACCATACCGTTGCGCGTAAGAGCCGTTAATCTGCCGGATAACGTTATCGTTATACAATATGATGATGCCTCCGGATTTTTCCGTTTGTTTTAAGAATTGAATAGCATCAATACAGAAAAGTATTTTCATTGATAGAGCAATGAATTTGGTTTTGTCGCAGTATGTCCAGAAACAATTGTTAACTGCTCGTCGTTTCATGTAATCATTGCTGACAATACCTCGATTTGATATGATATTATGATGTTTTTGTTAACTAATGTTCTTCATGTCAGGTGAGTCTCGGTCTTAAATGGCGTGTATATAAGTTATAAGCGCAGAGAAAGTGTAGTGAAACGCCATAAGTGGTTAAAAAATATGGAGGCTGAAAGGAGACTGCACACTTTATAGATAAATTGCGTAAAAAAAATTTCTTGAGACTGTCAGTTATTCGTATATTTGCTCGTGTAGAATTTGTTGGTCAATTACACATAACCAAATAAGAACGTATCGTTATGGGTATGTTTTTATTGATTGAAGTAAAAAAAGGAGAACAATTATCATGAAAGCAACAAAAGCATTAGTGGCAGCAGGTCTCGCCGTCATGCTTGGCGCAGGAACTGCAATGGCAGTTGAAGGCCCGAACGTAGGTAAAGTGAGTATCGGTTATCAGGGCATGAATACAGCCGATGAAGAAGGTAACTGGGGTCTTAATGGTGTAAGTGCCCGTTACTGGATAAACAACACAACAGCTATTGAAGGCAACTTCTTTTATGGAACTGATTCAGAAGAAGATCCTTACGATACCGATGAATGGTCAACGGTCATGGGTACAGTCAAGGTTCTCTATGCACCTGTCGTAAAAGCGAACAGCCGCTTTTATGTAGGTCTGCAGGGCGGTCTTGGCAGCTTCAATTTTGAGGATCCAGATGAAGATGAATCGGATACATTCTGGATGGTCGAACCTCTTGTCGGTTTCGAGTATAACTTCCCTGGACTGACAGAAATTGGTTTCAATGCTGAAGTTGGATATTCCTTCTACAGTGAAACACCTGACAACAGCTGGACTACCGAAGATAATGAGAGCGGTATTGCCTTTTCTTTCGGTGCTCACTACTACTTCTAAGTCGAGCGTTTGACCGGTTCTTCTTTGCGGTTTTCGACTGCAAACCCGAAAGCCCTGCTGTGCAAGCAGGGCTTTTTTTATGCGAAACGGAGGAAAAATTATCTGCATGAAATCTGTTATTGAGTCCCAAACCCTGCTCGATGAGCTTCTCGAAGGCGGCAGAAGCATTCTTGGCAGCGATTACGCCGGCTACCGGAACCACTGTCTGCGCGTTTTCAATTTCGCATACGCTCTTACAGGTGAAAGCGGCGAAAACTCCGACAAGCTTGCAATTGCTTCTTTTTTCCACGATTACGGTATCTGGGCGGAAGGAACGTTCGATTATCTCTCTCCCTCAAAAAAGCACGCAGCCTGTTTTCTCAGGGAAAAAGGCCTTGCAGGGTGGTGTGAAGAAATAAGCGAAATGATCGGCTGGCATCACAAGATAACGCCATATAAAGGGAATCCTTCATGGCTGGTGGAGTCATTCAGGAAAGCCGACTGGATAGACATCTCCGGGGGCATGCTTCGCTTCCGCCTGCCTGATGCTTTTGTCGCGGATGTCATGGATGCATTTCCGAACGAAGGATTCCATAAGATGCTGCTGACGCTGGCAAAAGCACGGTTTAAAACTCATCCGTTCAATCCGTTGCCGATGATGAGGCTTTAGGCGGGAAGTGGGATGTGGGATGTGGGATTGTAACTCAAGCCCCGGGAAACAGGGACCGGAAAGCACAACCGCTGCCGGCCCCTCCTTTTGTCAGGGGTTGTAGTTAAGAGCGGGTGCCAGCCATTTTTCCGCTTCCCCGACATCCATGCCTTTCCTTTTTGCGTAATCCTCGACCTGATCCCGGCCGATTTTTCCAAGAATGAAATATTTCGCTGCCGGATGGGCGAAATAGAAGCCGCTGACCGATGCAGCAGGATTCATGGCGAACGTTTCCGTAAGCGTAACGCCTGTTGCGGTTTCCGCGTTGAGCAGGTCGAACAGTGCGGCTTTTTCCGTATGGTCGGGACATGCCGGATAGCCGGGTGCCGGACGGATTCCCCGATATTTTTCCGAAATCAGCTCATGTATTTGGAATTCTTCATCCGGAGCGTACCCCCAGATGTCACGGCGCACTTTTTCATGCAGCATCTCGGCGAAAGCCTCTGCAAGGCGATCTGCAAGCGCCTGCGTCATGATCCGGCGGTAGTCGTCATGCTCCCCGGCGAAACGCTTCAGGGTCTTTTCGATACCGAGTCCCGCGGTTACCACAAAGCCGCCGATATGATCGGCGATACCGCTTTCGCGGGATGCGATAAAATCGGCGAGCGCGAGGTTCGGTTCTCCTTTTTCCTTTTTCTGCTGCTGTCGCAGGGTATGCAGGGTGACCAGCACGTTCGAGCGGGATTCGTCGGTATAGACTTCGATATCGTCGCCCTGCCCGTTTGCCGGAAAGATGCCCGCGATACCTTTCAGGCCGAGCAGGTTTTCCTTCGAGATCCGGTCGAGCAGGTCTGCCGCATCGTCGTAAAGTTTCCTTGCTTCGATGCCGAAACGTGCGTCGTCGAAGATGCGCGGATACTGCCCGTGCAGCTCCCATGCTGCAAAAAACGGTGTCCAGTCGATATAGGGTCGCAGATCGGCCGCAGTGACGTTTTCGAGAAGCGTTATGCCCGGTTTGAGCGGGTTATGGATCGTCGAAGCGTCGAAACGGAGCGAAAGCCGGTTGCGGCGGGCTTCGTCGATCGTGACGAACGATGCAGATGCGTTGCGGGCTGCGTGGCTTTCCCTGAGTGCTGTCTGATCGATTTTCAGCTTTGCAAGGTAAGCGTCCTTCAATATCGGGTTGAGCAGGCTGCTGACGACAGGAACGCTACGTGAAGCGTCGAGAACCTGAATGACCGGGCCGGAATAGACGGGCGCGATTTTTACTGCCGTATGCACTTTCGACGTTGTCGCTCCGCCGATCAGGAGAGGGATCCGCATGCCGCGGCGTTCCATTTCGGATGCAACGTGCACCATTTCGTCGAGCGACGGGGTAATGAGCCCGCTCAGGCCGAGTAGATCCGCTTTTTCCCGTTCGGCTGCATCGAGGATCTTGTCGCAGGGCATCATGACACCGATATCGACCACTTCGTAATTGTTGCAGGAGAGTACAACCGAAACAATATTCTTTCCGATGTCGTGCACGTCCCCTTTGACTGTTGCAAGCAGCACTTTCGCTGCGGGGCGGCTGTCCTTCCGTTCGGCTTTCTCCTTTTCTATGAAAGGCAGGAGGTGGGCGACGGAGCGCTTCATGACGCGGGCACTTTTGACGACCTGAGGCAGGAACATCCTTCCGTCGGCAAAGAGGTCGCCGATTTCGTTCATGCCGTCCATGAGCGGGCCTTCGATGACCTGGAGGGCGCTTGGAAAAAGCTTGCGGGCTTCTTCGGTGTCCTCTTCGATATATTCGACAATTCCCTTGATGAGCGCATGGCGAAGCCGTTCGGCAACAGAAGAGTTCCTCCATTCGGCAGCTTTCGCTTCGGCTTTTTCGCCGCCTTCACGGACGGTTTCGGCGAATGCCACGAGGCGTTCGGTAGCATCGGGTCTGCGGTTGAGCAGCACATCCTCGACATGCACCAGCAATTGAGGGTCTATGTCTTCATAGATTGCGAGCTGGCCTGCATTGACGATGCCCATGTCGAGCCCGGCATGGATGGCGTGGAAAAGGAATGCGGCATGCATGGCTTCCCTGACGTTTTCATTGCCGCGGAATGAAAAAGAGACGTTGCTTATGCCGCCCGAAACTTTGGCATGAGGAAGATGTTCCTTGATCCAGCGTACCGAGCGGATGAAATCGAGTGCGTAGTTGTTGTGCTCTTCGATACCGGTTGCCACGGTCAGTACGTTCGGGTCGAAAATGATGTCCTCGGGCGGGAATCCGACTTCGATGGTCAGAATATCGTAAGCACGTTTGCAGATTTCGATACGGCGCTCGAACGAATCGGCCTGTCCTTCTTCGTCGAACGCCATAACGACGGCTGCCGCCCCGTACTGGAGGATTTTCCGGGCACGTTCCCTGAAAAGCTCTTCTCCTTCCTTGAGGCTGATGGAGTTCACGATGCTTTTGCCCTGGACGCACTGCAGGCCGCTTTCGATGACCTGCCATTTCGAGCTGTCGATCATGACAGGGACGCGAGAAATTTCAGGCTCCGAGGCAACGAGGTTCAGGAACTCCTTCATGACTTTTTCAGAGTCGAGCATACCTTCGTCAACGTTCACATCGATGACCTGGGCGCCGCTCTCGACTTGCTGGCGTGCGATGGAGAGAGCTTCGTCGTACTTCGATTCCTTGATGAGGCGTGCGAATTTTTTCGAACCTGTCACATTGGTGCGCTCGCCGATGTTGATGAAGCCCGTTGTGCTGTTTACCCTGAGAGGTTCGAGGCCCGAGAGCAGCAGCTCGTGTTTTTTTACCGGCCTGCAACGCGGTTTCAAAGGTTTGACTGCTTCCGCGATTGCCCTGATATGGTCCGGCGTCGTGCCGCAGCATCCGCCGACAATGTTCACAAAACCTGATTCGGCAAAGCCGGCGATCTGGGCCGCCATATATTCAGGCGAGTCGTCGTACTGGCCGAACTCGTTCGGAAGACCGGCATTGGGATAGACGCTGATGTAACTTTCGGCTATGCCTGCAAGGGATTCGATGAAAGGCCTCATCTGTTTGGAGCCGAGCGCACAGTTGAGTCCGACGCTCATGAGGTCAGGCATATGGGCGATCGAAATCCAGAACGCTTCGGTAGTCTGGCCTGAAAGTGTGCGGCCGCTGGCATCCACGACGGTTCCTGAAACCATGACGGGAACCCTCCAGGCGGAAGAGAGGAAAAACACTTCGATGGCGAAAAGCGCGGCCTTGCAGTTCAGGGTGTCGAACACCGTTTCGACGAGCAGCAGGTCTACGTCTCCATTCCTGAGTCCTTCGAGTTGCACCAGGTAGTTGTCGACGACTTCGCGGAAGCTCACTGCCCGATAACCGGGATTCGTGACATCGGGTGACAGTGAAAGGGTCTTGTTGGTGGGGCCGATCGAGCCTGCAACGAACCGGGGCTTTTCAGGTGTTTTTGCCGTATATTCGTCAGCTGCTTTCCTGGCAAGAAGGGCCGCCTGAATGTTCAGTTCCCTTACGACATCCTCGGTATGATAGTCTGCCTGGGAAATAGGGTTCGCATTGAAGGTATTGGTTTCGATAATATCCGAGCCCGCCTCGAGGAAGTCGCAGTGTATCTCATAAATGACATCGGGACAGGTGAGTACGAGGAGATCATTGTTGCCGAGGAGGGGATGGGAGTGCGAAGTGAACCGCGTGCCCCTGTAATCTTCCTCCTTCAGTTTCCGGCGCTGGATCATGGTGCCCATGGCGCCGTCCAGCACGAGGATGCGTTGTTCGAGCAGGTTGAAAAGTGTGTCCTTCATGCAATGAGGCTGAATGCATTAAAAAAAAAGAATATAAGGGATTTCGAGTCAAATCCATTGTCCTGAAGCTGCTGGAAGAGGGTTTTGCCGTTATTGCTCCGGAGATCAGAACTGTCAATCCTGCTTAGCAACAATAACTTCGATTTTGTCATTCTGAGCAAAGTGAAGAATCCATAACTTATTGTTTAGTAACCTAATGGATTCTTCATTCCGCTACGCTTCATTGCGGAATGACAGCCCCGTGCCCTGGATTTGCTTGCGACTTATTGATGTGGGACCAATAATTACGATCACGCTTTTCTTTCTGTTTGGGGTACTTTTTCCTCCAGCCATGAGCGTACGAGCCTGATACCTTCTTCCGGGATCTGATGAGCGACCGGGTATTCGCGATAGACAAGGTCGCGGACATGCTGTTGCAGCCATTCGTTCGCCTGCCGTCCTTTTTCTATCGGCAGGATATCGTCGTAAAGACCATGCATGACAAGGAACGGCAGGCTTTGCAACTCAGGCTTCAGTTCAGCCTGCAGGGAGTTTCCGGGAAGCTGGCCACTCAGTGCCATGACACCGTGAAGCAGTTCCGGCGCGTGGAACGCGGTGAGGTAGCTCATGACTGTTCCCTGGCTGAAACCCAGGAGATAGATTTTGTTGCCGGACGGCCTGTATTCGCTGATGAGTTCCCTGATGAACACGATGAGCTTGTCGCGGGCATCGGCTGCGGCATCGTAATCGACAGTGATACCGTTGGGGGTGAATGCTATCGGGAACCAGCCGAACATGCCGAAATCGAGAAAAACCGGGGCGCGTGCACTGATGTAGCGCATACCTTGAAGGAGCAGGGGAGAAAGCTGCATCAGGTCTTTTTCGTTGCTTCCGTAACCATGGAGCATGAGCATGAGCGGTGCGTTTTCTGGCTTTACCGGTGGAAAATCCAGAAAGGTCAGGGAAAGGTTTCTGCGCTGAAGCATGACCGTGTTTGATTATTGAGGGATCTCTTTGACGATGCCGGAGATAAACCCACCGCCAAGCAGCTCGTCGTTGCGGTAAAACACAGCAGCCTGACCGGAAGCCACTGCGTTTTTTGGGATTTCAAAAGTGATCGAGACCGACTCGTCCCGCATGGGTTCTATGGTGCAGGGTGTTTGTGCGTCGCGGTAACGGATTTTAGCGGAAGCTTTCAGGGGCGTGCATGGCTTTTCGATACCAGTCCAGTTGAGTCCGGTGACAAGGATTTTTCTGCTTTCGAGCGAAGATTTTTTTCCGACATGGATGCGGTTGTGTTCCGGGTCCAGTGCGTTGACGTAGAGCGCTTCCTTTGCTGAAACGCCCAGTCCCCGGCGCTGTCCGATCGTATAGAAAGGGTATCCCTGGTGCTTTCCGATGATCCTGCCTTCTTCATCAACCACATCGCCTCCTGCGACTTGATCCGCGAGACCCGGGACGGCGTTTTTCAGATAGCTGCAGTAATCGTCCTGCGGTACGAAACAGATCTCCTGGCTTTCCTTTTTTTCAGCGGCTTTTACACCGAAGGAACGTGCCAGAGCGCGAACTTCGGGTTTGGTGAGTTTTCCGAGGGGAAAAAGGGTCCTGGACAGGTCTTCCTGAGTGAGCATCCAGAGGAAATAGCTCTGGTCTTTCTCCGGATCGGCTCCTTTGTAAAGACGGTAGCGGTCCTCGCTGAATTCCGTGACGGCATAGTGGCCTGTTGCCACGTAATCGGCGCCGAGAAGCTTTGCCCCTTCGACAAGGCCGAACCATTTGACCTTTTTGTTGCATACCATGCAGGGGTTCGGTGTCTTGCCGCCCAGATAGTCCTCCTGGAAATAGCTGATGACCTCGTCCCTGAACCTGCCGCTCAGGTTGAGACTGAAAACCGGTATCCGGTAGTCCGGATGGTCGCTGATGACGAGTGGTGAGGGTTGCAGGAGAGGATGGTTGTCGACAGCGTCGAGCACGCGTATGTTCAGGCCGGTAACCGTGTATCCCTCCCTGGCGAGGAGACATGCGGCAACCGCTGAATCCACTCCTCCCGATATGCCGACAACAATGTTTTTCTGCCTGTTCATGACTTAAGCGAGTTTGTATCCGGGGCCGCCTCCCCCTTCAGGAGGCACCCAGGCAATGATTCCGTAGGGGTCTGCGATTTCACAGGTCTTGCAGTGCAGGCAATTCGAAGGATGCAGCCTGAACGATGGCGCAGGTTCATAGGTAACATCGTAAACCTTCGCAGGGCAGAAATGGTTGCAGGGGTTTCCGTATTCGCTCCGGCACTTGTCCAGACAGATCGTTTCGATATCCCCGGGTTTCACCAGGAGGTGGCAGGGCTGGTCCTCTTCATGCAGGGTTCCCGAGCGATAGAGGCTCTCCTCCTTGCTGAAGGTAATGACACCGTCAGGCCTGAAGCCCATTTCCAGTTCATTGAGCGTTTCAATTTCGAGCTTTTGATCTCCCGTGTCTTTTTCTGTTGTTTTTCCTTTATCACGCAAAGCGGCAATGCCCGGGAACTTCACCCGGAGCCCTGCCTGCACAAGCCCGGCATAGAGGCCGTTTTCGAAGACTTTCCTGTAGTTTCTCGCCTCGTGAAGCTCTTCGAATGCCCAGGAATTCCTGAAACATTCGCTGTAGGTGTTCAGGCGCTCGCAGGAAAAATCGTTCCGTACAAGGCAGTCGAAAATCGTTTCAGCCGCAAGGGTTCCGGATTTCATCGCGAGATGGATGCCTTTCTGGCGCTGCAGGTTCACCATACCTGCCGATTCGCCGGTAACGAGAAAACCCGGTCCCGACAACTGCGGGAGTTCGTCAAAACTCCGTGACGCAATGCTCCTGGCTCCCGATTCAAGCAAGGAGCCGCCTTCGAGAATGGTCCGGAGGAACGGGTGCTGCTTGAAGAGCTGCAGGTTGAGATGCGGGTCGCACAGAGGGTTCGAGGATCCCAGAGAGGTTACGAACCCCAGGGAAAGGATAGTTGGCGAAAACGCATAGATCCAGCCTCCTCCGTAACGGTCTGACGGAAGCGGATAGCCGAAGAGGTGGATGATTTCCCCTGCCCTCAGGCGACCCTCCGGTATCCGCCATGTTTCTTTGAGCCCTGAGGAGTAATAACCACGGTCAGCATCTTTTGCTGACGGAAAAATGCCGGATAGTTGCGGAAGGAATGATCCCCGGGATCCTTCCCCGATGATGAAAACGTTTGCTTTCAGGATGATTCCGGGTTCGAACCCCGATTTTCTGCTTCCGTTCCTCCCGACTCCCTTCTCGTCGGTGACAACGCCCGTGAGGCGGCCATGTTCCATCACGGGAGCGACTGCCGCAGTGCTGTCGAAGAGCTGCACCCCGGCTTCCTGCGCTTTTTCAGCCAGCCATGCACCGAGTCGGCTGAGCGAAACGAGCAGGCATCCCTTGCTGCTGAAGGCTTCCGGGAGGAATGGAAAAGGAATCTTTTTTCCGGCGGTGAGAAACATTGCGCTTTCCCGGGAGACTTCCGAAGAGATCGGACAACCCGACACCATGAAGTCCGGAAAGAACTCGTTCAGTGCCCTGGGATCAAGTATGGCGCCTGAAAGCAGGTGTGCGCCCGGGTAGCGTCCCTTGTCGATGACGGCTATTTCGGGTGAATGTACGCCGTTCCTGCCGAGCAGGCGTTTGAGGTGCAGAGCCGAAGCGAGGTTTGCAGGCCCCGCCCCGACATAGACAATATCGAAATCCAGTGTTTCACGTTCCGGATGCACACCAGAAGAGTTTTGCGATGAAAAAAACGGTTCCTTCAAAGAAGGATGCCGCCCAGAATTAACGAAGCCACGCTGAAGTAGATCACGATTCCCGTCACATCGACGAGGGTTGCCACGAACGGAGCTGAAGAGACTGCCGGATCGAGACCGATACGCTTGAGGAGCAGAGGCAGCATCGCTCCGGACAGGGTTCCTATAAGCACGATTCCGACAAGTGAAATACCTATCGTAACGGCAATGTATGCCCATTGCATGGTGAAATGTCCGAATATCATCGCCCAGGCGATGACCCGGAAAATGCCGATCAGACCGAGGATGCAGCCGAGTGCGAGCCCTGAAAGGACCTCGCGGCGCATGACCGCCCACCAGTCCCTGATCGTGATCTCCCCGATCGAAAGCGAACGGATGATGAGCGATGCCGCCTGGGAGCCTGAGTTGCCGCCGCTCGAGATGATGAGCGGGATGAACGTTGCAAGCACGATGGCTTTGGCGAGCTCTCCCTCGTAGAATGCCATGGCTGAAGCTGTCAGCATTTCACCAAGGAAAAGGACGACCAGCCATACAGCGCGTTTTTTGACGAGCTGGAGGATCGGAAGGTCCATGTAGGGCTCTTCCAGCGCTTCGATACCGCCGAATTTCTGGATATCTTCGGTTTCTTCCTCTTCAGCCACATCGAGCATGTCGTCGATCGTGACGACACCGATGAGATACCCGTTCGAATCGACGACAGGAAGCGCCACTCTGTCGTATCGCTTGAAGGCGTCGAGAGCGTCTTTCTGGTCCTGGGATGCCGTCAGGGTGACGATTTTTTCCTCTTCTATGATCTCCTCAACTTTTTTATCCGGGGCGGAGAGCAACAGTTCCCTCGCAAAAAGCTCTCCATTGAGCTTGCCCGCGTCGTCGACCACGTAGATCACGTTCAGTGTTTCGCTTTCATGCCCGTAGGTGCGGATATAATCGAGAACCTGGTTGATGTTCCTGTCTTTCTTCACGCTGAGGAAGTCCGGGGACATGAGCCTTCCGACACTTCCTTCCTGGTAGGCGAGCAGGGTTTTCGCGATCTTGAACTCCTTGAACGACAGGAGCTTCAGCACCTCCTGGGCAACCGGACCGGGAAGTTCCTCGAGCAGCGCGGTACGGTCGTCCGCCGACATGCTGTTGAGGATATGGCTTACATGTTTTTTTGTAAGGGCCTTCAGCAGGTTCTGCTGGGAATCGAAATCGAGGTATTCGAACGTTTCCGTTGCAAGGTCTTTCGGCTGCAGCCTGAAGAGGATAGCCTGTTCTTCTTCTGGGAGATCGGAAATGAGCTCTGCGAGGTCAACCGGCAGCCAGTCCTGGAAAATCCTCTGCAGGGCGCTGAAATTACGTTGTTCGATCAGCTCCCTTATTTCCGGTAAAAGCGGGGTTCCGATCATGGCTGGAAACGGTTTATGGTCGTTTTTTCTGGACTGTGACAGGTGCAGACTAAAAAAGGATATTTTTTCGAACTTTGCAAAAACGGTTTCGGCAGCAGTTCACACTCCTCTTGCTTTGGAGACGTGCGGGTTGCCAATGATGAATTTTCTCCAGGGAAGATCCCGGCTTCTCGAAATGCCGATCCTTCCGCTCGTTCCGACAAGACAAGGTTCAACGGGAGGGGTATTTTCAAGATAGAACTCCTCTCCGAAGAGGTCTTTGCCGTCGCATTCCGCTTCGATGGCCATTGCTCTGGTGAGTTTTCCGGGACCGCTCATCAGGCTGGTGATGTTTTCCGTACCCCTTCTCTTCTGCATGCCGGGGATCCCTTCAAGCGGTTCCATGGCGCGTATGAGCACGGCACCGGCACTGTTTTCGGGTTCACTGACGATGTTGAGCATGAAGTGGTTGCCATAGGTGAAGTAGACATAGATGCTTCCGGGCGCCAGGAACATGGAGCGGTTTCTCTGTGTTCTGCCTTTCCATGCATGACATGCTTCGTCGCCATTGCCCAGGTAGGCTTCGGTTTCGACAATTTTTCCCTTGAGGATGGTGTTGTCCGGCATCACGCGCACGAAAATTTTCCCGAGAAGTTTTTCGGCCAGTTCAAGTGTCTGTTTTTCAAAGAATTGCCTGTGCACCCTTTCCATGGGGCCCGATAAAAATTTGTAATGGTTTTTGTATGTATTATAATAATGTAACAAGTCATGACGGAACTTCAACTGCTGTAAATTTCCCTGTTTACTTCATGGGCAGAATTATTGCGATTGCCAACCAGAAGGGGGGGGTAGGAAAAACCACCACTTCTGTCAACATAGCGGCCTCCATTGCCATATCCGAGTTCAGGACACTGCTCATAGATATCGATCCTCAGGCGAATGCCACCTCCGGGTTCGGAATTGAAACCGGCGATGAGATAGACAACACTTTTTATCAGGTTATGGTCAAGGGGGGAAATATCGAGGATGCAATCAAACCGACCAGCCTCGAATACCTCGATGTTCTGCCTTCAAACGTGAACCTTGTGGGCATGGAGGTGGAGCTGGTGAACATGAGAGAACGAGAATATGTCATGCAGAAAGCACTCCGGGATGTCCGCACCCGTTACGACTATATCATTATCGACTGTCCTCCTTCGCTCGGATTGATAACCCTGAACTCCCTCACGGCCGCCGATTCGGTGCTGATCCCTGTCCAGGCTGAGTACTACGCACTCGAGGGCCTTGGAAAACTGCTCAATACCATAAGTATCGTCCGCAAGCACCTGAATCCGAAACTCGAGATCGAGGGAGTGCTGGTAACGATGTACGACGCGAGGCTCCGGCTGGCGACACAGGTTGCCGAAGAGGTCAGGAAATTTTTCAAGGACAAGGTTTACAGGACATACATCCGCAGGAATGTCCGCCTTTCCGAAGCTCCGAGTCACGGCAAGCCTGCACTGCTTTATGATGCGCAGAGCCTGGGATCGAAAGACTATCTCGATCTTGCACAGGAGATTTTCGAGAGGGACGGGAATATCAACAAATTTAAAGTACGTCAGCAATAACTGAACGGCAAGGCGGCAAGGTCTATGGCAAAAAACGCTTTAGGAAGGGGTCTGAAGGCTCTGATCCCTGATGAAGGGTTCGTTTCTGTCTCGAAAGAGGAGGAACAGGAAGTTTCCCAGGAAGGGACCATCGGCAGCCTGCCGATTGAGAAAATCCGGGTCAACCCGTTTCAGCCCCGCAAGGAATTCGACGAAACCGCACTCGAGGAACTGAAGAATTCGATCATCGAAAACGGGATTATTCAGCCGGTAACGGTCTGCAAGGATGGGGACGGGTACCAGCTCATCAGCGGAGAGCGTCGTCTGAGGGCCGTCAAGCAGGCCGGGTTCAAGTTCATACCCGCCTACGTTATTGAAGCCCGCGATGATTCGAGCAAGCTCGAACTCGCCCTTATTGAAAATATTCAGCGCGAGGATCTGAACGCCATCGAGGTTGCCCTTGCACTCAAGAGTCTTACCACGAAATGCCGCCTTACCCAGGACGAGGTTGCGCAGAAAGTCGGAAAGAACCGTTCGACCATCAGCAATTTTCTGAGGCTCCTGAAACTTCCCCTCCAGGTGCAGGACAGCATACGCAGCCGCGAAATTTCATCCGGTCATGCCAGAGCTCTGATAAACCTGCCCGGGGAACAGCAGCAGCTCAAGGTCTGGAAGCAGATTCTTGCCCGGCAGCTTTCGGTTCGCCAGACAGAAGCCCTCGTGAACCGTATGTTCAGGGATCAGCCAAAACATCTTCCTGCGTCCGCCGCGGATCGTTCATCCCACATCGTGCAGCTCGAATCACGACTGAGGGACCGGCTCGCGACAAAAGTACGCATACTGGAGAAAAAAGGAGGGAAAGGTGAAATCCATATCCAGTATTTTTCGGATGATGATCTCGAAAGGCTTCTGGACATCATGAACCATGAATGAACACTGCCGGTCATGCCGGTTTTCATCACTACAAAACGTCAGTACTCGTATCCGATTATGAAGTTCACCCTTGTTGGTAACGGCAGAATGGGCCGGCAGGTCGCCATGGTCGCCACACAGAGCGGCATCCATGAAATCGCGGCAGTTCTCGATATTGATGCCCGCATTACCCCTGAATCATTCAGCGGCAGTGATGCCGTCATAGATTTCACCGTGCGTGATGCTTTTCTCCGGAATCTTCCGGCAATTCTGGAATCAGGGGTTCCGGTTGTTGTCGGCACTACCGGCTGGGATGATGTCCGTGAAGAAGTGGCCGGTAAAGTTACCGCAGCAGGCTCATCCCTGCTGTATTCCGCCAATTTTTCGCTCGGCGTCAATATTTTCCTGCGTACCCTCCGGGAAGCCGCAAGGATGATTTCGCCGTTCGGCCAGTTCGATATCGCTTTCGCCGAGCAGCATCATACAGGGAAAGCGGACTTTCCCAGCGGTACGGCCCTCAGGGCAGCCGACATGATTCTCTCCGTGAACAACCGGAAAAAAACGATAGCCACCCAGCTTTCCGCCGATCGCAGGCTGGCTTCCGAGGAACTGCAGGTTGCCGCGATAAGGCTCGGGAGCGTCTTCGGCAAGCACTCCGCTTTCATCGATTCCGAATCGGACGAGATCGAGATTTCCCATACCGCCAAGAACCGCTCGGGGTTCGCTTCGGGCGCTGTGGAAGCAGCCGTATGGCTTGCCGGTCGCCACAGGACGGCCCCGGGTTTCTATACCATGGACGATTTTTTAAACGAAAAGCTTTCCTGAAGAGTTATGGCTGTTAACAAACCGGTTCAATCTGTACTTCCGGCCGAGGGAAAACTGCATGCGGTGCTTATCGGAGCTGCAATCATTCTCCTGACGACCACCGTTCCTTACCTCACCATCCTTAATATTTTCCTGTTTTCAGGTATATTCATCGCCGGTGCGGTATCGCTGTATTACACCATCCTGCGTTTCCAGGTCAGGCTGCCTTACAGTGAAGCCTATCTGACGGGCTGCTTCGCGGGCCTTGCAGGTGGAGCATTGTCGGAGCTCGCAGCTTTCTTTTTCATGAAATTTCTCGATTACAGGCCCGGAACGGAAAGTTTTTCTCTCGTCGTTGGATGGATGCTTGAAATGGCAAAAGGAAAACCCTCTCTCGAGGAGCAGGTCCAGCAGCTCGTAGCGGCTGAAAAGCTTGCAATGGCGCCGTTGAAGCTGAGCATTGCGGATCTTTTCATCAACATGGGCATATCCGGTATCATGTATGGGCTGATAGCGGGAATCGGCGGGGCTTTCGCGGTTCTCCTCCTCAAACGGCATGCAAGGAAAGGCTGAGGGCTGTTTTCAGGATTAAAGGAACAGACCGCGGTAAAAGTCCCTGTCCGTTTTTTGCGATCCGGGCAGCACTTCCCATGCTTCGACACGCACATAACGAACAGGCGCCTTCAATGTTCCCACGAGCGCCTTCATCAACCGGTCCAGTGTACCGTCATCGGGAGCCTCATTCCCGAATGGTTTTATGAATGCGGCAGGCCGATGGCCATATTCCTCATCCGGCACAGGAACGACAACTGCTTCACTGATACCCCGGATGCCCGTCAGTGCTTTTTCGATTTCTTCGGGATGGATGTTTTCGCCGCCGGAAATAAACATGTTGTCTTTTCTTCCGAATACGGTAACCAGGCCGTCATCGCTGACTTGTCCGATGTCCGCGGTATGGAACCATCCTTCCGCATCGGTCTGCGGACGAACAACTCCCCCCAGAAGATAACCGGAAAAGAGACATTCGCCCCTGACAAGCAGTTCGCCCTCCTGCGTTGCCGAGACATCCCTGAATGGCAGCACGTGTCCGCTGTCCCGCCGAAGGTCATTCACCGGTCCTTGTGTCGTGGCAATCTGTGATCCCATTTCTGTCGAGCCATAGCTCAGGTAAAGCGGTATTCGCAGGCGCAGGGCTTTTTCGAGAAGCGATTCCGGTGCATGGCTGCCACCCAGCAGGATTGCTTTCATTCCTCGAAGCAGCGCTTCAGATTCGGGGTCGTCAAGCAGCCGGTAGAGTTGTGTCGGTACCAGCGAGAGATGGGTAATCGGGAAGAGTTTCAACGTTTCGCTGATGTTTCCGCCGGGATTTCCCATTGCCATCGAGGCCCCGGAAACGAGGGCCCGGAATATGACGGCATATCCCCCGATATGGTAAAAGGGGAGGGAGAGAAGCCAGCAGTCACCCGGACTGAATGGGATATTGTCATTGGACCCGAGCGCATTGTACCAGTGGTTTGTGAAACTGTGCACGGCGGCTTTCGGCGAGCCTGTGCTCGCAGAGGTGTGGATGATGGTTACGGAGCGGTCCGGATTTTCCGGAGTTTCGACGGTATCGCATACCGGGCACGTACCGGATTCCTCGATGAGCGAGCGGATTGATTGTGTTCCGATACCCGGCAGACTGATCGGCTTGTCGCTCTCTGTGATCAGCAGCTTCGGCCGGAGTGCCTCAATGGTACCTGCGGTCAGTTTCCGGGGAAACCTGCAGTTGAGGGGGGCAGCGATGAGCCCGGCTTTGAGCAGTCCGAAAAGGAGCAGCGCCATTTCGGGCGTATTGGGAGAAACAACGGCTACGATATCACCGGGTTTCAGACCTTTCTTCAGGAGGAGGGAGGCAATATTCCGGGCTTTTCGGTCACACTCTTCGTATGTTATCGTTTCTTCTGGTGTCATCAGGGCTGGCAGGCTGCCGAAAAGTGCTGCGGCTTTTCCTACAAGGTCCATATAGACAGCAGCTTGAGAGTGTGCAGGTTGACTTTCTGCCCTTCATTGAATGCCTTTCTGGCATCAACCAGGCTGTTGCCGCTTCCGAAGGGAGCCTCTGTAAGATCGTGGTTCAGATATCTGAAGGTATCGAGGCCGCAGGCGGCGGGTTCCGGGGATGACGTTGCCGCCAGCCAGGCATAGAGGCCGAGGCTGATGCCGCTTTCAAAGGCTGAACTGAGTACAGTCTGATGACCTGCACTCGCTGCGCGAAGCATGATTTCTCTGGTCGCCGCAATTCCTCCAAGCCGGTTCGGTTTCAGGATAAGGGCCTTGATTGCTGATTTCGGAATCATTCCATACAGTTCGGGATGCTGCCAGAGTGTTTCGTCAAGAGCCGAGCATATCGAGGTTCTTGCATGGAATTCACCGATACAGGCGGCATCCTGCAGGGGTTCTTCGATATAGGAGACGCTTCCTGCCGGGAGGTTCCCGGCGAATGCGACTGCCTGCTCGAGCGTGAACGACTGGTTCGCGTCGAGCCTCAGTTCAATTTCGCTTCCGAACCTGCTGTTCAGGGTATGTATGCACTCGATGGCCGTTGCGGCATTACCGGCATCGACTTTCAGTTTGAAAGCCCGGTACCCCAGGTTGTAGAGGGTTTCCGCTTTGCTTGTCACCGACAGGGCGTCGCCGAACAGAAGGGCATTGAGCGGCAGGAGCTCCGTCCCTGCGCTTTCCGGGAAGAATGATGGCGGGCTGCCCGAAGCGTCAGCCTCAAGATTGATCAATGCCATTTCAATGCCTGTTTGCACGGAAGGATAGAGTCTGTCGGGCAGTGCTCCGGAAATAGACAACGCGTGGCTGGAGACAAGGTCGACAAGCTGCGCCTCTGCCATGTCGAGTGTTTCCCTGTGCAGGCCGGGAAGCGGTGCTATTTCTCCATAGGCCGTTCTTTCACCATCCCTGCATTTCAGTGCAAGCACAATGCCATCCCTTTCGGTGATCCGGTGTCCCCTGATTGTCACCGGCTCAGTGAAGGGGATGGCGTAACGGTACAGAAATAGATGAGATATGTTCAAGGTCTCTTCGGGAATTTGCTGAAATCGGGTTTACGTTTCTCTACAAATGCATTTTTTCCTTCCTGTGCCTCTTCACACATATAATAAAGCATTGTCGCGTTGCCTGCAAGTTCCTGCAAGCCGGCCTGTCCGTCACAATCTGCATTGAGGGCGGATTTCAGGCAGCGTATGGCCAGTGGAGAGTTTGCAAGGATTTCACGGCACCACTGCAGGGTTTCGTCCTCGAGTCTTTCGAGCGGCACGACCGTGTTGACGAGCCCCATTTCAAGCGCCTGCGCTGCATTGTACTGACGGCAGAGGTACCAGATTTCGCGGGCTTTTTTCTGGCCGACGAGACGGGCCATATAACTTGCACCCCATCCACCGTCGAACGAGCCTACTTTCGGCCCGGTCTGGCCGAAAACGGCGTTTTCAGCAGCGATGGTAAGGTCGCAGAGCATATGCAGAACATGTCCTCCGCCGATGGCATAACCTGCAACCATGGCGATGACAGGTTTCGGGCAGGTACGGATGTCTCTCTGGAAATCGAGCACGTTCAGCCGGTTTGTGCCCTTCGCATCTGCATAGCCGGCATAGCCCCTTATTTTCTGGTCACCACCGGAGCAGAACGCCATATCGCCTGCCCCGGTCAGGATGACCACGCCGATAGTTTCATCGTTTCGGGCATCGCTGAGCGCGGTTATCATCTGCTCCACCGTCTGTGGGCGGAAAGCGTTTCGGACTTCGGGGCGGTTGATGGTGATTTTTGCAATCCCTTCGGCTTTATGGTAGAGAATGTCGGTAAATTCACCGGAGGGAGTCCAGTTTACAGTGCTCATGTCTGCTTGTTTGATGTATGGTGTATGTTGAAAAATGCCTTCAGGCGTTCGACAAATAGCCCCCTGTTTTCGATGTGCAGCGTATGGCCGCAACCAGGGAAGAGTTCCAAGGCGGAATCAGGGCATAAATTAACCATTTGATGGCCAATCTCAACGAATTTAACGTCTTTTTCCCCGACAAAAAACAGGACGGGCACCCTGTTGTGCTTCAGTTCGTTCCACAGCGATGGCTGGCGTCCGGTGCCGAGCAGGCGGAGTGACGCTGCAAGATTCGCGGGGGAACTCTGTTTCCTCATTTTTTCGACTTCTCTGAAAAGCGGGTGGGCTTTCAGAGTTGCGAAAAGCGGCTGATCGTACCAGGCATCGATGAATCCTTCGAAATTCAGCTCGATTTTCCGGGCGATGCCATCGTCGCTCCGGATACGCTCTCTTCGTTCTTCATCCTTTGCAAGCCCGGGCGATGCGGAAACAATGACGCTTTTCACGAAAAGCTCCTGGTGACGCAGGAGGAGAGCAAGCGCTATCCTGCCTCCCATGGAATAACCGGCAAGAAAAAGAGGTCCGGGAAAACTGCTTTTCAGCTTGCAGGCAAGTGCATCGACGGTTGCGGAAAAAAAGGACTCAGGCTCTGCTTCTGCCGGAAGCCAGGTACCGCCATGGCCCGGGAGGTCGACAAGGATGCTGCGGTAGCGGTCATCCAGAAGTTCCGAGACAGGCATCCAGTCAATTCCCGAGCCCAGAAAACCATGCAGGAAGACTATTCCGGGCCGGGCCGGGTTACCGGTTACCGTGATATTGAAATCGGGAATACCGTTTTCCAGTGCCATCATTCAGGTTGCATTGATTTGTGAGCCGGTCATGCTACTTATAAGATATCAGGTGAACGCAGGCAGAGGAAACTTCACGGAAAAGTTACGACAGGAAAAACTTTTTTCATGGTCAATCTGCCTTTTTGTTATATTCACAATTGTGATAACGGATATACATCACCTGCACTCCCCCCTCTGCAGAGCCGCCGGACCGGAACACGAAGTTATTTATTGATAATCATACTGTTGAAGTTCGAAGGCAGGATTCTTCATGTTCTCGCATATGCGTTTGATGGACACCGGTATGATCTTCGCCGGTATTTTCCCGCGAATGTGTCCTGATGCATGACGTTTTCGATCGTCTGCTTCTCCGAAGTTCCTTCCCATACGTTTTTTTCGAATATTTCGTCGTCAAGCGGTGACAAAGACTGATGTTCTTCACGGACAGCGGAACGGCAAGGCAGCGGTCGCTGATTGCGGATACCGACGATGCGCTCCAAACTGATGAGGCTTTGGTATCTTCCCCGGGAATTCGATCATTCGATCTTACATAAAATTTTTGTGAGCAGTTCCCTGCTTTATGGTATTTTTCATATTAAGTCAAGGGCTGTGTTCACGTTTTTGAATTCTCAGCTAACAGGAATATGGGTATTCAGTACACGACAAAAACAGTCGGGGGAATTCTTTACGTCGAGGCTTCCGGTTATGACCATTGCCTGGCAGATGTCGAGGAATATGTAATCGGGCTTCATAAGGTCTGTCTTGAAAGCGGCGTTCAGCTTGTGCTGTGTGACGAAAGTGCGGTCAAGAATGACCTGAGCTGCCTCGATACCTATGAGGTAGGGTTGTTCCTGTCGAGGTTCGTTCCGACATACCTTAGAATCGCGATTGTTTTTAATCCGGATACCAGTTTCGATATCCGTTTTCTGGAAAGCATGCTTATCAATCGTGGGCAGCAGATCAGGATATTCACAGACACCGCATCTGCCAGGGAATGGCTGGAGAGCCTCTGACATCGCCCCTGATTGCAGTAATGATAACGCAATGTTTCCGTTATCAGGGATTTCGCGAGAACGTATGGCACTTCACTCTGTCTCGAGGAAAGAAGGGGTGACTCTGTTTGTCTGGGTAACCGGTTCTGACGAAGGTCTCATTGAAGTCCGGCATATCATTCAGGATATGCTCGACAAGGGTGTCCGGCTGAACCTGTGTGATGAAACTGAAATCATTACCTGCCTCGATACACCATGGGACGTTCGATATCGGGACGTTCCTTGTTAAAAAAATTCCCGACCTCCTTCAGGGTTGCAATCATCTATGATCCGTAGTCCCTCTTCGATTTCCTTTGTTTCGAAAGTCTTGTCGTGAACCGGGTCCTGCAGCTCAGGATATTCACCGATCAGGAGTCTGCGAAAGCCCGGCTGCCTGCGAATGATCATCGGAATGCGCCATGATTGCTGAAAGATACCGTTATCCTCTGCTTTTCTGCGTTTTCAGCACCCTCTTGTCGTGGTTTTCCGCATAATGGCAGGGTTCTTCAATGAATACATCGTAATGCTTCCTGACAGCAAGTTCATACAGGCGGGGGTCGGCTTCTTCTGCTTTCCATCGCGCTCGTTGCGCGGAGGAGTTTTTTTGTGCCAACAGAATAAGCCTGGAAAAGTATGTTTTTTATTTGATTTCTCTTGTTGGATATCGTAGATTATGAGCATATGCTAATAAATGCATCGGTGAAATTGAATGGTTCTTTCAAGTGAAACATTGAAAATGTAACAGGAAGAAAAAGTATGGATACCAATGATGAAAGAGTTTTCGGGTGCGTTTCCTGCGGTAGCAAATGGAGTGTCGTGCATGGTTCAGAACGTCCGGAGATCTGTCCGGAATGCGCAGGCGTCAACATTCATCGTCTTTCATCCGGCGGTGGTTTTGGCGGTGGACGGATGGGTGGCGGCAAATGCCGCGGCTTGAAAACGGGACATCATCGCCAGAGATGCGGAAAAGGCCATGGCTTTAGCCAGAGTGGAATCCGGGGGAATGAGAGGAATCAAAATGCAGGAAATTCAGGAGAAAATGTATGAAAGTGCTCATACCTGTAGAAAAGAATGAGGGTGCCGGTTCGAAAATGTGCGAACATTTCGGAAGTGCGCCCTGTTTCGCTGTTGCAGATACCGTCAATGGTTCTTTTGAGATCATTGCCAATGCGGGCTGCAATCATGACCATGGACAGTGTTTACCGGCGGATGCATCGGGAGCGGAGAAGGTGGACGCAGTCATCTGCAAAGGGATAGGCGGACGTGCCGCTGCCCACCTTGGGATGTCTGGTATCGACATCTATATGGCAAGTTCGGCAGGAACGGCATCTGAAGCGTTGGAACTTTTCAAAAACGGATTGCTGTTCAAAGCTGACCTTGGGCAGACCTGTGCGGGCCATGGATGTCACTGATTCCGGGTAGCCCGCTCTCCTGAAACGGGACGTGTACTCTGAAATGCGGTTCCGGATAGTACCCTTACAGGGCAGTCACCTCAGCAGGATCCGCTGTGAGGGAGTCCGGTAATCAGCAGGTATCATTGTCAATGAAGATTGTTTTTTATGGGAAAAAATGCATACATCGATGCCATTGCCTCCGGATGTATCCTGTGTCGTATGAGCTATTGCCTGAAAGTGTATCCTGTATTCCTGGTTCTTTTGTTCACTGCATGCAGCGGCAACAACAGGGAGCCAATGACCGATCGTGACGGAAACAGTTACCATACCGTAACAATCGGCGGGAGGGTATGGGCAGCTGAAAATCTTACGGTATCCCGCTACCGGAACGGTGATTCTATTCCGGAGGTAAATGATCCCGGAAAATGGTCCGGTCTTACAGACGGAGCCTGGTGCTGGTACTCCAACAACAGCGAAAACGGCAAGTCTTACGGGAAACTGTACAACTGGTATGCGGTCAATGATCCGAGAGGGCTGGCTCCGGAAGGCTGGCATGTCGCCACAGACGGCGACTGGTCTTCACTTTCCGAAGCCCTTGGAGGAGATGAGGTGTCAGGCGGAAAGCTCAAGGCTGATCGCTTCTGGAAAGAGGCGGACAGCCTTGAGGGAAAAAGCGGCATGGCTCTTCTGCCTTCGGGTGCACGACGTGATACGGACGGTGAATTTGTGCTCATGGGCGAATACAGTCGTCATTGGACTTCCTCTGAAATCAATGCCGGGCGAGCATGGGCATGGGCTGTCGGCTATTTCGACAAGGCGCTACGCCGAGGAGAAGCAGCAAAGCGTCTGGGTTTCGCCGTACGATGCGTCAAGGACTGATGTTTGATATCTCCCGCTGGTTTCCGTCGTTACAGGCGGAAAAAAGGAATTGACGTTACAACGCTGTAAAGTGACGGGCTGCATGTGTGGCGATCCTTGCCTGAAGATCGCGGTGCTGTTCCAGATTGCTCTTGCGGGTTCCCTTGATTTCAATGACGATACTTTGGCTGTCTGATGAAGCTGCAGTGTAGATATCGGCAAATTCACGATTTGTCGAGGGTGAAGCATAGCGGAGTCCGAACGTTTCAGCTGCAAGGCGGACGCTGAAATTCTGAGGCGTCGCGAAGTGGGTTTCAAAAACGTCGGTACAGCCTGAAACCGGCAGGAAAGAGAAAATCCCCCCCCCGTTGTTATTCAGCACAATGATTTTCAGTGGTACCGACAGTTTTGAGGGCAGCGTGAGCGCATTCATGTCATGCAGGAATGCGATATCGCCGATGAGGAGCGTGAGCGGTTTGCGGTTTCCTTCAGCAAACCCTGCAGCCGTCGAAATGATGCCGTCTATTCCGCTCGCACCGCGGTTGAGCCCGATGTTGATACCATTGGATGAAAGAGTGCATGCATAACTGTCCATATCCCTGACCGGCATGCTGTTTGAAAGAAAGAGCGCTTCGCCGGGAGTGATGAAACGGGAAACGATGCGTGCGGCTGATATTTCGGTTACCGGATTGCCCGGGTGCGTTTCTTTTTCTATTTCCAGATCGGCTTGCCGGAAAAACTCTTCTGACCTGCCGATATCGAAGGAAGATGTCCGTTTTCTGCATCCCTTCAGCATGTTTGCCGCCTGTGCCAGTGAACCTTCGACGCTCATGGTGACGTTGAGAACGGGAGAAAAACGGTTCGGATGATTCCTGAAAACCACAAGGTGTTCAGGTTTCCATTCGCTGAGTGCAGCGGCAGGATGTCTGGAGATGATGTGTCCTCCGAAATGAAGCACAACGTCAGGTCTGAAACGTTTTCTGAATTCGGGTGACTGCATGGCGAGCTGCCAGGGACACGTCGCATTGCTGAGCCTCAGTCCGGAGGAAAGGTCTGCATAGAGCGGGACCTGAAGATCCGCGGCAAGCTCTTCTATGGCACGGGCATCGGCGATATCCGTGAGATTTCCCGCGATCAGAAAAGGCTGGCGGGCTTCTCCGATCAACCGGCGAAGCAGTGAGAGTGTGCGGGTATCGGGTTGTTTTTCCGGAAATACCGGCATTGTCGAAGGGTGTCCGGTTTCATGCCATGAGCGCAGTGGTTCGAACCATGGGTCGGAATAATCGGGAACTTCCGGTTCAAGGGGTTCGCGGAAGGGCTGGTTCAGGTGAACAGGGCCTGCCGGAGAACCCGTTGCTTTCGATACGGCATAGGCTGCGGCTGACAGCAGAGAAGCAAGCGGAACCTCTTTTGAAGGAGCCGGAAGCTGCATGTTCCATCTGGTAAAGCTGCCGAACATGTTCTCCTGCCTGATGGTCTGGTTCGCTCCGCAATCGAGCAGTTCGAATGGGCGGTCGGCAGAGAGCACAACCATCGGGCGGAAGTCCAGCGACGCTTCGACGACAGCAGGGTAATAATTTGCGACGGCGGTACCTGACGTGCAGATGAGAACTGCCGGTTTCCCGGTAGCCTTTGCATAACCGAGCGCGAAAAAACCTGCCGATCGTTCATCCGGAAATATTTTCCAGCGGGTTTTCGGGTTTCTTGCGACGGCTACCGTAAGGGGTGTTGAACGAGAGCCGGGCGAAATGCAGAAGAAATCGGCACCCTGCCGGACAAGTTCTTCAGTGATGACGGTGCTCCACAGCGAGGTGATTCCGCGGCTGTTCATACTTCCTGTCGGGTTATGGCCAACAGGTCGCCGATTTTCTGGTCTACTTCCTCCCATTCGGACAGTGGATCGGAACCTTTGACCAGTCCTGCGCCGGAATAGAGATAGGCATGGTTTCCGCTGACAAGGGCCGAGCGTATGGCGACTGAAAATTCAGCCGCATCACGGCTTATCCATCCTGCGGGAGCGGCATACCATCCGCGGCTGAACGGTTCGAGTTCCATGATGTGCTGCATTGCGGGTTCCCTTGGCACTCCCCCGACCGCAGGAGTCGGGTGGAGTGTCGTGAGCACGGCACTGTCGTTTTCAAACTCCGGTTTCAGTTTCGCCGAACAGCGGGTATACAGGTGGGCGAGCCGGTTGAGCTGAAGCACCTGCACGTTCTCTTCCATCTGGATATCGCTCGAAACCTCCAGCAATTCATGGTAAATCATGTCCTTGACGAACTTGTGCTCCCGGATGTCCTTTTCCGAATTCAGCAATATTTCGGAGACGTCGAGGCTGTCACCGTTGATTGTTTCCTTGGAACAGGTACCGGCAAGGGCTTCGGTAAGCAGCAGGTCATTGTTCCGGCGATACAGCCTTTCCGGCGAAAAGCTGAAAAAGGCATTATTTTCGGAAGGCTCGAAATAGAAATTGTAGATGGAGTTTTTTTGTGATGGATACCGGAGCATGAAAAGGAAGGGCGAAAAACTGTTTTTGAACTCGAGTACCGTCTGGCGCGCGAGCGCTATTTTTTCCATTTCACCGCTTTCGAAGGTTTCGAGCGCTTTTCTGCAGGTATCCTGCCAGTTTTTTTCGTCAGGATTATAGCAAAGCTTCACCAGTTCGGGAAGTTTCAGAGACGGGTAGCCGGTATGAGGGTTGATCTGGTCGATCGTTTTTATGAGTTCCGATATCTTTCTCCCGATATCGTTTTTTTCTTCGGACCAAAGGTGGCATGAGAGCCGGTAAGCATTGTTTTCAAAGCTCAACTGTACGAGCGGGAGGACAAGAAAGCATGACGAAAATTCTTTCCAGATCTGGTCCTGCGTTTCGAGGTTGTTGAAACGGAACCCTCCGAAATAACGTGCTTCGGGATTTTTCTCTGAAATTTTCAGGTCGAACTTACGGTAACTTGAAGCGTTGTCACCGTTTCCATCAAACTGGATGGTGTCTGCTGAACCGATGCCTGCGACGGCAAAGTCATTTTCACGGTTCATCCAGTAAATCCGGGGAAAGACGGTCTGGTTGCCAAGCCATCCTTTCAGATCCAGGGGGTCAACAGCTTGTGAAAAAACGACAAGGGTTCTGCCGGGAAGATTTCCCTGTGAAGCTGTATCTCGTTCATACCTGACCAAGGCCGATTTAAGGCTGGATACGGCCTTGTCAAAAGGCAGGGGAGGGGCTGAAGGTGTAATGATATTGTAACGCTCACTCATATGCATTTGTCGGCCTTGTAACTCTCAAACACTCCGGTTATGCGTTTCCCGCCACTGTTTCGTGATACGATTCAGCGAATAAGAGTTTCCGAATATAAAAATATTGAGAAGCCGTAAAACACCTTCCGGAAAATACGTTCCTGTAGCAAGGTGTTCTTTCCGGCTGACGTCGTCATTTCCCATTGAGATGGTTCTGCAATGAATGGGCAAGATAATTGTTTTTGTCGAGAAGCCATTCATAAATCGCCATGGCTTCTTTTTTCCTTCCGGTATGGATATAGCAGACCGCAAGGTTGTAGTGGGCATCGATAAATTCTCTGCTGTTCTCAATAGAAGCGCTGTATGCTTCGGCAGCCTTGTCGAACTGCTGCATCTGCATATAGGTGTTGCCGACATCGTACAGCCTGAGGGAGTCTCCGGGAGAGAGATCGAGATATTTCCTGAAATAAGCCAGAGCCTGGGTATAATTCCTCGTGTTGAATGATACCGCTCCAAGCGCATGCAGAGCTTTCGAGTTTTCTGCTGGATCGATACCGAGAGCGCTTTTGTACGCTTCTGTGGCTTCCGTGTATCGTTCACGACGAGCCAATGCGTCGCCGAGAAGCATATAGGACTGTGCGTCTCCCGGGTTTTTCCATACTTTCTGCTGCAGTTTGTTTATTTCATCCTCGCCCGTGCCGCAAGAAGTCAGCAGGGCCAGCAGGAGTATCAGGAAGAATGAGGGTATGCGGATTGTTCCTTTTTCCGGATGTGGTTCGGTTGCGATCATAATCATCCAATATACTCACTTCCGGATGGATATGGCAATCCCGTTCATGGAACGGACTGAATTTTCAGAGAATATTTCAGAATGGGCGGGCATGTATGTAACTTGTTGAGTGATATGTTTCAGAGCCATCTTCGACGGCTCTTTTTTATAGGGTTAAAGTAACCATAACGGTTTGACATTATATGAAATTTGAGCTGAACGTAACGGGCATGCGGTGCGGCGGCTGTGAACTGCTTGTCGTCGAGGCGCTCGGAGAACTTGAAGGGGTCGAAAAAGCCGAGGCTTTCCATGCCTCCGGCACCGTTACTGTTGATTTCGATCCTTCGAAGGTAACCCTGGACACAATCAAGGCCCTTATCGGTGAACAGGGTTTCAGTGTACAGGATTGACCCTTTTTTCAGGGGGTGATTTCTTATACCAAAAAAGGTGGAGCAATATGGCGGCAGAAAAAACCGAACGGCTTGCAGTGCTTATCGATGCCGATAACACACAGCCGGCGATTGTCGAGGGTCTCCTTGCAGAGGTGGCAAAATACGGGACGGCAAGTGTAAAAAGGATATATGGCGACTGGACATCGACAGCGCTGAGGGGGTGGAAGGAGGTGCTGCTCGAGCACTCCATACAACCCATCCAGCAGTTCGGCTATACGAAAGGGAAAAATGCCACCGACAGTGCCATGATCATCGATGCGATGGACCTGCTCTATACAGGCAAATTCAACGGATTCTGCCTGGTTTCAAGCGACAGCGATTTTACGAAGCTCGCTTCACGTATCAGGGAATCGGGACTTCTCGTTTATGGTTTCGGCGAGAAAAAGACCCCGTCGCCGTTCGTATCCGCTTGTGACAAATTTATCTATATCGAGGTGCTCAGGGCCAGGATCAACGAGAACGAATCCATTGCGAGGAAATCCATGGCCGAACTCAAACAGGACACTCGCCTTGTGCGTCTTCTTCGAAACGCCGTCGAGGCATCATCCGACGAGAGCGGATGGGCGCATCTCGCCACGACCGGAAGCAACATAGCCAAGCAGTCCCCGGAATTCGACCCCCGTAATTACGGTTACAGCAAGCTTGGGGAACTGATGGCAGCCACCAGGCTGTTCGATTTCGATGAACGGATCATCGGTGAAGGGCAGTCCAAAGCGATTTATGTTCGTGACAAACGCAAGAAAAACGAATAAACCAAAGAGGAGGTCCTATGCGATACATCAAGACCGTTCTGCTGTTATTCTTTGCTTTCGTGCTTTTTCTTCCGGTTCCGGCATCTGCAGTCGATCTGCCGGGTTCCAGGGACAACCCGTTGTTGCGAAGGTTCATCGGGTCGGAGATCGTGGCTTTTCAGGTCAAACGGTTCGATCAGTATGAACTGCAGACATCAACCTTCTCCCGCTACAATTTCGCGACAAAAAAACGGGATTATGTAAAACCTCCCCTCAGGCCCGAGGGGAAAATGACTCGCATCTGGTACGAAGCCGCCGGGGATACAGGCTCGCTGGAAGTGTACCGGAACTACCTCAACGAGCTTGTTTCGAAAGGGTTCGTCATCCTTTATGATTCCAAAAGGGACCCTGCCGCCATAAGCTGGATAAACTACCTGGCACCGTTCAGCCATATTGATATTCAGACCAGCCGCAGCAATTATATTTTTTACGCTGCCGAAAAAGGAGGAATCTGTGTGGCGAGCGCAAAGAAGAGCCGGCCCGAAGGCGATGTCTACGTTCAGCTGATAGCCGTGGAGTGGGGCAGGAACGAACCAGTATACAAGGCGCGGCGCGGGGCCTACATTGCTCTTGATATCATCGAAACACAGCCGATGGTGCAGAAAATGGTGACCGTGACAGCCGACGAGATGTCCCGGTCGATCAGTACGACCGGCAGGGTGTCGCTTTACGGAATCTATTTCGACACGAACAAATCGGATATCAGACCGGAATCGCGCCCGGCACTGCAGGAGATTGCCTCGCTCCTGAAAAAGCAGCCGGTACTGAAACTGCACGTTGTCGGCCATACGGACAATATCGGAGGCATCGAGTTCAACATGGGGCTTTCAAAGCGCAGAGCCGATGCCGTAGTGGCTTCGCTTGCAAGGGATTTCGGGATCGCTCCGGCACGTCTGACGGCAAATGGTGTCGCTTACCTCGCACCTGTCGCACCCAATACGACCGAGCCCGGAAGGGCAAGGAACCGCCGGGTCGAGCTGGTCCCGAGGTGATTCCCGGTTGTCAAGTTACAGCAGTCATATTGCCGCTGTTCCAGAAAAACGTTTTCCGGCAGGATTCGGTTCGAAAAGAGGAAAAAGCAAAAAGCCCTGTGAAGCAGGGCTTTTTTTATGCGGAGCTGACGGGGCTCGAACCCGCGACCTCCTGCGTGACAGGCAGGCGCTCTAACCAAGCTGAGCTACAGCTCCGTTAATGAGTTGTAAATGTATCGACGCCCGGTATAATATCCAAAAAGAATTTTCATTTTTTCTTCTCATCGACGGTATCAGTCAGGATATGATTTTGTCCGGAGGCAAATTTCTGAAAACGTCGGAAGCAAAACCGTATTTTTCCACTGAGTATTTTGAAGATTTTCATAATTTCGAGCACGAATGTAATTGGAAATGCCACATCGAACGGCGATGTCATGCTACTGTTTTTTTATAATCATTAGATGAGTACCAGCCATGGTCGCTACAGAGTCCAGAAATTCTCTGACTGTCAAGGACAACCGGACAGGGAAGACTTATGAATTACCCATCGAGAACGGTGCGATCCTCACATCGGATCTCAGAAAAATCAAAGTTTCGGAAGAGGATTTCGGTCTGCTCGGCTATGACCCGGGTTTCATGAACACCGCTTCCTGCAAAAGCTCGATTACCTATATCGACGGTGACAGGGGGATCCTTCGTTACCGGGGTTATCCCATCGAACAGCTTGCAGAAAAGAGCACGTTCCTGGAAACCGCCTACCTGCTCATCAAGGGAGTGCTTCCCGACAAGGAGCGCCTTGCGGTCTGGACCTACAACATCAGGCACAATACGCTGACCCATTCCAACATGAGGGTATTCATGGACGGTTTCCGCTACGATGCCCACCCGATGGGAATCCTTGTCGGCACGATCGGCGCACTTTCAACCTTTTATCCCGATGCGAAGGATGTCAGCCACGAAGAGTCCCGCAAGCTGCAGGTGCGAAGGCTGATAGGAAAGATACCTACCCTTGCGGCGCTGAGTTTCAGGCACAGCATGGGGTTCCCTTATGTCCTGCCTGACGATGAACTGAGCTATACCGGCAACTTCCTTTCGATGATGTTCAAAATGACCGAGCCACGCTACAGGCCTAATCCTGTTCTTGAACATGCACTCGACGTCCTTTTCATTCTTCATGCCGACCACGAACAGAATTGCTCGACCAGTGCCGTGAGGTCTGTAGGGAGCTCGGGTGTCGATCCCTATTCAGCAATTGCTGCAGGATGCGCGGCGCTTTACGGTCCGCTCCACGGCGGTGCGAACGAAGCCGTAATCCATATGCTCAAAAAGATCGGCTCCGTCGACAAGATACCCGAGTTCATCAAATCCGTCAAGGCGGGCGAAGGCCGTCTCATGGGCTTCGGACACAGAGTGTACAAGAATTACGACCCGAGGGCGAAAATCATCAAGGAAATCGCTTTCCAGGTGTTCGAGGAAACCGGTCGCAATCCGCTTCTCGATATTGCTCTCGAACTCGAGAGGATTGCGCTCGAAGACGAGTATTTCGTCAAACGCAAGCTTTATCCGAACGTTGACTTCTATTCCGGGCTGATCTACACTGCCATGGGATTCCCGCTCGAAATGTTTCCGGTACTTTTTGCTATCGGCAGGGCTCCGGGTTGGCTGGCGCAGTGGATAGAGCAGGTGAGGGACCAGGAACAGAAAATCGCAAGGCCCCGCCAGATCTATCTTGGTGAAGATAGCCGCGAATACGTGCCGATCGAGCGGCGTCCGAAAATCAGGCCGGATGAGCAGAAATTCGGTATCTGCAGGCTTTAGGTTTTTTCGGGTTGTGGCTGAAACGTTGTTTATCCATTTAACGCAGGAAGATTTCATGTCCGTTACAGCAAAAGATGTGGCTTATATCGCGGAGCTGGCAAGGCTCAGATTTACAGACGACGAGAAGGAAAGGATGACGAGCGAACTCAACGAGATCCTTCTGTATATCGAAAAACTGAAAGAGGTGGATACTGAAGGCGTCGAGCCGCTCAGCGGTATACACGATCTTTCGAATTTCCTTCGCGAAGATGTGGCTTTTCCTTCGCTTTCGCAGGAAGCGGTGCTGCACAATGCGCCTGACCGCCAGGACCGCTTTTTCAAGGTGCCGAAAGTTATCGGATAACCTGAGGGATGGTCGACATACGTGAGAAGAACGGCAATGCGGTTTTCATGGTCAGGGTGCAACCCCGGTCATCGAAAAGCATGATTTGCGGTCTTTACAACGGAGGACTGAAAGTTTCCCTCAAAGCGGCACCTGTGGATGATGCCGCCAACGAGGAGTGTATCAGACTTTTTTCAGGTCTTTTCAGGGTGCCGGTTTCGAGGGTGCAGATCGTTTCCGGAAAGACGTCGCGAACGAAACGCATGATGATCGAAGGGGTGGATTCCGGAACTGCGGCTTCGGTCCTCGGCAACTGCAGCTGAAACACAGGGAAAAACGCTATGCGGGCAGTTATCCAGAGGGTCTCTTCGGCCGAAGTGACGGCGGATGAAGGACGGCGTTCGGGAATCGGCCGGGGTCTTCTCATCCTGCTGGGTGTCGCGCCAGGCGACGGTGAGCGGGAAACAGCATGGATGAGCAGAAAGATAGCGGCCCTGAGGATTTTCAACGATCCCGACGGAAAAATGAACCTGTCGCTCACGGATACCGGAGGCGATGCGCTTGTCGTTTCACAGTTCACCCTGTATGGTGATGCGAGCCGTGGCAACAGACCGGGATTTACAGGCTCGGCAGGTTTCGAAGATGCAAGACCGGTTTATGAGGCATTCGTCACGGCCATCACAGGAGAGCTCGGAAAACCGGTAAAGACCGGCTGGTATGGGGCGGAAATGCAGGTATCCCTTGTCAATGACGGTCCCGTGACTCTGATTATCGATTCACCACAACATTCATGAACGTAGTCATTCTTATTCCCGCAAGGCTCGATTCGACCCGACTTCCCGGCAAGATGCTCGCAGATGTCGAAGGCATGCCGCTGATCGTGAGAACATGGCGGCAGGCCCTCAAGTCACGCCTCGCAAATCGTGTGGCCGTAGCGACAGACAGTATGGAAATATCGGATGTCCTTCAGGCATACGGTGCAGAAGTTGTCATGACCTCATCCGGTCTCACCTGCGGAACCGAGCGGATAGCCGAAGCGGCCCTTCATACAGGAGGGGATGTTTTTGTGAATCTCCAGGGCGATGAGCCGCTTATCAGCCCTGAAAATATCGATCTTGTCATCGAACCGTTCCTCTGTTCCGAAGCTCCGGATTGCGCGACACTCGTTTTTCCCCTGCAGCCCGGCGACCGCTTGCAGATCGATGATCCTCATGTCGTAAAGGTTGTCGTCAGCAGGAAGGGCAATGCCCTCTATTTTTCTCGCAGCCCTGTACCGTTCAGGCGCAACCAGCTTCCTTCGACGGTATTCTACCGGCATATCGGCCTCTATGCCTTCAAGGCCGCCGTGCTGCAGGAATTCGCATCGCTTCCCTCCTCGATGCTCGAGGAAGCCGAGTCTCTTGAACAGCTAAGGCTTCTGGAAAACGGCTACCGTATCAGGTGCGTGGTTACCGGTGCCGACACTCCCGGGGTCAACACGATCGAAGAGCTCGAGCTGGTTCGCAGCATCGTCAGGTGCGGATGTCCTGACCGATGACTGCCGGCAGTGTGCCGTCGTGGAAGTGCAGTTCGACAGGATCTGCAAGGTGGAGATTTCTTTTTCCGGTTATGAACCGTCCCTCTTTTTTTACCAGCACGTATCCTCTCGCTAGCGTTTTATGGTAATCGAGTATCCCGAGTTGCCGGGTTATCGAAGACCAGTGGCCTGCGGTTTCATCGAAGCGTAAGAGAAGATTTCGAGCCATGAGCTCCCTGAGCATGCTGATGCGCTCGATGAACTGCTGCATTTCGAGGGGTGGCCGGTTGAAGGCGTAACTGCTGCAGATCGAGTATATCTGCCTGTCGGCACCTTCGAGTTTCGCAGTTACGAAGTTTTCCTGCCGGGAAAGCAGCAATTCGATTCCTTTGAGCAGTTGTCCGGTATCCGGAACGGCAAGTTCCGCTGCGATCGAAGGTGTCCCTGCCCTCAAATCGGCCACCATGTCTGCGATGGTGATGTCGGTTTCATGTCCGATTGCGCTGATAACCGGGATCGATGAACGGTAAATCGCCTCTGCTACCAGCTCGGTGTTGAAGGCCTGCAGGTCTTCGAGCGATCCACCTCCCCTTGCCATGATGATGACTTCAGGTCTCTGGCTCCCTTTTTTCTGTGCATTGAACCAGGCTATGGCTGAAGCGACAGACTCCGCAGCGTTCGAACCCTGGACTTTGACCGGGTAGAGCAGGAGGCGTGCCGCCGGGAACCTCCTTGAAAGCACGTTGCTCATATCTTCGATTACTGCGCCGGTAGAAGAGGTTACCAGGCCAATCGTTTCCGGGATCGGCGGGATCGTTTTTTTTCTTTCGGAGCTGAAATAACCAGCCTTTGACAGTTTATGGAGCAGCTCGGCGAAGGCCTGCTGCAGGGCGCCCTCTCCGGCTGGAGTGAGCGATGAGCAGATAAGCTGGTAGCGCCCCGCAGGAGGGTAAACTTCAAGCCTGCCTTCGGCGATGATTTCGAGGCCGTCCCTCAGTTCCACCTGCAGCGCGCTGGCAGCATTCTTCCAGATGACGGCAGAAATCTGCGCTCCTTCATCCTTGAGGGTCAGGTAGACATGTCCGGAGGTATGCCTTTTGAGATTGGATATTTCCCCCCTTACCCTGATTTTGGGGAAAAGGATTTCAAGCTCTGTTTTGATGTGCTGTGTCAGCTGGCTGACGGAAAGAATCTCTGCTGCCATATCACGAAAAGGTATAAGGTGCCTTCCGAATTGTTCAGGGCAATTTATTGCAGGAGCCGGTAATAAACAAAGAATGGTCCGTGGTGCTCCGGTTTTCGTTTTCCACGGAGCCCATATCGCAAGGCATGAGGGAGTTTTAGGCGGGGAAGTGTTATATTCGTTTTTTTAATGGAAGGAGCAGCGAGAGCATGATACCCGGCGATGCAAAGAAAAACGACGGCCTTTCGGATGAACTCGCGGAAAGGCTTTCTCTCGGGATACCGGAGGCCCGTCATCTTGTTTGTGCCTTTTCGAGGGGGATGGCCGGCGAACTGCTTGCCTCGGGGAATATTTATCTGGGTGGGGTCGGTTTGTTTTCGGTAGCGTATGTTCCCTCCGAAAAGAAAACAGGCGTGACCGGCATAGTCTATACTTCCCCGCGAAACAGGCTTGTTTTCGATCCTAAAATTTCCGGCAGGGATGACAGCCGGCGTATTGCCCTGACCGGGGTATCCGTTGCGGACGTTGACGCAGAACGTTTCCGCAGGACGTTGCTTTCCGTGCTTTCCGCCGCCGTCAAACAGAAGCGGGAAATCCGCCTCAAGGGTTTCGGTATGTTCGCCCATGATGACGGAACGTATACCTTCTTTCCTGAACGGTCTTTCGATGAGCTGCTCAACAGGGAGTATCTCAATCTCGACGAGGTTGTCCTGCCTCTGAGGGATCCTGCCGGAGACGTTACCAGGGCCATGAACGGCAGAAAAAACAGGCGCTCCTTGCTGATTGCCGCTATTTTTCTGTTCGCAGGGCTCCTGCTGGGCGTGCTGTATGTGACTGGATTACCGGGTTCTTTCCAGACAGGCCTGTTCCAGGACAGAACAGATCAGCTCCCTCCGGCCAGAACGTGGGCATCGAACCAGCCTGCAGAAACGGAGGAGACTCCTGGTGGTGTTCAGAAAGAGCCAGCCGCTCTTGATTCACTGATCCTTGCCGAGGGTGACTTTACGATCGTTCTCGCCACTTTCCGAAGAGCGGAAACCGCGAACAGAGAAGCCCGACGCCTTCGATCCGAAGGGTTTCCGGCATTTGTATGGTCTGTTTCCGACGGCGGCAGGAACTATTTCAGTGTCGCAACCGGCAGGTTTTCCGATATCGGCACAGCAAAGCTGGCGATCGGGAAGTTGCCGGAATCTGTTATAGGCGATGCCTGTGTACAAAAGGTCATAAAAGAGGTTGTGCTTCATGGAAAAAAAGAATTGTAACCGCCGCATGGCCTTGCATCCGCAGTCGATGTGCCCGGCGTTCGGCGGGCTGAGGGTGCTCATGAGGATCGATGGCGTCCAGGTCTGCATGGCTGCCGATCAGGGTTGCCTCTACGGCCTCACGTTTGTGTCGCATTTCTATGCTGCGAGAAAATCGATCGTTTCTCCGGAACTCATGAACGTTCAGATATCGGGTGGAAGCATGATTGACGACCTCCGACGGACGATCGACGAAATCGCCAGGGATCCATCGGTACGATTCATACCCGTAGTCAGCACTTGCGTCGCCGAGACAGCAGGAATTGCCGAGGAGCTTCTGCCCAGGAGGGCGGGCAATGCGGAAGTGCTTCTTGTCCGCCTTCCCGCTTTCCAGATCAGGACGCATCCCGAAGCGAAGGATGTTGCCGTGGCGACCCTCCTGAAGCGATTCGGATCGTTCGATCAGCCTCGAAGGCCAAGGTCGCTTGTCGTGCTCGGCGAAATATTTCCCGTGGATGCCATGACCATCGGTGCCACTCTCCAGAAAATCGGCGTTGAATCGGTCATCACCCTTCCGGGCTCAGCCCTCGAGGATTATATCGAGGCCGGCCAGGCCGAAGCTTGTGCAGTGCTCCATCCGTTCTACGAGCGTACGGTATCACTGCTGGAAGAGAAAGGGGTCAAGATCGTCAGGGGCAATCCGATCGGCGCGAATGGAACTGCGCAATGGATAAGGCGTATAGGTGAAGCGCTTGCACTCGATTCCTCGTCGGTCGAGGCAGTAGCCGGGGAAGAAGCCGGTAAAGCGAGAGAGACAATGGCCGGATTCAGCAAGATGCGCGGCAAGGTTATCGTTGCCGGCTACGAAGGCAATGAGCTGCCTGTAGTTCGCCTGCTGCTCGAAGCGGGGCTCGACGTGCCCTATGCCTCCACCTCGATCGCACAGACCGAGCTCGGCGAGGAGGACCACAAGGTGCTTACCATGCTTGGTACGGAAATCCGTTACCGGAAATACCTCGAAGAAGACATGGATGCGGTCGAACGGTATTCTCCCGACCTTGTCATCGGAACGACATCCCTCGACAGCTTTGCGAAGGAACGCGGCATTCCGGCGATCTACTACACGAACAACATCTCGGCCCGCCCTCTTTTCTTTGCTGCCGGAGCGGCTACCGTGCTCGGCATGATCAGTGGGCTGCTTGAACGCAAGGAAGTGTTCCGGAAGATGAAGGAGTATTTCGAAGGCTGAAGGGGAACCTTCTGCTGAAAACAGAAAAAGCCGGAAATTCCGGCTTTTTCTGTTCCTTCATTGCTGATGAAGAGGGTGATCAGACTTCCATGATCTCCTTTTCTTTCTGAGTGATCAGGTCGGTAACCTGTTTTTCAAATTTATGCAGGAGGTCGTCGGCGTCCTTCTTTCCGCGGTTTTTCTCGTCCTCGCTGACCTGTTTGTCTTTTTCAAGTTTTTCGATCTCGTGGATCATGTCGCGGCGAAGGTTGCGGAGAGATACCTTGGAGTCCTCGCCGAATTTTTTCGTGAGCTTCACGAACTCCTTGCGTCGCTCTTCGGTAAGGGGAGGTATGCTGATTCTGACATTCTGTCCGTCGGCGGTCGGGTTGAGGCCGAGGTTTGCGTCACGGATGGCGCGTTCGACAGGGCCGACCATGGATTTGTCCCAGACCTGGACGACAAGGGTATGGACGTCCAGGACGCCCACGTTCCCTACCTGCTTGAGAGGCATCTGCTGGCCGTATGCTTCCACTTTTACCCTGTCGAGCAGTGCTGTTGTGGCTTTGCCGGTCCTGACCGAAGCGATTTCATGCTGAAACGCCTCGATGGTTTTTTTCATTCGCGGCTCGAATTTCTGTTGAACATCCCTGACACTCATGGCTGTGGTAAATGAGGATTGGCAGTAATGTAACCGGGGCCGGTTATTTCGCGGCCCTGGCCTGTGCGGATTTCGCGAAGCGCTTGTTGAAGCGGTCGACACGGCCGGCGGTATCGAGCAAAGTCTGCTTTCCTGTGTAGAAAGGATGGCAGTTGTTACAGATATCGACCTTGATGGACGGCCTGGTCGAACGGGTTTCAAAGGTGTTGCCGCAGTTCGCGCAATTGACGGTAACGGGCTTGTACTTCGGATGAATATCTGGTTTCATGACTTTCGGTTACTTTGTCGTACAATAAATGATATGGACGGCATTAAATGGTAAAGGTGCAAATATACAAGAAATTACTCCCAGTTACAACCAATTAATATGGCCGGAAACGCTTCTCTCTCCTATCTGAGGGGGGTAGGCCCTAAAAGGGCTTCAGTTCTTAACGAAGCCGGTATCATGACGATCGATGACCTGTACGATTATTTTCCGAGGCGCTACCTCGACCGACGCATCATGAAGAGCATCGGCAGTGTGAGGGATGGTGAAACGGTAACGGTGGTCGGCAGGGTACTCAGAACACAGATCGAGGGAAAAAACAGGGGAAATGCCCGTTTCAAGGCCTGGCTCGGTGACGATACCGGTGTGCTCGAGCTCACATGGTTCCGGGGAGTTCGTTACTTTTCACGGACAGTCGTTCCGGATGAAGTGCTCGCCGTGCATGGGAAAGTCAATTATTTCGGTCATCAGTTGCAGATGTCGCATCCCGATTATGATCGGCTCAGCCTTACGATTCGGGACAGGCAGGAAGCGGAGGAGAGCGATATCGAGCTTTATCGGACAGGAAAAATCATTCCGCTTTATCCTGCGACAGAAGCCATGAGAGAGGCAAACCTCTCCTCGAAGCAGCTCAGAACGATCATGGCGAAGGCTTTCGAGGACTATCCTCCGGGTGTGACGGAAAATCTCAGCCGGGAGATCCTTGATGCCAACGCTCTTCTTCCGCTTGACAGGGCATATCGTGAAATTCATTTCCCATCCTCACCGGAACTCCTTCAGAGGGCCCGCTACCGGATGAAATGGACCGAACTGTTTTTCGCCCAGCTTCTTTTTGCCCTCAGGCACAACGCAATCCGCCAGCAAAGAACGGCGGCCAGTTTTACCCATTCGGGGGAGGTCACGAAAAAACTCTATGAATCTCTTCCCTACAACCTGACCGGAGCCCAGAAGAATGCGGTCCGGGAGATCTACCACGATCTCAGGAGCGGCAGACCAATGAACCGCCTGCTTCAGGGGGATGTGGGTTCCGGGAAAACCATCGTTGCCATGTTCTCGATGGCCCTGGCCGCCGACAACGGTTTTCAGTCTGCATTCATGGCCCCGACAGAGATCCTTGCCGTGCAGCACTATCTGGTCATGAAGCGGCTGTTCAAGCCTCTCGGTCTCCATGTCGGCCTGCTGACGGGAAAACAGAGGAAAAAAGAGCGCGAGGCAACTCTTTGCTCGCTTGAATCCGGAGAGCTGCAGATTGCCGTCGGGACACATGCCATGATCGAGGAAGGAGTCATTTACCATGGTCTCGGTCTGGTAATCATCGACGAGCAGCACCGGTTCGGTGTACTGCAGCGCAAGGCACTGCGGGAGAAAGCCGTTAACCCTCATGTCCTGCTCATGACGGCAACCCCGATACCGAGAACGCTTGCCATGGGGGCATTCGGGGATCTCGATGTTTCGGTGATACGGGAATTGCCCGCAGGCAGGAGACCCGTAAGAACAATTCTCCGGCACGAGGATGAGCGGAGAAAGGTCTACGATTTTCTCCGCTCAAGCATTGCGGAAGGACGGCAGGGGTATATTGTCTATCCTCTGGTCGAGGAATCCGAGAAAGTGGACCTGAAAGCAGCTGTCGAGAGTTTCGGGGAACTTTCCTCAGAGATATTTCCCGATCTTCGTCTCGGGCTGATTCATGGGCAGATGACTCCGGAGCAGAAGGAGGATGTGATGGACAGGTTCAGGAGCGGAGAGCTGCAGCTGCTTGTAGGTACGACAGTCATAGAGGTGGGTGTTGATGTGCCGAATGCGACAGTCATGGTTATCGAACATGCGGAGCGTTTCGGCCTGGCCCAGCTCCACCAGCTGCGCGGCAGGGTCGGACGCGCAAAACACTTGTCGACCTGTTTTCTTCTTTATGCGAAACAGACACAGGATGCGCGTGAACGTCTCGAAGCGATGGTGTCGACGACGGATGGTTTCGTGATCTCCGAAATCGACGCGAGGATAAGGGGGGCGGGTAATATCCTTGGAAAAGAGCAGTCCGGGACTTTGAGCGGACTGAAAATCGCCGATATCAATACGGATTTTACTATCATGCAGTCAGCCCGGGAAGCTGCATTCGGACTGATCGCGTGCGACGGGCGTCTGGAAGAGCCGGGGCATGGCATGATCAGGGCCCATTATCTCCGTCACTACCACGGGAAGATGATCCTGGCCGATATCGGGTGACCGGGGTGACGTTCCATGATCGTTTGAATTCAACAGAAGTGCAAGGCAGTTCAACCATGAAAACCAGTGAGGGGGATGGCCTGTTACCGGAAGGTGTCGTGACCGAAGTGGCAGGTGTGTCTTATATCGTTTCGGCAGAAGATGGGAGCGTTTTTCGTTCCCGCACCTTTTCAGGCACGAAAACCGAAAACGGGGATTCCTCGCTTGTGGCCGTAGGAGACAGAGTGCTACTGAAAGCTACCGAGTCGGGAAGCGATATGCGCGAGGCTATCATATCGAAAGTGATGCTGCGCCGAAGCGTACTCGAGCGCAAGAGGGATATTCGCCGCAACCGCAGTAAAGAGAAGGTGCAGGTGATAGCAGCCAATATCGATCTTCTCGTCGTGGTCGTATCAGCGTTCGAACCGCCCCTCAGTCCTCGCCTGATCGACCGTTATCTCGTATTTGCGGAATCGGAACAGCTCGAAACCCTCATCGTGGTTAATAAAATGGACCTCGAGGATACAGGTGAAACCAGGGATATCATGAACCTCTACGATTCACTCGATTACCGGGTCATGTACACAAGCTCCATGGATCCGGACAGCATCCTGCCGCTCAGTGATGCGCTCGCTGGCAGGGTATCCGCGTTCAGCGGCCATTCGGGTGTCGGGAAATCGACACTCATCAATATGCTCATCGGCAAGGAGCTTCTCAGAACCGGCGAGACAAGCATGAAAAGCGGCAAAGGGGTGCATACCACCAGCAGCGCTGTGATGGAGCCCCTCCCGGGTGGCGGTTTCGTCATCGATACGCCCGGTATCAGGGAGTTCAACCTGTCAGGTATCACCAGGGAGAACCTTCGTTTCTACTTCAGGGAGTTTGCCCCCTGCATGCCTGATTGCACCTATTCATCCTGTACCCATACGGTGGAACCTGGCTGTGGTGTCCGTCGGGCTGCGGAAAACGGTTATATTGATTCTTCGAGGTACGAAAGTTATCTTGTCATTCTTGATAGCCTTGATGACGAAAACCGGTTCGACTGAACAGCAGTGAAGATTTTTCCGGAAAACCTTCCGTGAAAGTTTCAAAGGGCCGGTGATCCTTCCTCGCCAAACAGTCAGCAATAACCATAGTAGCCATGATCACAACCATCAATCCTGCAACAGAGGAAATTATTGCAGAATACGCCACCATGAACGCCGATCTTCTTGATAAGGTGATAGGCCTTTCCCACCGTGAACAAATGTCATGGAAACTCAGCAGTTTTGCTGAACGCGTCAGGTTGATGAAACGTCTTGCCGGGCTTCTCCGGCACCAGAAGGAAGAGCATGCGTCACTTATCAGCCGGGAGATGGGAAAACCCTTTGCGCAGGCTGCAGGGGAGGTCGTGAAATCGTCATGGGTATGCGACTATTATGCCGACAACGCCGAACGCTTCCTTCAGCCGGAAGAGATCGACCTTGACGGACAGCGAGGCCTGGTGAAATTCGAGCCGCTCGGGCTCGTACTCGGCGTCATGCCGTGGAATTTTCCTTTCTGGCAGGTTTTCCGCTTTGCTGTTCCCGCCATCATGGCCGGCAACGGTGTCATCCTGAAACATGCCCCCAACGTTACAGGTTCGGCTATCGCCATCGAAAAACTGTTCCGGGAGGCAGGCTTTCCGGAACATCTCTACAGGACGGTCCATATCGCGCCTGACGAGGTCGATCGTCTTTCGGGCTTCATGATCGGCCATCCTTCGATCAAGGCGATCTCCGTTACAGGCAGCACCGCTGCCGGCCGCGCTGTTGCATCAAAGGCAGGTCAGGCACTGAAGCCCTGCGTGCTTGAGCTTGGTGGCAGCGATCCGTATATCGTTCTCGATGATGCCGATATCAGCCAGGCTGTAGAGGTCTGCGTCGCGGCCCGTCTCCTCAATGCAGGCCAGAGCTGCATATCGGCTAAGCGTTTCATCGTGCTTTCGGGCATTATCGATACGTTCGAGGGCCTGCTTCTGGGGGAACTCCGTGCTGCGGTTACGGGGGACCCTTTCGACCACGATGTCCAGATAGGTCCTCTTGCGCGTCGGGACCTTCGAGATCAGCTTCACGACCAGGTCCTGCGCAGCGTTGCATCTGGCGCGAGGCTGCTGTGCGGCGGAGACATCCCTTCACGAAAAGGGTATTTCTATCCTCCGACACTGCTTTCCGGTGTCCGCAAGGGGATGGCCGTCTACGGGGAAGAGACTTTCGGTCCGGTTGCCGCGCTCATCGAAGCCGCTGATGACGATGATGCTGTCAGGCTTGCAAATGATTCACCCTACGGGCTCGGTTCTGCGGTTATGTCGACAGATCTCCAGCGGGCGCTTGCCGTTGCAGACCGCCTTGAAACCGGCAACTGCTTCATCAACAGCATGGTGAAATCCGATCCACGGATGCCGTTCGGCGGCGTGAAAGAGTCCGGGTACGGTCGCGAGCTTTCGTCTTACGGCTTGAAGGAGTTTGTCAATATCAAGTCGTACTGTTTCAGCGGACAGTGATTCCCGGTATTGGTCCATACATGCTGTCAATAAGCCTTTTCGTCTGCTCCATCGATGTTTTGCGTGTTAACTTATTGACAGGAATTGAACATGTATTGCCTGGGTCTCACAGGTGAAGGATTTCGATAAAAGCGGTAAAGAATGGTTCCTGGTGATGTTGTTATTTCCTGAAAATACAGAACGCGGGCTGCTGGAGCATTTCCGTTTTTCGATACCGCCCGATGACAGAATCCCGGGAGCAAAGCGTGCAGAACATCACTTCATACGGAAGAGAAACATCAGAGGTATGTCAGGCTTACCAGGGTGGACAGGGAAAAATATCAAGCAGCCAGGATCCTCCGGATATGTCGTCCTCGGGGTTGCATTCCGAGCTGGTCCGCTGAATTTCTTCGATACTGCATGAAAAGCCGGCGTCGAATATTGCGCGCAGACGGGCGTTGACATCTTCGATAGCGAGAATGCTCAGGCGGAAGGCTTCATCATTTTTCAGCTTGTCTATCAGTGCTCTTGCATGTTCGACCGACACGGTTATCTCCTTGGCTGAAATGGAAAAAGAAAGACGATCAGAAAGGCCCCTCTTTTTATTTGCCCCGAAGCCCTCGTGCACGGGTTGGTCCCGACTCGTCGGGATCGAAAACCTCATCCCGAAAGCGTTCGGGACTCTGTCTGCCTTGTACTCGCGCTTCTCACGAAAATAAAGAGATGTGCCTGTATGGATTTCTGCACTGAAAAGATACTCATTTTACGATTGATTTGCGATGCCGCAATCATCCCGGGGTATACGGCCGAGTTTATTTCAACGCATGATCGTCAGTTATTCCATCTCAACCCGGCTTTTCGGCAAGCGATGATCATGGATGGGCAGGATGCTGCGGCTGAGTGACTGTCAGGGGGGGAGTATCGGTGCGAATAATAATTCGTCGGAAGGTTGTTCCCTGATGATGATGGTTTTACGGAATGTGTAAATGCGTTTCAGGGAGTCCCCGGATTTTTGCCCATATATTTAAACAGGATTTCCTCGAGATCGCTTTTCCGGATTGGCTTGGAGATGTAATCATCCATTCCGCAACTGATGCATTTTTCACGATCGCCTTTCATCGCATGCGCAGTCATTGCCACGATAGGAATGTCCGGGGTAATGCTTGCCGTATGGTTGGTCCTGATGAATTTTGTTGTTTCATATCCGTCCAGTTCAGGCATCTGGCAATCCATGAAAACAAGATCGTAGGGCTTTTTTCCGAGCAACGTCAGGGCTTCTTTACCGCTCGATGCGATATCGGGGGCGTATCCCAGTTTCTGAAGCATGGAAAAAGCGACTTTCTGGTTGACCAGATTGTCTTCGACAAGAAGGATCTTGAAAGTCCCGGGTGAGCTGGGGATCGGTTGTTCCATAGTCTTACTGTGTTTACCGGGTAATTTATGCTTTTTTCCTGATGTATGCATAACATCGGAAATCGAACGGTAGAGTTCCGCTCTCCTGACAGGTTTCTGCAGGATCCTGAAAACCAGTTCTCCTGCTCGTTTTTTTATTTCACTGTATTTGACGGCAGATACGAGAAGTATTACAGGGCAGACTTTCTTTTCCTGCAATGTGGAAATGAACCTGAAAAGATCATCGCCTGTTGTGCATTCGGCATTCATGTCAAGGATTACGGCATCCCATGTTTCAGAAGGTTCGTGCTGTTCGTCGTTTTCGACAAGAACGGACAGGCATTTTTCAATACCCGGCAACGCGATGCTGCTGCATTGCCATGATTCGAGAAGATCGCTGAGCATTTCCCTTGCATTGGGATTCTTGTTGATGACAAGTATTTTTGCGTGTGCAGCGTCTTTTCCGTTCAGCAAGTGTTCATCAGCCGGCGATTCCTGTTTTTCAAGAGTGATATCGAAACTGAATACGGATCCTTCACCCGGCTTGCTTTCCACGGTTATGCTGCCGCCCATTTTTTTGACCAGGTAATTTGAAATGGACAATCCGAGACCGGTGCCCCCGTATTTTCTTGATGTCGTGCCATCTGCCTGAACGAATGGTTCGAAAATCGAGTTCAGATTTTCCGGCTTGAGGCCGATACCGGTATCGCTGACGGTAAAATGGATTACAATGTGGCTCGCAGTTACTCTTTCCGGAATGGCGCTGACAACAATGTCTCCACAGTGGGTGAATTTTACGGCATTTCCGATAAGATTGACAAGGATCTGGCGGATCCTTACCGGGTCTCCCCTGAGCGCTGAAGGGAAATTCCGGCCGATGAATATGGTGAGCTCGATCCCTTTCGCCTGTGCTTCCAGCCCGAGCATGCCGCATACATCTTCAATAAGAGAGAGCATATCGAAATCGACGATGTCAAGTTCAAGGCAGTTGGCCTCGATCTTGGAAAAATCGAGAATATCGTTGATGATCTCCAGCAGACTGTGTCCGCTGTTGATAATGGTATCGACATACATTCGCTGTTCAGGGTCGAGACCAGTATCGATCAGCAGGTCGGACATGCCGATAACACCGACCATCGGTGTTCGGATTTCGTGACTCATATTGGCAAGAAACTGGCTTTTTGCGGCATTTGCCCTTTCCGCCTCACTTGCCATTTCCTGTGTATGTCGGACCGATTCTTCAAGTTTCCGGTTTGTTTCGATCAGTTCATTGTGAGCGTTGTTTGCATCTTCGATAAGGTTCAAAAGGGCATTTCTCTGGTTTTTCGAATAGACAGGTTCGTTGAGCTCATCGTCATCATCGTCGTTCAAATCCATGCTGGCAATTGAAAATCCCTTTTTCACGCTGCTTTTGACGGGTTTGAAATTGACATCGATTGACGCAAGTTCGGCCAGAAGATCTTCTTCTTCGGAAATGTAGGTGTTATCATTTTCCCTGGTTTTTTTCATCAGTTCCTTATTCAGCCGGGAAACCTGTCTTTTCAGTTCGATGTTGCGCATTTCACGGCCGACCATGATCCGGTTGAAGCGTTCGAGGTCGTTCAGCATCTTTTTCAGGTCATTGTCCATTTTTTTTCTATCCGTGATATCGGATAGCAGCATAATGACCGATGTAACTTTTCCGTTGAAAAAAGAAGGGTTGAACCGCGCTTCGATCTCAATGCTTTTCTGCGTGGAGGCGATAAGTTCGAATTCCATCAAAGAGGGTTTTCCCGAAACGAACACAGCTTCGACAGCCTTGTGAAACTCTTCGTTTTCAGCAAGAAGGAGATTCTCGCAAAGGTGTTCCCCAGCAGGGATCGCATCATTCTGACCTGGAAGGGGTCGGTTTACATAGATAGTCTTGTGTTCCCTGTCCACCGAAGCAATGGTGTCGGGGCTGTTTATGAGGATATCGCTGAGCGTGTTCTCGCTCTCCCGCAATGTATTGAGAACCTTTTCCAGTTTCGACTGAGAGAGCCCGAGTTCGTAATTCCTGTCTTCAAGCTCACGTTTTACGTCGGAGAGTTCAATCGATTTTTTTATCAGCTTGATATTCTGCTCAAGGATAGCCTCCTGTTTTTCAAGAAGCTCCTGCTCGATGCGCTTATATCTTTCCGCATCTTTTTCAAGTTCCCTGATCCGTCGCTGCAGAGAATGGAAATCCGTTTCTGTCATAAAGTTGGCACGGAAAAGATTATTGCTGCTGCGGGTCGTTCATGCTTTGCCCAGCACCCAGAGAACAACGGTTTCGTTATGGAATTTCGCTGACAGCCTCTCTTTTATCGTCTTGTCGACAGGCCCTATTTCACCATAGGTGAAGAACCCTATGACCGGGACATCCGGTCCGAGGCAATCCCTGACAACACCGACTTCTTCCTGTACCCTTCTTCCCAGGACAAGTTTTCTTCCGACGCAGCTGAACATTACGATAGCTTCCGGAGTTGCTCCGCCGAGGACTTTCTTTGCCTGTTCAGCCGCTTCCAGGGCTCCGTTGATGATATCTCCCCTCGAAGCTGTCGTCAGGGTGACTTCGCTGCCTTCGGGAATCGATGCAGCAAGGGTGATCGTGCCTTTTTCATGATCGACGGAAAGTCCGCATCGCAGCTGAAAAAGACTGGCGCTCCTGCCCGAAGGTTCTTTGTCGATGATGCCGAACGGGTACTCCAGGCAGATTCCGGGAAGTCTTGAAGCTCTTTCCTCCCCGAGAAAATCCTTGTAGAGCTCAAGAGCGCCGGTATGCTCGAATTCTTTAAGTACATTGCCATCTGAAGATGTACACACAAGACTGTTGCCTATCGATGTGAATCCGCTGCGGACACCGATGCCTCTCCGGTATTTTTTTTCAGGGTCGGTAATCATCAGGCCGACAATGGTGTCTCTGTATACTTTTCCGTTATAGTACTGGAACGTGCTCTCGAATCTCTCATCATCTCCGAGGTAGCCCCCGGTAATTTCGAAGTCCTTTCCGAGGAGGTGTTGAAGGCCTTCCAGAACCTTCAGCCCGTCGCCTCCCATGCCGTTCGGGAAAACCATGAGCGATGCGTCCGGGTCAAAAGCGGTTTTGCCGAGAATGTCATTGACCAACTGTACGCTGCATGCGGTTTCGTCGGCACTCATGTCCTGTCCGATACCTGAAACGAACTCAAGGTCATCATGAGCGAAAGCCATGATGACAACGGTTCCGGAAGAGACCCCTTCCGGGGAAATTTCGCCCGCTGTCGTCCCTCCGACCATGGTAATGGTGCCTGTAACCGAGGTTATTCCTGCAAGAAGTTCCCTGTGATTGAAAGACATTGCGGCGAAAACAAGAAGTGCTTTGGTCCTTCCCCCGGTTTTATCGATAGCGGAAAGAGCCGCCTCTTTACCGGCGGTATAGGAGTCGACCAGAGAGCTGAACCCTACTCCGACATTATGCTTGGCTGTCATTCATTATCCTCCGGATGCGGTTTGGGGCTTATTCATGATTGCCGCCAGGACGGATCATTCCGGTAACGGGATTTCCTGCCGGCCAATCGTGCAATGAAGATCGGCATCTGCAGGCGGATGAACCTTGCAATGGCCTGTCCATCCGGGCGGATATCTCGATCAGTATCCAGTCAGTTCGATCTTTTCTGTTTCAAGGTTTCGGGGGTTTGCGATACAATGACCGGAAAATCTTTCGTTGTCCCTGACTGCATCCGGACAGGTAACGGTCTCTATACGCTGTATGACATTTCATCCTGTACTCACGGACTCATCATGGAATCCGTAAGGTTCTGATCGTTTTCAGACGGTGATATCCTGCCGAAAGATACTTTTGGCCGCCTTCTATCGGGGCGAATCCGCATCTCCTTCGCATTTCCGCCTTTTGCAGTCGTTTTCGATCCTTGATAAAACACCTATAAAATGCTTCGTCTTCCAAAAGAAGTTACGATCTTAATTTAATTATAAAAAACATGAAGATCTCTTTGATAACAATATTCACCACAGGATACCCCTGTCATTAGTTCCGAAGCGTGACAACCCGGATTGGTCCCGACCGGTCGGGAAAGCTTTCGGGACTTCGGCCACCAGGCACTCGGACTTCTGAAGACAATAAAAAAAGTGTTCTATCGCACGTTTCTTTTGTCGGCAACAGGTGTGGAAACAGGAAAGATGCTGGAAAAAATCGAAGCCTCCGTTCTTGCACAAGGACAGAGGCTTCGCTGATGAAGGATGAAAGGGCAGATTACTTTACAGGAGCTACAGCAAGTTCGGAAAGGTACGTTTTGATCGACTGATGTTTGCCAAGTCCGAGTTTCTTGTGCATCCTGTACCTGATACTTTCCATACCTCTTGTCGATATACCTATTGACCGTCCGATTTCCCTGGTATCGTAGTTCAGTTTGACAAGGAGACCGATTCTCAGTTCGCGCTGATTGAGGTTCGCATGTTTTTTCTGGAGCTTCGCCAGAAATGCGGAATCAGATTCCGTAAGCTCCATATTCAGACGCTTTTCTATGGTTTCGGTTTCAATCAGGCTGAGGCAGGAATCGGTCATCTGTCTTTTAACGCCCGGATCGATTTCAAGTGCGTAAATCTGGTCGAGAAGGTTGCGCAATGTCGAGGTTTTTTCTGCAATTGCCGTTGAAACCCTTGTTAGCTCGATATCCTGGTTTGCAACACGAGCTTTCAGTGACACTACCTCTTTTTCAAGTTCAGCAGAGGATTTTTTGCTTGCTTCGATTTGTGTAGTCATTTTAATCTTACCTCTTTGTTAATCAAATCAGTGATCCTGCCTGGGCGGTAAATTTCAGAATCTCTTCATTTTATTGAAATAATCCGCTCATAGAGCTATTATCAGTACATGAAACGATAGCTTGTTTCAGTTACAATACTTTTTAAGGAAGTAACATATCAGTCTTGCTTTTTGTATTTCGCGCCATCTTCGAATCTAATTCCGCGATATTACGTTACTGAGTGCAATAAAACAAGATGCCCTTCTGCATTCTTCGTTTATTTTTCTGAAATCACCGCGAGCGCTGACGTGTTATCGGGTGTAATATCGTAATTCTTTTAGAAATATCAATAAAATATTTGTTTTTTTGTGAAATTAATACGGTCGTTATTCATAAAATACTTCAGTGGCGTGTCGTGATTTCTTCATCCGGTGATGAAATTTCTCTCCGGATTGTCAATAGGTACGAGTTGTCCTGTATTTTTTCCTGTTTTTTGTACTAAACAGCATTCCCGTCCCGTCACGAATCAAGCGATATGTCCGAGCCTGTCCGTATTATTTTCATCTGCTACGAAAACATCTGTCGTTCGCCAATGGCAGAGGGTATTTTTACCGAACTTCTCAGGAGCAGAGGCCTTATCGGTTATTTTTCGGTAAGTTCCGCCGGTACGGTATCATACCAGAGCGGTTCTCCTCCCGACAGCAGGGCGGTTGAAGCTCTGTATCCATTTGGTATTGACATCTCATCGAATCGGGCCTGCGGTGTGGAAGAGATCGATTTATATGCTTATGACTGGATTTTCGTCATGGATTATGAAAATTACGAGGCTGTCTCACGTCATTTGGCCGTCTCGGAAACATCAAGGATCCATCGGGTCATGGAATTCGTTGAAGGACGTCATCATGAGGAAATCGAGGATCCCTACTATGGGACAGATGAAGATTTCATGCGTGTCACGAATGACCTTTTCCTTGCTTCGGAGATGATCCTGAAAAAACTGATCGAAGATTACCCTTTTCTGGAAGAGGGAGAACGTGAACATTGAAATGATGGAACAGAACAACCGTTATATTTTCATTTTCAATCCCGCTGCCGACAAGGGCAGGGCCAGGCTCAAATCGGACTGGCTCGCATCGATGGTAGCCCAAAGGGAAAATTCCGAAATGCAGACGACCGCTTATCCCGGACATGCAGGGGAAATCGCGCGTTCGGGCACCTCATCCGATTCCTGCCTCATCGCATGCGGCGGGGACGGTACATTGCATGAGGTCGTCAATGCCGTTGCAGAAGACCCGGTAACGGTCGGTGTTCTGCCGATTGGATCGGCCAATGATTTCATCAAGACACTGAATCCCGCCTCCGGGACATTGAACGGTATCGGCCATTTTTTCGGCTCACAGAGGAAATCTGTCGATCTCGGAATCGTTCACTTCAATGGTGAAGGCCGACGCTATTTTATCAATTCGCTCGGTGTTGGATTTACCGGAAGGATCGCCAGGACGGTCAAAAAAACAATATGGCTGAAAGGCGAGCTGAGCTACGTTCATGCTCTGCTCAGTGTCCTTGCGGGTTATTGTCCGCTTATGATGCATATCAGGATTACGGGGGAAGATTCAATGGTGGAACTCGACGAACCGGTTTTCGCTTTTTCGGTATCCAACGGCAGGGTGGAGGGCGGAAAATTCATCATTGCTCCTCATGCCGAACTTGCTGACGGTCTTCTGGATGTCTGCATTCTCAGGGCGATTCCCAAATATGAATTTTTCAGGTTTGTCCTGAAGTATCTCAAAGGTACCCATATCGAGGATCCCAAGGTTGTTTACTGCAAGGCGAAATCAGTCGAGATTACGCTTCCGGAACCCGATGTCATGCATATGGACGGGGAAGTATATGAAAACATAAGCGGCAGGATCACCATCTCCGTCGGTCCTGAAATGCTCTCTATCATTTGCGGGACACCGCAAGGAAATCCTTCTCACCAGACAGTGGTCAAAGAATGAGAAGCTCTTTCATCAACTCGAGCAGCTCATGCTTCTTCACCGGTTTCACGATAAATCCGTCGCATCCCGCTTCCATTGCTTTTTTGCGTTCATCGGTCATCGAAAAGGCTGTCTGGGCGATAACGGCAAGTTCGGGCCTTTTCTGTTTTATCAATCTTGTGGCATCGTAACCGTTCAATTGGGGCATTTTAATATCCATAAGCACAACATCGATCTCGGGGTGCTTTTCGACCATTTCCACCGCTTCGGTTCCGGTCAGGGCGAAGAGGATTCTAATATTTTCTCCGGAGAAGATTTTTTTCAGAAGCAGTCTGCTCACTTCATCGTCTTCCGCAATGAGTATTGTCAGGCTGGGAGGGGGTACTGCAGGTTCCACGACAATGTCCGCTGTTTGCTCACAGGGTGAAGAAGGGCTTTTCGGCGGGTTATACGGAAGTGTAAAAATGAACCTGCTTCCTGGTCCTTCAACCGGAACTACCCTGATCGTTCCTCCCAGCATTTCCACGTAAGCCCTTGATATGCAGAGTCCCAGACCCGACCCTTCATGATTTCGTGTAAGCGAATTGTCGAGTTGCCTGAAGCGGTCGAATACCCGGTCCTGCATTTCCGGCGGAATGCCGATTCCGGTGTCCCGGACGAAGAATTCGATCGTCGAGCCGTGTATTGCGTAACCGAAATCAATATGCCCCTCAGAAGTGAATTTCAAGGCGTTCTGGATCAGGTTCGTCATGACCTGGTTCAATTTCGTACTGTCGGTTTCGATGATGCAGTCGCTGTCCCGGAGGCCGGTAATACAATTCAGCTGCAATCCCCTGTTTTCCGCCTGAGGTTTGAAAAAGGCAAACAGTTCATGAAGCAGTCCGTTTATGGGAGTCTGTGCAATCTGGAGCATCGTTTCCCCGGCTTCGATACGGGAGATGTCGATGAGGTCGTTGATGAGACTGAGCATCCTTTCTCCGCTCAACTGTATCAGGTCTATGTACTCCTGTTGTTCCTCTCCTGAAAGGTGAGGCTCTTTCAGGAGTTCGGAAAAACCGAGTATGCCGTTCATCGGGGTACGGATTTCATGGCTGATGTTTGCCAGGAATGCGCTTTTCAGCCGATCGCTTTCCTCCGCCTTTTCTTTGGCTGCGACAAGATCGGACCAGAGTTTTTTCTTTTCGGTGATATCTTCCTTTACGGCGACGTAATTTGTGATTGCACCCTCTTCATTGCGGATTGCGGAAACGACGGCCTCCTCCCAGTAGAGATCACCGTTTTTCTTTTTGTTATGGAACTCGCCATACCAGACATTCCCTGACAGAATTGTCTCCCAGAGGTTTTCATATACTTCCTTTGCCATCATCCCTGACTGGAGCACTCTCGGGTTCTGGCCTTTCACTTCATCGAGAGTATATCCCGTATGTTTTGTGAATGTGGGGTTGATGTATTCGATATTTCCTTCGGGATCGGTGATGACGACGACGGCAGGGCTTTGCTGGACGGCGACGCTCAGCCTTTTCAGTTCGTCTTCGGCAAGTTTTCTTTCCGTGATGTTGGAGGAGGTGCCGATGATCCTGTAAATATACCCTGCGTCATTGCGCAGGGGGGTCAGGTTCGTTTCCCAGATGGTGTCTTTTCCCTTGATCGGCAGATGTTCCAGTGTCTGAACGGGCCTGCCTTTTTCTATACAGTATTCAAGATGCCGTTTCATCACTGTTGCAGTTTCCGGTTCGAAAAGTTCTTCAGGAGTCTTTCCGGCCACTTCATCATCGCTGAACCCTGTGTTGATTTCATGGTTCCTGTTAATGCCCCTGAACCGGAAAATTCCCCCTTGCAGGACGTCAATGACAAAAATGGAATAGCTGACGGCGTCGTAGATACTCTGGAGAAACTGGCGGCTTTCAAGCAGGATCTGTTCGTACTCCCTGCGTTTGTTTTCATTGTTTCTTCGTTCGGTGACATCCCTGATGAGGCCAATGACGCCAGGCAGTTTCGAATCCCTGTAGTTGCGGATATGAACTTCGCCGAAAAAATGAGAACCGTTTTTCCGTTTGAGCTGAATTTCAAGGACCCTGTCTGCTGATTCATTTTCGAGGGTAGTTCTGAAAATTTCCATTGCCCTCGTGATTTCTTGTTCGGCAATGAACTCGGTAAAGGGGAGTCCTGAAACCTCCTCTTTGTTCCTGTATCCGAACATTTTTTCGACGGCTTCGGAAACGTAGGTCACCATTCCTGCGGAATCGATCACGAATACAACTTCGCTCATCTGTTCGGTAATGGAACGGAATTTCCTTTCGCTTTCCAGCAATGCCGTTTCAGTTTTTTTCCGTTCGGTGATCACGTCGAACAACGCGACAAAACAGCCCTCTTTATGCCTGTATGCCATGATGTCCAGCCACATGTCGAGCATCTCGAAATACATTTCGAAGCGGTCGGGAATTCCTGTGGTTACGACCTTTCCCAACTTTTCGAAAAACGCCGGATTTGTTTCCCGCAAACCGGGTATGACTTCCGATGCTTTCCTTCCTTCCAGATCCGTAAGCCCGGTAAGAAGGGTAAACTGCGAGTTGACCTCTTCATGCACGAAGTCGACCGGCTCTCCATTCTCGAATATCATCCTGCAGTAAGCGACGCCGTTCAGCGTATTGTTGAACAGTGAACGATGCCTCTCGATGCTTTCAATCAGGTGTTTTTCGGTCATTTTCCTGTCGGTGACGTCCATGACGATACCGATCATTTTTACCGGTTTTCCCGAGGCGTTGCAGATTGGCCGCCCTCTCGACATTATCCAGCGTTCGCCGCCCTCATTGTTCCTGACAAGCCACTCGACCTGAAGTTCGGTTCCTTCCCGTGCAGCTTCCTGCACTTTTTGTTCGACCTGGTCGCGGTAGTCGGGATGGATGGATGAAATCCAGGTTTCGTACAACGGTTCACAACTTCCTTGTTCCAGACCGTACAGAGCCCAAAGCTCCTCGGACCAGACGCTTCTGTTTGTCGTGAGGTCCCAGCACCATGAGCCGGATTTGGCAGCATCCTGTGCGAGCCTGCGGTGTTCTTCGCTCTGACGGAGCACCTCTTCCTTCTCAGCCCGCTCGATGATATCCGCCGTCTGGTTGGCAAGCAGCTCGAGCAGGGTGGAGAGCCTTTCGTCGGCAGTGCAGGTGGTGCGAAAATAGACTGACAGAATACCGAGAAGTTCACCGTTACGGCTTTTCAGCGGCGTTGACTGGATAGACTTTACGCCTGCGGTGATGTGTTCCTCGATCTCGGTGCGGTTGTCCGCAAGCGGGTATTTCGTGATATCCTCGATAACAATTCTCTGGTTCCGTTTCAGCGCCATATCGCACAGGCAGCTTCCTACGTCCGAATAATCGCAGACTTCCCTGAGCGGATGCTCGAATCCTCGCTGCTCGATAATTTTCAGATGGCCTGTTTTCGGATCGACAAGCCGTATGTTGCCCATGTCGGCTCCGGTGATTTCCATCGCGGTATCGATCACTTTCTTGAATATTTCCTCGAGGTTGCCTTCGCGGACAAAAAGCATGGAAATATCGTGCAGTTTCAGCATCGCGCGGTAGTCGGCGTCAAGGTAACGCTGTGTCTTGAGCAACTCTTCGCCGGCCTCTTTGAGGGCTGTGATATCGACGGAATAAACGACAAACTGCCGGACCTCGCCCTCTGCATCGAGTACCGGGGAAATATTGTGAACCCTCCATATCCCCTTGTCTTCACTTTCGAACGTGACGCGTTTGCCAGTTCTCACTACCTCTTCGATTTTCAATTCTCGCTCCCTGGCTTTTTCAGGCGAAAAAAGATCATACACCGAAATCCCGATGCAATCTTCATGGTGCCTGCCGAACCGGGAAGCGAAAGTGTCGTTGGCTTCGAGGATAACACCCTGGCGATCGAGGAGGAACAGGGACTCAGGTATTGAATTGAAGAGGGAGCAGAGAAGGCAGGGTGCTGATTTTGGTCGGCTCGTTTCGTGGAACATCAAGAGTGAGCCGCCAGGTTTGTCCGCATGCCGGAATGGAATGATCTTCCCTGCGATAGGCAGTGCGGTTCCGTTTCGGGTGAATATTTCACTCTCAAATTCAGCAATTCCGTTGCTTGTTTTTTCAGCAATGAATCTCGACAAACAATCCCCGGCAACCGGTTTTTTTTTCAGGTGCGGAAGATTGAGGACAACTTCAAGCATGCGGAATTCAGCGTCACTGATTTGCCAGCCGGTCAGCTTTTCGGCCGCAGCATTCATCATCTCGACAAGGTTCTCCCTGTCGAGCAGAATAACGGCTTCGTTCATGTTGTCCAGAATGATGGATGTCATGTGCTTGTTTGAAAGCCGATCCATTTCAATCTTTTTTTATGTTGACTCTTGCCGTCGTAAATGGGGGTACGCGAATGTCGGGATCTTTCTGAAATGGAGAAGGCAGTACTGCTCTCGGGGATATTTCGGCCATCCTTCTCCCGGTAAAAGGTAAACATCTTCTTTCTATTTTCATGAACGTTTACATCGTTATATCCCTTTTCCTCATTTCCTGCTTTTGTCGTTCCGCCCTGCTCTCACTGCCCGGTATCCGATACCCCGCCACTCTTTTTTATCCGCATCGTACAATTTACTGCTGACTTCCCGTGCTCTTCATCCTTTGCCCCTGGCGTATAACCCCCCGTATAGAAGCCCCTGTCATTTTCTTGCAGTCTGCCGGTTGTTCTGACTCGAAGAGGCCGATACTGCTCATGGTTATGATATCTGTCCCGGTATTTCATTACCCGGAAGCCGTTGCCGCCAAAGAACCGATTCGCACTATTGCTGTTCGTCAAACGCACTCGTTTGTGCAGGATATCAGCAGAAAAGGTGATGCTGTCGCTGAACGATGCGAAGCGTTATTGATAAACGTCATCGGAACCTCAGGCAGCAATAGTGAGAACGGTCAAGCGCTTTGCCTTCTATTGCAGAAGATGGTGGAGCTCTTCCGGGTGGTTTTCATATATTCGTTTGTGAAATGAAGTTCAGGATCGTTAATTATATGAGTGGGGATAGTAACCCGCTTCCGGTCAGACCTGTTTCAACTGACAGAAAACGTATGCAGCTCATTTTATTTGAAGATTCGAAGGTTGGCGCATTGAAGCCTCTTGTCAACCTGAAACCCGTATACAGTCTCACCACAGGGTTCAGAACCCTGCGGGAGAAGATGGAGCAGGCAATAGGTCGGGATTCTGAACTGACTTTCCATCTGCGCCGGTGTCTTGCACCCTGTTTTTCCGAACAGAACCCTTCATGCATTGTCAACACGATCAGGGAATCCGAGGTATTGCTGATCAACGGGCGCATGATCTGTTCCGAAGAGGGATGCCGGATGTTGAGCGAACGTGCATTCGAGCCGGGGAAAGCCTATCTCCAGGATGGAACCCTGCTTTTCGCGAGAGTTCCGTCGGGAATACTCGCAGATGAAACCGGCGCTCTCCCCGATTTGATTGAATCCTCATACCTCGCCGGTGTTCTGAAAACACAGGAGCTTACCGGTTTCCGGGTTGTCGAAAACCTGTGGGACCTGATTGCATTTCATACCGACGAACTGCACAAAGATGCCGGCACGCTGGAACTCGGACGCATCGATGGCCAGATACACCCTTCGGCTGTCCTCGTCAATCCGTCCTGTGTTTATGTCGGACCCGGAGCTGTCGTCCGGGCCGGCGTTGTCATCGATGCGGATGACGGTTTCGTCGCGATTGGAGCGGGAGCTGTTGCAGAGCCGCAGGCGGTGCTCATGCAGAATGTTTATCTTGCACCCCGCTCGAGGGTCAGGCCGGGTGCGAAACTCTACAGCAACGTTTCGATCGGAAGTTTTTCGAAGGCAGGCGGGGAAGTCGAGGATTCCATCATCGAACCATTCGTCAACAAGCAGCATGACGGTTTTCTCGGCCATTCCTACATATCGTCATGGTGCAATCTTGGCGCCGGTACCAACACCAGCGACCTGAAAAACAACTACACTTCAGTAAGGATCATGGTGAACGGGCGGGAACATGAAACAGGACTGCAGTTCCTCGGTCTTCTGATGGGAGAGCACAGCAAATGCTCCATCAATTCAATGTTCAATACCGGAACAGTTGTAGGGACCGCTGCAAATATTTTCGGTGGAGGTTTTCCGCCGAAAGAAGTACCTTCTTTTTCATGGGGCGGAAGCTCGGGACTTGAGTCTTATGACCCCGATAAAGCCGTTGAAACCGCACGCAGGGTCATGGAGCGCCGTCAGGTTTCCATGAGCGGCGCATACGAATCGCTGTTCAGGCTTATTGCCGGAACGTTTGGCCCGGAGGCAGTTTTCACCTAATGTTTTCAAGCTGGAACGCATGATTTTTGTTCTCGATAACTATGACTCATTCACCTATAACCTTGTACAGTACATAGGGGAGTCCGGAAATCAAGTCGAGGTTTGCCGTAACGATGAACTCTCTGCCGAGGATGTTCTCGGTATGGCGCCTGAAAAGATTGTCATATCACCAGGGCCGGGTACGCCTGAGGATGCCGGTATTTCGATTCCGCTCATCCATGCGGCCAAGGGCCGTATACCTCTTCTCGGCGTTTGTCTCGGTCATCAGGCTATCGGTGCGGCGCTGGGAGGTAACGTCGTCAGGGCTGCAAGCATCATGCACGGGAAAACATCGCTGATTTTCCATGACGGGAGCGGTATTTTCAGGGGTGTGGAGAACCCTTTCACAGCTACGAGGTACCATTCGCTCATTGTCGAACGTGCGTCACTGCCAGCGGCACTGACGGTAAGGGCGTGGACCGGTGACGGTGTCATCATGGGAATGGATTCCGCAGAGCTCGGCCTCTATGGCGTACAATTCCATCCGGAATCGATCATGACCGCTGAAGGGAAGAAAATAATCAGGAATTTCCTGGAACTGTAGGGCCTCTTTCCGAGAGGTGAATATGGATATCTACCGCCAGAAGCCGGAGAACCCGAACAAGGGAACGCAGAAACTCCTGCCGCATCCGTCAGGAGCCGGCCGCGAAAGTGATTTCATGGTCGATGGCTGGCGGGTGTTCAAGATCATGGCAGAGTTCGTGAGCGGTTTCGAAACGATGTCCGATGCGGAGCCCGCTGTTACGGTTTTCGGTTCGACACGGGTGCATGAAGGAAGTCCGGAATACCTGCTTGCGGAAAAGATCGGGCGCCTGCTTGCCGAAGCGGGGTTTTCGGTGATAACCGGCGGAGGTCCGGGTGTCATGGAAGCGGCGAACAGGGGGGCGCAGGGGGCGGGCGGGGTTTCGATAGGCTTCAACATCAAGCTGCCCAACCAGCAGTCCCCAAACAAGTATATCGATCACGACAAGCTGGTGAGCTTCCAGTATTTTTTCGTCCGCAAGGTGATGTTCGTCAAATATGCACAGGCGTTCATCGCATTGCCCGGCGGTTTCGGCACGCTCGACGAAGTTTCTGAAGCTGTCACGCTCATCCAGACGGGAAAAAGCGAAAGGTTTCCTGTCATACTGATGGGCAGGAGTTACTGGGAAGGCTTTTACCGCTGGATTCGGGAAACCATGATGAAGCAGAACGGGTACATCAGCGAGGATGATCTCGGGTTCATCTACCTGGAGGATGACCCGGAAAAAGTGGTGGAGATCATCAGAGGGTTTTATCCTGACGGCTATATTCTGAATTTTTAATTCGGGCCTGTTGTTCTTTCTCGAATCTGCCAAGCCATGCGGATACCGTATCGCTTTCTGCGGCTGACAATTTTGCTGCCGGATTCAACAGATAGTAGTGCGGGTAGTGGTTGCTGCGTTGTGAAAAAAAAACGGACAACTTCCCGCGACCTTCCAGGTATTTCTCGCCTGAACGTTGGTTCCAGGCCGAAAAATTGATGGTGTTCCTTCCCGCATTGACGGTGCGGGAAGCCAGCCATGAGAAGGGTGCGATATAGGCGATGCCCTGCCATTTCGTCTCGCAGGAATGGCAGTCGTAACAGGCTTTTTTCAGTGCCCGTTTCACTGAGGCTTCAGCGGGGATATCCCTGGTTACAGGGGGATTGAACCGGTTCAGGGGAACCAGTTGTATGAGCATGAGCAGAAAAACCGTCCAGCTTGCGATAGATTTTATTGAATGCTTCATTCGTTCGACTGTTTCGAAGACCGACGTTAACCTTAAAAAAACCGATATCGTGATATTTCCCTGTGAGAAAGCAGTATGGTACTATCTGCCGCAGATAAGAGCGGACATGGCTATCGAGCTGGTCAAAAGCGGGATGACCCAGTCCCAGGCGGCGAAGAAGCTCGGGGTGACACCTGCGGCTATCTCCCAGTATATCCATAAAAAACGGGGTATTCTGTCTCCGAAAAGCAGACCGTACCGCCAGGAGATCAAGGAGGCCGTCAAGACACTCTGCGGCGAGGATGCGAAACCCGAAGAACTGCGCAAGCTTGTTTGCAGCTGCTGTCATCTGCTTCAGAAAGAGGCTGACGACCTGGTCTGCGGCTGATCGCCGTCACCTAAAGCTCGACGATGATATGTTCTTCCGTTGAGTGCCCTGCAAGCAAGTTTTTCAGGGTGCCGATAAGCTCCATGCCGTATTTGTTCAGAAAGTAAAAGATATTGACAAGCCGTTCCTGGGGCAAGCCTTCCGGGAACAGCGCAATTTCGGCCTTCTGTATCTGTTCGAGAAGCTCCTCATGCTTTCTTCTGCTGGCTTTCCAGACTTTCTGCTCGATTCCTTCGACAATTTTTTCCCCCTGAACCGTCGATGCCTCGAGAAACGGCTCGAGTGTGGGATCGAGTTTGGAAATCGAAGGGCCGAGGGCCGCCAGCGCACTTCTTATTTTTTCTCTGGTTTCTCTGAAAAGCGCGTCGAGTTCCGAGTTTTCAGCAATACCCACCGCATTTTTCTTCAGTTGCTGAAGATCATGGAAAACAGCATGATAGATCTGTTTTCGGGAAAATCCCGGTTTTCCGATAACCTTGAGCAGCTTGTCCATGATTCTGCTTATTTTCGGTTCGACAAGCGTGAAACTTCCCCTCGGGATGATGAACGGCATGGTGAGCCCGAAATGTTCGTAATTTTTGCGATACTGGGCGAGGTAGCTTATTTCTCCAGGGCCGGCGATGCAGGCGAAGGTGGGAAGGACATAGTCCTGCACGATCGGTCGAAGGATGACGTTGGGGCTGAACCTTTCGGGGTGGTCCTGGCAGAGTTCAAGCATCTGGTGTTTTGAATATCGATGTTTATCCGGTGTTATCGTGAAAACGTCTTCGGATGGATGCTCGATTTTCTGCCGCTGGCCGAGGTGGTTGATGTAGAACATGTTGACTGTTCTCGGTTTCGCCTGGGCCGCATAACCGAGGTTTTCCATACGGGAACTCTGTTCGATGACATTGTAGGATGATGCCGGAGATGTTTCTATTTCCTTCATGAAAACAGCGGAGGAGAGCTGTTTGAAATCGGGGTCAAGGCTTGAGAGCAGGACAAGTGGCTGGTCATGGAAGAGTTTCATCATGGTTCGCGCGAAGCTCATCTCGTAGGTACTGCCCATCTGATAGCATCCGGTGAGGATTTCCGTGACCTTATCCTTGTGGATGGTGTCTGGCAGGAGAGCGAGGTATTCCGAAAGCGTCCTCTCTATTTCAAGGCCGAAGCAGGTCGTTGCGACCATCTGGTCCTGAGCCCGCCGATCGGTTTCAGGGTTGAAATGCACCAGCCTGTTGTCGGCAAAAACAGCGGTATGTGCGGATTCTTCGATATCATGATCTTCCCCTTCGAGCCAGAAGATCGGCACGAAATCATATTCAGGAAACATCTCTTTCTGGCGCTCGGCGAAAATGATGGCGCTGATGGCTTTATAGACGGTATAGAGCGGTCCGGTGAAAAGGCCGAGCTGCTGGCCGGTGACCACCGCCATGCACTGGGGAGAACTGAGCTTTTCGATCTCCCGGAGATGGATATCCGAGCAGCCGAAACGGGTGTTCTGCCTTTTCAGGATACTCACGAGGGTTTCCCTCCGGAATGTCCTCGAACCGAGCAGGCCAAGCTGCCGGTAATAATCCGCTTCGCGCTGGCTGTCGAGATGGAAACATTCCGAAATCAGTTCCGAGTGCTCATGGCCATCGCCTGTGTAATCCCGGAAAAGTTTCGAAAAACCTTTCCGGGGGGTCAGGATAGTTCTGTAATCGAGAAGAAAGGTGTTCACTTGTTATTTCTGCAGTTTCCAGTTTTTCAGGGTGCCGATAAAACCGTGATTCGTCAGGTCGCACGAAAGCGGGGTGACTGAAACGTAATTGCCTCTGACGGCGAATTCGTCCCTCTCTATTTCATGGTCCAGCAACGTCAGTGTGCCGTTCAGCCAGTAATAGGGGTTGCCGTACATGTCGTTGCGCTCGATGGCGCTTTCCGCCCAGCGGGAACGCCCCTGTTCGGTGATGACGACTCCTGCGATTCGGGATTCAGGAACATTCGGGATGTTGACCGAAAGCACGGTATCCGGCGGAAGCCCTTCGACAAGCACTTTTTTTGCGAGCCGGCGTGCGAATTTCCCGGCGAAGGTGAAATCGGCGTTTTCATACGTCGCCAGTGAAAACGCAAGGGATGCGATTCCCTGCAGAGCCCCTTCGAGTGCAGCAGCAACCGTTCCGGAATACAGCACGTTCGTCGCGGTGTTGCTGCCGTAATTGATGCCCGAGACGATGAGGTCGGGCTTGCAGGGGAGGATATAGCTCAGGGCCACCTTGATGCAGTCGACCGGAGTGCCGGAGACCGTGTAACCGAAAAAGCGGTTGTTTCTCGAATATTTCCTTATTCTCAGGGGAACGCCGAGGGTCATGGCATGGCTCATTCCGCTGTGCGGTTCTGCAGGAGCGACGACAGTCACCCTGCCCAACTTTTTCATGGCTCCCGCGAGGACATGAAGTCCTTCGCCTTCTATACCGTCATCGTTACAGACAAGGATATTCATTTTTTCCGGGCTGTTCACAAGGTAAAGGTTCATGGTGTTGATCTCAATGACGTTTCCGTCATGACTGGTGTGTCAAAATACAAAAAAGTTGTGCTCAATAATGACTGGGGCAGATGAAATAACCGGACTCTGCTGTAACGGAGCGGGAAGAAGGGGTGTTCCATCCTTCCGGGAACATTCATTCACGCATTGTTGCGGCTGCTTTTGAGATCTCCTGTGCAGTTCATATCTTGAGCATTCGAAAACCTTTTAGTCCTGATAGAGAGAAATGGTCTGGTTCAAGCGGGTAAAGCCTTCCATACGTACCACCGACAAACGGGATATGCCGGAAGGATTGTGGTCGAAATGCAATGCGTGCGGCGCCATGCTGCACCGCAGGCAGCTTGAAGACCACTGTTATACATGCATGCAGTGCGGCCATCATTTCAGGATATCACCGTACCGGTATTTTTCGATTCTTTTCGACGAAGAGCGCTACGATGAGTTCGCCGATAATCTGCGGACAGCGGACCCGCTCTCATTCACCGACACAAAACATTACCCTGACAGGGTTCACGATATCATCGAAAAAAGCGGCAAAACCGAGGCATGCCGGAATGCTTACGGTCAGTGCGGCGCCAGCCCGCTTGTGATTTCCGCGATGGATTTCGGTTTTATCGGTGGTTCGATGGGTTCGGTCGTCGGCGAAAAGGTGGCAAGGGCGGTAAATAAATCGCTCGAACTCAATGCACCTCTCCTGGTGATCTCGCAATCAGGAGGGGCCCGTATGATGGAAGGTGCGTTCAGCCTCATGCAGATGGCCAAGACATCAGCCCGGCTTACCCTTCTGGCCGAACGCAAGCTGCCGTTCATCTCCCTCCTGACCGATCCAACAATGGGCGGGATCAGCGCATCCTTCGCCATGCTTGGCGATATCAACATCAGCGAACCGAAAGCGCTCATCGGTTTCGCCGGTCCGAGGGTGATCAGGGATACCATCAAAAGAGACCTGCCGGAAGGTTTTCAGCGCGCTGAATTCCTCATCGAGCACGGTTTCATCGACTGCATCGTCGACCGCAAGGAGCTGAAAAAGCAGCTTGTCAGTATTCTCGGAATGCTGAGGGGCTGACGCCGGATTTTACCCCCAGCCAAGTGCGGCCGAGGTCACCGGGAACTGCTCCATGAAGACTTTCTGTATTTCGAGAGCGATATCCCTGTGCTCCTTCTGAGTGCTTCTGTCGGTCCTCACTTCGAGGTAGTGTATCCAGCTTCTCACTGAACCTTTCATATACAGCTTCGTGCGCGTTCCGAGGGGGAGCAGCACTCTGGCGCATTCCTTCGCGATGCCTTTTTCAAGTGCGGCATTGTACCGTTCCAGGGCAAGCACGGCAACTTCCTTCTGTGCCTTTTCGAACCAGGCTATCGTGACATCGTCGAGGTTTTCGAGCGAGTTCTGCCTGTTATTGCTGTCCTGTCCCCTTGGTTCGTAATGCTCTATTTCCTGAGCCCTGGCATAGCGCTGCGAAAATTCCTGGAACTGGAAACTTCTGTGGCGCAGTATCTGCGGGGAAATCGCCCTCGAAGTCACAATTTCGACGGTCATGTCGGCCATCTCGAAAACGCTCCAGTGTTTTTTTGCAATGCAGTAGCCGAGCAGCTTTTCGTAATCGGGGGTTTCCTGGTGGGGGCTCGATACCCTCGCACAGTAAGCCATGAGGCCTTCGGGAGTGAGTTCCTGACTGTCCACCCGGATGAGCGGCGCGGTAACCGAAATGAGGCGAACCTGCATGTTCAGGGCTGTTTTTGTTTCAAAACATTCAATATAGTGAAAGACGGAATTTTTTCTTTCCTGCCTCCTTGCCGGAAACCATCCTTTTTCGCTAATTGAAACCGTTATTCTTGATTTGTTGTTATCACTCTTTATTTTACAAGTTTTCCCGGTAACAGGCGCAAGCAAGCTGCAGGAGGGAAAAAGCCCCTTGATCGAAGGGAGATGCGTGTATCTCTGGAAAAAGATTTTTCAATCAAAACGACACTACGGTTATGGCAAATATCAATTTCGGTTTTGAGCATCATGCAAAAAAACTGTATTCAGGCGCGATAGATCAGGCTATCACCAGCAATCTCGTTCCGATGGTCATAGAAACATCCGGACGGGGCGAACGGGCGTTCGATATTTTTTCGAGGCTTCTGCGCGAGCGCATCATTTTCCTCGGCAGCGGCATCGACGAACATGTGGCAGGACTTATCATGGCGCAGCTCATTTTTCTGGAGTCGGAGGATCCCGACCGTGACATCTATATCTATGTAAACTCCCCGGGCGGGAGCGTTTCTGCCGGTCTCGGCATTTACGACACCATGCAGTATATCCGTCCCGACGTCTCGACCGTCTGTGTCGGCATGGCCGCCAGCATGGGTGCGTTCCTGCTTGCCAGTGGCACGAAAGGCAAGCGGGCTTCCCTTCCCCATTCGAGGATCATGATCCACCAGCCTTCCGGCGGCGTGCAGGGACAGGAGACCGATATCGTCATCCAGGCCAGGGAAATCGAAAAAATCAGGCTGCTCCTCGAGGAACTGCTTGCAGGTCATACGGGCAAAACCGTGCAGCAGGTGCGGGAAGATTCGGAACGGGACCGCTGGATGAACGCAAAAGAGGCGCTTGATTACGGTATCATCGACCAGGTTTTCCTGAAGCGCCCGATACCTGAAAAGACAGAATGACCAGTTGCCGTCCTATTTTCAGTCACCAACTCAGCCGTAAACGATTTTAACCGAACATGAGCGATCAGCCCCTAGCATTCAATCTTGACAAGACGTACAATCACCAGGACGTAGAAGAGCGTTGGAGAAGCTCACACTGGGAAGCGCTCGGGGTCTTCCATGCCGAGAGTTCCCGTTCCATCGCCGAGGGGAAAGCACCTTACACGGTTCTCATGCCCCCGCCCAACGTGACCGGCAGTCTTACGCTCGGACATGTCCTGAACCATACGCTACAGGATATTTTCATCCGCTACAGCCGCATGAAGGGCTGCGAGGCCCTCTGGCTTCCCGGCACCGACCATGCCGGCATAGCCACGCAGACCGTGGTGGAACGGAAGCTCAGGAAAGAAGGGCTGACCCGCCATGACCTCGGACGGAAGGATTTTCTCGAGCAGGTCTGGCAGTGGAGGGACGAGTATGGCGGCCTCATTCTCAGGCAGCTCAGGCGTCTCGGCATATCGTGTGACTGGAGGCGCAATCTTTTCACGATGGACGACAGCGCTTCGAAAGCGGTTATCCACGCGTTCATCACCCTCTACCGTGACGGGCTGATCTACCGCGGCGCACGCATCATCAACTGGTGCCCTGTTTCCCAGACCGCATTGTCGGACGAGGAAGTTGTCATGAAATCCCGCAAAGACAAGCTTTATTACCTGCAGTACGCCCTTGCGAACCATCCCGGGCGTTTCATCACGATTGCCACAGTCCGTCCGGAAACCATCCTTGCCGATGTCGCGATTGCGGTCAATCCGAACGATCCGCGTTTCAGTGACCTCATCGGTGAGCTTGCCGTGGTCCCGGTAGCCGGGAGGCATATTCCGATAATCGCCGACGATTATGTCGATATCGAGTTCGGAACCGGTGCCCTTAAAATCACCCCTGCCCATGATGCCAACGACTATGAGGTCGCCATGCGGCACAATCTGCCCATTCTTTCCGTGATCGGCAAGGACGGGCGGATGACCGACACCTGCGGTTACGGCGGCATGGACCGTTTCGATGCCCGTGAAAAGATCATGCAGGACCTCGAGGAGCTTGGTCATGTCGTCAGGATCGAGGAATACGAGCATAATGTCGGTTACTCGGAACGAGCGGACGTGGTGATCGAGCCGTATCTTTCGGAACAGTGGTTCGTGAAAATGAAGCCTCTCGCCGAACGCGCCCTCCAGGTGGTCAACGATGGGGATGTCCGATTCCATCCGCCTCACTGGATCAATACCTACCGTCACTGGATGGAGAACATCCGGGACTGGTGCATTTCACGCCAGCTCTGGTGGGGCCACCGAATCCCCGCCTGGTATGATCCCGAAGGCAACGTCTGGGTTGCCTCGAGTTACGAGGAGGCCTGCCACCTTGCAGGCAGCGACAAGCTTGTCCAGGACGAGGACGTGCTCGACACCTGGTTTTCGTCCTGGCTCTGGCCGCTCACGACGCTCCGGTGGACCGGAACGCATAAAGAGAACGAGGATCTGGAGACCTTCTATCCGACCGATACCCTGGTGACCGGACCGGACATCATTTTCTTCTGGGTTGCAAGGATGATTATGGCAGGCCTGTACTTCAGGGGGGATGTGCCGTTCCGCAACGTTTATTTCACCAGCATCATCAGGGACATGAAAGGGCGCAAGCTTTCAAAGTCCCTCGGCAACTCGCCTGATCCCCTCAGGGTCATGGACACCTACGGTACAGACGCCCTGCGCTTCACCATCATCTACATCGCCCCGCTTGGACAGGACGTGCTGTTCGGCGAGGAGAAATGTGAACTTGGCAGGAATTTTGCAACCAAAATCTGGAATGCATCCCGGTTCGTTTTCATGCTTCGCGAGAAGCATTTCATCTCTCCGGATGATTTCGAAGCTTTCTACAAAGGATTTTCGCCTTCCTCCGAAGCTTACACCTTTGCCGAAGAGTGGGCCGTCACGGCGAAGTACCATGCCATGATCGACAGGTACCATGTTTCATTCGGGCAATTCAGGATCAACGATATCGTCAGGAACCTCTATGACTTTTTCTGGGGAGAGTACTGCGACTGGTACCTCGAGTCTCTGAAGGCAAAGGATGCGGAAGGTATGGTTCCTGAACAGGCCCGTCGCGCGGTCGCTCTGGCGGTATCCATTCTCGAAGGGTTTCTCAAGGCCCTGCATCCTGTCATGCCCTTCATTACCGACGAGATCTGGCATCATATCATGCGGCGACCCGATACGGAAAGCATCGCGCTTGCGGTAATGCCCGAAGCGGAAGTTTCATGGACAGAGGCTGAGCTGGGCCTGAAATTCCTGCCCAGGCAGATTATTTCCGAGGTAAGGAGCGTACGATCGCTGTTCGCTGTACCCGCCGGCAGGAAGGCGACCCTGCAGATCAGGTCATCGGGTCCGGCAGTGCTCGAGGAGCTCGATGCGAATTCCCAGGTCATTTCCGCCATGACCAGTTGTACGGTGGAGTTTCTCATTGACGAACCGAGACCGGCCCATGCCGCCGGGTCGGTTGTCGAGGGCAATGAACTTTTCCTGCAGCTTGAGGGTTTAATATCGTTCGAAAAAGAACGCGGGAGGCTGAAAAAGGAAATCGCGAATATTACCGCGTATGCCGATTCCGTGAGGAGGAAACTTTCCAACAGTGGATTTGCTGACAATGCTCCGGCCGAAGTGGTCGAAAAGGAACGGGAAAAGCTTCGGGAAGCGGAAGGCAACCTTGAAAAGCTCTGCAATAATCTTGCTGTTCTCGAAGAGTGAATATCCGGCCGGAAGGAACGGGTTTCAGATCAACACTGATCCCTGTTCCTGAAATTTCTGTTTTGGGAAAAAACTGTATTTAATGATAACTTCCGATTTTTCCGGTCCACGGCTGGCAGAAAGGATACAACCGATGAAGTTCGCAAGGAGACGCTATACATGAGACAGCTGAAAATAAGCAAGCAGATAACAAACCGCGAAAGTCTTTCCCTTGACCGTTACCTGCAGGAGATAGGCAAATACGATCTTCTGACCGCTGAAGACGAGGTTCGTCTGACAAAGGCAATCAAGGACGGTTTCGACATGCCGGTAGACACGCCGGAATACAAGCGGGCCAAGCGGGCGCTGGACAAACTCATCAAGGGCAACCTTCGTTTCGTGGTTTCGGTGGCCAAGCAGTACCAGAATCAGGGACTGACACTCGGCGATCTCATCAACGAGGGAAACCTCGGCCTTATCAAGGCGGCAAAACGTTTTGACGAGACGCGCGGCTTCAAGTTCATCTCTTACGCAGTCTGGTGGATCCGCCAGTCTATCCTCCAGGCACTTGCCGAACAGTCAAGGATCGTGCGCCTTCCGCTGAACCGGGTGGGCACGCTCAACAAGATCAGCAAGGCATACAGCCAGCTCGAGCAGGAGTATGAACGCGATCCGAATACACGCGAGTTAGCAACCCTTCTCGACATGGATTCCCAGGATGTCGCCGACACGCTGAAAATCGCAGGAAGACATGTTTCCGTCGATGCACCGTTCGCGCAGGGTGATGACAACAGGTTGCTCGACGTGCTTCAGAACGATGGCCATCTTCCTGACCATGGCCTGAACCGTGATTCACTCACGCTTGAAGTGGAGCGTTCCCTTTCCGTGCTTGCACCAAGGGAGGCCGACGTGATAAAATCCTATTTCGGGATCGGGATGGACAACCCCCTGACGCTGGAGGAGATCGGCGAAAAATTCAAGCTTACCAGAGAGCGGGTCCGGCAGATCAAGGAAAAAGCAATAAGGAGGCTCAGGCAGTCCGCATACAGCAAAATCCTCAAGGAGTATATCGGGAGTTGAAGACCCTCACCTTTTTTTCAGCATGACGGGTTCTCCGGGTTTCAATCCAAGGGTTTTCGCCCCGTTTCCGTTTCTCACTGCGATTTCAATCGTGCCGCTGCTTCCCCGGTAAGCGAGCGGCTTTCCCTCAGCCGTACTGCCGTAGGTCAGCGAAAGAGGCAGCCTGTATGCATTGCCGAATACCACTTCCCATCTTTCAGGTTCATCGAGCATTTCCGCTTCGATCGATGTCACGAGGTTTCCGAAATGATCGGCGTAGATGACAACTCCTTCCATGGTGCGACCGTCATCCGAAAGCGTGCATGCCGGCAGGGAGATCATCGTGCAAGCTCCGGGAGCGATGGCGCAGCCGAGGCCGGAAACGGCAACTCCGGAGGCAAGATGGGCCGCGACCGGCGAAAAGAGATCTCTTCCGTGAAAGGTGGTGCTTGACGACGGGAGCATGAAGCGGGTTTCGGTGATCCTTACACAGCTTTTCACGTCTTCCTGCAGAAAGACGGCTGCAAGGAGCCCGTTATCGGGTGCCACGTAGATGTGTTTTGCCGTTTCAACCGCAATGGCGCAGCGTGATGTTCCGACTCCGGGATCGACAACGGCGACGACAATGGAGCCGTCGGGAAAAAATGGAACCGATTTTCCCAGGATGAACGCTCCCTGCGCGATATTCTGAGGTGAAACGGCATGGGTGAGATCAATGATTCTTGCGTGAGGGGCTATCGAAAGGATGACCCCTTTCATCTGGCCGACAAAGGTGTCATCGAGTCCGAAATCGGTCATGAGCACGATCACGGGTTGTTCGCGCAGTTCCATGCAGTTCACTCCGAAGCGATCCTGAAAATGCCGTACCCTGCCGCAACAAAGATGATGTCAGGCAGCCATGCGGCAAGCACCGGATTCAAGGCTCCCTGGTAGCCGGCGATGGCGATGACTTTCTGCATGCCCAGGAAAATGAACCCAATGAAAAGGGTGATGCCGATTTCGGAAGCAAGTCCTCCCCGTTTTTTTCTGGAGGAGATCGGTACGCCGATGAAAATGATGATAAAGGAGGCGAGAGGCATGGAAAGCTTCGTATGGAATTGGACGATTGACTTTTCCAGCCCCGAGAATCCGGCCTGCTGTTTTTCCTTCAGGTAGCGGGAATGACTGGTTATGTTCATTTCGTCAGGCTTCAGGTTCAGTTCATAGAGGGATCGGGGGGAAAAAGAAAGTTTCACTGGTCTTGATTGCTCACGGGTGAAAACTTCACTTTCGCCGCTGAATGTTCTTGTCGTAACGTTTTTCAAAATCCATTTTCCGCTTTTTCTGTCGTAGTTCATCGAATCGGCATCAGCGCGGGACCGGAGGGATACATCGCTGAACTCTTCGATGGAGACCTTTTTCGGGGTCTGGCTGTTATTTTCGAGAATGCCGATTGAAACAATGCGGTTTCCGGGTTCGAGGATATGGATGTTGATGTTCTGCGAAGAGGAGCGTGAGCTGATGGGGAAACGCTTTTCGAAACCTGCTGTCCAGCTGTAGGCTGCAGGCGAGAGCCAGCAGGCGTTGAAGAGATTGAATGCGAAAATAAGCGCCCCTCCGGCTGAAAACGGCACAAGGAACTGCTTCATGCTGACACCGGCGGAACGGATTGCAGGCAGTTCACTCGAGAAGGAGAGCCTTCCTGCCACGAGGATGGACGACAACAGTGCGCAGACCGGTGAGGTCACGATAAGGGTTGACGGAATCATCAGGGCATAGTAATGAGCTATTTCAAACAGGTTCATTTTACTGTCCATCAGTTTTCCGAGATTTTCCATCATCGTGATGATGATGAAAAGAAACACGAAAGCGATGGAGGTGAAAAGGAATGTTCTGATGAACTGGTTGAAAATGTAACGGTCGAGAATTTTCATTGCAGTATCGCTGTGTTCGCCGTTTTCAGGATATGCAAACCATCCTGTTTTCCGGGTGCTGTGTTATCCGGCTCCTGTTCAGTAGCCGAAAATATCTTCGAGGCCGAGCTCCCTTACCTTGCCGTAACGGGAGAGCATTGTCCTGTCAAGGTTTTCCAGCTTGCCGAGCACGAGGAGTACGTGTTTTCTTCCCCTGAGATGCCTCAGGTGGAACTCTTCAATGTCACCGAAGCTCATTCGGGCGGTTTCCCGGTAGATATCCTCACGGTAGTCATGGCTATGCCCGAGCCTCATTGCCTCTTCATAATTGAAAAGCACCTCGGTTTTCGTCAGTCTTTCGGAAGCGATTTTCTGCAGGATGCCGTTTCGGGCCGAAGCGAACAGTTCCGGGGATTCCGGAAGGTTGTCCAGCAGTCCGCTGATTCCATCGAGCGCTTCAGGGAGCTTGTCCGCCTGGGTTCCGATATAGCTGAAAATGTAGTTGTGGTCCTGTTTCCTCTTGGGTGTCCTGTAGACTGAAAAAACCGAATAGGCCAGGGCTTTCGCCTCGCGGAGCTCCTGGAAGACAACCGAGGACATGCCGCCCCCGTAATATTCATTGAAGAGGGTTATGATCGGCAGGCGTGACGGATCGTAGGGTTCATCCCTGGTGAGAAGAATGACTTCAGCCTGCGTCATGTCGTAGTCCGCCAGATAGACCAGGTTTTCTTCCTGTTCGGCTTCCCTGAAGACGTCCGGATCCGGAGGTGTTATGAAGGAAGCGGGGTAGTGGCGGACAGTGCGGAGAAGCTCAAGGAGCTCTTCGGCAGGAGAAGGACCATAATAGAGCACTCTGTGCCTGTATTGCAGCAGTTCGCTGATCTCCATGAGAAGCTCCCCTGCAGTGAGTTTTTCGAGTTCGCTGTTGCCGAGGACGTTCGTGAAGGGTGAAGATGGGCCGTATTTGCCGTAACTGGCCATTGCTTCGAACAGGATTTTTTTCTTCGAAAGCTTCGCATCCGCCCGTTCCTTCATCAGGCCCGCTTTCAGTTTTTCGAGAGCCTCATCGTCGGGCTGTGGGGAAACGAGCAGCGTTTCGAGGAGCTCAAGTGCTTCCCGCGCATGCTTCCGGAGTCCGGACAGTTTCAGGTAGACATAAGAGTCCGAGGTGAATGCCGTGAAGCTCGCCCCTATCCTGTACATCGCCTGGCTGAATTCCGCCGGGCCGAGCTGCTCCGTGCCGAGGTAGGAGAGGTAGTCCAGGGCGGGGTCCAGTTTCCTTGAGTGGTTTTTTCCCGCATCGAAAACGTAGTAGAGCGAGAAGAGCTCGTTTTCCGTGTTCTGCAGGTAGTGCAGCGTAACTGAAGGATTGATGTCGAAAAAGCCGATATCCTTTCTGTAATCGATAAAAGAGGGTTCCGTTGGCCGGGATTGCTGTGCGAGGATTTTTTCCGCGAATTCGGATGAAGTGTTCCTGTTCACCTTGAGCGGGGTGATGGGCGGCTTCTGGATTTTCATTTCGCTTTCGGCCGTGCCGTGTTCCTTGAAGACCGCCACGTAGTTGCGGTTGTAGTGGTTTCGTGCGAACGCCACCAGCTCTTCCCTGGTTATCCTGCCGAGGCGCTCTATCTGGCTGGCATAGTTTTTCCAGGGCATTCCCCAGATGAACGCATCGACGAACGCCTCGACCCGACCCTTGTTGCTTTCGTAAAGTTTGAGCTGCTCGATTTTCAGATCGTTGATGATGGCTTCGGGCAGCCACTCGGGGAAATTGCCCTTTTTCAGCTCTTCGAGCTGGTCGAGAAGGAGCTCCTTCACTTCTTCAAGGCTCTGGCCTTCCCTTGGTTTTGCACTCAGCATGTGGGCAGAATAATCCTTCATCATGACGAGCATCGAACCGGCATCGAGCACTTTCTGCTCCTGGTTCAGGTTCAGGTCGATGAGTCCAGCCGTCTGGTTGTAGAGTACCTTGTCGATCATGGTGAGGTAATCGGCCTCTTCGCTGTTGATACCGCAGAACCTGAATCCGATGACCAGCTCTTCGGCTTCGGGACCGCTGACCCTTATTTCCACCGGTTCATCGATGGGCTCCTCGAGAGCGGGAGTGAACGAAGGGATTTCCTTTGGTTCCAGGATCGAAAATTTCTCTTCGATAAGCCGGATGGTTTCATCGGGATCGAAATCGCCCGCGATGCAGAGCGCCATGTTGTTCGGAACGTAATATCTCCTGTAATAGTCGATGACGTTTTTAATGGACGGGTTCTTGAGATGTTCGGCCTTGCCGATCGTTGTCTGGGTGCCGTACGTATGTTTCCTGAAGAGCCCGGCGAAGAGGTTTTCCCAGATTTTCCTGCTGTCGCTGTCAATGGTCATGTTTTTTTCCTCGTAAACAGTCTCAAGCTCGGTATGGAACAGTCTCATGACGGGATTGCGGAACCTCTCGGCTTCGATGGTGAGCCACTGGTCCAGCTTGTTCGAAGGAATGTCGTTGATGTAGACGGTCTGTTCGACCCAGGTATAGGCATTGGTGCCCTGGGCACCTATGGAGTTGAGGATCTTGTCGTATTCGTTCGGGATGGTATAACTTGCCGCGGCATTCGAGATGCTGTCGATATCGCGGTAGATTGCCGCCCTTTTCTCGGAATCGGCGGTGGAACGGTACTCTTCGTACAGCTCGGTGATTTTCTCGAGCGCAGTGTGTTCCTTTTCATAGTCGAGCGATCCGATAGCGTCGGTTCCCTTGAAAAGCATGTGTTCCAGGTAATGCGCAAGGCCGGTCGTCTCGGCAGGGTCGTTCTTGCTCCCCGCCCTGACGGCGATGGATGTGTAGATTCTGGGTTCGTCGCTGTAGGGGCTCATATAGACCGTAAGGCCGTTCGGCAGGGTATAGATCCTTGTATGGAGGGAGTCGCCTTCAACGGTCGTGTATGTGGAGGTATTTGTCTGGTTCATCATGTGCATAGAGACGGATTGTCTGAAAAAATCACTCCGGGATTCCGCTTCGGGGAACGTGTTCCCGCGGGTATCAGCCGAAGATGCCGGTTTTCGGGAAAAAGATATTAATAATGAAATATTAACCGCATAATTGCAACCGATATTATCCTGCATCTGGAGCGCAGATGTTTCGGGTATTCATGATAGAACTAACAGAAGGCATTAACAGTTTTTTTAGCGTCCGGATACATCCGGCGCGAGAGAAAAAACAACAGAAAGGAGATTGAACTTTGTCCATTCGTCCAGGTGCCGGCAGGTCTTTCAGGCTCGTCAGCCCATACCGTCCCACAGGGGACCAGCCGAAAGCAATCCGTGCGCTCACGGCGGGAGTTCTGGAGGGCACCCCTTACCAGACACTTCTCGGTGTGACCGGATCCGGCAAGACCTTTACCATTTCGAACGTCATTGCGGAGGTGAACAAGCCGGTTCTCGTGATGAGCCACAACAAGACGCTCGCCGCGCAGCTTTACGGTGAGTTCAAGCAGTTTTTTCCGGATAACGCCGTCGAATATTTCATCAGTTACTACGATTTCTACCAGCCAGAAGCCTACCTGCCCACCCTTGACAAATACATCGCCAAGGACATGCGCATCAACAGCGAGATAGAGCGGTTGCGCCTCAAGGCAACCAGTTCGCTTCTCAGCGGCCGCAAGGATGTCATCGTTGTCAGTTCGGTAAGCAGCATATATGGACTCGGCTCTCCGGAAGACTGGAAAGCCCAGATCATCGAGCTTCGGCCGGGCATGGAAAAAGACCGCGATCTTTTTCTCAGGGAACTCGTTGCGTTGCACTATCTGCGGGACGATGTCCAGCCCGGGCCGGGCAAGTTCAGGGTACGGGGAGATATCATCGATCTTGTGCCCGCACACGAGGAACTTGCTGTCAGGATAGAGTTTTTCGGCAGCGAAATCGAAAGCCTGCATACCTTCGACATCAACACGGGCGAAATTTTCGGTGTCGAGGAGTATGCGTTTGTCTATCCGGCCAGGCAGTTTGTCGCGGAAGACGAGAAAATGAAAACGGCGATGCTGGCGATCGAAAACGAGCTTGCCGGGAGGCTTAATCTTCTCCGGGCGGACAACAGGATGCTCGAGGCCCGAAGACTCGAGGAAAGGACTCGCTACGATCTCGAAATGATTAAAGAGCTCGGCTACTGTTCCGGCATCGAGAATTATTCCCGTCATATTTCAGGCCGGAATCCGGGGGAACGTCCCTATTGCCTTCTCGATTACTTTCCGAAGGACTATCTCGTCGTCATCGACGAGTCGCACGTTACCCTTCCGCAGATACGGGGTATGTACGGGGGTGACCGTTCACGTAAAACTATTCTGGTCGACTACGGTTTCAGGCTTCCTTCTGCGCTCGACAATCGTCCGCTGCGTTTCGACGAGTTCGAGGAAATCGTGCCCCAGACTGTCTGCATAAGCGCCACACCGGGTGATTACGAGCTCTTGAGGTCAGGAGGGGTCGTTGTCGAGCAGCTTGTACGGCCAACGGGTCTTCTCGACCCCGTCGTTGAGATGCGGCCTGTCAGGGGGCAGATCGACAACCTGCTCGGGGAGATCCGCAGGCATTGCTCCAGAGGGCACAAGGCGCTTGTGATGACCATGACAAAACGAATGGCCGAAGACCTGCACGATTTCTTCAGAAAGGCGGGCATCCGTTCCCGTTACCTGCATTCCGAGATCAAGAGCCTCGAGCGCATGCAGATCCTCAGGGAACTCAGGGTAGGGGAGATCGACGTGCTTGTGGGCGTGAACCTCCTGCGCGAAGGCCTCGATCTGCCGGAAGTATCGCTCGTGGCAATCCTTGATGCGGACAAGGAAGGATTCCTGCGCAATACCCGCTCCCTCATGCAGATCGCAGGCAGGGCGGCCCGCAACGTCGAAGGGTTCGTCCTGCTCTACGCCGACAAGGTGACCCGCTCGATCAGGGAAGTACTCGACGAAACCGAAAGGAGGCGCAGAATCCAGCAGCAGTATAACGAAGAGCACGGCATCGTTCCGCGTTCCATCATCAAATCGGTAGACCAGGTTCTCGATACCACGAGCGTTGCCGATGCGGAAGAGCGTTTCCGCAGGAAGCGTTTCGGCCTCGAACCGAAATCCGAAAGGCTCCTTGCCGGTGTGCTCGATTCGATTACACCCGAGGAGGGGCATGTCATGGCTGAAGAGATGAGGGTGGAAATGTACGAGGCGGCCCTGCAGATGGAGTATGAAAAAGCGGCATACCTGCGCGACGAGATCACGAAGCTCGAGCAGGCGCTGCAGAAAATGCCGTCAGGGGAACAGTCATGAATTTGCCGGTCAATTTGTTTTTTTGAGGATAAATAACATTATAATTCCTGTAAACACGAGCGGCTCCGGCCATTTACCATTTTCAAGGACTTTTTGAGCGATGTTAGCCCAGATAGAGAAAGAGCATTACGGCAAGCTTCACGAGATACTGCAGCTTTCCCGGCGGAACCTTAAGAACTATGACGAATCGCTGATCCAGCGGGCGTTTTTCATGTGCTATCGCGCTCACGAAGGTGAAAAGCGGGCTTCGGGGGAGCCGTTTTTCTACCACCCGGTCGAAGTCGCCACCATCCTGCTCACCGAACTTCCTCTCGACGGCGTTTCGGTGGCGGCAGCCCTGCTCCATGACGTTATCGAGGACAGCGGCTATACATATGAGGACCTCGCAGCAGAACTCGGTGCCGAAGTGGCCGATATTGTCGAGGGACTCACGAAAATCTCCGGAATTACGATCAACCGTGAAACCACGCAGGCGGAAGGGTTCCGCAAAATGCTGCTTTCGATGGTCAGGGATATCAGGGTCATCCTCATCAAGTTCTGCGACCGCCTGCACAATATGAGGACTCTGGATTCCCTGCCCGAGCACCGCCGCCTGAGGATTGCCCTCGAAACGAGGGATATCTACGCACCGCTCGCTCACCGGTTCGGTCTCGGTAAAATGAAAGTCGAATTCGAAAACCTCGCGCTGAAATATATCGATCCGGAAATGTTCGAGTTTCTTTCGCAGAAGGTTCGACTGAGCAGGGCGGACAGGGTCAGTTACCTGAACAAGATGATTCAGCCGATCAAGGCCGATCTCGAAAAACAGGGTTTCAAGGTCGAAGTGCAGGGAAGGGCGAAGCACCTGTTTTCGATCTACAACAAGATGCGGACCAAGAACAAGACCTTCGAGGATATTCATGATCTCTACGGCATCAGGGTGATCGTCGATACGGAGCGTATTGCCGACTGTTTTGCAGTTTACGGTTTCATCACCCAGAAGTATCCTCCCATACCTCAACATTTCAAGGACTATATCTCCATACCCAAGCATAACGGCTACCAGTCGCTGCATTCTGCGATCATCGGGCCGAAGGGACACCTGGTGGAATTGCAGATACGCACCAAGCGCATGCATGAGTTCGCCGAACTCGGTGTGGCCGCCCACTGGCGCTACAAGGAAAAAATTTCGAAAGACGATGCGAACATCGATTCGTTCCTGAAGTGGGCGAGGGAGCTCATCAAGGATGCCGATTCGGCAGCCGCCTTCATGGAGGGTTTCAAACTCAACCTTTACCATGACGAGATTTACGTTTTCACACCGAAAGGCGATATGAAGACACTTCCGGCCGGAGCGACCCCCATCGATTTCGCCTATGCCATCCATACGGAAATCGGCCACGGCTGTATCGGCGCGAAGGTCAACGGCAAGATCGTACGTCTCAATGCCCAGCTGAAATCAGGCGACAGGGTGGAGATCATCACGTCGAAAAACCAGAAGCCGAAACCCGACTGGCTGAAGATCGTCGTGACCCAGCGCGCGAAGCTGAAAATCCGTTCGGCCATCAACGAGGAGCGCCGCATCCAGATCGAGAAAGGCCGCAGCATGTGGGAGAAGATGGTTTCGAGCACGAAACGACTTTTCTCGGACAACGACATCATCAGGCAGGTCAAGCGTTACGGTATAAAGACACCAGCGGATTTCTTCAGCGCCCTTGCAACCGAGCAGATCAACGGTGAAGAGGTTATCGAGCGGGTAACCCATTCCCGCAAGGAAGGGGAGAGTGCGCCGAAATCTTTCGTCGAGGAATCCCGCCAGGTCGAGGATTACCTGCATGCGGCACGTCACGAGCAAGAAGGGGACGGCGCCCAGTCAAAGAAAAGGGAAGACGTTGTCATTGCCGGTATGAGCAATATCGCATACTCCTATGCCAAATGCTGCCAGCCGGTTCCCGGCGACGACGTGATCGGTTTCGTCACGGCGGAAGGCGTCGTGAAGATCCATCGGAAAAACTGCGCTAACGTCAGCAATGAAAACCTTCTGAAAAGCGAACGGATCGTTTCGGTCTCGTGGAACCGCAAGGTGGAGACCGATTTTCTTGCGGGCATCAGGATTGTCGGTGAGGACAGGCTCGGGATCACCAACCAGCTCACCACGGTCATTTCGAAATTCGACACCAATATCAGGAGCATTTCGCTGCACGCAAGGGACGGCATGTTTGTCGGTACGCTGATGATCTATGTCCGTAACGCCGAAAAGCTCGGCACCCTTATGGACAAGCTGAAAAAGGTGCCGGGCGTTTTTACCGTAGAACGGCTTATAAGCTGAATCAGAGATACCATGATTACTAAACTATAACATCAAACGAGAGGAGCAATCCATGAAGACGACACTTGCAAGGGTGCTTGCATTTTTCTTTCTGTTCACTTCACTGTACGGCTGCGGATACAACACCATGCAGCAGAACGAAGAGGCCGTGAACCGTTCCTGGGGTGATCTCGAGTCACAGCTGCAGAGACGTGCCGACCTTGTACCGAACCTCGTGGCCACCGTGAAAGGGGCGGCGAATTTCGAAAAAGAGACGCTGACCGCCGTAGTCGAGGCGAGGGCCAAAGCCACATCCGTACAGCTTACCCCCGAGATGCTCAGCAATCCTGAAGCCATGAACAAGTTCCGCAGCGCCCAGGGCGAGCTTTCCTCGAGTCTTTCTCGTCTGCTCGTGGCGGTGGAACGCTATCCCGAGCTGAAGGCCAACCAGAATTTCAGGGACCTTCAGAACCAGCTCGAGGGTACGGAAAACCGTATCAGCGTCGCACGTCAGCGGTACAATTCGGCAGTCGAAACCTTCAACTATTCGCTGAGGATGTTCCCGAACTCCGTTACCAACAGCGTGGCTCTCAAACTGAAGCCAAAGGAGTACTTCAAGGCAGATGAAGCGGCAAAAGCTCTTCCTCAGGTGAAATTCTGATGGCCCCATCCGGAAAAACAGCATCGAAGGGCTGCTCTGTCGCCGCAGCCCTCGTCTTTCTTGTCGCTCTGCTGCAACTGGGGCCCTGGGCATCCCTTTTGGCCCTTCCGGTACCGGCACTTTCAGCGAGGGTGAATGATTATGCCTCCATGCTGTCGCCGCAGGCGAAGTCAGCATTAGAGGCGAAACTCCGGCAGTTTGAAGAGCAGGAATCGACCCAGATCGTCATCCTCACCATTCCTTCGCTTGAAGGCGACCCTGTAGAGGATTTTTCGATCCGTGTTGCCGAGAGCTGGAAAATCGGCCGGAAAGGCACGGATAACGGGGTCCTGCTCATCGTATCGAGGGATGAACGCAAGGTACGCATCGAGGTCGGTTACGGGCTCGAGGGCCGATTGACCGATCTTCTTGCCGGCAGGATCGTCCAGAACGAGATCGTGCCCGCATTCAGGGCCGGAAAGATCGACGAGGGGTTCATGAAAGGGGTCACGTCCATCATCGAGGCGGTGCACGGCGAGTACAAGGGCACTCCTGCAGCGGAAAAGAACGGTGACGCACCGTCAATTCCCCTGCTTCTCCTTATTCTGCTCATCTTCTTCTTCTACTGGATGAGCCAGGTCAGGAGAGGGCACGGCGGCGGCGGTTTCATGGGTCCCGGAGCGCCGGGAGGATGGTATCCAGGCGGTTTCGGAGGCGGCGGCGGAGGCTTCGACAGCGGCGGCTTCAGTGGCGGCGGAGGCGGTTTCGGCGGAGGCGGCGCGTCGGGCGACTGGTAACCGGGAATTCAGGACTGAGGGCTGAGGACTGAGGACTGAGGACTGAGGGAAGATTTTTACCCAGGCCCCAAACCCCGGATCCCACTTTCCAGATCCCAAACCCCAGACCCCACTTTCCAAGCCCCAAACCCCGGATCCCGGATTTTGGAGACCTTATAGAACATTCACGGAGGTTGCTTATGCTCAATATGGCGGAACAATTCCTCGGCGAGGCTGAAAAACAAATGGTTGAAGCACGGATCGCGAATGCGGAAAAGCGCACTTCGGGCGAAATCGTCGTCATGGTTGCACCATCGAGCTACCATTATCCCTATGCTGGCCTGCTCGGCAGCACGCTTCTTTCCGTTCTCGGCGGCATCGCGGTTTCGCTCTTCTTCGGCAGAGAGAGCATGTGGTTTTTTCTTTCGCTGTTTGTACTCTTATTCATCGTGCTGAACGAGCTTTCAAGACGTTTCCTGCAGCTCAGGCGCCCCTTCATCAGCCGCAGGGACATGGTGGACGAGGTCGAGGAGGCGGCAATCAGGGCGTTTTACCGGAGCGGTATAAACCGTACGGCAGGTCATACCGGCATTCTCATCTACCTCTCCCTTTTCGAGCACAAGGTACGCGTCATCGCCGACAAGGCCATAAACGATAAGGTCGGGCAGGCAGAGTGGCAGGAAATCGTCGATATCATAACCGGCGGGTTCCATGACAGGGAACCCGGCAAAGCGCTCGCAAAGGCTGTCGACCGCTGCGGCGACATCCTTGCCGCCCATTTCCCCTGCGAAGCAGGTGACATCAACGAGCTCCCGGACACTATCCGCATCGTCGGCGAAGGTCGCTGAACGACAGCCGGCCGTTCCTTGCGCGATGTGTTTCTTTTCCGGAACATCTCCTCATGAGGATGTTCCAGTGGTCATCCGGCCCCGGCATTTCCGCACAGCTTCCGCCAGCTCACTGACCAGCTTTCGAGGCGTTGCATTCCTCTCTGGCACCGTTTTTCACCTGCCCTGTACGATTTAACACTCCTGTAATAATTCCTTGGCAATCCAGTCGATATCTTTAATGACATATGCGATTGTTATAGCGCGCCTTGTGCGTTCTCAGGCCACTGCTGTCCGGGAAGGGGCATGAGGAGGTGGGAATATCGCATCACCGGGCGTTTCGGCTGACGCAGTCGGCAGGAGCCTTTTTTTACAACATAATTTTATCATGGAAACAATGTCCGAACGTCCAGTGCATGATCGTATCAGGGAGCTTTCCGATACCCTTGTAGAGCTGGCCGCGAATGCACGCGGGAACCTGCTCGAAGCGCTTGAAGCCCTGAAAACCCTGGACAGCCGCAAAGCCCGAAGGGTGAAAACCTTCGGGTACGACATCGGGGAAGCCGAAACCCGGCTTGAATCGCAGTGCCTTTCGTTCCTTGCGCTCCAGCAGCCGGTCGCAAAAGATTTCAGGACCATTGTAGCCATCATGAAAATCAACGAAGATATCGAACGTATCGGCGATCTTTCGGTGCATATCGTCGAACGGGTTCCCGACATCGGCAGGGAAATGCTGCAGGCGTACGATCTTGAAATGGTCGGTGAGAAAGTTGCGGATATGCTGCAGGATGCCATCGACGCCTTTGCTGAAAGGGATGCCCTGAAGGCGGGCAGGGTGAACGTCATCGAGGAAGAGATCGATTCCATGCACAGTACTATCGTCAGGAATGTCATCGATGCCATGAAAGCCTCTTCGCGCGATGTCGAACAGCTGGTTGCGGTATTGAGCATTTCCCGCTCTCTCGAACGTATCGCCGATCATGCGACGAGAATATCCCGCGAAGTTGTCTATCTGGTTACCGGTGAAACACCCCGGCAGATGGACAGTGCCTACGAATTTCTTCTGAAGTCGCTGCGGAATTGAAAAACGCTGCAACCGAAAGGACCCTTTTCATCAACCGTTAAAATATTCCCTGTCTATGGAAAAGAAAAAAAACGTGCTTTTTCTCTGTACCGGCAATTCTGCACGCAGCCAGATAGCTGAAGGACTGCTCCGCGAAATGGCAGGCGACCGTTTCGAGGCCATGAGCGCAGGACTCGAGCCCAGGGAAGCTGTTCATCCGGTGGCCGTTGAGGTCATGCGGGAAATCGGCATCGATATCGGTTTTCAGAAGCCGAAAGCGGTCGATGTCTTCCTCGGAAGGGTTCCCGTGCACTCCCTGATCGTGGTGTGCAACAAGGCGCAGGCCACCTGCCCGCGGATTTGGCCGGGCCTGGCGGAAGGCAACCGCCATTACTGGCCGGTCGATGATCCCGCAGCGGCAACCGGCGGCCCGGATGCCGAGCTTGCGGCATTCCGTTCAGTCAGGGACGAACTGCGGCAGAAACTGCGCGAGTGGATTGACGGGATTGCCCGGTAAAGTACGCCGTGTAAGCATCCGGAGCTTGCACCGGGCGCTCCATGCCATTCATTGCGGCGTCCTGTTTCTTCCGGGAGGAGGGTGATTTTCTCGTGCCTTCCGGTCCCTTTCCTGAGTGCGGTTGGGGAACTGAGCTTTTTTCCTCCGGATTCCCTCCTCCGCGGACTCACATTCCCCCGAAATTTGTTATTTTACATAGCAGTTACCTTTCTGGAGGTTTTTTCGGGCTGTCCAGTGCTTTGGAGGAAATCTGCAGGAAGGGGAGCAGGTGAAATAACTCAAGGGCCGGAAAGGCCGGTAACAAACAGCTTGCCATGAAAAAAACAGCGCTCTACTCCTGGCACGAGAAGGCCGGGGCGAAGATCATCGATTTCGGCGGATTCCTCATGCCGGTGCAGTATGCAGGCATCATTGCCGAACACATGGCGGTGCGTAACGCCGCAGGGCTTTTCGATGTTTCCCACATGGGAAACTTCTACGTGAGAGGACCGAGGGCGCTCGAATTTCTGCAGGGAGTCACCACCAACGACCTCTCCAGGGCCCCGTCCGGCACAGCACAGTACAACCTGATGCTCTATCCGAACGGCGGAATCGTCGACGACCTTATCATCTATATTGTTGACAGCGAAACCTTTTTTCTCATCGTCAACGCCAGCAACACCGAAAAGGATTTCAGCTGGCTGAAGGAACATATCGCTTCATGCAACGGGGCCGAGCTCGAAGACCATACGGAAAAACTCTCTCTGATTGCCCTTCAGGGACCTGCGGCCATGAAAATCCTGGGAGGGGTCTTTCCTTCTCTGGACTTCGCCTCGCTCGGCTCGTTCCAGTTCTGCAAGACATTCTACAAGGGTGAGGAAATTATGATCGCGCGTACAGGATACACTGGCGAAGCCGGTGTTGAAATCTGCCTGCCGAACCCTTCAGCCCTTCCCCTGTGGGAAGAACTCATGGAAACCGGGCGCGACTGCGGCATCCAGCCGGTCGGCCTCGGCGCTCGCGATACCCTGAGACTTGAAATGGGGTACTCCCTGTACGGTCACGAGATCGACCAGGACACAAACCCTCTCGAAGCGAGACTGAAGTGGGTCGTCAAGATGGAGAAAGGCCATTTCATCGGCAGGGAAGCCTGCCTGCAGGTTGAAATGAACCCGAAGATGGGAGTGGCAGGGTTCAGCCTCGAAGGCAGGGTCCTGCCCCGGCAGCATTTCAGGGTTTACAATACCGACCGCCAGGAGATCGGCACGGTATGCAGCGGTACGCTTTCCCCGACCCTTCAGGAACCTGTCGGAACCTGCAGCATTTTCCGTGAATACCTCCAGCCTGGAACCCCAATCCTTGTAGAGGTCCGGGGCACCTATCACAACGGCGTGATCAGGAACCTGCCCTTCGTGAAACCTTCCCAGGGATGAAAGCATAACGCATCCTGAAGTGGCAAAAAAAACAAAAATCGCCAGAGAGAACGGTAAAACAGGCAAAACGCCAATCGACAGGGATATCCTGACGAAAGAGCTGACAGGTATCCTGCTCATGCTGCTTTCGCTTTTCCTCATCTGCGCCATCCTGAGTTTCCATCCGGAAGACGAAACCGCGTTCGGTACCCTCGCCTGGCATGATATCTTCAGCAAGGCCGCAGGTGAAGCCGCACGCGAAATCCGAAATCCCTTCGGCCTTATCGGAGCTCGGCTTTCCTCCTTTTTCATCCGGTCCTTCCTGGGCTATCCCTTCATTCTCACCATTCTTTCGGTGCTCTACTGCGGATGGTCGGTGATTCGTTCGAACAGCCTCAAGCCGGCCCTTTTCTTTTTTCTTTACAGCGCGTTTATTACCGTCGATGCCGCCCTCATGTTCGGGTTGACCTCGGAGCCTTACAGCGACGTGATGTCAGGAGCAATCGGGCGGATGCTCGCCTCCCTCCTCTCGCGTGCTATCGGTATGACGGGAGCATGGGTTTTTGCCGGAGTTGTCGCCCTTCTGCTTACGTTCTACATGGGGCGAAATGTCCTGACGGCACTTTCGGAAGGAGCTTCGACACTGAACGCGGGTATTTCCGGTTCGCTTTCCGGCCTCGGCGCATGGCTGGCTGAAAGACGTAAAAAAAAAGATGAAAACCGGAGAGTGAAGGAAGCAGAAAGGCGGGAGAAGCAGGAGCACCGGCTTGGAGAAAAGGCTGAAAAGAAAAAAAAACCGCAGAGTGATTCCCCCCTTTCACACGCCACCGTCATCGACGGTTCAATTCCGGAGGACCTCTCTTTTCAGGCGCCTCCTCCTGCAACTCCCCCTGAAGAAACTCCTCTTCCGCAGCTTCCCGGCGAGCCCGAAATGGTTATTCGTCAGGGCGTACGAGAAAAGGAAGCCGATCTTGACGAACGGCAGATGAAGGTGAAAACCAGGGACAGGGAGCCCTACCGGTTCCCTTCCGTCGACCTGCTTGAAAAAAGTACCGACGACGGCGACCGGATCGACGAACACCAGCTCGCCGAAAGCAAGAGGAAGCTGCTCGAGAAGCTCAATATCTACAAAATCGAGGTGGTGAGGATTTCCACCACGGTTGGACCGCGCGTCACGCTGTTCGAAATGGAACTGGCGCCGGATGTGAAGGTCAGCCGGGTAAAGGCTCTGGAGAACGACCTCGCCATGGCTCTCGCCGCCAGGGGTATCAGGATCATCGCGCCGATTCCGGGCAAAAATGCGGTAGGGGTCGAAATCCCGAACGGCAAGCCCAAAAACGTTCTGCTTCGCTCGGTGCTGCAGGTCGAAAAGTTCAAGAACAGCAAGCTGACACTGCCCGTCGTCCTGGGAAAAACCATCGCGAACGAGGTCTACATCGACGACCTCACGGCCATGCCCCACCTCCTCATCGCCGGTGCCACCGGAGCCGGAAAGTCGGTCTGCATCAATGTCATCATCTCCAGCCTCCTCTATTCCTGCAGCCCTGACAAGGTGCAGTTCGTGCTGATCGATCCGAAAAGGGTGGAACTCTTCCATTACCAATATCTGAAAAATCATTTTCTTGTCCGTTTTCCCGGCCTCGATGAACAGATCATCACGGACCCGCAGAAAGCGGTCTATGCACTCAAGTGCGTCGAAAAGGAGATGGAGCACCGGTATGAAACTCTCGAGAAAGCGGGTGTCCGCAATATCGGCGACTACAACCGCCGCAAACCTGCCGAGGCAATGTTCTATCTCGTGGTCGTGATCGACGAACTGGCTGACCTCATGATAACCGCAGGAAGGGATGTCGAGGAACCCATCACGAGGCTCGCTCAGCTTTCGAGGGCTGTCGGCATTCACCTCATCGTGGCTACCCAGCGTCCCTCGGTGGATGTCATCACCGGTATCATCAAGGCCAATTTCCCTTCGAGGATAGCATTCCAGGTGGCAAGCAAGGTGGATTCCCGCACGATACTCGACGGCTCCGGGGCTGAGCAGCTGCTCGGCAACGGCGACATGCTCTACCAGCCTGCAAGCCAGCCAAAGTCCATGAGGCTGCAGAGTCCGTATGTCTCTTCAGGTGAAGTGGAAGCGATCACCACGTTCATCGGGAACCAGCATGCATTGAAGAACATCTACATGCTCCCTGCGGGGGAGATGCAGAAAGGGAACCAGAACTCGCAGGGCTACCAGGAAAAGGAAGGAAGGGACAGCATGTTCGAGGATGCTGCGCGGCTTGTGGTCATGCATCAGCAGGCAAGCGTTTCGCTGCTTCAGCGGAGGCTCAGGCTTGGTTTCAGTCGTGCGGCAAGGGTCATGGACCAGCTCGAATACAACGGGATCGTCAGCCAGGCTGACGGAAGCAGGCCAAGGGAAGTCCTCGTCAGCAATGAAGACTCCCTCGAACTGTTATTGAGAAACCTCGACGATTGAAATCAGCTTAAACCGATTCTACGCGGGCAATTTCCGGAATAGCCTTCTTGATTGCCTGTTCGACACCTGCGCGGAGCGTCAGGGTGCTCATCGGGCATGAACCGCATGCGCCAAGGAGCTTGACATCAACAACCATATCTTTCGTGATGCCGACAAGCTGGCAGTCGCCGCCGTCCACCTGAAGATAGGGGCGTACGGTTTCAAGGGCGGCGATGACCCTGTTGTAGAGGGCATCGTTGTTTGGCAGGTATTCTTTGGTGGTACTCATGATGGTTTCCGTTTTACGATTGTTGTGTGTTTTCTTGCGGCATGGACTGTTTCAGCTTTGATAGAGCTAATATCAAACCTGGCATGCAAAAAAACAACAAGGGCACCGCTATTTATTTTCTGCAGGAACGTTCCGCGTTCGTTATTGACATCCTGCGTGCAACTTCCATGGAAGCCTCGCTGATGGCCTTCGCCGCCGCCGATTCCGGCCTGCCGATGACGTAAGGGAGCCCGGCATCGCCGCCTTCACGAACTCCCCTGTCGATCGGGATGGCACCGAGGAATGCTATCCCCTGGGTTTTCGCGAAGATTTCCCCGCCGTGGTGACCGAAAATGTAATCTTTCGTTCCGTCCGGAAGTTCGTAGTAGCTCATGTTCTCCAGAAGCCCAAGGATCGGGACATGCACCTTTCGGAACATACTGACGGCTTTCGCAACGTCTGCCAGAGCGACATCCTGGGGAGTGGTGACAATGACGACACCGCTGAGCGGCAGGGTCTGTGAAAGGGTGATCTGGATGTCGCCGGTGCCAGGGGGCAGGTCGAAAATCAGGTAGTCGAGATCCTGCCAGTCCACGTCGCTGATGAACTGCTTGATGGCGCTCGATGCCATGGGTCCGCGCCAGATGATGGCGGTTTCGCTGTCGACGAGGAAGCCTATGGACATGAGCCTGACTCCGAACTTTTCGAGAGGGATGATCCGCTTGTCGGCCACCTCCGGCTTCGTATTCTGCAGGCCGAACATGGTGGGAATACTGGGGCCGTAGAGGTCAGCATCGATAAGACCGACTTTTGCTCCTGTCGCGGCGAGGCTGACGGCAAGGTTTGCCGCGAAAGTTGATTTGCCTACGCCGCCCTTGCCCGATGCGACGGCAATGATGTTCTTCACGTTTTTCAGCGGGCGCTCATGCTCGCAATGGTGGCCGCCGCCGGATGAGGTGACCCTCGATTTCAGATTCACCGTAACGTCTGCCGCATCGGGGACGAACTTCCTTACGGCATCGATGCAGGCATTTTTTATCTGCTCTTTCATCGGGCATGCCGGAGTGGTGAGGACGACGCTGAACGAAACATTTTCATGTTCGTCGATCTCGATATCCTCGATCATGGCGAGCGTGACAAGGTCTTTTTTGAGGTCGGGTTCCATGACGGAGCTGAGCGCCTCGTAAATATGTGATTCCTGTACTCTGGACATTCGTTATTGCTGGTTGGCTGTTTTTGAAAATGATAGCTGAAATAGTCCTATTTGCGCTGGAAGCGCAGGGAAACGGGGACTCCTTCGAGCGGGAAGCTTTCGCGCAGCTTCTTTTCGAGGAATTTCCGGAAATTGTCCTGCACAAGTTCGGGATCGTTACAGAAAAAAGCGAATACCGGCCATGGCGCATCGATCTGTGTCATGTATTTGATTTTCAGTTCCCTGCCCGATTTCGTCGAAGGGTGCTTCTGGCAGAGCGCTTCCTCGAGGAACTTGTTGAGGCGGCTTGTGCTTGTTTTCCTTTTCAGGGTCAGACTGATCTCCCTTGCCGCATCGATTGCCCTGTAGAGGTTCTTTTTCGTCAGGGCGGAAATGAACATCACGGGAATGAACGAAAGGTTGCCCATGAGTGAACGGAGATTGTCTTCGTAAAGCTTGCTGGTCTTCGAGTCTTTTTCGATGAGGTCCCATTTGTTCACCAGCAGCAGAACGCCTTTATGGCGCTCGAGGGCCATGTGGATGATCTTCATGTCCTGTTTTTCCAGCCCGGCATCCGCGTCGAGCAGCACAAGGACGACGTTGCATCGCTCGATTGCCTTTTCTGTCCTGAGCGAGCTGTAGTATTCGATGCCGGCATCGATTTTCGTGCGTTTGCGCAAGCCAGCCGTATCGATGAGCACGAATTCATTGCGGTTCCGGATGAAACGGCTGTCGATGGCGTCTCGGGTCGTGCCGGGAATGCTGGTTACGATCTGGCGGTTCGAACCGAGCAGGGCATTCACGAAGCTCGATTTGCCGACATTGGGCCTTCCCACCACGGCAATCCTGATTGCACCGTCTTCCTCTTCTCCTTCGATTTCCAGGGAGGGGAGCGCTTCAAGCACGTCGTCAAGCAGATCGGCCACCCCGCTGCCGTCCTTCGCGGAAATCTGGTAAGGCCTGGTGAAACCGGTGCTGATGAAGGATTCCGCATCGATGGAAAGCGATGGACTTTCAACCTTGTTGACCACCAGGAATACCGGTTTGTCAGTGTAATTTCTTATGAGCAGCTTCGCGAGTTCGAGGTCGTCGTAGGTAAGACCGGAACGGACATCGGTGACGAAAATCACGGTGTCGGCATCGCTGATGGCGGTGAGAGTCTGTTCGAGCATGGCCGTGCCGATAAGGTCGCTCTGGGCGGTATTGTAGCCGCCGGTATCCATCAGGAGGAACTGTTTTCCCTGCCACTCGCCTTCTGCGATGTGCCGGTCCCTCGTTACACCCGGCGTGCTGTCGACGATGGCGCTCCGCTGGCGGAGAATCCTGTTGAAAAGGGTCGATTTGCCGACGTTGGGTCGGCCGACAAGGGCGATCAAAGGCTTCATAGGAACTGGAATGCGGACTTGATGAAAAGGTTCCCGGTCATCCTGTAACGGGGACTAAGTATACAATACAAATACAAGGTATAATTTGTAGAATTATGTGGAATATTTTACATTGCTAAACTTTATTTTTCGGAAAAGACCAGTTAATCTATCGCAAGCGTATGAGCAAGACGTTAAGTTTCAAAACATATTCGGCAAAACCGGGTGAAGTCGAACGGAAGTGGTATGTCGTTGATGCCGATGGACAGGTGTTGGGCAGAATGGCCACCGAGATTGCCAGAGTCCTCAGGGGCAAGCATAAGCCGCAGTTCACACCGCATGTCGACACGGGTGATTTCATCATTGTGACCAATGCGCAGAAAGTGATGCTCAGCGGCAGGAAAACCGAGCTGAAAACCTACTTTTCGCACTCCCAATATCCCGGCGGCGCCAAAATCGACCATGTCAAGGACCTGCTGAAGAAAAAACCCGAAAGGGTCATCGAGGAAGCCGTCTGGGGCATGCTCCCTCACAACAACCTCGGTCGTCAGCTCTTCAGGAAGCTCAAGGTCTATGCCGGTACCGACCATCCGCATGCGGCGCAGTCACCGGTCGAAATGAAAGTCAACTAAATCTAATAAAGAACAGGGAATGAAAGAGGTTATCGATACAGTCGGACGCCGTAAAACCTCGGTGGCCAGAGTGATTCTGTCTCCGGGAAAAGGTCGGGTGATCATCAACAAGCTGCCGGTCGAAGAGTATTTCAAGGATGAGTTCAAACGCCAGCAGGCGTTGAGACCGCTTGCCCTTACCGATAAAATGGACGAATTCGATATCAGGGTCAACGTGCAGGGCGGCGGCGTAAGCGGTCAGTCCGGTGCGGTCAGCCTCGCAATTGCAAGGGCACTTACCGAGCTCGACGAAACTTCGAGGGCCGTGCTGAAGACCGAGAAGCTTCTTACCAGGGATCCGCGTATGGTCGAGCGCAAGAAGTTCGGTCGCAAGAAAGCTCGCAAACGTTTCCAGTTCTCGAAACGTTGATCTTTTTTGCCGTTTTTTAATATTTCAGTAAAAAACAACGCATACCATGCCGCTCCGTCAAGGCGGAAAGAGCTCCCGGTAGTGTTCCGCGCCCAGCGCTGAATCCCGGGGAAAGCGGGTGTGGTAGAGGAATAACTAAAAAAAGGAACAACTCATGTCCTATTTTCAGCTTGATGACCTGCTCCGCGCCGGTGTCCACTTCGGTCACCTCGCACGACGCTGGAGCCCGAAGATGAAGCCGTATATCTTCATGGAGAAGAACGGCGTACACATCATCGATTTGCAGAAAACCCTCGTCATGGCCGATGATGCCCTGAAAGCCCTCGAAGCGATCGCTTCCACAGGAAGGGAGATCATGCTTGTCGGTACGAAGAAACAGGCTAAAATGATCATCTCCGAAGAAGCGGTCCGCGCAGGCATGCCTTACGTCTGCGAGCGCTGGCTCGGCGGCATGCTCACCAATTTTTCGACCATCCGCCAGAGCATCCGTCGCATGAACTCGATCGAGCGCATGGCTACGGACGGTACGTTCGATATGATCACCAAGAAAGAGCGTCTCATGCTTGCACGTGAAAAGGACAAGCTCATGAGGGTGCTCGGAGGTATCGCCAACATGAACAGGCTGCCTGCCGCGCTCTTCGTTGTCGATATCAAGAAAGAGCATATCGCGGTGAAGGAAGCCCGCACGCTCGGCATACCCATTTTTGCGATGGTCGATACGAACTGCGATCCGGAGCTTATCGACTATGTGATCCCGGCCAACGACGACGCTATCCGTTCCATCCAGCTCATGGTCAGGGCCATTGCCGACACGATTCTGAACGCGAGGCAGCAGAAGGTCGAACAGGAAGTCATCGCCGAGATGGACGAGGAAGTCCCCGATGAAGAAAAAGAAGAGATCAGCGAGTAACGGAATACAACACTTCAAGACGTAAGAGAGCGTGCAATGAGCCAGATTTCAGCATCAGATGTAAAGAATCTTCGTGATATCACAGGCGTCGGTATGATGGACTGCAAGAAAGCCCTCGAAGAGAGCGCCGGAGATATGCAGAAAGCCATCGAATACCTTCGCAAGAAAGGGGCCGCCCTTGCCGCGAAACGTGAAGGCAAGGAAACGGGCGAGGGCATGATCTGCATCAGGATCGCCCCGGACCGTAAAAGCGGTATTATCCTCGAACTCAACTGCGAGACCGATTTCGTCGCCAGGGGCGATGACTTCACCGGGTTTGCCGGAGCTCTTGCAGAGACAGCTCTTTCCGGTCGTATCGCTTCAACGGAAACGCTGATGTCGCAGAACCTCGGCGACACGTACGGAGGCGAAACCGTCGAAAATGCAATCATGACCCTCACAGGCAAGCTCGGCGAAAAGATCCATCTGAGGCACCTTGTCTTCTGCGATGCATCGGACGGACTTGTCGAAGGGTATACCCATCCGGGAGCGCAGCTCGGTGCTATCGTTCGTCTGGTAACCGACAAGCCGGAACTCGTCGGCGATCTGGCGAAAGATCTCGCAATGCAGGTAGCCGCGGCAGCTCCGGTGGTGACAAGCCGAGCCGATGTTCCAGCGGACTATATCGCCAGTGAATCGGATATCTATCGCCAGCAGGCGCTCGGACAGGGAAAGAAAGAGGAGTTTGTCGACAAGATCGTTATCGGCAGGCTCGAGAAGTACTACCAGGAAGTGGTACTGACCGAACAGTCATTTATCAAGGACAGCAATATGAAAGTGTCCGATGTCCTGGCCGACTTCCGAAAGAAACAGCAGGCGAAGGTAGAAGTATCGTCTTTTGTTCGCTACCAGCTGGGAGAGTAAATGAAAAAAGCCTCGTTGATCGAGGCTTTTTTTTTGTTCGCAGCCGCCAAGCGGCGTTTTATAAAACCTTGCTCAGGAGGAGACGTCTATGTTGCAGTATAAGCGCATCTTGCTGAAATTGAGCGGCGAAGCTCTTGCCGGAAAAGAAGGTTACGGAATCGATGCCGAAATGCTTCACCGGTATGCCGAGGAAATAAGGGAAGCAATAGAGATGGGCGCCCAGATTGCGCTCGTCATCGGCGGCGGAAACATTTTCCGTGGCATGTCGGAAGCTGCCGCCAACATGGACAGGGTCCAGGCTGACTACATGGGCATGCTTGCAACGGTCATCAACTCACTGGCATTCCAGGATGCGCTCGAAAGCCGCGGCATCTTCACCAGGCTGCAGACGGCCATCAAGATGGAGCAGATCGCCGAACCGTTCATAAAACGCAGGGCTATCCGCCACCTCGAAAAGGGCCGGGTGGTGATATTCGGCGCAGGTACCGGAAACCCCTACTTCACAACCGATACGGCAGCTTCGCTCAGGGCCATCGAAATCGAGGCGGATGTCATCGTTAAAGGCACGAGGGTGAACGGCGTGTATGATTCCGATCCTGAAAAAAACCCGAATGCCGAATTTTTCCCGAGGATAACATACCTTGACGTTATCCGCAAGAACCTCCGTGTGATGGACATGACAGCCATTACGCTCTGCAGGGAGAACGTTCTGCCGATTATTGTCATGAACATGAATGAAAAAGGGAATTTCACCCGACTGCTCCGGGGCGAAGAGATCGGGACGCTTGTCAAGGGGGATACGAACTAACAGGAATCCTCCCGATTCCCTATGCCAGGAAAGTACCGTTCAAGCGTTTCGCGTATCTCCTGCCATGCAAAGCCGCGGTTCCGGAGAAAAGACTCGAGCTTTTTTTTCCGGCTTGCTTCTGACGGCCCGTGAAGCAGGGCAAATTTCCTTTCAGCGGCCTGCATGCAAAGCGCACCGGTGTCGACTTCCCTGAGCAATTCAACGATCATCGACTCAGGAACCCCTTTCCGTCGCAGTTCGGCACCGAGTTTCATTTTGCCGGAAGGTTTCCTTTTCGTGCGGCTTCCGATCATCTGCTCACCGAAATCACGGTCATCGAGAAGACCCTTCATGCAGAGCTGCTCGATAACCTGGCCGGTACATTCCTCCTCGAACCCTTTCTTCCGGAGTTTCCTCCGGAGTTCTTCCATGCTGTGGCTGCGCATTCCGAGCAGCTTCAGGGCAAAGACCATGGGGGAATCAGGACTATTTTCCGGATGTGATTTCATATGCGTTACCTGTACCTGAAACTGCTGAAGCGCTTATCCGAGGTATGCTTCGATGACGGAGGGATCTCTTGCCAGTTCGGAGCTTGGCCCTTCGAGCACTACCGTTCCATTTTCGAGGATATATGCCCTGTCAGACACGGCGAGGGCATTTTTTGCGAACTGTTCGGAAAGAAGAATGGTCGTTCCTGCCCTGCGTAAACCCACGATTGCCTCGAATACTTCTTTCAGAACGATGGGAGCGAGCCCCAGTGACGGCTCGTCGAGTATCACCATGCGCGGTTTGGCCATGAGCACCCGTCCGATAGCGAGCATCTGCTGTTCGCCGCCCGAAAGGCTTCCGGCCTGCTGCGACTTCCTGTCCATCAATATCGGGAACATCCCGTAGATTTTCTCGAGATCTCCCGATGCTTTTTTTCGGAACGGACCTATGGACGGGAGCCGGGGGAATGCTCCAAGGAGCAGGTTTTCCTCGACGGAAAGCGGGGCGAAGACTCGTCGGCCTTCCGGGCAGAGGCAAAGGCCTTTTCTCGATATGCTGCTGGCACATAGCCCGGTAATATCCCGCCCGTTGAAAACAATACGTCCTTTCTCAGGGATGAGAAGCCCGCAAAGTGTTTTTGCGAGTGTGCTTTTACCAGCCCCGTTTGCGCCGACAAGTGCAACGCAGCTTCCTTCGGGCACTTCTATGGTAATCCCCTTGAGAACGTTGGACCCTCCATATCCGGCGAATATGTTTTCAGCTTTCAGCATGACAGTATTGCATGATTATCCCCGGAAGACGGGACGGTCTCTTCGCCTCCGAGGTAAGCCTCGACAACCAGCGGGTCTCTCCTGATTTCCTCCGGTGTTCCCAGAGCGATCAATCTTCCGCCGTTCATCACAGCCACGCGGTTGCAGACCTCGGTGATGACATCCTGATGGTGCTCGATGATCAGTATGGTGATACCGTAATCCCTGATGGATGAAATAAGCTCAATGAGTCGGGCGATATCGGGTTTGGCCATTCCCGCGGCAGGTTCGTCAAGCAGGAGCAGGGAGGGTTGCGTTGCGAGCGCTCTGCCGATTTCAAGGAATCTCAAATCTCCGAACGAAAGTTCGGAACAACGGAGGCGGGCTTTGCTTTCCAGGCCGACAATTTGCAGAAGCGCCATGGCAGCCGGTTTATCGATTTTTCTCTGACAGACCGTAATCGATTCGAGTGCGGTCAGGCTGGAAAATGGCTGCAGGTTCTGGAAGGTCCGGGAAGCCCCTGCCGCAGATGCTGCCATAAGACTGCCCTGCCGGATCCGCCTGCCGGAAATTTCCACGGAGCCTTCATCGGGAGCGTAGAGGCCGGTTACGAGGTTGATAAGCGTTGTTTTTCCTGATCCGTTCGGGCCGATAAGACCAAGGATTTCGCCCTGTTCTGTTGCTATCGATATATCCCGGACTGCAATGACGCCTCCGAAAGACTTGGAGATATTTCTGGTACGGAGAGGTGCAGTGTCGGAAGGAGCAGGTTCGGATATTCCGCCGGTTGCCGCCGGAAGAGGTTCAGGCGAAAACCGCAACAGGTTCCGGATTTCAGACACAAGTGCGCCGGTGATGCCTTCGGGAAGACCGACCACGGCAGAAAAGAGGAAGAGCGCGAAAATTCCTTTACGCCACAGTTCGAGGTTCGGGACGAAAAGGGCGAGGGCGAAGCACAGGGCCATGCCAGCGGCTGGTGCGCTTTCGCTGAATGCAGGACGTCTGCGGGCAAGAAGAGCCTTGAGTGGGGCAGTAAATGCGACCAGGCAGCCGAGGGTTACGAAAACAGAAAACATCATCCTGTTCGAAAGCAGGTTCGGAAGCATGGTAACGGCGGCCGCTCCTGTAAAAGCTCCCCATTGGTTGCGTCTGCCGCCGAATACAACGCCGAGCAGAAGGATCACCATGAGGTCATAGCCGAACGCCGAAGGCTGAAGATAGCCGAAATTCATCACATGCAGCCCCCCGGCAAAGCCTGCAAGCGAGCTTCCCCAGGCAAAGGCAACTGCTTTGTGTTTCAATGATCCAATGCCGAGGGCGTCCGTAGCCGTCGGCGAATCCCTCAAGGCTTCGATTGCCAGTCCGATACGTGATTTGAAGAGCAGTCCGGATGCCCACCAGACTGCGGAGAGGACGATGAGGCAGAACCAGTAGAATCTCCGTGCATCGAGTTCCATTGAAAAAAAGAGAGGCCGCGGCACAGAAATGCCGAGCGCCCCGTTCGTGATGGATTCGCTCTCGTTGAGAACAATGACAGCGAGTGATGCGAACGAGAGCGTGGAGAGCGCAAATTGCGGTCCATCGAGCCGTAATGAAGGCAGGGCGAGAGCGGCCCCGGGAAGGAGCGCTGCCATGACGCCTGCCAGCAATGCCAGCGAAAAAGGGAGTCCGCTCTGTATTGCAAGCGCGGTGCCGTAAGCACCGAGCCCGAAGAGAGCTGCCTGGGCGAGGTTTACCTGCCCGAGGTAGCCGACCGTGGCGTCAAGTCCGATAAGCAGGATGCCGTAAACAGCCATGAGCGTCAGGAGGCCGAGGGCGTACTGGCTCTGCCAGATCATAGGCAGGAAAGCGAGGAAGCAGAAAAGCGCCAGCCGCGCCAGATGTTCCGCAGTTTTTTCCTTTATTCCCAGGTTGATACCGCCGGACATAGACTTGTTTTTTAAACTTTTCGGATTATGGTTTTCCCGAAGATTCCCTGGGGACGGAGGGCGAGGGCCAGCATCAGAAGAACGAGTCCGGGTGTTTCGCGCCAGCCGCTTCCGAGCATGAACCCGGCGAGGTTTTCCGCGGAACCGAGGAAGATTCCGGTCAGCACGAGACCGATTGCGCTGTCGAGCCCGGCTACTACCGCGACAGAGAACGCCTTCAGTGTCAGTGCGGCAGCCATGGTGGGGCCGACGGTCGTAACCGGGGCGATGATCGTGCCGGCAAAAGCCGCCGCCGCTCCCGAAACCGCCCATGAGAGCGAGGTGGCGGCGTCTGAACGGATCCCGCAAAGTTCCGCCGCGTCCGGATCCGCACTTACCGCCTGGACTGCAATGCCTGTCATCGTGTACCGTTTTGCGATTTCGACGAGGAGCATGACACCAAGGGCTCCTCCGGCGACAGCCAGTTCCGGCCAGGTTACGGATATGCCGAAGATGTCGATGGAGCCATCATCCCAGGGTGCAGGGTAGGGCAGGTCTTCCCGACCCCAGATATTCTCGGCGGCCGAAACGGCGAAAAGACCGAGGATGATCGTGAGCAGTATCCATCCTTCGTTATGCTGTTTCAAGGCAAGCCGGACGGCGGATTTTTCGACGAACCATCCGAGCGCCGCGCCTGCGGCTACAGCGCCGGAGATCGATGCCCAGTAAGGCAGACCGGTGCCTGTCAGGGTAAGGCCGATGAATGCGCCGAGCATGACCAGTTCTCCCTGGCCGAAGTTTACGGCTTTGCCTGCGGCAAAGGTAAGCTGGAAGCCATAAGCGACCAGAGCGTATGCCATGCCCATGAGGCCGCCGCTGACAGCCATCTGGGCATACGCGAGCAATTCCGGGTTCATAAGCTGTTCAGGGGTTCCTGATGATTCATTTATTTGCCCGGACCTCTTTCAAGCACAGCCCTGTCTGCGGGATCGGCCAGGACGACCCTGCCGTTCTGTACTTTGCCCATGACGGTGAACGCCCTTCTGAAAGCTTCATGGGATTCCTCGTTTGCCGGACTCCATTTTGACCAGGGTTTTTTCCAGTCGGCGATAGCCCCCTTCACGACACCGGTGAGATTTTCCAGTGCCGCCTTGATTTTCGAGGGCTGCGTCGATCCGGCTTCATGGATGGCTTCGGCCAGGAGCAGGGTGGCATCGTAACCCTGTGCTGCAGATACAGGCGACGGAATCCTTGCTACCCGGTATGCCTGACGGTAAGCCATGATGAAGGGTTTAGCCCTTGCGACCGACAGGTCTTCGATGAACGTCTGCGGCATGAGCGCTCCGTTCCCGGCAGGTCCCGCCGTATCGATGAAGTTGCTCATCGAGAGTGTCCATCCGCCGATGAGGGGAACGTTGTAGCCAAGTTTTTTCTTGCCGGAAGCCACTGCAGCAAGTTCAGGTCCTATACCCCAGATCAGGATAGCCTGGGCGCCTGCCATTCTCGCCTTGATAAGCTGTCCGGTCATGTCCTTGTTGCCGACCGCAAATTTTTCGATGTCGACGACACTCAGTCTTCCCGCCTGATTCCGGACCTGGAAGAGAAGGTCATCCCGTCCCGAAACACCGTAATTGGTATCATCGTGGAAAATAGCGACTTTTCTGATGCCGAGTTTAACAGCCTGTTCCACAACCATCCGGGACTGGATACCGTCATGCGCTGCAAAGCGGAAAATCGGCAGATCAGCTGCACCTGCCCTGCTCCACTGTGTCATCGAAGCGCTTCCAGCAGCGGGGGTTATGATCTTGACGATGCCTTTCTGTACATAATATTTGTCGCCCATTACCGCTACACCGGTGTTCACGGTTCCGATGACTGCCGAGACGTCGTTCATCGATGATATCTCCTGTGCGATGAGCGCCCCCCGATCGTTTTTTCCTTCGTCGTCCCTTTCAATAACCTCTATCTGCATTTTTTTTCCGCCTACAAGAATACCACCTCTCCGGTTGATCTGTGAAACGGCAAGTTTTGCCCCATCCCTCATCGAAATACCCATAGGGGCCGAGCCTCCGGAGAACGGTCCGGTGACGGCGATTTTTACGACGTCGGCGGCCCTGACGTCAGAAGGGAGTGATAAGGCGACCAGAAACGCAAGAATGGAACGAAATGCTTTCATGGCTTTATTTAGCTGGAATTGATGGATAACAAGGTTTTCGAAGAACAGCCCGATAGGAAAAGCGTCATTGGTAAGTCCCAGACAGATCAGTGCTTGTGCGTATTTCGGCGCTCCCTTGAAGATACATTTTTTTTATCGTGTCAAGCAACACTCGTCTCTCTCCTGGCCGCCATAGTCAGTTTTTATATCAAGGCAGTAGGGGAGAGCGCACTCACATGCCCGAATATCTGCCTTTCGACCGCATCCAGCGGTATTCCTCCTGTCCGGAGGTTTTTCTCTCTCTTCTATTTTGCTATATTTCAGGACTCATGGTCTGGCTCCGGAACGTTTTATTGCGATCGGCCGTCCACCTTTGCCAGGCTTTTACCATCACCGAGGAGAAGAAGATGCCCCGCTATACACCGGAACAGCTCGCGAAAAGGAACGCTTCCGTCTGGACCGATATACAGATAATTCTCGCTCCGGTCCAGTTCATTTTTTTCGTTATCGGGGTTGTCGTCACCACGCTCTATGCCAACGGCATCATTGTGAACGGTTTTTACTGGGTAAGCATCGCGATCCTGTTCAAGACACTTTTTTTCGGCCTGCTGTTTACCACAGGCATGTTTTTCGAAAAGGAGATATTCAATCAGTGGGTGTATTCGAAGGAGTTTCTCTGGGAGGATATCGGCAGTACGATAGCCGCTTTTTTCCATCTCCTCTATTTCTATCTCGCCTTTTTCAACTATCCCGTCGAAGTGCTTATCTGGGATGCCTATCTCGCGTATTTCACCTATGTAGTCAATGCCATGCAATACCTTCTGAGAATCATACTCGAGAAACGAAACGAAAGAAGGCTCAGGATGGAAGGCCATATCTGACAGGGGGAGAATTGACAACCAGATGGATGTGAACTCATGAAATACAGTTTTAAAAAGCTATGGAATACCATGTTTCTTTTCATCGGTTCCGGCTGGTATATCCTTGTCTGGATGATCTGGTCATCCGGCCAGCTCCAGACGGTCGATGAAAAGCTGATTTTTCTCGGTGTTGTTGTACCCGGTTTTCTCCTGATTTATTTTGCAGGCTTCTGGATCGAAGGCTGGCACAAAAAGAAGCATGGCGCCGGCTGAAAAGTTTTCCGGAATTGTTTAGTCAGAATCATCAATCATACATGCCCTCAAGGCGTGAGAAGTACCTTATCCTATGCAGAACAGCTGGAATGATGCTGATCTTCAAAGCTCCATACAGGAGTTTTCGGGAACCCCCGAACTTGCGGCCGAACTTGCCGAACTTGTTTACGTTTCGAGGCTTCTCGGCAGCGAGAACTCTCTCGTCATGCATGGCGGGGGCAACACATCGGTGAAATGCGAGCTTGTCGACATGGTTGGAAACCGTGTCGACGTGCTTCTCATCAAGGCAAGCGGTGTCGACCTGAGCCGCGTCACCGGCCACGATTATACCCCGGTAAAGCTTGCCCCCCTGCGCAACCTCGGGCATCTTTTCAAGGAGAACGATCGTATCAGCGATGAGGAACTGCAGCGTTTTTCAACGAAAGAATTCAAGCACATCCTCCTCCTGAACCTTTTCAGCCTCACGGACCATATAGCCGAGAAGCGGCTGACTCCGTCAATCGAAACGCTTCTGCACGCATTCCTCCCTCACCGGTACATCCTGCATACCCACTCGCTCGCGCTTTTGACGCTCAGTAACCAGCCGGACGGTGAAACGATCTGCAGGGAAGTTCTCGGCACCGGTTTCGGATCGGTGCCCTATATCAAGCCCGGCCTTCATCTTGCTCTTTCCGCACTGGATGCTTATGAAAAGCACCGGGAGATCGAAGGTCTCGTGCTTCAGAAACACGGACTTGCAACATTCGGGAACACGGCAAGGGAAGCCTATGACCGCATGATTGAAGCAGTCACCAGAATAGAGAAGCGGATTGACGCTGCCGGAAGGAAGCATTTCGCAAAGTCACCTCTTCCCCTGGCGATAGCTCCGCTCGAAGATGTCGCCCCGATTATCAGGGGAGCCTGTGTCGAGGAGAAAATTCCGGGCATGCGGGACTACGACGAATTTATCCTCGATTTCAGGACATCGCCTGAAATCCTGGACTATGTCAACAGTGCCGATCTGGTCAAAATGAGCCGGAAAGGGGCGATGACACCAGATTTCATCATCCGGACGAAGAACAGGCCGCTCGTCGTTCCGGCCCCTGACGCGGAGGATCCTGCAGGATTCCGCAACTCCGTCCATGAAGCGGTCGAACGTTACCGCGAGGAATACACGACGTATTTCGATACCCAGAAAGAGGCGTCGGGTATTGATGTACGCATGCTCGACCCGCTGCCGAGGGTGGTGCTCGTTCCCGGCCTTGGGCTGTTCGGTCTTGGCAGGACCTTCGATGCCGCATCGGTTAACGCCGATATTGCGGAAAGTACGGCGTCGGCGATACTCGATGCGGAAACGCTCGGCTGTTTCGAGTCCATCAACGACCGCCAGGTGTTTGAAATAGAATACTGGGATATGGAGCAGGCCAAGATGAACAAGGTTCACAACGATGTGCTTGCCGGCAAGGTGGTCATGGTTTCAGGCGCTGCCAGCGGCATCGGCCTCGCTACCGCGAAAGCATTCCGCAGCAAGGGCGCAGAGCTTGTCATTCTCGATCTCTCCCGTGAGGCGCTCGACAGTGCAGCCGCAGAGATCGGAGGCAATGCGCTCGCGATAACCTGTGACGTCACCTCCCGGGAGGATGTTCGTGCCGCATTTCTGGGCGCTTGCCGGAAATTCGGGGGTATAGACATTGTGGTATCGAACGTTGGTGCCGCTTTCCAGGGTCGCATCGGTGATGTATCCGATGCGGTGCTTCGCAAGAGCTTCGAACTGAATTTTTTCTCGCACCAGTATATATCCCAGGAAGCGGTCAGAATCATGAGGCTTCAGGGTACGGGCGGCGTTCTGCTTTACAATGTCTCCAAGCAGGCGGTGAACCCCGGTCCGGATTTCGGCCCGTACGGTCTTCCGAAAGCGGCGACAATGTTCCTCGTTCGCCAATACGCTCTCGATCACGGCCGTGACGGTATCCGTGCCAACGGTATCAATGCCGACCGTATCCGGACAGGCCTTCTTACCGCAGAAATGATCAAGTCGCGCTCGAATGCAAGGGGCCTGAGTGAACGGGAATATATGGCGGGCAACCTCCTTCAGCTCGAAGTGACCGCCGAAGATGTTGCACAGGCGTTCGTGCATCTTGCGCTCGAAACGAAAACCACGGGCTCCATCATCACGGTGGATGGCGGCAATATCGCTGCAGCGTTGCGCTGAGCAGGGAAAAGGAATTCTACAGACAATCTAAACACTGAAACAGGAGACCAGCATCATGGCGGAATACGACAAGGACAAGCAGGCGAAAGAGTACTACACCGAAATTCCTGTGAATAACTACGGATTTTTCCTTAAGGGCGCGCATTCGCTCGACTGGGGTATGAAAAATCGTCTTTCGAGGATTTTCCGTCCGGATACGGGAAAAACCGTGATGTTCGCAATCGACCATGGATATTTCCAGGGTCCGACGACCGGCCTTGAGCGCCCTGACGTCAACATCGTGCCGCTCATGCCCTATGCCGATGCCATCATGCTGACCCGCGGGATCCTGCGCACAACGGTCCCTCCGAGCCTCACCAAGGCAGTCGTCATGCGTTGCAGCGGTGGTCCGAGTATCCTCAAGGAACTTTCCGACGAACAACTTGCCGTCGACATCGAAGATGCCATCCGAATGAACGTGGCGGCGATTACGCTCCAGGTTTTCATCGGCGGCGAGTTCGAAACCCGTTCCATACGCAATATGACCAGGCTTGTCGACATGGGCCTGCGCTACGGTATTCCGACGATGGCTGTCACGGCTGTCGGCAAGGACATGGTTCGCGACGCCAAGTATTTCAGGCTTGCCTGCCGCATATCCGCAGAGCTTGGCGCCCAGATCGTCAAGACCTATTACGTTCCCGAAGATTTCGAGACAGTGGTCGCTTCCTGCCCGGTTCCGATCGTGATGGCCGGCGGCAAGAAGCTTCCCGAGATCGATGCGCTCACCATGTCCTGGCGTGCAATCGAGGAAGGTGCAGCTGGCGTGGACATGGGCCGCAACATTTTCCAGAGCGATGCGCCTCTCGCCATGATGAAGGCCGTCAACAAGGTTGTCCATGAAAAACTCAAGCCGGCCGAAGCGTTCGATTATTTCAACAGCATTAAGGCCGAAGGGTAGCACTCTTTGGCGCCGGAAGGCCGCAGGATCTGCATCACGGCGCCTTCCGGCACCGACCGTTTTTTTCAACAGGCCTCCATTCGGGACTCCTTGGCAACCTGGAGGGCGGCATGACGTGTTTTAAATGAACAAAGAGGATATACAGGGTTTTTTTACGACAAGGGAACAGCTTCAGATGGCTGATTACCTGACGCTTGATTATTACCTTGAATGTGTGGGCGACATCGAAACCGCCCTTGCACATTTCTGCAGCGAGCAGTCGACTGCCCAGTGGAAGCGCGTCGATTATGACGAGGACTTCAGGCCGAGATATGCCGCAAAGGTGATCAGTCTTACCGTCGAGGGCGAACTTCAGGCCCTGAGTTATCCCGTCAGCCATTTCGAAACCGGTCCCATTCATGCATGTCGGGTCACGATTGCACATCCTCACCGCAATTTCGGTCCCAAGCTTCCGAATCTCCTCTCAGCGGTCTGCGGGGAAGGGGTTTTCTTCACCCCCGGCGTACCTGTCGTCAAACTTCTCGATATCGGTTTTCCTGAGCCCTACCTGAATGAGTTCGAAGGTCCCAAATTCGGTATCGACGGAATCCGCGATCTCCTGAAAGCGTATAACAGGCCGATATTCTTCGGTGTCGTGAAACCGAACATTGGTCTCAGCCCCGAGCATTTTGCCGAAATTGCCACCGAGAGCTGGCTTGGCGGGCTCGATATCGCTAAAGATGACGAGATGCTTGCCGATGTTGCCTGGTCGACACTCGATGAGCGCTCGAGAGTGCTCGGTGAAGCGAGGCGCAGGGCAGAAAAGGATACGGGCGAACCGAAAGTCTACCTTGCGAATGTGACAGACGAGGTCGACCGACTTGTCGAACAGCATGACATCGCAATCAGGAACGGTGCGAACGCTCTTCTCGTCAACGCCCTTCCTGTCGGTCTCAGCGCGGTGAGGATGCTTGCAAAACATACGAAAGTCCCTCTGATCGGGCATTTCCCGTTTATCGCCTCTTTCAGCCGCATGGAAAAATTCGGTGTGCATTCCAGAGTCATGACCAAGCTTCAGCGGCTTGCCGGCCTCGATTCGATCATCATGCCAGGGTTCGGCAGCAGGATGATGACTCCTGAAGAGGAGGTCAGGGAGAATATCAGGGAGTGCCTGCAGGATTTCGGGCATATCAGACGTTCACTGCCCGTCCCGGGCGGGAGCGATTCCGCCCTGACGCTCGAAACCGTTTATCGGAAGGTCGGCAGTGTGGATTTCGGTTTTGTGCCCGGCAGGGGAATATTCGGTCATCCCATGGGTCCAAGGGCAGGGGCGACCAGTATTCGCCAGGCCTGGGAAGCAATCGAAAAAGGCGTTTCGCTTGAAAGGTACTCCGAAGGGCGAAAAGAGCTGAAAGCGATGATAGACGCCGCTTACGAAAAAAAGTAGACAGTTTCAGCAAAAGAGGATTGTTATGGGGAAGCTCGACCGGAAAGTAGCCGTAATCACAGGATCCACGAAAGGCATCGGGAGAGCCATTGCGCATGAATTCGTGCGCGAAGGTGCAAAAGTCGTGATAACCTCGTCATCCGAAGCCAACATCAGGAAAACGGTTGCCGAATTTCCCGAAGGCAGCGTTTACGGATGCCAGTGCGACGTCAGTTCTTTCGGGGATCTGGAGCGACTTGTCGTATCGGCTTCCGAACATTTCGGCAGAATCGACTGCTTTGTCAACAATGCCGGTATATCGGGTTCGTTCATGTCGATTACTCAGAGCGACCCGGTCGAATGGGGAAAGGTGATAGATACCAACCTCAAAGGGACCTATTACGGTTGCAGAGCGGCATTGAATTATTTTCTCAGGGAAAACATTCCCGGGAAAATCATCAACATGGCGGGTTCCGGCACGGACCGGAAATCGAATACTCCATGGATGAGCGCGTACGGTTCCACCAAGGCCGCAATTGCGAGGTTTACCTATGCAATTGCCGAGGAGTACCGCAGTACCGGTATTTCGATCATGCTGCTCCATCCCGGGCTTGTGAGGACCGAGATGGTGAATTCCTGCAATCTTACTCCGGAGCTTCTCCGGCAGATGGAGACTTTCAACACCATTCTCGACATTTTTTCCCAGCCACCATCCCTTGCCGCCGGTCTTGCAGTGAAAATGGCTTCGGACTGGAGCGATTCTAAAACAGGCATCTACCTCTCCGCCCTGAACGCGAGAAGAAAAAAGTGGTTGCTCATGACCTATCCCTTCCGTAAAATAACAAACAGGGTAGACAGAAAAACCTATTAACAAGGGCTCCGGTATGCAGAAAACAAAGACAGCGATTGCTTTTCCGTTACTCATCCTTGTTCTCTGCGTTTTTCAGGGTTGCTACAGCTTTTCGGGTTCTTCGATTCCCGCCTACCTGAAAACCATCGCTGTTCCGGTATTCGAGGACCGTTCCGGAGCCGGGATCGCGCAATACAGGGGTGAATTGACGGGGGGGATAGCCAGAAAAATAGAATCCGGGAGCCTTCTTCGCACAACGCCGTCAATGGCTTCCGCTGATGCCCTGCTTGATGGTGTGATAATTTCGTATACGGATCTGCCCAGTCAGCTTTCCAGCAAGACAGAGAGGGCCGTAACGAATCGTATTACCATCGTCGTTGAGGTTTCCATGGAAGACAGAGTGAAAAATGAAAAGGTGTTTTTTCAGACATTTATCGGATTTGCCGATTATCCAGTCGGAAACTATGCCGCCCAGCAGCAGGCCATCCGCCTCTCCATCAACCAGATTATCGACGATATATTCGACCGGATCGTTTCGGGCTGGTAAGGATCAGGAATGGTGGTTCTTTCATTCAAAAAGACAATATCTGCGTTCCGCAGGGAAAGGAGGACATATGGGGATACAGAACGATGTTGCATACCGGCTCGAACTTGCGCGGGGTTTTCTGAACGAAGCCGAGCAGAATTTCGCCGCGCGGCACTGGAGGTCATGCGTGTCGGTTTCGATACTTGTCGTTGAAAATACCGGTCTCGCCGTTCTCATGCTTTTCGGGGTTTCTCCGCTGACTCACAAGCCGGGCAGGCATCTTTCTCAGCTCGTTACGGAAGGCACGGTATCGGAAGAAGTTGCTTTACTGGTAAGGGAGCTTCTTCCGGAACTCGAAAAACATGACTCGCATGAAAAAATGCTTGCCAAATATGGTGATGAAGCTGACTATCGTCTGCCATGGGAGATTTTCAGCGAACAGGAAGCATCCGTTGCCATAGAGGCGGCAAGGAAATGCATGAGGGTTTGCTCGCAGCTTGTCGACCTGCTGAAGTAGGATTCCGGATTCCAGACCAGCTCTTTTGATTTTTTGTTGCAGGATGCGGTTGAACGGTTCCTTTTTTCAGGATCTGTTCCTTCGATGGTGAGTATTTCGGCAATCAGATGAGTCAGGCCGGTTTGCGCCTGTTTTCTTTCCGAAGCAGGCACCGTCGGGCGAAGAGTTCACAGGTGGTTCTGCTGCTGCGACAAATTCACTTTGCTTCATTCAGGATGACAGTTTCCGGATTGCGTTCGTTGTTGAAGGAGCAACGATCCCCAAGACGGCATTGTTCTCCTTCAGCTTGTCAAATAATCCTGAAGTTCTTATCCCCTGGGGGTGCGGAGGGATCTTCAAATTCTGTTGAATGTAGGAAAGGTGCCCTGAAGAACGCTGCATATGCCGTTGATGCATACGTAACTGTTAGGTAACATTTCCCGCATGGAGCATTCCGGGAAATATTTATACTTTCAGGCTCCATTGCTGCAACCTTCATTCCGGCCCTGGTGTTCCTTGTTGAAACGTTTTACCATGCAGGACCCTGAAACACGATGTGTTGCGATATCGACGGACTGACTCCCCCGGGATGAACCCTGATAACGTCAGGAATCCGGGTGCAGCATGGTTGACAGAATATATTTGTGTATCCCTATCCCTGCGAAAAGCCGTCAGCAAACTCCCAGCGAATGAAGTCATGCATTTTTTTTCTTGGCAGCTCCCTTTTTTTTTCTTGGCAACTCTCTGCCGCGGAAAATGTTCCGAACGGCGAAGCCCTCTATGGCAAGTACTGCAGCGTGTGCCATTCCATCTCCCCTCCTGCGTTGAATGCTCCTGCCATGAGGTCAATTGCGGCACTGTATCATCGAAAATACCAGCAGAGGAGCGAAGGTGTCGCTCGTATCGCCGCGTTCATAAAACTGCCCAGCGTTAAAAACGCACTCGATCAGGTTGCGATTTCAAGGTACGGGCTCATGGCCCGCGTTCCGGCTACGAGCAAGGAAACGCAGGCTGTTTCGGAGTGGCTCTGGGATCAGGCCGGCGGTATACTGCCCCCTGTGAAGGGACGGTGACAGGCGAATTGATGCAGGCAGTAAAAAACTTCTCTGACGACTATGCTTGTATATTGTGCTTTCGTTTCGTAGACTGACGTAATATATCATTACCCTCTCCTTCCCCGGTTTTCTTATTGGACAATGACGGTTCTGCGATGCCCGGAGGGCAGCATCAGAAGAGGTCGGGGAACAGTGGATCGGCAATGGTGCTTGTGCTGCTTTTTCATAATACACTACAGGTTTATGAAGGGAATCATACTTGCAGGAGGTTCCGGTTCGAGGCTTTATCCGGTGACGAGGGGCATATCGAAACAGCTCCTGCCCGTCTACGACAAGCCTATGATTTACTATCCGCTCACCACGCTGATGCTCTCAGGTATCAGGGATGTCCTTATCATAACGACCCCCGAAGACCAGCCCATGTTCATGAAGCTGCTCGGAGACGGAAGCGACTGGGGCATTTCGCTTTCCTACACCGTACAGCCATCTCCCGACGGGCTTGCGCAGGCCTTTATCCTCGGTGATGCTTTCATCGGGCAGGATGATGTCGCTCTCATCCTCGGAGACAATATATTTTTTGGCTACGCTTTCAGCATGATGCTCGAAGAGGCAGTCCGCACGGTCAGGGAGGAGCGGAAGGCCAATATTTTCGGTTATTACGTGCGGGATCCAGAGCGGTACGGAGTCGCCGAGTTCGATGCCGAAGGCAATGTCCTTTCCATAGAGGAGAAACCGGCGAAGCCGAAATCAAACTTTGCTGTCGTGGGCCTTTATTTTTACACAAATGATGTGGTGGGTGTCGCCCGGGAGGTAAAGCCTTCTGCTCGCGGGGAGCTTGAAATCACCTCGGTGAACGAAGCGTTTCTGCGACTCGGAAAACTCAAATGTTCGATGATGGGAAGGGGTTTCGCCTGGCTGGATACAGGCACACACGAATCCTTCCAGGAGGCGGGCAATTTTATACAGACTGTCGAGAAGCGGCAGGGCCTCAAGATAGCCTGCCCGGAAGAAATCGCATGGCGTCAGGACTGGATAGGTGACGCGGAGCTTGAAAAGCTTGCGAAGCCGCTCATGAAAAGCCATTACGGTGAGTATCTCATGCAACTTCTTGAGCAGCGCTGAGAAGCTGCAATCTCCGCCCGGTCCCCCAGTCACAACCGGGCAGCCAGTTTTCTGATTGTTTCAGGGAGGAGAATGGCGTTTTCTTTCATGTGTGAAAATGAAAACAACGCACTCTCTTTTTCTGCATGTTTTCCGGGTCCGGGGGCATTGTTCCCGCATGGTCTCCAGCCGCTCTTTGCGGCCAAAACAACAAAGGTCAACTCTGCAATGCAGGTTATTCCAACGGCTATTCCCGAAGTTCTTGTTTTTGAACCGGCAGTTTTCGGTGATGACAGGGGATATTTTTTCGAATCCTATCGCCAGGATGTATTGGACCGGTATATCGGACAGGTCGCGTTCGTTCAGGACAACGAGTCGAAGTCGGGCCGCGGCGTGCTTCGTGGACTTCATTTCCAGAAACCGCCTTTTACCCAGTCGAAGCTCGTGCGAGCCGTTTACGGGACCGTGCTCGACGTGGCGGTCGATATCCGCTCCGGATCCCCGTGGTACGGCAGGCATGTTTCCTGCCTACTCGATTCGGTCCGCAAGAATATGCTCTGGGTGCCAAAAGGATTTGCCCACGGTTTCGTGGTGCTTTCAGAGGAGGCGGTATTCGCCTACAAATGCGATAATTATTATGCTCCTTCGTATGACGCGGGGATACTGTGGAGCGATCCATCGCTTGCGATCGACTGGCAGATACCTCGTGAAGAGATCAGGGTCTCGGCGAAAGACGCATCTCAACCCGGTTTTGGTGAATCCATTCATTTCCGGTATGAAGATTACCGGCAGGAAAAACTCTATCCGGGAATCGTCAAGCCATGAAAAAGCTTATTGCCACACCCCATAAGACTATTCGTACATGAACATCCTTGTAACCGGCAGCAGGGGCCAGCTTGGCTCCGAAATACAGGAACTTTCATCACATTCCCCTTCTCACCGTTTTTTCTTTTACGACCTGCCCGAGCTCGATATAACTGACCCGAACCAGGTTGAGTCGATCTGCGCCTGCAACGAGATCCGGGCAATCGTCAACTGTGCTGCCTATACTGCAGTAGACCGTGCAGAATCAGACGCGGATGCCGCGTATCGGGTCAACAGGGACGGTGCGGCAGTGCTCGCGACGTGTGCGGCCTCGATGAACGCTCTGCTGGTGCATATTTCTACCGATTACGTGTTCGACGGCAAAGCTTCATGTCCTTACCGGGAAACCGATCCGCCGAGCCCTCTCGGAGTGTATGGAAAATCGAAATGGGAAGGGGAAGAGCGTATCAGGGAAATAGCACCTTCCCATATGATCATCAGGACCTCATGGCTTTATTCCGGTTATGGTGCGAATTTCGTGAAAACCATGCTGCGCCTTGGCGGTGAACGGGATACTCTGAACGTGGTTTTTGACCAGGCAGGTTCACCGACCAGCGCTGCGGACCTTGCCTGCGCTGTTGTTTCGATTCTCGAACGGGCGGATCGGGATCGGCGGTATGCCCTGACCTATCATTATGCGAATGAGGGCGTCTGTTCATGGTATGATTTCGCCGTATCGATCATGGAGATGGCAGGCCTCCATTGCAAGGTGTTTCCTGTCGACAGCACCCAGTACCCGCAGGCGGCACAACGACCGCATTTCAGTGTCCTGAACAAGTCCGCTATCAAGAGTGACTGGGATCTCGTCATTCCTCACTGGAGATCATCGCTCGCGTTGCAGGTCGAAAAAATTCTTCAGAGAGAGCCCGGCAATTCCTGAACCACAAAAAAGCATACGATGCACATACTTGTCACCGGCGGAGCCGGATTCATCGGTTCCCATGTCGTCCGCCACTTCCTGAAAAGCTATCCTGCCTGCAGGATTACCAATCTGGACAGCCTGACCTATGCGGGGAACCTCGCAAACCTGAGGGATATCGAAACCTTGCCGAATTACCGGTTCGTGAAAGGAGATATCACCGATTCCGGATTCATTGAAAACCTCTTTTCGACGGAATCGTTCGACGGTGTCATTCATCTGGCTGCAGAGTCGCATGTCGACCGTTCGATTGCCGATCCGACAGCATTCGTGAAAACCAACGTACTCGGGACGGTGAACCTGCTGAACGCCGCAAAAACCGCCTGGAAAGGGAACTTCGAAGGGAAACGGTTCTACCATGTCTCGACCGATGAGGTATACGGTTCTCTCGGCACCGAGGGCATGTTCACCGAACAGACGCCGTACGATCCCCACAGTCCCTATTCCGCATCGAAAGCTTCGTCCGACCACTTCGTGAGAGCCTATTTCGATACCTACGGGCTTCCGGTGGTGATCAGCAACTGTTCTAACAACTACGGAGCATTCCAGTTTCCGGAGAAGCTCATACCGCTGTTCATCAACAACATCCGTCTCGGCAAACCGCTTCCCGTCTACGGCAAAGGTGAAAATGTCCGGGACTGGTTGTGGGTTGTGGATCACGCTCAGGCTATCGACGTGATCTACCATCGGGCGAAGACCGGTGAGACCTACAATATCGGCGGCCATAACGAATGGACAAATATCGACCTGATCCGGCAGCTGTGCGCGATCATGGACCGTAAGCTCGGGCGCGAACCCGGTGAATCCGTAAAGCTTGTCACCTATGTGACTGACCGGGCCGGCCATGACCTGCGCTATGCCATCAATTCGTCGAAGCTGCAGCGTGAGCTCGGCTGGGTTCCGTCCATCACCTTCGAGCAGGGACTCGAGGAAACGGTGGAGTGGTATCTCGAGAACGAGGAGTGGCTTCGGAACGTCACCTCCGGAAGTTACACTCGTTATTACGAGGAGATGTACGGGGGGCGGTAACGCAGCATCATAACCTATACGCAACCATCAATTTTTTTATTCATGAAAAAAATACTGGTCATTGGCGGAGCCGGCTATATCGGCAGCCATGTGGCAAGAGCCTTTCTCGACCGGGGTTACGATGTCACGGTTTTCGACAACCTTCAGACAGGGGTCAGGGAAAACCTGTTCGACGAAGCGAAGTTCATTCATGGAGATATCATGCGTCCTGAAGCGCTCCGCTCCGCGATGGCTCCGGGCTTCGACGGATGTGTTCACCTTGCAGCCCTGAAAGCTGCCGGACAGTCCATGCTGAAGCCAGGGGAGTATGCCGAGTCGAATATTTCCGGTACGGTCAATATCCTCAACCAGCTTCTGGAAGCCGGGATCCCTGCGGTGATATTTTCCTCTTCGGCAGCTGTTTACGGGTCGCCCCGTTACCTTCCGATCGACGAGGAGCACCCTAAGGAGCCTGAAAACTTTTACGGCTTCACGAAGCTCGAGATTGAGCGGCTGCTCGAATGGTATGACAGGCTCAAAGGGCTCCGTTATGCCGCAATCCGCTATTTCAACGCTGCAGGGTACGACGTCAGGGGACGGATCAGGGGGCTTGAACTGAACCCGGAAAACCTTCTGCCGATCGTCATGGAAACTGCCGCAGGCCTCAGACCGAAGCTCTCGATTTACGGCAGTGACTACCCGACGCGCGACGGCAGCTGCATTCGTGACTATGTGCATGTGAGCGATCTTGCCGAAGCTCATGTCACTGCTTTCGAGTATATCCTCAGAGAGGGAAGGAGCATATCGGTGAATCTCGGCAGCCAGCAGGGAGTGAGCGTGTTGGAAATGGTCGAAAGGGCAAGGGTGCTGACCGGAAGGCCTGTCCCTGCTGAAGTGACGGAACGGCGCTCCGGGGACCCTGCTGAACTTGTCGCTTCCTTTGCCAGGGCAAAGGAGCTTCTCGGATGGGAACCCAGATACAGTGATGTCGATACCCTGATCACATCGACCTGGAAAATGTATGAAAATCGAATCGTCAAAAGGTAACAGCGAACAATCCGTTTCATGATCATACCTGTCATTCTCAGCGGTGGCTCGGGCACCAGGCTATGGCCGCTTTCCCGTGCGCTTTATCCCAAGCAGCTCCTTCCTCTGGCTGGAGAGCATACCATGCTTCAGGATACCGTTCTCCGGCTCGAAAGCGTGGCGGAACGGGGTCCGGTCTACTGCATCTGCAACGAGAGCCACAGGTTCCTCGTAGCTGAACAGCTTCGCGAAATTAATGCCGATACGGGGGGGATCGTTCTCGAACCGTTCGGCAGAAACACAGCTCCTGCTGCAGCTGTCGCAGCCATGCTGGTTGCAGCGAAGTATCCGGGATCCCTCATGCTCCTGCTTCCGGCAGACCACGTGGTGGTTGACCGCGGAGCCTTCGGTTCCGCGGTTGCCGCTGGAGAGCGTGCCGCGCGTGACGGCCGGCTCGTGACGTTCGGCGTTTTGCCGGTTTCGCCAGAAACCGGTTATGGCTATGTGAGGGTAACGGCCGAAGGCCGTGACGCGAATGGTGTATTTCCGGTCCGGGAGTTTGTCGAAAAGCCTGACACTCAAACAGCCGCAGGTTACCTTGCCTCGGGGGAATATTACTGGAACAGCGGGATCTTTCTTTTCAGTCCCGAAACCTACCTCGGGGAACTCGGGAGGCTGAATCCTGAAATGATCATCGCATCGCGCCAGGCCCTTTCGAAGGCAAAGGAGGATCTTGATTTCCTCAGACTCGATGCCGGGGCTTTCGAGTCATGTCCATCGGATTCCATCGATTATGCCGTTATGGAAAAAACCTCGAAGGCAGCGCTGGTACCGCTCGATGCCGGCTGGAACGACGTTGGCGCCTGGTCCGCGCTCTGGGATGTGCAGGAGCGGGACGAGGATGGCAATGTCCGGAAAGGGGATGTTCTCGTGCATGACGTTCAGAACTCCTATATTCAGTCAACACACCGCCTCGTGGCGGCAGTCGGGCTTGAAGGCCATATCGTGGTCGAAACGGCCGACGCCGTGCTTGTCGCCTCGAAAGACCGGGTCCAGCATGTCAGAAAGCTTGTCGAAGAGCTTCAGAAGAACAAGCGGGAAGAGGTGGTGACCCACCGGAGGGTCTATCGTCCCTGGGGTTTTTATGAAACTGTCGATTTTGCGGAACGCTTCAAGGTCAAGCGTATCAACGTAAAACCGGGGGCTTCGCTTTCCCTGCAGAAGCACCAGCACAGGGCAGAGCACTGGGTCGTGGTCAGGGGCGAAGCGCACGTTACCCTGGACCGGAAGCTGATCGTCCTCTCGGAAGACCAGTCCACCTATATCCCTGTCGGCACCATCCACCGGCTGGAAAACCGGGGGTCTTTACCGCTGGAACTCATCGAGGTGCAGTCCGGAAGTTACCTCGGCGAGGATGATATTATACGGATTGAGGACAGGTACGGGAGGCTTTAGCTGTCTGTTTATTTTTGAAGGTCTGATTAAATACGTATATTGATCTCATATGTTCCAGTTCAGATGTCAATAACCCTTAATATCAGTATACATATGGCTGAAGAAATGAAATCTTCCGGGCGTGCGAGCGATGTCGTCAAAGGTGATTTCTCGACAATCCTGGTTGGTGTAGGGACCATTCTCGACAGTGCGCTCACTCCTCTCGGCAAGCTTGTCGCAGAGACGCTCGATTCCCTCGCCGGAGTGGCGAAGCAGATCCTCGACGGCGTCAGCACCACCCTCGGCAACAAATAAGGACCTGGTATTCCGGGTTTTGGCTGCGGCGTAACAGCTTTTCAGGCAAGCTTTTCTTTTCAGGAAAGGCTTGCCTGAACTTTTTTATAAACGGATTCTCGTATATTGCTTCTTTTTTTTATCACATGCAGGCAAAGAGCCTGTCTTGACCGAAAGATTCTGAAGAACAATGGCTGACAAATTTGCAGAGTACCCATCCAGTAAATCATACAGTGAAGTAGAAACCGAAATACTGGCTTACTGGAATGAGAACGGGATTTTTCAAAAGAGCCTCGAAAAGAAACCGGCGGGGCCTATATATTCGTTTTATGAAGGCCCGCCGACCGTGAACGGCAAACCGGGCGTGCATCATGTTTTCAGCCGCACCATCAAGGATGTGGTATGCCGCTACAAGACCATGCAGGGCTTCCGTGTTCCGCGTATGGCAGGGTGGGATACCCACGGTCTTCCGGTGGAGATATCCGTCGAGAAAAAGCTGGGACTCAAGAACAAGGCGCAGGTCGAGGAATACGGCGAGGGGGAGTTCAACCGGGAAGCGCGTTCGCTTGTCTACCACCATATCGAGGACAACCGTGAAGGATGGGGAAAGCTAACCGAACAGATGGGTTACTGGGTCGATATGGACCACCCCTACATAACATGTGAAAACAACTATATCGAGTCGGTCTGGTGGGCACTCAAGACCATTTTCGAAAAGGGGCTGATCTACAAGGATTACAAGATCGTTCCGCAGGACCCGAAATCGGAGACAGTCCTCAGTTCCCATGAGCTTGCCCTCGGGTACCGCGAAGTGAAGGACCCGAGCATCTATGTGAAGTTCAGGCTGAAAGGTTCCGACGAATCGTTCCTTGTCTGGACAACCACCCCATGGACGCTGATTTCCAACGTGGCGCTCTCGGTAGGGGCTGATATCGAGTATGTGAAGGTCAGGCACAGTGGAAGCGGGGAAGCGTTCATTCTCGCTCAGTCGCGCCTGCAGGTACTCCTTGAAAAGAACGAAGCGGGCGAATCGTTCTGGCAGGTCGAGAAGACCATGAAAGGCAGTGAACTGGAGGGCCTTGAATACGAGCCGCTTTTCAGCTACATCCAGCCTTCGAGGAAATGCTGGTACGTAACCTGCGGGACGTTCGTTTCGACCGGGGACGGCACCGGTGTCGTGCACATCGCTCCCGCGTTCGGGGCCGACGACTACGAGCTGGCGAAGAAGTACGATCTTCCGATGCTGCAGCCGGTTGCGAGAAACGGATGTTTCACGTCAGAGGTAAGCGATTACGAAGGCGTGTTTTTCAAGGATGCCGATCCCGATATCATCCGTCAGCTCAGGGAAGCCGGAAAGCTCTACCGAAAGGAGACCATTACCCATACCTACCCGTTTTCCTGGCGCTACGACGTGCCGGTGATCTACTATGCGAGGGAGTCCTGGTATATTCGGACGACTGCAATTGCCGACCGCATGGTGGAGCTGAACAAAACCATCAACTGGTGCCCTCCCGAGATCGGTTCGGGAAGGTTCGGCAACTGGCTCGAGGAAAACAAGGACTGGGCCCTCTCCCGTGAACGTTTCTGGGGATCCCCGCTTCCTCTCTGGGTTTCCGAGGAATTTTCCATCGGCGACAGCTCCGATTCGGGCAGAATCTTTGCCATAGGTTCCGTCGCAGAGCTGCGCGAAGGGTTCATCGACATTGATGGCGGGCGGCACGTGCTGGGAGAAGCGCTCGACGAAGGGCTGGTCGAGCTCGACCTGCACAAACCGTTCGTTGACCGCATCTATTTCATCAGGGAGGGCAAGCGTTTCAACCGAACCCCGGAACTCGTCGACGTCTGGTTCGACAGCGGTTCCATGCCGTTTGCCCAGCTCCATTATCCATTCGAAAACCGGGAACTGTTCGAAAAGACTTTCCCTGCGGATTTCATTGCCGAGGGTGTTGATCAGACCAGAGGATGGTTCTACACGCTCCATGCCATCTCGACCCTGATTTTCGACAAGCCGGCATATCGCAATCTTATCGTGAACGGCCATATCCTCGACCGTAACGGCCACAAAATGTCGAAATCGAAAGGTAACGTCGTCAACCCGTTCGAAACCATGCAGCGTTACGGTGCCGATGCGCTGCGCTGGTACCTGCTTGTGACCAGCCCTCCCTGGAGGCCGAAGTCATTCAATGCGGACGAGATCGAGGAAGAGCAGAGGAAATTCTTCCGTGCGTTCATCAACAGCTACAACTTCTTCGTGCTGTATGCGAACGTCGACGGTTTCCAGGGTTCAGAACCGCAAATCCCGCTTTCGGAACGTTCCGAACTCGACCGCTGGGTGCTCTCGTCCCTGAACACCCTCGTCGGTGGGCTCCACGCCCGCATGGAGCAGTACGATCTTACCGGTGCGGTGAGGCTGATCAACGATTTCATTGTCGACGACCTGTCGAACTGGTATATCAGGCGTTCCCGCAAACGCTTCTGGAAAAGCGACATGGGCCAGGACAAGCTCGCGGCTTACCAGTCCCTCTATACCGCTCTCGAAACCCTTTCGAGGCTGCTTGCGCCGTTCACACCGTTCATTGCCGATCGCATCTGGCTGAACATGAATGGTGTCAGCGGGGTGGCCCGGCACACTTCGGTTCACCTCTCGGATTTTCCGATGATGGACCCCTGTGCCATAGACCTTCCGCTCGAGCGTCGCATGAAGAAAGCCCAGATCATCACCTCGCTTGTCCGCACCATGCGTGAAAAAGCCTCGATCAAGGTTCGTCAGCCGCTCAGGCGTATCCTGCTCGCGGCGGGAGATGCGGCGGCGAGGGAGGAGTATGCACTGGTAGCGGATATCATCCTCGAAGAGGTTAACGTTCAGAAAATCGAATTTATCGAAGAGGAAGGCTCGGTAGTCAGCAAAAAGGTCAAGCCGAATTTCAAGGCCCTTGGCCCCCGGTTCGGCAAGGAGATGAAATCGCTCGCCGAATCGATACGGTGCATGAGCCACAAGCAGATCGGGAAGCTTGAAAAAGAGGGAATGGTTTCACTCGATTTCGATGGGAAGACGTTTGAAATTCTTCGCGGGGATGTCGAGATCATGCACGAGGATATCGAAGGATGGCTCGTGGCATCCGATGAAGCTCACGGCATCATGGTGGCGCTCGATACTGAGATGAACGAGGAGCTCGAAATGCTGGGGCTGTCCCGGGAACTTGTGAGCCGCATCCAGTCACTTCGCAAGGAGAGCGGCCTGGAAATCACCGACCGCATCTGTCTTGCCATCGAGGGAACTGCGAAAGTTGTCGATGCAGTGAAGCGGAATGATGCGTATATTAAGGCAGAAACCCTCGCCACATCCCTCGAAATAACCCTGCTCGACGCATCAGTGCCGGTGTCGATGGATGAAGGGTCGGTGAACGGTGAAATATGCCGGTTATCGCTTGAAAAAAATGCAGGTTAATCGTATAATTAAAATCACTATTCTTACAGCATTTGTCAGAATCAGCAAATAGGTGCACTATGACGAAAAAAAGCAACAGCGCCCTCAGGAAAGAAAACGAAATCGATGATGAACCGGTTCTCACCAAAACCTATCTGAGCGACGAAGAACTCGAGCATTTCAGGCAGATCCTGCTCAAGAGGCGGGACGAGGTTCTTCGCGACCTGGATATTCTTCGTTCTTCGCTTTCCGACGAAAACGTGGAGGATTCGATCAACTCGAACTACTCCATGCACATGGCTGACCATGGCACCGAAACCATGGATCGCGAACAGCGGTTCATGTTCATCGCAAGGGATGAGAAATATATCGGCTATATCGATCAGGCCCTCGACAGGATAAGGAACAAGACTTACGGTGTCTGCGCAAAATCAGGCAAACCCATACCGAAGAAAAGGCTCGAAGCCGTTCCGCATACTGCAGTCCGTATCGAGTTCAAGCAGGGCAAGAAATAAGACCGGGACGAATTGCTTTCCGGCCCCTTCCGCCAGAATATGAAAAAAGCCGGCTCACGACAGTGCAATCGTGAGCCGGCTTTTCGTTTGTGCGCCAAGCAGAGGCGGTTCAGTCGTTTTCTTCCTTGTCCGTGGTGGCGTCGGCAATCTGTATGGGATAATCGCCGCTGAAGCACGCGGTGCAATAGCTGCGGGTTTCGTTTTCAAATGAAGGGACGCTGTTCAGAAGGCCCTGCATGGAAAGGTATTTAAGGGAATCGACTCCGATGTACTCCCTGATTTTTTCTATTTCCTCATCGCTGTTTTCGTCACAGTCGAACATATGCGTCAGGAGCTGGCGCTTGGTCGGGAAATCCATGCCGTAAAAGCAGGGATTGGTGATGGGCGGAGAGCTGATATGCAGGTGAATTGCCTTCGGGTCGGCTTCGCGTATGAGCTTGATGAGCATTTTCGCTGTCGTTCCGCGCACGATCGAGTCGTCGATGAGGATGATCGGTCTTCCCTGAAGAACGCCGCGAACGATGTTGTATTTTGATCGGACCTTGATGTCGCGGCTGTGAATGCCCGGCTGAATGAAGGTCCTTCCAACGTAGTGGTTCCGGATAAGCCCGTGCTCGAACCTTGCGGGTCTCTGCATCTTGATGCTCTCTCTGACGAACCCGAGAGCGGCAGTATTTGAAGAATCGGGGACGCTTACCACGGTAAGTTCCTTGTCCCCTTCCTTCGGCTGTATGGTCGACTCCCTTGCGAGGTTTTTGCCGAGGTTGCGCCGGACCTTGTCGACAGAATTCTTGAAGATGAAACTGTCCGGTCTTGCGAAATAGACATATTCGAAGATACATCGTGCCTTGTGGGGCACCGGAGGAAGGAACAGCGACATCGGTTTTTCGTTCGCAACGGCGAGATGGTCGATCAGGAGGATTTCGCCTGGCTCGATATCGCGGATGTATTCCGCCTGAATGATATCGAAAGCGCACGTTTCGCTGGCAACGATATAGGTAAGTTCTCCCGTGAGGGGATCAACCTTTTTCCCCAGAGCGAGAGGCCTGAAGCCATAAGGGTCTCTTGCTGCGATCATCTGGTTGTTTGCCAGGATGACCATCGAATATGCACCCTCAACCTGCATGAGCGCCTGGTAAATCTGCTGGACCGGTTCTTTTTCACGGCTCCGCGCTGCGAGGTGGGGGATGATTTCCGTATCGGAAGATGCCTGGAAAATGACACCAAGCTCGGTCAGTTCGCGCCTGATGGTCCTTGCGTTGGTGAGATTCCCGTTGTGGGCTATTGCAAGGCTTCCTGAGCGGTATATGAGGGAAAACGGCTGAATGTTGCTGGTGGATTTCGATGAACCTGTCGTAGAGTAGCGGTTGTGGCCGATTGCCGCATAACCGCCGAGGTTCTCGAATAACGTTTCGTCCTTGAAGACTTCGGCAACGAGTCCCATTCCCTTGTGCTGCTTGAAGAGGGTCTTTTTTTTGACTTTGTTGTATTCTGCAACGACGATACCGGCGGCTTCCTGCCCCCTGTGCTGCAGTGAGTACAGGCCATAGAAAGTATCTTCCGCGGGAGTTTTTGAATTGAATACGCCGAAAACTCCACACATAAGCAAATAGATGTTTAAGTTTATAAACGCGCAAGCACCCTAATAATGGGAAATGCGGCACAATATTCAAACGGAATAATAAAAATATTCGTTGCAAGATTCTGTAACGGCCATGAAAGAGCGTGCAACTTCGATAGTGACCGAAGACTAAAAACAGATAAATTAACGGGTTGCATTGCTTCTGACGCCGGGTTTTTCAATTCACTCCTCATTCATCGAACCAATGGTATTATCGGCAAAAAAAGAACGGAGGCCGCCCGGTCCCGCTATCTGGATTTCAGTAACCCTGCTTTGGGGTACCGTTTTTTTCATCTCTTCGAGTTTTATGCTCAGGATCGCTTCAGGCATGCTCCGGCAGGGTTTCTTCAATCCCACGCCTCTTGATGCCCTGAACGTCTATTGTATCCACGCCGTCATCCTGGTATTGTTCTCGCTTGCAGCGATGCTCCTGAAACGCGGGATCGAACCGGGCAGCGAGAGCCAGATAGAACGCTGGCAGGCGATCGATGAAGGAAAGGGCGAAAAGATCTTCATTTCGTTTGCGGGAAGCATCGCGACGAGTTTTTTTTTCACCCTGCTTACCGCGATGACATTTTCGGTGGTCTCGGCAATGCTTGGAATGATTGTTGAACTGACACTGCCCGTTGTCTTTCTTGCGGCACTGTTCAACATTGCGGTCGGTCTGGCGGCCTCACTTGCGGTCGGTATCATTTTTCTCGCGGCGAACGTGGGGAAGAGGAAGCGCTCGTAAAGGGCCGTTGGCAAATGAAAAAAGCGCAGTCGATGGCTGCGCTTTTTTTATCGGTTTTTCCGTGGAGCTAAGGAGACTCGAACTCCTGACCCTTTGCATGCCATGCAAATGCTCTACCAACTGAGCTATAGCCCCGTTTTCACGTTCTAATTAAAAGAAAAAAAACTTGTTTTTGCAACTTGTTTTCTCATTCTTTTATTTCATGGGGCGGGGAGCAGGTGTTGAGGTTCCCGTTTCCTGGTACGCAGTACACGGAAAACCGGATGTCGTCAAAAATAAAAAGAGCGGACATGTCATTTTCATTTATCGTCAGGGAAGGGCTTTCGGGAATGGGGAGGGCGAAGCTTCCGGCCGCAATCACCCTTGTCATCAGTTTTTTCGCGCTTGTTCTTCTCGGCCTCTTCGGTTCGGTCTCACTGAGTTTTTATGATGTCATGCAGGAACTGCGGGGAAAGGTCCAGCTCGAAGTGTTTTTAAGCGACACGATGAGCGATGCCGATATTGCCGTTGCGGTAAAGAAGATGCAGGCAATGAACGTCGTAAGCGATGCGCAGTACGTCTCGAAGGATGAGGCTGCCAGGATTTTTGCAAATGAATTCGGAGAGGATGTCGTCAAAGTTCTCGGTTCAAATCCTCTTCCACATTCCGTCAAGATGCGTTTCAGGCAGGAATATGCGAGTTCTGACAGCATTGAACGGAAGATCGTGCCGATCGTCCGGAAAATTGTTCCCGATGCCGACATTCGCTACAGTCAGGGATTTCTTGGGCAGATCGAGCGTAACGCACGGATATTCACCTTCCTTACCGGGGGTATAGGAATCCTGATATCCCTGTCAGCCATCGTGCTTGTCGGCTACACCATAAGGCTCGCCATGTACGCAAGGCAGGAGCGCATCCGTACCATGCGCTTCGTCGGCGCCACGGGCTGGTTCATCGGGGCACCTTACGTCATCGAAGGGGCATTGCAGGGAGTGATCTCGGGGTTGTTCGCTGCGCTTGCGATCTATCTGCTGCTCGACAAGCTGCTTTATTTCAACGAACCGGCAATCTACAGTATTCTGCAGCCATCCGCCATGTATGTCTACCCTGCGGTAATCCTGCTTGGCCTGCTGCTTGGCATTTTCGGCAGCGCACTGTCGGTCGGACAGTATCTGCGCGGCATTTCGAAGTGGTGATGATCGGGGACTGGAACGTGGGATTTGGGATCCGGGAATTCCCGCTTTCCACGTTCTGCAGCCCAGATTCCCATAAATAAGCTCCGGAGGAGCGGCATATCGGCAGCCCGGGGTGGGAACCCCGGGTAGAGGAACAAATAAAAAACGGGTTTCCTTCCCCAAACCCCACATCCTCCCTCAGTCCTCATTGCTCGGAAAGCGAATAGAGCATTGCTATTTCCTCTTTCCAGTTGTCGGAATCGGGGGTTTCAAGAATGAGCGGTATCTCTTCGAAATCAGGGCTCGTGACGATATAGCGGAATGTATCCATGCCGATTGTGCCTTTCCCGATGGCAGCATGGCGGTCGAGTCGGCTCCCTGCAGGATGCAGGGCATCGTTCAGGTGCATGCCCCTGAGGTACTCCATTCCCGCGACCCGGTCGAATTCCTTGAAAACCGTTACAGCAGCTTCTGTGTTCCCGAGATCATAACCGCTTGCATGCAGGTGGCAGGTGTCAAGACAGATGCCTGCCCTCGTTTTATCTTCAACCATAGCAATCAGGGCGGCGAGTTGTTCGAAGCGAAACCCGAGGTTGGTGCCCTGCCCGGCGGTGTTTTCAATGACAGCGGTCACTCCCCGGGAATTATCCAGGGCAATGTTGATTGACTCTGCTATCAGCCGGAGGCAATCATCGGTTGTTACTCCGTTCAGGTGACTTCCCGGATGGAAATTGAGCATCGAAAGCCCGAGCTGTTCCACGCGGATCATTTCCTCGACGAATGCTTCACGTGAACGCTGCAGTTTGTCTGTTTCCGGACTTCCGAGATTGATCAGATAACTGTCGTGGGGCAGGATGTGCCGGGTATTGAAACCATGGTCGCCGCAGTTTCTCCTGAACGCTTCAACTGACGCCGGGGAAAGTGCGGGGGCTTTCCACTGGCGCTGGTTTTTCGTGAACATGGCAAATGCTTTCGCACCGATCTGCGCTGCGTTCAGAGGAGCATTCTCGATTCCCCCCGCGATACTGACATGTGCGCCGATACGTTTCATTATTCGGGTAGTGGGGTTTGGAACGTGTTTTATTTCTCTTTTTCCGGTTCCCAGTCACCGGTTCCCAGTTTCCTCTTCTGCTTTTCCCCGAGATTCCGGGTTTCCCGGATAGCGAACGGTGTGCCTTTTGTCATGGAAGAGGAGAAGAGCTCTCCGAGAAGGCCGGTGGAAAAGAGCTGGACGCCGAGGATGAGGAGCAGGATGCCGAGGAAGAGGATGGGCCTGTTGCTGACCGGCTTGTGCAGCAGCAGCTTGTCAAGGGTTACGTAGAGACTGATCAGGAAGCCCGATACAAAACTGACCAGCCCGGCCATGCCGAAAAAATGCATGGGTCGCCGCAGATAGCGTGTGATGAAAAGCACGGAGAGAAAATCGAAAAGTCCCGGGAAAAAACGTGACGATCCGAACTTCGAATTGCCGAATTTGCGAGGGCTGTGCCTGACCGGCAGTTCGGTGATTCTGAATCCCATCCAGTCGGCAAGTACGGGGATATAGCGGTGCATATCGCCATGCAGCTCCAGGCGGCTGGTCACCTCACGGCGGTAAATTTTCAGACCGCAGTTGAAATCATGGATGGTGATTCCTGTAAAAAGCCGGGTTGCCATATTGAAAACCTTCGAAGGGATGATTTTCGAGAAAGGATCCCTTCGGTTTTTTTTCCAGCCGCTCACGAGATCGAACCCTTCGAGAAGTTTCTCCAGCATGGGTCTGATTGCGAAAGGGTCATCCTGGAGGTCTGCGTCTATCGTGCAGACGTAGTCGCCGGTTGCTGCCATGAAACCGGCGGAGAGGGCCGCCGTCTTGCCGAAGTTTTTCTGGAAGGTGATAAGTCGCAGCTCGGGCTTTTCCTGGATAAGCTCGCCGATCATCTCGCTCGAACCATCAGTTGAACCGTCATCGATCATGATGATCTCAAAACCGGAACTCTTGCCGAGAAGATCCTGCAACTCTTTTTCGCGCATGGCCGCATAAAGCCGGTCCAGCAGTTCGAAAAGCGATTCCCGTTCGTTGAACAGCGGGACGATGACGGAAAGAGTCGGCAAGTTCTTCAAGGGTGACAGGTTAGGCGAATTGAATGAAAGTAACGAGTAAACCTGCAAAATCAAAAAGGAAGCCTAAACCCCTCTCTGTGCGGGATTCCAGATATATTTGTGCAGCTGCAGCTGCATTCTTATCCTGAGGCGGTCCGACAGAATCCAGCCAGCAAGCTCTGCCGGATCGAGGCGACCGTATACAACTCCCATGAGGACGGTGGAGACGTCAGGCAGGCCCGTGCTTTGAAGCAGCTCTTTCGCCCAAAGGTAGTCGTCCCTGTCTGCAACGACAATTTTGAACTCGCAGAGCCTTTTGCGAGCGAGCGCAAGCGCAACGTTTTCAGGATTATTTTTTTCCGATACTCCCGATGACGGGGTTTTCAGATCGATGATGCAGTGGATGCGGGGATCGACATCAGCCACTGAAAGGAACCCTGCGGTCTCGAGCAGCACGGTTTCCCCCCTGTCACAGAGCATGCGCATGAGCAGAAGGGAATCCCTCTGTTCAAGGGGTTCACCCCCTGTAATCTCCACGATGGGCGCTCCGATTTCGGCAACCCGTCGGACGATATCGTCCAGCTCCATCAGCGAGCCTTCCTCCTCGGCATAGCGAGTATCGCAATAGAGGCAACCATGGCCACACCCGGCAAGGCGCACGAAGACGCAGGGCCATCCGGCAAACGATGATTCCCCCTGGATCGAGTGGAAAATTTCACTGATTCTCAGACTCATGGGGCATCACTGGCGTTCATTTCCTCGAGGATTTTTCTGAGCGCGCGCGGGTAGAGTTCGTGTTCGCATGCAAGTACACGCAGTGCGAGGGTTTCCGGCGTATCTCCCGGAAGAACCGGTACTTTCTGCTGCAGCACAATCCTGCCCCGGTCATACTCCTCGTCAACCATATGCACGGTTGCACCGCTTTCGCTCTCTCCGGCGGCAAGCACCGCCTTGTGCACATTGATGCCGTACATGCCTTCGCCGCCGAATTTCGGCAATAAGGCGGGGTGGATATTGACGATCCTTTCGCGGTAAGCGTCCACGACCGCATCGGGAACTTTGCGCATATAGCCGGCAAGGATGATATACTCTATCCGGTATATTTTCAGCGCGTCAAGCATGGCTTCAGTAAAACTGTCATAATCAGAATACTGGTTTTCAGCCATCTGTATTGCCGGAATGCCGTTTTCCCGGGCATAGTGGATTGCGCCGCAGGTCGAGCGGTTGGAAAGGCAGATCAGGAATTCAGCGTTGATTTTTTTTTCAGCGATGGAGCGGTGAAGGGCTTTGAAATTGCTGCCTGTTCCCGAGCAGAAAACGGCAAGCCTTGTTTTGTGATCAGTCATCGGTTGTTTTCAGCGAAACTGCTATCGGTAACGTTTTCTTTTCCGGCAGGTTTTTCCTGTATATAGGGGAATATACCGTAAAGTAAGCAACTTCAGGTGATTGAGGAACCGAAAGCGTTTTCGTTGACAATGCCCGGGTTATGACTTCCGATCTGCGAAGGTGAATGGATTGTCATGACAACTCTACAGGCAAGACCACCCTGACGGGATGGTTTTTTCTCGCCTGTAGAGTTGTCATCGTTATCGTGTGGTCGGCAATGTTACCCTTCCCTTTGTGTCGGTGTCGGTTATAACAAGCTGGCCATAGATGTTGACCGAAGAACCTTTCATTGCTATTGATCCGGCAGCGGGTTCCTGCCTTATAATAACTCTGGCATTGCCGTCCCTGTCACTCATCTGGGTCACTGGAAGAAATCCGGCAGCCCTTAATGTCTGGATTCCCGGAACAAGCCTGCTGCCGACAACATTCGGCACGGCAACCCGGGATGGCAGATTAACAGGACCTTTTTCATCGGTTTCTGCATGTACGGCAGGAACGATTGTCAGCATCATGAAGAGAAGACTGACGAATGAAACGATATGTTTTTTCATAACCAGATTGATTTTTACAGGATAACTGACAAAGAAAAAACAGGAACAAGGTGTGATGGAGGCAGCGATGAAAACGACCGTAACAAAGTTACCATTTATAGTTAAAAAGAACAAGGCGGCGGTCTCAAAAGCAAAGCCGGAGTCTCTTTTTTGTGGTAATCCGTTTCCGTCTCCGGACATTCTGACTCTGACGACTTCGGGCAAAGTATCCGAAATATTCCCATAAGCGTGTATTGATCAATGAGATCATGTGACGATCCGAATGCCGGATTCTTCACTTCGTTCAGCATGACAAACGAAACGACTCACAGACAATGTATGGGATAACCCTTTTGAGAGCGCCTCTTCTTATCGTCAGTCAAGTTACAGGTTCATGGTGCCTGCTGCTCTTGAAGCCATGCTGGCCGGATGCTCCCGGCAATGACAGGTGGAAATGCAATGGGCCACCTTTCCAGGCAGCCCATTGTATCAATCCGGCTTTTCAAGACAGCCTCTTTCTCTGTTTTTATCCTACCGTTCTGAGCCTGTGGTAGACTTTGAAAAGCATATGCTCCATTTTGCGGAGCTCGCTGGCTTCCTTGCCCGGGTCGCCATCGTTATCCTTTCGGTACATACATCCTTCACCGGTCAGCAGCCAATGGGGATCGATACCCCTTGAAAGTGCTTTGCGGATCAGGAGATCGAGCTTCGGGTTTCTGTGCTTCTTTGTTTTTGAGGCATCCGTTCTGCCGCCTGTTTCAGGAGCAGGTGCATTCACCCTGCATTCAGCAGCCTCGAGAGCGTGCTCCAGACGTTCGATGAGCTTGTTGCTGTTCATGTTCAACCTTTCGTATAAACGTAGTTATCAGATATCGAATGTAACGGAGGCGTCGGGTGTGAAAACAGTCCGGCGCGTTCCGCAAGTATTCACCGGTGAATAAGTAATGAATCATGCGCAGAAATCAAAACGAAACCGGCGGCAGGGTCGATAAATTTTCACAAATTATTTTCGGTATGCCTGACCGTGGTGATCAGCGTTCGAATAACCGTAACATCCTGGGAAACGGGTTCCCGAAGGAATAGTGGTCATCCCATCAGGTCAATGATGCGATGACGGCTTTTTTCAATCCTCCTGAGCGTTTTCCGCACCGCCATCATTATATCCATGATGGCGGAGAAGCGGAGAGGTGAAGAGAGGGGAACGAGTGCATGCATCTGATGCTTCCCCTGCCGATCCATCGGATGCGGGATCTCCCTGCGATTACGCCGGTCAGAAAACGTTTTTTCTGTTCTTACCTGCAACGGTAACCTGCCGGTGGTGACCACCGGGAACCATGTAAGAAAACCGTTGGTTGCTTCTGAAAGAGGTTCAGCTGCAATCCGGTTGAAACCTGTCGGCAAAGGTCATGCCCTGCAACCCGGATAATTTCACTATCGATGTTCCCTGACTCCATGATACCGGCAATAACCCTGACTCTTCTTGCCGGACTCTCGACCGGTGTGGGCAGTGCGCTGGCGCTGCTGGTCCACCATACGAACAGGAAGTTCCTCACTTTCGCGCTCGGATTTTCTGCCGGGATAATGCTTTACGTGTCATTCATGGAAATTATGCCCCAGGCGCGCGAAGCCATTCTCAGGGAAGCGGGTCCCCGCACCGCCGGATGGATAACGACCCTTGCCTTTTTCGGTGGTATCGGGCTAATCGGACTGATTGACCTGCTGATTCCGAGTTACGAGAACCCGCACGAGATGTCGATGATAGGGGGGATGGATGAAGAGCGTTCAAATGAAAACCGTCTCTACCGCATGGGTATCTTCACGGCGTTCGCCATTGCCATACACAATTTCCCGGAAGGTCTTGCCGTATTTTTCAGCGCGCTTTCGAACCAGAACCTCGGCATCGTCATTGCCACGACCATCGCCCTGCACAACATCCCCGAAGGGATGGCTGTTGCCGTACCGGTCTATTTCGCCACGAAAAGCCGATCGAAGGCTTTTTCATACTCCTTTCTTTCCGGTCTGGCTGAACCTGCGGGTGCCATAATCGGTTATCTGCTCCTGAAACCTTTCCTCACGCCGCTGGTTTTCAGCATCGTGCTCGCCGGTGTCGCGGGCATTATGGTCTACATCTCTCTCGACGAGCTGCTGCCTACCGCTGAGGCCTACGGCGCGCACCATATAGCCGTATCCGGCCTGGTCTTCGGGATGGCGGTCATGGCTGCGAGCCTCCTGCTTCTTTCCTGATTACGGGGTATCAGCAGCTCCGTCACTCAGAACTTCTCCCTGCAAAGCATTGTTTCATGAGGGTAACCCAAATCCTGAGGCAGCGCATGTCAAAAGAAGAACGCCATTCCAATCACCTTGTCGGGGAAACGAGCCCTTACCTCCTCCAGCATGCATCGAACCCGGTTGACTGGTACCCGTGGGGCGATAATGCATTTGATAAAGCCCGGAGCGAAGAGAAGCCGGTGTTTCTTTCTGTCGGCTACTCAACCTGCCACTGGTGCCACGTGATGGAGCGGGAGTCCTTTGAGAACGATGCCATCGCTGCGGTGCTGAACCGCTCGTTCGTTGCTGTCAAGGTCGATCGTGAGGAATATCCCGATATCGACCGGATCTATATGAGCTATGTCCAGGCGGTGACAGGTCGCGGTGGCTGGCCGATGTCGGTATGGCTGACCCCGGACCGCAAGCCGTTCTACGGAGGCAGTTATTTTCCTCCCGAAGACCGTTTCGGGCTGCCGGGTTTCCTTTCCCTGCTGCTTTCGATCGCAGAGGCATGGAAAGAGCGCCGGGGACGGCTCCTGCATGCTGCGGACAGCATGTTCGATAAGCTGGCAGCCATATCGGTGAGTGCTTCCGCTCCTTCGCCAATCACCGGGAAAACCTTCAGTGATGCAGCCGCCTTTTTCGCCCGGAGCTTCGACGATTCCTGTGGCGGTTTCGGCGATGCACCGAAATTTCCCCAGCCGGCCATCCTCGATTTTCTTTTAGCATACTCGTTTTATTCCGGTGATATTTCCGCCCGGAAGATGGCGCTTTTCACCCTGCAGCGGTTGCATGCCGGGGGCATCCACGACCATCTCGGCGCCAGAGGGATGGGTGGAGGAGGTTTCTGCCGTTATTCGACCGACCGGCGCTGGCATGTGCCCCATTTCGAGAAAATGCTCTATGACAACGCGCAGCTGGCAACGACCTTCATCGATGCCTTCAGGATCTCCGGCGATTTTTCGTTTGCCGGAACTGCCGAAGATATCCTGAATTACGTACTCTTCGACATGACCGGAAGCGAAGGAGGTTTCTTTTCGGCCGAAGATGCCGACAGCCTTCCCGGCATCGGGAGCAAGGCAAAGAAGGAAGGCTGTTATTATCTGTGGACACTGCAGGAAGTTGAAGCTGTTCTCGATCGACCGGAGAGGGATCTTTTCTGCTATGTTTACGGGGTGAAAGAGGAGGGCAATGTACGGGATGATCCTCACGGGGAGTTCGAAGGTCAGAATGTGCTGATGATCGAGCATGATCCTGACACGGCAGCTGAAACATTCGGCATACCGCCCGACAAAGCGAGGCAGTTTCTGCTCAGTGCGAAAAGGAAACTTTTCGACGCGAGGCAGTTGCGTCCGAGGCCTGACCGGGATGACAAGATCCTGACTTCGTGGAACGGCCTGATGATCAGTGCTTTCTGCAAGGCTTACGGAGCGCTCGGGAACCGGTTGTACCTTGAAACAGCCGAAAAAGCAGCAGCGTTTATCCTTGAGAACCTTGTCCGGAGAGAGGACGGCAGGCTCCTCAGAAGATATCGGAACGGCAGGTCCGGTATCGAAGCGAGGGCCGACGATTATGCGTTTTTCATCCGGGCACTGCTTGATCTCCATGGCATCACCTTCGAGTCACGTTATCTTGCCGCGGCGGCTTCCTTCATGGACACCCAGATCAGCCTGTTTTTCGACGAGGTATCGGGCGGCTTTTACAGCACTCCTTCGAACGATCCTTCAGTTCCCATTCGCATGAAGGAAGATTATGACGGCGCGGAACCTTCGCCCAACTCGGTGAGCCTCGCAAACCTCTGGAGACTTGCTGAACTGACGGATCGTAACGATCTGCGGCAGATTGCAGAAAAAACCATGTCATCGTTCAGCGAAATTCTCAATTCCGGCGGTTTCCGACTGCCGGCAATGCTTTGCTCGGCGATGCCGCTCCATTACGGCATTCGCAGGGTGACGCTCACCGGAGTCCCCCGGAGTGCGGCATTACAGCGTTTTCAGAAGTTGCTCGGCACCATGTACCTGCCGGACACGGTGGTCATGCATACCATATCAGGGAGCGGAAGTGAAGCAGCATTGCATGCAGCAGGAGCGGGAAACGAAGTGGCGGCACATGTCTGCGCCAAAAATACCTGTCATCTTCCGGTAACCGACCCGGAAAACCTGAAAGAGCTCCTTGATCATACCGGGGGGAGGTTCACAGCCTGAACAATACCCAAGAAATGATTATTTTCAGGAGAGTGATTTTTTCTGATCTTTTCACTGCTGTCGGCCTTCAGGATCTGGTCCGGAACCATCTGCACGAACAGATCCTGCCGCATGCCGGGGCATATCCCCAGAGCTCCTGATGGACCAGAACAGTCATGCGCAGGAGTTGTTTTGGTCAGCCTGATGTTTTAACAATTCACGTATGAAAAAAGCACTCTTCCTGTCGATAACAGTGCTTCTCATCGGCTTCATTGCCGCATGCAGCAGAAATGACAAGGCAGGTGTACAGGTCACGGAAGCAAAAAAATGGCTTTCACTGATAGACGGAGGTCACTATACGGAGAGCTGGAAGACCGCATCTTCACGCTTTCGAGCGTCGGTGTCCGAACAGGAGTGGACAGCCTCCCTCGAATCAGCCCGGAAGCCGCTCGGCGAAACGATCGGAAGGGAACTGGTGCACTTGCATGAAACAACAGCTCTTCCGGGTGCCCCGGACGGGCGGTATGCAGTCATGACCATGGAGTCGGTATTCGAGCATAAAAAAAGAGCGGAGGAAACCGTTACCTTCATGTTCGATACGGACGGCACATGGAGGGCTGCCGGTTACTATATCAGGTAATGTTCTTCTGAACACTATGTTGCGTTAAGTGAGCCTCTGCCGTGAACGATGTTTGTCCGGCAGGATATGATCTTCCCCGGTTTCCCGGGAAGACCGGATTTTTCCTCCTTCATGCGTTTCCGGAAAAAAACCGGAGAGGGACGGGAAGAATCAGGTTTGTAGCGTTGAACGTTTCAACCAGACCGTTTAATAACCGCCATGGAAACGCGAACCGACCGACAGCGTGACGAATGCATCGACAAGCTTCTCGGCAAAGTGCAGGAGCTTGAAAGGGAAGTTGTATCGCTGAAGGCTGAAATGTCCGTGAGAACTCCTGATGTTCCTGCTCGAAAGACCGATACGACCCCCTCATCGATACCGGTGAACCCGGAGCCTCAACCCTCTCCGGGTTCCGGTATTCCTTCAGCCAGACCGGGGAAATACTCGATCGAGAACGTCATCGGTACCCGCTGGATCGGCCGGATCGGTATGGTGGCCGTTATCCTCGGCATCGGCTTTTTCCTCAAATACTCCTTTGACAGCAACCTGATCGGCGAGGCCGGGCGGATCATTCTCGGCATAATTGTTGCCTCGGCATTTCTTGGTGGGGGTGAGTACCTGCAGAAGAAGAAAAATCTCGGATTGTACGGACAGATGATCAGCGGAGGTGGCCTGGCTCTCTTTTATCTCTCGCTCTACGCTGCATATGCCTTTTACCACCTGATTCCCATGCCGCTTGCCACAGCGGGCATGATCGCGGTCACGACCACCGGTATTACTCTGTCGGTCCGGTACTCGGCAGTGTCATTGTCCGGTATCTCCCTTCTCGGGGGTTTCCTTACCCCCCTACTGCTTTCGAGTGCCGAGAACCAGCCGCTGCTCCTTTTCATCTATATCCTGCTGCTCGATGCGGGAATACTGCTCCTGCAGCGTTTCCGCCGATGGCCCTCACTGGTGCTCTTCTCCCTTGTCGGAACGGCACTGCTCTACTTCTCCTGGCATGATGCTTTCTACACCGATGAGCAGCAGTGGTCTGCACTCGGGGCGGTTGCCGTTTTTTACCTCTGCTTCAATCTCCACGCCCTGCTTTCGGGCCGGAAACCCGAAAGCGATGCATCCAAAGCCGATCGGTTCGTCATATTCGTTGCCGCCGCTTTTTTCCTTCTCGCTTTCCTCGCGCAACAGCACTGGGTATATACCTGGCCGGTCAAGATCTTTGCGCTTCTCCTGTCGGGTGTCGAGACCGGCTTTGCCGAACTTGCCGTGAGCCGTTTGAAAACCGCACGCATAACAGCAGTCTCCTATGCGGCCGTTTCGGTTATCATGACCGTCACAGCGACCTTTATCGTTTTCGACCAGCACTGGGTCCTGCCTGCGCTGGCGATAGAGATGGCTGTCCTCGGATGGTGCTGGTTCCGGCTCGATTTACCGGAATTCCGGTGGGGCGTCTATCTGCTCGCGCTGGTCGTGCTTCAGGGATTTGCAGTCAACCTCGTTTATTTTCCTGAGCCATTCGAGCACTTTCTGCCGCTGTTCAACAGCCGTTTTCTTGTCTGCTCGGTCACCGTTGCCGCCTTTTATGTCCTGCTGTATACTATTTCACGTTACCGGGATACACTCGATGCCAATGAGCGTGCCGTTTCTATGATCATCTTTTTCATCACCCAGGCGCTCTCCCTGATACTGCTCTCTTTCGAGGTTCATGATGTTTTCATGCTCGCTTCGCAGGAAGCGGGTTACTGGGTCTATGCCCGTGAACTCTCCCTTTCCGTCCTCTGGGCACTCTACGCTTCGGTCTTGACGGGAGCAGGTATCTACAGACGGATCCGCAGGGCCCGTTTACTTGGCATCCTGCTGCTTGGCGTAACGGTACTGAAGGTGTTTTTCCTGGACCTGTCGTCGCTGGAAACCATCTATCGCATTGTTTCCTTTATCGTTCTCGGTTTGCTGCTTCTGGCCGTTTCCTATGCATACAACCGGTTCAAACACATCATTTTCGGAGAAGACCAGCCATGATGAAACATATTGCCTGCATTGTGTTCTGCATGATGATGATTCTTGCCGGAATACCCGGCATCGCTGCACCTTTCGATGACCGGTTCTGGGAAAAATATGCCGGAATCGAATTGCCCGGGGATATCGGCAATGCATCGCTTGCCTTGCTTTCTCTCGACCCTTACCAGCTTGGCGATCTGCAGGCGAAGGTCCCTTTTGCGGATTTCAGGATCGTATCGGATCGAAAAGAGGAAATACCCTGTCAGATCATAGCGAAAAGGCCGGTGAAACGTGAAGTGGAAATCCCGCATGAGATGCTGAACCTTTCGACAACAGCCGATGGAGCGACCTGGGTCGAGCTGCGGCTCAGGGAAAAAGAGGGATCGGCCAATGCAATGCAGCTCGTCACGCCGGACACGGACTATATCCGGCCGGTCGAGGTGCTTGGCAGCAATGACGGCAAAACATGGAATGTCATTGGGGCTGCGGGGGTTCTGTTCGACATTGCCCGCCCGGAAAAAATGCAGAATGCACGCGTATCATTTCCCGAGGCCAGTTTTTCCCGACTCGCTCTCAAAATTGCCAACGGAGGGGGAAAGCCGCTTTCCATCACCGGTATCAGGGTTCTGAAGGAGACAGAGACTCCCGGACAGAGCTTTTTTATCGATGCAAAGGCAGAAAAACAGCAGATCGATGCTGCCAGGAAGGAAAGCAGCATCATCGTGCGGATGCAGTCGGTTTTTCCCGTTGACCGTCTTTCAGTCGAGACTGCCGAAACCAATTTCCATCGGGCGGTAACGGTCCAGAAGAAAAACGAAAGAGGTGACTGGTCCGAAATTGCCGCAGGGGCAATCTACAGTTTCGATACCCCGACCATGCATCTTAAGCAGTTTGCAATCGAGATGCCTGAAGTTGCTGCGAGGGAATTCCGGCTGGTTTTCAGGGATCATGACAGCCCTCCTCTTGTCATCAGTCGGGTGAATGGTGAAGGATACCGGAGGGCTCTGGTCTTCAAAATTTATTCAGGCCGGCGTCTCTTTCTGTTCTGGGGCAATCACTCTGCTGAAAAACCGGTTTACGACCTGGCCGGTGCCATAGAAAAACAGGACCTGGATCGGCTTCCCGCAGCAATGCTTGGAACGGTGCGTAACAATACGAATTTTGCTGGTGCAGAGGCGCGTATGCCTTTCACCGAGCGTTACAGGTTGCTGCTCTCTGCTGTTGTTTTTCTTGCAATAGCGGGGCTTATGGTGCTGCAGTACCGGGTTTTCAGGCGAATGAAAGGAGAACATGGTGACCATGAAAGCTGAAAACTTCAACCTTGCCGCTTATCTCGAACGAATCGGCTTTCAGGGGGAAGCATCGCCCGATTTTGAAACGCTGAAGCGCCTGATGCGCTGCCAGCTTTTTTCGGTGCCGTTCGAAAATATCGACGTGCAGTCGGGCAAGGTCGTCTCGCTTGTCCCTGAAAGGATTTACAGGAAAATCGTGCAGGACATGCGAGGCGGTTACTGCTACGAAGTGAATGGTCTCTTTTCCATGGCGCTTGACGCGCTGGGGATTCCGCACCGACTGATTGCCGCAAGGCCGATGACCTATGCTGTCAGACGTCCGAAAACGCATATGGCGATTGTTGCGGAAGTTGACGGAGCCATGTGGCTCTTTGACACCGGATTCGGAAGCTACGGCATCCGCGAGCCATTGAACCTTGCCTGGACCGAACTTGAGATCAGGCAGGATTATGCCACGTTCAGGCTCGATAGGAGCGCAAAAAGCGATTATCTCCTGCAGTCGTTCACTGACGATGGATGGAAACCTCTTTACGAATTTGACCTCCATGCCCAGGAGTGGGTTGATTTCGAACCGGCCAACTTCCTCAACTCCACCCATCCCGACTCTCTTTTCGTCAAGGGGCTTTTGGTTGTTCTGCAGAACCCGAAAGGGAAGGATATGCTCATCGGCAACAGCTTCAAAACGGTTTACGAAGACCGTACCGAAATCCGTCAGGTTGGCCCGGAGGAAATTCCGGCACTTCTTCTGGAAAAATTTCGTCTTTGTTATCCGCCTTGAATTTTCGTTCCGGCAGTTTTGCATGTTCCCGTTTCTCCGAATTATTTTTACAGAGCTTCAATGGGTTGGAGATCATAGAGATGATGCGCATTTTCCTGAACGGTCTAACTGCGGGTCTGATCCTTCAGCTTGCTCTCGGACCGGTTTTTTTCCTCGTTGTGGACACGGTTTTGCAGCGGACAGTGTCCGACGGTTTTATCGCAGCTGCCGCAGTGACCGTTGCCGATTATCTCTATATCGTTCTGGCTGTTGCCGGGGCCGGTGTATTGCTGGCCCGAAGCATGGCCCGAAAGGTTGCGGGTCTTGCGGGCGGTGCAGTCTTCATGGCATACGGGATCTATCTGATGTTGTCGGGTATCGTTCCTCCACTTCGCAATGAGGTCGTCATTGCCGGTTCGTCCGATTACCGTTCGAGTTTCCTCGTCGCGTTCATCCTTACGCTGTCAAGCCCACTGACGATGGTATTCTGGACCGGTCTTTTTACTTCGAAAGCTCTGGAGCATGGTTATTCCAGCAGTTCCCTCGCACTATTCGGCTTTTCCGCAGGCCTTGCTTCGCCGCTCTTCCTCTGTGCAACGGTGCTGGCTGTTTCCGTTCTCAAGCTATCGGCAACTCCGTCGACAATCACCTGTCTGCATCTTCTCGCAGGTGCAGTGATGATTGGTTACGGGATCGTGAGAACTGCCGCCATTGCCGGCAAGAGTTTTTCAATCCCTTCCGGCAAACCGAAAGGTTAAACCCCCGATCAGTGAGCGTCAGGGTTTTACTGTTACCGATAATCGGACGCCCATCTCCTGCATATCGTCCCAGAAACGGGAAGGGTCCAGATAAAGCGCCTGCCTCCACAGCCCGGGTCTGCGGGGAGTATCGGCGTACTGCCTTATGCATGCTACAACAGGCAGAGCGGTGAAATCGTAAGGGTCGGGATATGATGCCGCCATTTCGATCGAGCCGCTTTTCCCTTCGCCCCTCAGGCGCAGCTCGGCCCATGCTCCATGGCTTCCGAAAGCACGCAGACCCCATACGAAAAAACTTGCGATGCGCCGTTCGGCTGCCGGGAAAAGCGCAAGGGCTGCAAGCGAAAGAGGCATGATGCCCCAGTCGATGATCCGGCCGAACCCGGCGATAAAGAATCCGGCGTTTTTCACAGACGGGATGAACTCTCCCAGCAGGCGGATCTCGTCCATCCCCATTGCCGCACAATCTTTCACACCCCGTCCGTCAACGAAATCGAGACGGCGGAAGTTATTCCAGCTCGAACGCCAATGGCCATCTTTCAGGACAGCAATGTCCATGTTTTTCAGCTCGCGCACGAAATCTTCCATCGTTTCGGGAGAGAATCGCTTTTCTCGCCAGTTGAGGCCGAAAGAGCCGAAGATATCGACCGAATGCAGGCCTGGAGAGAGCTCTTCCGCCCGACGGGCCATGACGCCGGGAATACCGGGATGGTAACCGCCATCGGTGATGTAACATACACCCCGCTCTTTGAAATGTTGTTCATGCGATTCGAGAAACTCTCGTTTTTCCCTGCTGCCGAGAAGAATGTCGAGACAGCAGATTCCTGTGTTCAATACCGCGCTGACGACGGCAGGAAGGTGTTCGGAGGAACTGAGGGCGATCACGAGGAAATCGATACTGCGAAATGCCTCTTCCATCGAATTCCGGTCGCGTACATCAAGGATTGCCGCTTCCGGTTGTTCCGATGAGAGAGGCTGCAGTGAATTACGGAGCGATTCGAGCTTTGCCGCATCACGGCCGAAGAGCACGGGCGTACCGGCTTTTTCGGAAAGCACTCTTCCGGCGATCTTTTTCCCTGCTTGTCCGGTAGCACCGAGAATTCCGATTTTCATTGGTCTTGATACTGGATTGTCGGGGACTTTCTGCAGGATAAGAAATATTTCTTTCATGTCGGAGAAAGGCGATGAGCAGGGGATGGCCGAAAGGAGCGACAGACAGAACACCGGTAATTTCATCAGCCAGGGGGGATCTCTGTCCGCGTCCATGGCGGCAGAAAATATACTTGGTGATCATTGAAAGTTTTTGTACTATAAATACCTGTACCGGGTATGGGTATACAGAAGTCTCGGGCACACCGCTTCAAATGATTTTCAGCGTTTTCCCATACCTTCCGGGTTATCCGGAGCTCCGCTTGCAGGGTGTGCTGAAATAAAAGTGAGTAAAAAACCATGCAGACAATACAAGAGGTCACTCCTTCCGATGCCTATGCAATGATCGCCAAAGGCGCTGTTCTGGTGGATGTCAGGGAGGTTCGTGAAGCCGCAGCGAAATCGTTCGATATTTCTGATATGATGCTGATCCCGCTCAGCGACTTCGGAAAACGTTTTGGGGAAATACCCCGGAAGGGCAATGTGATTCTTGCCTGCCGCAGCGGCAATCGAAGCATGATGGCTGCCAGTTTTCTCGTTGATCAGGGCTATGGCCAGGTTTTCAACCTTCAGGACGGTATCGTCAGTTGGGAGCGGGCAGGACTTCCTACAGCAAGGGGTGCACAGGATGGTTTTCTTTCCAGGTTCATGCCGGGGTTTCTCCGGGAGTCCTGACGTTCGTTTCCTCAAAGGGACGGTGCAAAACGAAGGTATCCGCCTGCTTTTCCGAACCCGCTCCCTGCCGGCGGTCCGGTATAACCGGGGATTTCTCGACGGGGTCGTCATAACCGGGGGGGAACCGACAATCCATTCCGCACTTCCGGCCGCTTTGCGTGATTTCAGGAAGCTCGGCCTGCAGATCAAGCTCGATACGAACGGCACCAATCCCGGGATGCTCGGACAACTCATTTCCCTGGAGGCTTGTGGATACTGTCGCAATCGATATCAAAGCTCCTCTGGAGCCAGGTCGTTACAGCGAAGTCGCTGCTGTTCCCTGTACTTCCGCCATGATACGGGATATCGGGATATCGTGCGAACTTATCCTGTCATCCGGGATCGAAGCTGTTTTCAGGAGCACCCTCGTAAAAGGTCTGCATACTCCGGATGACTGCCGAAGCATGGCAGCCGCGGCAGGCGGCAGGCTCAGGCTGCAGCGCTTCAGGTCCGGCGAAACGATTGGAAACGTAGAAGGTGGTGTTTTCAGCGAAGAAGAATTCCGGGCTTTCACCAGAATGATTTCATGAGGTACCGGTCGGGCATCTGCCGTGATCAGGTGAAGTTGCAGCGGAAGCAATGGAAAGGGGAGTTTTATTGTTCTACATTTGAAATGAAGTGATGTTTCCTGCAAATCCAACCAAAAAAACCATGGATGCACTGACGCTTCTTCGGGAACTTTCCGAACATACGGAATGGGCTGACTCCATTGTGTTTTCTGCAATTTCGGGCAATCCGGCAGCCGGAGGAGACGACATCCTGCTCAACAGGCTCCGGCATCTGCATCTCGTCCAGAAAGTGTTTCTCGATGTCTGGCGCGGTAACACCGTCAATCCGGAGGAAACGACGTCACTGGACCTGCCCTGCCTCATGGAGTTCGCACGCAGGACCCACTCCGGGAACAGGGAGCATCTTTCCTCGCTTCTGCCCGGATCTCTCGACCTTTTCGTCCGTCTGCCCTGGGCCGGACTGGTTGAAAGAACCCTTGGTTTCAAGACTTCAGATCCGAGCATCGGGCAATCCGTCATGCAGGTTTATGCGCACAGTGCATACCACAGGGGGCAGGTCAATATGCGGCTGCGTGAACTCGGCATCGAACCGCCCATGACCGATTATATCGCCTGGGTGTGGTCGCACAAACCATCGCCCCAATGGCCTGACAATGCGTCATGAATGCTGATGAATGCCATGGATTCAGGCCGTTGCCGGTTACGGCCTTCCTGCCACGATGCCGGAATTCGCGACCGAATTGACCCTCTCTTGCCGTATCGTCCTGCCAGCGGAACGATTATCTTGACCGGATAGGGAGGGCAATGCTGGATGCGACATATTATTTTCTTAAATTCCGCGTTTACGATTGCAACCAAACCGATAAATCCTTGCCAAATGTCTGATCCTGTCATCAAGCGGGCACTCGTTTCCGTATCCGATAAAACCGGCATCGTCAATTTCTGTCGCGAGCTGTCCCTGCTCGGTGTCGAAATCTTTTCGACCGGCGGCACCCTCAACGCCCTTCAGGATGCCGGAATCGCAGCCGCTTCGATATCGACCATAACCGGCTTTCCTGAAATCATGGACGGCAGGGTGAAGACACTTCATCCGAAAATCCATGGCGCCCTGCTTGCCGTCAGGAACAACCAGAGTCATTTGCAGCAGGCCATCGACAACGGTATCGGTTTCATCGATATGGTCGTAGTCAACCTTTACCCGTTCGAGGCAACCGTCGCCAAACATGATGTCACCTTCGAGGATGCCATCGAGAATATCGATATCGGCGGACCTTCCATGCTCAGGAGCGCGGCGAAGAACAACGAATCTGTCACCGTCATCACCGAAAGCACCGATTATGCCCGGATTCTCGGCGAGATGCAGACGAATGGCGGAGCGACAACCAGGGCAACCCGTCTCATGCTTGCGCGCAAGGTTTTTGAACTGACATCCCGCTACGATCGGGCCATAGCCGATTACCTGATCCGCAGCGAGGCAATGCCGGATGAACAGGCGCCTGTCGCTATGACGCTGACGCTTCGCAAAGAGATCGATATGCGCTACGGGGAGAATCCCCACCAGGGCGCCGGTTTCTACAGGCTGACCGATAAACAGGGAACCCGATCCTTTGGCGACTGTTTCGAAAAGCTGCACGGCAAGGAGCTCTCCTATAACAATATGCTCGACATAGCCGCAGCAACCTCCCTTGTCGAAGAGTTCCGCGGAGAGGATCCGGCTGTCGTTATTGTCAAGCATACGAACCCCTGCGGTGTCGCACAGGCATCGACACTCGAGGAGGCCTATCGCTTGGCGTTTTCGACCGACAAACAGGCCCCTTTCGGCGGTATAGTCTCCTTCAACCGTCCTCTTGATATGGCTGCAGCTGCTGCCGTCAATGAGATATTCACCGAGATACTCATCGCCCCTGCATTCGAAGATGGCGTCCTTGAGCTTCTCATGAAGAAAAAGGACCGCCGGCTTGTCCTCCAGAAACAACCCCTTCCGAATGGAGGATGGGAGTTCAAATCCACTCCGTTCGGGATGCTTGTCCAGGAACGTGATACGAAGAGCGTTTCGCTGGAGGAACTGACGGTGGTAACGAAAAGGCAGCCTTCGGCTGATGAGCTTTCCAACCTCATGTTTGCCTGGAAAATATGCAGGCATATCAAGTCGAACACGATTCTCTATGTCAAGGACCGCCAGACGTTCGGGGTCGGCGCGGGTCAGATGTCGCGTGTCGATTCATCGAAAATTGCCCGCTGGAAGGCTTCCGAAGCAGGCCTCGACCTCAGAGGATCAGTCGTTGCGTCGGATGCCTACTTTCCCTTCGCTGACGGTCTTCTTGCTGCGGCAGAGGCTGGCGTTACCGCGGTCATCCAGCCAGGGGGTTCCATAAGGGACAACGAGGTTATCGAAGCTGCCGATGCGAACAACCTCGCCATGGTGTTCACCGGCATGCGCCATTTCAGACACTGAATTACCAGGGGCCATTCTGCTTTTTTTCGAGATTTCCGGCAACCGCGCGTGCGTTGCGTTTCAGTCGCCTGAGGCCGATCCGGAAGACGGGGGTTCCGTAAAACATGGCGCGGAACCCTGATTTTCCCAGCGAGAGTATGGTTTCGGGAGAGATGCCGATGAGCTGTTTTTTCAGCGCAAATGCGCTGTCGGCCTGAATGTTCGCCTGACGGTTCCAGGGACAGACTTCCTGGCACCTGTCGCATCCGAAGAGGTTGCCGCCAATCGCATCGGCTTCTTCAGGCGTGAACTCTCGCTTCAGCTCAGTAGTGAGATAGGAGATGCATTTTCTCGCGTCAAGCTTTCCCCCTTCAAGGAGCGCTCCCGTAGGGCAGTTTTCGATACAGGCACTGCAGCCTCCGCAAGGGTAGGGAAGGGGGGGAGAGGCAGAGAAAATCTCCCTGTCAATGAACAGTTCCCCAAGAAAGACATAGGACCCTGCAGAAGGTACGATAAGCAGGGTGTTTTTACCGGTCCTGCCGATACCGGCCTGTTCTGCCCAGGCTTTTTCAAGAACCGGGCCGCTGTCGACACTGATTGCACTTTTCAGTGGTCCGTCCAGGAGCGTTTCAAGGAATTCACCGAGCGCTTCGAGTTTTTTTCGGACGACGGCATGGTAGTCGTCGATGAGGGCATACCTCGACATCTTCGCTCCCTCATCAGGAATTTCGTTCGAATGGTTGTAACTGATGGCGGCGGAAATGATGGTGCCGAGTCCAGGCAGAAGCATTTCCGGTTTCCGCCTCTTTTCTTTTTCAGTTTCAAGGTAAAGCATCTCGCCATGTCTACGATCGCAGAGCATTCTTTCAAAATGTTCCATCGCCTCCGTCCGGGTTTCGGGCCTTGAAAACCCGATGGACGAAAACCCAAGGCGGGCGGCCTCCCTTCTGAGTTTCCGTGCGATATCCCCGGAGTGATCTGGCATAGGCTGAAAAAAGCGTTCAAAGGTTTGTAAGGTAACTATTTATACTTTACCATAAATATACGGGCCTTTCCGCCAGATTGTTCCTGCGATAATTTCAATGGCTTTGTATCATTTTTTCTGTATTCCATGGAAAGACGGGAGTTCATAAAAAAAATGTTTCTGCGTGCCGGGGTCGGTGCAGGGGTTCTTACGGCAGGAGCAGGGGGACTTATCGGTTACTACCAGCCGCGCAAAGGGGTGTACCGGAGGGAACCCCAGGACGACGAAGGCGGGGAAAAGGTTGAAATCACCCGCAAGGTTGCCGTTATCGGAGGAGGACTTGCAGGTATCAGTTCGGCACTCGAACTTGCGAGGAAAGGATTCGACGTTACGCTGGTGGAATCGTCACCCTCGCTTGGCGGAAAGCTTACCGGCTGGAACCTCGATGCGCTCGGGGAAACCTTTCCTGTTGAGCACGGCTTCCATGGCTTTTTCGATCAGTATTACAATCTCAACGAGATATTTTCCCTTGGCGGCGTAAAACGCGAAGTGTTTGGGGATTCGCCCGGTTACCCCGTAATTTTCAGGGATTTTCCGGCGGAAATATTCGGTCAGACTCCGAAGTACTTTCCTTTCAACGTTTTCTCGATTCTCGGACAGTCCAGACGGCTTGACCTGATGTCATTCCTGAAGAATTCGAAAGGGCTGCTGTCAACCCTGAAACTCTTCGAATACGATTATTCCGAGGTGTTCAGTAAATACGACGGGATCGATTTCATGACCTTCTGCCGTAAAGGAGAGATTCTGCCGGCTTTTATCGACACGGTCCTGCATCCGTTCGCCGATGCCACCATGAACCGCATGGAGGTGCTTTCGGCTGCCGAAGCGCTCCGCTATTTCCATTTTTACTTTATGGGAAGCCCCGAGGGACTGGCATTCAGGATTACAAACCGCGACTGCATGAGCGCCCTGATCAATCCTCTTGAAGAGAGGATGCGCGAACTTGGCGTGACGGTCCTTAAGGGATGCACGGCAAGAAAGCTTATCGTAGAAGGAAACAGGGTGACCGGTGTGCTGCTCGACCGCGGAAGCGGCGGAAGCGATCTGTTTTTCCAGATAGATGCCTCGGATGTTCCTCCGGAAGGTTTCGGCAGTTTTCATTCCCCCGACGGGACCCCTGTCCTGCTTGGAAGGAAGGAAGGGGGTTTTGCTGCTTTCGATGCACGATGTACCCATATGGGATGCCCTGTAAGCTATGATGCGGAATCAGGGGGATTTTACTGTCCCTGCCATTCCGGACGTTTCGATCTTTCAGGTCTTCCCGTGAGCGGTCCACCCGATCAGCCGCTCGCGTCGCTTTCAGTGACGGCTCATGGCGGAACGCTGGTTGTCAGACGTTCCGGGAATACAGGTGGAGAGGTGCTTTCATGCGACTATTGTGTGTCGGCTTCCAACGTCCGTGGTACCCGCACTCTTCTGAAAGCATCAGCACTCGGCAGCCCTGCCTTCGAATCGCAGATAGCTTCACTCGGGGAGGCGGACCCGTATGCTGTTTTCCGTGTGTGGCTCGACAAGCCCCTCGATTCCTCCCATTTTCCTTTTTATACCACATCAGGATTTACCTATACCGATTCAGTCACCGTCTACTCTCATTTCCAGGAGCCGTTCATATCATGGGCAAAGAAGACCGGCGGGTCTGTCGTGGAGCTGCATGCCTATGCCGTGGCTCCCGGGGATATCAAACCTGAAGAGGAGGTGAAAGCCACGATGCTGAAGGAAATGCGGGCGATGATACCCGAACTGGCAGGTGCGAAGGTACTGCACGGTCTCTTTATGCAGCAGTCCAATTTCACACGTTGGGCCCCCGGTGAACACGCTTCCAGACCGGGAGTCGAAACGCCGTTTTCAAACCTCTACCTTGCGGGGGACTGGGTGAAGGTCGATGCACCGGTATTTCTCATGGAGGCGGCCGCATTTACCGGACGGATGGCCGCAAATGCGATATTCAGGAGCGAATCACTGAAAACCGTTCCACTTCCAATCGTTCCGATGGAAGGGCTTTTCGCCTGACAACACGGATTGAGCGAAGGAATTACCTGATACCGAGGCATTTGACCACCGTGTCGTGCAGCACCGGCCGGAACCTGCGGATTCTGATGTTTTCGGAAGTGGGGTAAACCCTGTTGCAGAGGAAAATGACGGCAAGGTTTTTCGTCGGGTCAATCCAGATGCTGGTGCCCGTGTAACCGAGATGCCCGTAGGAGGCTGTGGAAAAAAGGATCCCGGCCGAAGAGTTTCCGCCCGGCGAGCGTACGTCCCATCCGAGGGCGCGGATGCCCTCGGGATGGGAAAAGAACTGTTTCAGTGTGCTTTCCCGGATATAGGTTTTTCCGTCGAGCTTTCCCCCGTTCATGATCATCCTTACGAATCGGACAAGATCTTCCGTCGTCGAAAACAGCCCGGCATGGCCGGCAGCTCCGCCGAGAAGGGCTGCATTCTGGTCGTGAACCAGAGGTCGGGGTGATGCGAGCGGCCAGTTGCGGTCTTTTTCCACCGGTGCGATACGGTTCGCAAGCGATTGCGGCGGATTGAACATGGTCGAGTTCATACCGAGAGGCATGCTGAAGCGTTCACTGAAATTCGATGCGAGGCTTCTTCCGGTTATGGCTTCAATTATTTTCCCGAGCGTTATGAACCCGAGGTCGCTGTAGATGGTTGCGGTATTTGGTGGACAGACAAGGGTATCTGCACCGATAGCCCGGAGGACATCTTCAGGTGTCCTGCAGGTTTTCGCGAAAGAGGTATGCGCTCTCAGGCCCGACAGATGGCGCATCAGGTTTTCAATGGTGACTTTTTCCTTGCCGTTTGCGGCGAATTCCGGAAGATAACGGGTGACCGGGGCCTGAAGAGAGAGCGAGTCCCGTTCGGCAAGCTGCATGGTGATGCTTGTCGTGCATACAGCCTTGGTGAGTGATGCAAGGTCGTACAGTGTTTGCGTATCGACCGGACGGCTCCAGCTGTCGTAGGTCATTCTGCCGAACGCTTCCTGAAGGACGACCTGGTCGCGGTATACCACAGCGATGCTCGCTCCGGGGAAAACCGAGTCCTTGACCGCTGTCCGGATAAGGGTGTGAAGTGGCCCGAAATCATAGCCGAAGGTTGTTGCCGGCAGGGAGAACAGGAGAAACCCTACAACGCTCCAGCAAGCTGCGATGGTCCTGACTCTCAGCATGGCGCCACCTTCTTCAGAAGAGCGAGAATTTCACATAACGGCCGGGTTTCCTTTTCAGGTCGACCAGCACTGAATCCAGCGATGTGAGCGTATGGGTCAGGTTGTTGTACAGTGTCGGGTTCGATGTAAGCTGCCCGAGGGTACCCTTGTCGTCGTTGATTCTGCCGATAAGTGATTCGGTCTGTTGTGCCGCCTTGTTAAGCCGCTCGATCGTCTGTGTGGTATTGTTGGCCAGCGACTTGTCGTTCAGGAGTTTAGGGAGGAGTCCCTCACCGTGCGAGGCCTTTTTCGAGAGTGCGGAGAGTTCTGTTGTCGCAGCTTTCAGGTTCGAAACGGTTTCGACAAGGTCGGTGCCCATTTTTTCGTCCGAAACGATTCTTCCCGCCATGCCTTTACCGTTGTTGAGATGGTCGAGCAGCACGTTGATCTTTTCGAATGCCGCCGCAGCCTTGTCGGTAAGGTTCGCCATACCGTCTTCGGTCTGCAGGGCTATATAATCGCCGTCCTTGATCCTTTGTCCCTTCCCTGTCTTGATGTCGATGAATTTATCGCCGAGGATGCCGAGTGACTTGATGGTTGCCCTGGAATCTTTCGTGACCAGAGGAGCGAATTCGTTCTTGAGCCTGAGTTCGGCCACGACGAAGAGAGAGTCGTTCCTGTTGAGAAAACCCATTTTGGAAACGGTGCCGATCCTCTTGCCGGAAATGGACACGAAGTTGTTTTCGGCAAGGCTCTGCATATCCTGCGAGAGAACCTTGATGGTCGTGACGCCGGTGAACATGTTCGTGTTCTTGCCGATCACGAGACCGAGGTAAGCTGCAAAACCGATGCCAAGAATGAAAAAGATGCCGGTTTTCAGATCGCTCCATTTCAAAGCGTTCGGGTTTTTCATACAGGAAAAATCATTTGGTGTTATAATTCGAGAATCTTGTCAGACAGTATCGACCTGATGAACGGGTGTCGGGAATCATGAAGTTTTTCCGTCACGTCGTCGAATATGATCTCCCCCTGGTAGAGAACCGCGACGCAATCTGCGACATTGAACACGTCATCGATGATATGCGTGACGATAACAGCCCCGAGGTTGCTGTTGTGTCTCAGTGAACTGATGAGGGTCAGGATTTTTTTCGAACTTACCGGGTCGAGGCCTGCAGTGGGCTCATCGAAAAGGATCATGCGCGGGTTGAACACCATGGCCCTGCCGATGGCGACCCGTTTGCGCATCCCTCCGCTGAGGCTTTCCGGGAGCAGGTCTTCGTACCCTTCGAGGCCGGCGAAACGGATCTGTTCTCCGACCATCCTGTTGACTTCTTTTTCCGGGAGCTTAAGGTTTTCGCGCAGAAAAAAGCCGATGTTCTGACTTATGGTGAGTGAATCGAACAGGGCGTTCCCCTGGAAAACCATACCCATTTTCCGCCTGATTTCGTAAAGCTCGGACTCCTTCAGGTGCGTGATATCCCTGCCGTCGATGAACACGCTTCCGCAGTCCGGCTTGATCAGGCCGAGCATGAGCTTCAGGATCGTGCTCTTTCCGACACCGCTGGGTCCGAGGATCGCCTTGATGGTATTGTCCTGTACCTTCAGGGAGATATTTTTCAGGATCACCTTGTCCCCGTAGCTGAGGCAGACGTTTTTCAGCTCTATCATGGCGCTACATGTTCTCCAGGACTATTTTGGAAACATAGAAATTCGCAACCAGAACGAGTCCCGAGGAAACGACAATACCTTTGATTGTCGAACGTCCCACCCCGGCGGTTCCGCCCCGGGCCGAAAAACCGTTGAAACTGCTGACGAGCGTGATGATGATGGCAAAGACCGGTGCCTTGAGAAAACCGACGACAAAATCTTTCGGCAGGAGGCGGGGATAGACCGAATTCCAGAATATGCCGGGATCGAGCTTGTGGTAGTGCTCGGCAAGGTAAGCCGCGCTGTGCAGGCCCGCATAGTCTGACAGGGCCGTCAGAGGGAAAAACATGACAAGTGCGGCGACAAGCCTCGGCATGACGAGTTTTGCTACGGGGTCTGTTCCGAAAGCCCTGAGCGCATCGATCTGTTCCGATATTTTCATTGCGCCGAGCTCCGCGCCGTTGCGTGAACCGAACCTGGCGGACAGCATGAGCCCCATCAGCAGTGGTCCGAGCTCGCGGAGGACCGATATGGAGGTTGATCGTCCGAGCATGGTTTTCGCCCCGAAATCCTCCAGGAGGTTGCCGACCTCAATTGCAAGCAGGGCCCCGATGGATATGGAACTGACCAGTACAATGGGAATGGAGTCCGTTCCGCAGATGGTCATCTGGTCGAGAACATCACGCCAGTATGTCCGGACTTTCGGAAAGGTGACAAACGCCCTCACCGAAAAGAAAAAAAACTCCTGGATGTTGAGCAGGAACTCTTTCAGGTCGAAGACAATCTGTCGGTACAGATTCCGCAGAATAGTTAACGGCATAGAAAATCAATGATAAGGAGCACAGAAACAGTCCTGTGCGGCCTGAAAAACACGTTCGAATAATAGCAAAACTTGAATAAAAGCAAAATCACCTATTTTTCAGGCATTTACCAGCCTGCATTTCATTTTCGTCACCCACTGGTAGGGGATGGCCACTCTGCCGAAAGTGTCCTCGTCGCGATCCTTCATTCCATGGTAGTCAGAACCGCCGGAAAAGAGCAGAAAATACTCGTTCGCGATTTCTCGGTAGTAGTTCTGTTTGTAATTATCATGGGACGGATGGACGATTTCGATGCCATCCAGACCGAAGGTTATGAGCTGCTTAAGTGTTTCGTCGGGGACATTCTGTGCCGGATGGGCAAGGAACGACAGTCCCGATGCCTCGTTTATAAGCCTGATCACTTCGCCAGGATGCGTTTCAATGCTTTTGACATAAGCAGGACTGTGGGCGCCAAGGTATTTGCTGAAAGCCTCACTGAAGCTTTTCACATACCCGACGTCCTGCAGCACTGCAGCGATGTGCGGCCTTCCCACGCTTCCATTCTGGGCTTTTGTGATAATCTGTTCTATACCGATTTTCACGCCCATTCTGGCGAGCTTGTTCACCATGCGTTCAGCTCTTTCAGTTCGCAGCTGGCGGCAATGGTCGAGATATCTTTTCAGCTCGGAGTGCTGATAATTGAAAAAATAACCAAGGACATGAATATCATAACCCTTGTAGGTCGAACTCATTTCTACACCCGGAATAAGCTCGAGACCTTTCTCCAAGGCTAATGGCTTTGCTTTGTCGATTCCTAAAACAGAGTCATGGTCAGTGATGCTGATCGCCTTCAGGCCTGAACGAACCGCCTTGTCGACGATTTCCTCGGGCGTGAACAGGCCATCCGAACATTTTGTGTGTATATGTAAGTCTGCTTTTTCAAAGCCATTATGCCCTACGCCTGATGAGCTGTACGGCATGGCTGACACGTTATAAGGTTGATTGTAACATTTTTATATATAACAAAATTTCACAGTCCGTTTCAGAGAAAAGAGAATAATTTTTCAGGATAAAAAGTTGCTTTTTCAAAAAAGGATAAAAAAAGTCCGCCGGAACGGGAAATGCTTCGATAATTCGAAGATAGCAGCCGGAGGCAAGGGGTCAGGCGGTGGTATCGGGCTCAGGGTTTCAGCTGGCCGGCGGCAAGCATGAAAAGGATTGCCGTGCCGGCGGCGATCCGGTAGACGATGAATATGGTGGTCGTGTGCTTTTTGAGGTAGTTGAGCAGGAATGCTATCGATGCATACCCGGATATGCCGGCGACAATCGTTGCGACGGCGATGTTCGCCAGGCTTGCGGGAGATGACGCTATCCCCTGCCAGTTGTGGTAGAACTCGAGCAATGCTGCGGCAAACACCGACGGAAGGGAAAGCAGGAAGGAAAATCGGGCTGCGGCTGAGCGGTCGAGGTTCGCGAGAAGTCCGCCGGTAATGGTCACTCCTGAACGGGAAGAGCCGGGTATGAGTGCAATGCTCTGGGCAAAACCGATGAGAAGCGCTTCTTTCCATCCGATCTCTTCCATGGATTTCAGGGGCAGGCCCCGTTCCATCCGGTGCTTGATTTTCAGTTCGGCAAGGGTAAGAACAAGGCCGAGAATGATGAGCGCTCCGCTGATCCAGTAAAGAGAGCGGAGGGTCGTTTCTATCTGTGACTTGAAGAGAAGGCCGAAAACGACGATAGGAACCGTTCCGGCGGCGATCATCCAGCCTGTTTTCGATTCCGTGGTTTCCAGCGGTCTTCCTCGGAGCATTCCGCGGATCACTGCCCGGGTGATATCGAAAATGTCCCTGCTGAAATAGAGCAGAACCGCAGCCAGGGTGCCGAGCTGGATGATAGCGGTAAATGCTGCCCCCGGATCTTCCCATCCAAAGAGCGCGGGAACGATTCTTATATGGGCCGTACTGCTGATCGGGAGGAATTCCGTAAGGCCCTGGACAAGGCCGAGAAGTGCCGCTTCTGCAAGGTTCATGGGCGTGGCTGGAATGCTGTTGTCGAAAAGCTGTGCATTTCGAGGATTGTTTTCAGGTCAGCCACGGCTTTTATTACAGCCAGTGCCCGATGGCTCATGGTGTTTTTTTCTGCAATACCCATTTCGGCATATGTCCTGCCTGTGCTGTCGGGCACGAAAAGAGGATCGTACCCGAACCCCTCGTTGCCTCTCTTTTCAGTGGTGATTGTTCCGCCGACCGATCCTGCGGAGGTTTGTTCGAAAGAAAAATCCTCCGTTTCTCCCGGAACGCGGCCTTTCATGGCGATGACGGTACGGAAGCGGGCAGTACGGTCCACGATTCCCTGCATGCGCTCGAGAAGGTGACGGACGTTGTCCTCATAAGACGGAGGTGTTCCGTCAGGCATGGGTGCATAACGGGCTGAATAAACACCGGGAGCTCCCTGCAGGGAGTCAACCTCGAGTCCGGTGTCATCAGCGAGGGCGATCATGTACCGGAAACGACCGGCAAGGTGGGTGAATATTGCCCGTGCCTTGAGCAGCGCATTTCCTTCAAGGGTTTTTTCGGTTTCGTCGACCTCGATTTCGGCTCCGAGGTCCCGGAGGCAGAATATCTCGATCAACGGTGAGATGTTTTCGAGAAGCGGGCGCATTTCTCTGACTTTGTCAGGGTTTCCCGTCGCGAGCACGATCGTGATCTTCTTCACTTCGGTTGTGTCTGTTGCCGTCATCCGATGATCGCTGTCATTTCCCTTACCGCTTCCCCCAGACCGATGAAAACCGCACGGGCTATGATGGCGTGGCCGATGCTGACTTCCTCGATTTCAGCTATCTGCGTGAACGGGGCTATATTGCCGTAACCGAGCCCATGACCCGCAACGACTTTCAGTCCGAGGTTTTTCGCGTAGGCTGCCGCTTCCCTGATTCTTCTGAATTCCCGTTCGGCGTTTTCTTTATCATACTGCAGTGCATACTTTCCGGTATGCAGTTCAACAAGGTCGGCACCCGCCTGGTGCGAAAGATCGATGGCTTTTTTTTCGGGTTCGATGAAGAGGCTGACCTCGATTCCCGATTCCCTGAAAGGTTTGATGAATTCGACGAGGGTATCGTAATGGGCGGTGATGTTGAATCCGCCTTCGGTCGTGAGCTCTTCGCGTTTTTCAGGCACGAGCGTGACAAGCTCCGGTTTCGTGTCAAGCGCGATAGCCTGCATTTCGGAGGTCATTGCCATTTCAAGGTCAAGCTTCGTCCTGACAGAAGCACGCAGGTTTCGGAGGTCTTTGTCCATGATATGTCGGCGGTCTTCACGCAGGTGGCAGACGATGCCTGCAGCTCCGTTCCTTTCGGCGAGCAGCGCCGCTTCGACAGGATCGGGGATTCCTTCGCCCCGTGCGTTGCGCAGGGTTGCGACATGATCTATGTTGACGGCAAGTCTCATGGCGGTAAAACGGGTGAAATCTGATAAGTTGCAGTACCATTGGAGCGTTCGTAACGGAGCGCCTTTTCCGTGTTTTTCGAAAGTAATGAAAAAAGACAACAACAAACGTCAACTTTCATTTTTCTTCGATGCTTCACGGCGGAGCAGGGCACAATGCTCTTTTGTGAGGAAAGCGGTGCGGGGCAGAATGAATACAGTTCCCTCCTTTTCCGAATTTTGCTATGTTGGCTGTCCGGATGATACGGCGGCCTTCAGAAGCAGATGTCAGTCTGAAGGCATGAACAGGGCGACAAACATACACTATCGATATGAACAGTGTCACGTTGAAAAAACTTGAATTTGACAGGGTGGCTGATCATGCAGCCTGTCAGGCCCTCTCTCCGATGGGCAGGGACAGACTTCTCGAATCGGCTCCTTTTCACGCAAGGGATCTCCTGCTGGAGGAACTCGAGAAAGTGCTCGAACTGAAAAACATGCTTCAGAAAGGAGATGCCCTTCCGTTCTCGTTTCTTCCCGATACCCGTCCCCACCTGAAAAAGCTCGAAATACTCGAGAGCTGTCTCGAACCGGAAGAGCTGCAGGATGTTTTCAATCTTCTCCACGCTTCGGCGGAATTGCGCAAGTTCATGTCCCGGAACAGGGAGCTCTATCGGCGCCTGAATGATCTCACGACAGGTATCTGGCTCGAAAGGAGCCTTCAGGGGGCAATCCGCACGGTTATCGACGAGCAGGGCAATATCAGGGACACTGCCAGCGACGCACTCAACCAGATTCGCCGGGAACTTGGCGAAAGAAGGGAACTGATCCGCAGAAAAATGGAACGCCTGCTCAGGCATTGCTCGGCGAACGGGTGGCTGATGGAAGATGTCGTCGCCGTGAAGAACGGACGGCTTACCCTGGGCCTGAAGATCGAATACAAGCACAAGCTGAACGGCTATATCCAGGATTATTCGGGTACCGGCCAGACGGTATTCATCGAGCCGGCAGACACGCTCGAGATCAGCAACAGGGTTCAGCACCTCCAGATTGCCGAACGCAGGGAGATCGACAGGATCCTCAGGGAGGTGTCCGGCAAACTGCGCTCGGAACTCGAAAACATCAGGCATAATGAAAACCTGCTCGGTGAGTTCGACTCGATCTATGCACGCGGGCGTTTTGCCCTGGAAGTCGGTGGCGTGCTCCCTGCGGTTTCCGACGGACATACACTCCGTATCATCAAGGGTTACCATCCGTGGCTTCTCATTTCCCATCGCGACAAGAAGGTGGTTCCTCTCGATCTCGACCTCGAAGAGAACGAGAAGGTTCTTGTCATATCCGGCCCGAACGCAGGGGGCAAGACCGTCGCCATGAAAACAGCAGGCCTGCTCTGCTGCATGCTGCTTCACGGTTATCTGCCTCCATGCAGCGAGAGTTCGGTTTTTCCATGTTTCGGAGACATTTTCATTGAAATCGGCGACGACCAGTCCATCGAAAACGACCTGTCAACCTTCAGTTCCCATCTCGGCGAGATACGGAAAATTCTCGAAGCGGCAGGGCCTTTCGATCTGGTGCTTATCGATGAACTTTGCGCGGGCACCGATGTTGAAGAGGGAGGTGCGATAGCCCGGGTCATTTTCGAAGAACTGCTTGCAAGGGGTTGCAAGGCCGTGGTCACGACGCATATCGGCGAGCTGAAAGCCTATGCCCATGAAAGGGAGGGGGTGCTGAACGGTGCAATGGAGTTCGACCGCACAGGTCTCCAGCCAACGTTCAGGTTCATCAAGGGTTTGCCCGGCAACAGCTTCGCTTTCGCGATGATGAAAAGGATGGGCTTCTCGCTGTCCATGGTCGAAAGGGCTGCAGCGTACATGAAGGGGGAACGGCTCGGGCTCGATCGGATGCTTGATGACCTCAGGTCTCTGCTGGAAGAGAACAGGCAGCTTCGCAGAACGCTCGGGGAAGAGCGTTCTGCGCTTGACGAGCGAGAGCGTTCCGTGACGGAGGAAGAGTCGATGCTCGCCAAGAAGCAGCGGGAGCTCAGGCTCGGTGTATCGAGGGAGATCATGCGCGAGGTCGAGCATGCCCGCAGGGAAATCAGGACCATTGTCCAGGATGTGAAAAAAGCTCCGGCAGATGAAGGCAACGTACGCGAAGCGAGGAGAAAACTCGGTGAAAAGCTGAAGGAAGCGGACCGGAAGGGCGAAGCGAAAACGGAGGAGAGAGCTTTGGTTGCCGATTTGTCGATAAGGGAAGGCGACCTTGTCAGGTTCCTCGATTCAAGCGCGACCGGCGAGGTGGAAAGTACAGCAAGGGATACTGCGGTTGTCCGCTGCGGGAATTTCAGACTGACCACCTCCCTGAGGAACCTTGAGAAGATTTCCAGGAAACAGGATCGGAAACTACAGAGGGATCCGGCTGAGCCGGCAGCGAAAAAAACCTCATGGTCGGTCACCTCTGCCGATTTTGAATCGACGAGGCTCGACCTGCGGGGGCTTATGGGAGACGAGGCTATCATGAAGATCGACCGGTTCATCGACTCGATGAGGCTCGGCGGCATCCGTTCCGGCACGATCGTCCACGGAAAGGGTACGGGTTCGCTGCGCCAGAGAACAGCGGAATTCCTTCAGCAGCATCCGTCGGTGAAAAACTTTCGTCTGGGCGAATGGGACGAAGGGGGAACTGGTGTCACCGTGGTGGAACTGAAGTGAGCATTTTCCGGTTTTCGTCTGAAGGGACGGATTGAAAAACCGCTTTCAATGCACTATCTTAAGCCATAGGCAGCCCTGAGGGTCTGTGGACTCTTCAGTCTGCCTCTCTCAGTTCAAACTATCCAAAATCTCCCGGGCTTGAAACAGCAGTTACAAAAATATCTGACCATCCCAAACCAGCTGACAGCCCTGAGGATACTTCTCGTGCCGGTTTTCGTCATCCTCCTGCTCCAGGAAGATCCCCTCTCCAAGGTTTCCGGTGTCATCGTTTTCGCCATAGCTTCGCTGACAGACATATACGACGGTTACCATGCCCGCAAGTATGGCGAGACCACCAGACTTGGCGCTTTTCTTGATCCCCTCGCCGACAAGCTGCTGATCACGGCGGCTTTTCTGCTCTACGTATGGCTCGGTTACCTTCAGCTCTGGATGGTCCTGCTTGTCGTTGTCAGGGACGTGGTCATAACCGGGCTGAGGGTTTATGCGGAAATGAAGGACAAGCCCGTCGTGACAAGCATGGAGGCGAAATACAAAACCCTCGCTCAGCACATTTTCGTCTATGCGGTCATGTTTCTCGTGCTTCTCAAGGAGACCGCCTTTCTCGGCAGGGCCGCGACGAACATGATCAGCAGCTTCCTCATGAACGATATCCTGAATTACACGATGCTTGCCGTCACGGTGCTTACGGTCTATACGGGCATCTCCTACCTTGTGAGCAACTGGAAGGTATACCTCGGAAAACCTTTTCAGGGTTGAGGGATATGAAGTTTTTCGCTGCACGGGTATTGGGAACCTGTTTCGGTGCAGGGTATTTTCCCTGGGCTCCCGGGACGTTTACAAGCCTGATCGCCGTCCTGTTCTGTTTTTTCTTTCCCCGGGTCCTTGAACTGCAGGTAATCCCGGTCATGATTGCCGTTGCCTGCATTGCGGGGGTATGGTCCGGTGGCGTCATGGAGGAGCATGTCGGCAGCGATCCCTCGATCGTCACTATTGACGAACTTGCCGGCCAATGGCTTGCACTTGTCGCTCTGCCTGCCGGTATTTTTCCCCTTGCGCTCGCTTTCGTCTTTTTCCGCCTGTTCGATATCCTGAAACCCGGGCCTGTCGATGCCGCACAGCGCCTGCCCGGCGGCTGGGGCATCATGGCAGACGACGTGCTTGCCGGTCTCCTGGCAAATATTTCGGTACAGTGCGTACTTGCGCTGCTGCCGCTCATTCACCTTCCTTCGGGCCTGTAGAACTCCTTTATTTTCAAGGTCATCGCAGGAGTGTCGAAACCGGTTTCCCGGTAGAGATCGTCCATGTGTCCATGCGTCACGAACGCGTCGGGAAGTGCAAGTTTCAGCACGGGTTGTTTGAGCCCGGCCGTGCAGAGGTGGTCGATCACGGCGGATCCGAGCCCTCCGATAGCGCTGTTCTCCTCGATAGTGACGAAATGGCTCGCCTTTGCAGCAATTTCACCGATGATCGACGTATCGAGCGGTTTGAGGAACCTCATATTGACGACTGCGGCATCGATTCCGTTTTCCATCAGTACTTCGGCGGCCTCGAGGCCTTTCTGGACCATGTTTCCCATACAGAGCAGCGCGATTCCGCTGCCTTCGCGCACTGTTTTCGCCTTGCCGATCTCCACAGCGCAGAACTCCGGGCGCAGTTCAATCCCTGTTCCGTTGCCCCTCGGATAACGGATGGCGACCGGACCGTTCACCTGGTAAAGCGCGGTGTACAGCATGTCCCGAAGCTCCTGCTCGTCAGCTGGCGCCATGATCACCATACCGGGTACCGGCTGCAGATAGGAGAGGTCGAAGGTTCCGTGATGCGTCGGTCCATCTTCGCCCACGAGTCCCGCACGGTCGATCGCGAAAACAACATGGAGGTTCTGCTGGGCCACGTCATGGATGATCTGGTCGTAAGCCCGCTGCAGGAAGGTCGAGTAGATTGCGCAGACCGGTTTGAATCCCTGGGACGCGAGTCCTGCGGCAAACGTGACGGCGTGCGGCTCGGCGATACCGACATCGTAGAAGCGTTTCGGTATGGCTTTCTGGAACAGGTCCAGTGATGTTCCGGTCGGCATCGCTGCGGTGATGGCCGTAATCCGGATATCTTTCCGGGCCAGTTCCACAAGCGCTTCTCCGAAGATTTCCTGGTATTTCGGCTGTTGCGGTGCTGCCGATGTCCTGAGCGATTTGCCCGTAACGGTATCGAACCCGCCGCTGTGCGCGTGCCATTTGCTCTGGTTTTCCTCGGCGGGCTTGAACCCTTTTCCTTTTGTCGTCAGCACGTGCAGAAGCTTGGGGTGAGGCAGGTCCTTCATTTCCTGCAGGGCCTTGACGAGCTGTTCCATATTGTGGCCGTCGATCGGGCCGAAATACCTCAGCCCGAGCGCTTCGAAGAAAGCCCCCGGGGTAAGGGCGGCCTTGATGCCATCCTCGATTTTGTGGAGGGCTTTCTGGGCTGAATTGCCAAGGTCGTTGTTGAAAAGGGATACCGAGTGCCAGATAAGCTTGCGGAGCCTGTTGTAGGTCTTGTTGAGGCTTATATTCACCAGGTGGTTTTTCAGCCCGCCGGTGCTTGGGGAGATGGCCATCTGGTTGTCGTTGAGAATCACGAGAACATCGGTTTTCAGGTCTCCGAGATGGTTCATCGCCTCGAACGCCATACCCCCCGTCATACTCCCGTCACCGATGACGGCAATCACTTTTTCCTTGCCGCCAGCCAGGTCTCTTGCTGCCGCTATTCCCGCCGCTGCCGAGATCGATGTGGAAGCGTGACCTGTCCCGAAGGCGTCGTAAGGGCTTTCGGAGATTCTTGGGAAACCGGCAAGTCCGCCATAGTGACGGTTACTCGGCATCCGACCCAGCCTTCCGGTCAGTATTTTATGCACGTAAGCCTGATGTCCCACGTCCCAGACGATTTTGTCGCGGGGCGAATCGTAGACATGATGCAGCGCAATGGTCAGCTCCACGACCCCGAGGCTCGAACCGAAATGCCCCCCGTTTATCGATACCAGGTTGATCACTTCCCTTCGGCATTGTTCGGCAAGGGCGGCAAGTTCGGGTATATCGAGCTTTTTCAGGTCGTCGGGCGAATGTATATCGGCTATACGCGGGGGAGTGATGATGGCGGAAGGCACCGGATTGGAGTCGGGCATGACTGGTATCTGTTTCAGGTTAAAGGTTACATTTTCCTATGCAGTAACCAAGATCAGGGCTTTCCGGTTCCGTCCGGGATTTTCAATCGAAGCATTCTCCGGAAAAGGGAAATCGTGAAACAGGGAGAATTGTCAGATTCCCGAGACCTGCAGAAGCACGCTTCTTCTGTCGCGGGGCCCGTCAAGTTCGATGAAGAAAAGTGACTGCCACTCGCCGAGCAGCAGCTTGCCTCCGTCAACGGGGATGGTTGCGGAAGCGTTCATGAATAGCCCGAGGAGATGCGAGTGGGCATTGTCGCGGCCATCCACGGAAGTGAGGTTGTGGAGGTAGTTGCCGTCTTTGGGTACGAACCGCTTCAGGAAGATTTCCATGTCTTCGAGGAGGCTCTCCTCTTTTTCATTGATGGCGATGAACGCTGTCGTGTGGCGGCTCATCACGTTGAGCTGGCCGTTCGTGATTCCGGAAGCCGAAACTGCGGCTGCAGCCTCGGCGGTAATATCGATAATCTCGATCGGCTTTGTCGTGCGAAGCGAGATTTTTTTAATGATGAATTGCATCACGAATTCGTTATGGTTGGCGATCAGGCTCTACCGGAATGCACTCTCCGGGAAAAACGCGGGTAGCCATGCTGGTGCCTCAGGGGGTGATGACAACGGCCTCGTGAGGTGAAAGCCTGACATGGAAAAACGGCGCATCGTAGGTCATGTCGGCGCTTTTGTCCACCTCTTCCGAACTGATGTAGTGCAGCGCATTGATATCGAGATTTTCTGGCGAAGGGTGCCTGAACTCCATGGTTATGCCTGTGGCAGTGAAATTGGCGAGAACGAACGCGTAATCGCTGCCGAGAAAGCGCTGGAATCCGAAACAGTGCGAGGAGCAAGCGGTATTCACGTCAAGCCAGGATATCTGTCCTTCCTGGAAGAGGGTTTTTTTCTGCAACTGGAAAAGTTTGCCGTAGAGTTCCTCGAGATCGGTATCGTTCATTTCAGGAGCCTGTTTGAGAAGCTGCACGGGGATTTTCTTGTGGTATCCCGATATCTGGTCCTGATGCACGAGGTGCATGCCCGGCGCAGCAAGAAAGACCAGCGCGGCGGCCTTGTTGTTCAGGCCTATTTTTTCCGCGGCTCTCGGTTCATCGTGATTTTCGATGAAACGGCAGAGGTGTTTCTGATATTCCCACTGTCCCCTCAAATGGCCCGATAGCTTTTCGACATTGACCGGAGCACTGCTGATATAATCATAAAACGGTTTGTCATAGGTGAAATCGAACCCGAGCTGCTGGAGCTCCCATTCCTTGTTCCAGTAGGATTCGGCAAGGAACAGGAAGCCGGGGTGCCGTTTTTTCACCGAGGTTATCGCATTGCCCCAGAACTCCTGGGTCATGGGGCCGCTCAGGCGGTTCCAGGTGCTGTTGAAAACGCTCTTGAGGATCAGCATCGCGACGTCGCACCGGACCGCATCACAGAGATCGCTGATTTTATGCAGGTTTTCAGTCATCATTTCGTGCGTTTCATGCCTCGCGTAGTTGAGCTGAAGCGTATCGGTCCACGGCGCGAAGAAAGGGTCCTTGCCGCATGCAAGGTACCTGCCCCTGGCATATTCGAATCCTGCACCGGGATCGTGGACCCATTCGGCACGCGGGAGGGATATGAAATATTCAGGGTGCTGCGGAAGCCACTCGTTATCGAGTGCAAGATGGTTGGGGACGAAATCGAGCATGAGCTTCAATCCGAACGAAAGCAGCTTTTCCCTGAATTTCAGCAACTCCTCTTTGCCCCCCAGCATGTCACTTACCGTGTACGACGGGATCGAGTAGGGCGAAGACGCAATGTCAGCAGGGCTGACTTCATCGACGTGTTCGAGGAAGGATGCCCGGAGACCGGAGTGCGCAGTCGCGATCGATCTGCTGAAAAGGCTGGGGTTCCATACTCCCATCAGCCAGACGATGTCGAATCCCGATGAAGCGAAGAATGCGAACTCGCTGTCGGGCACTGTGCCGAGGGTGACAGGCCTGTTGTGGAGAGTGCTCAGTTTTTTCAGCCAGATCCTCGTATTGATTTCGTAAACGAGAGGAAACATTGCGTGACTGTTATTTGAGAAATGCTTTGAATGTGAATATAGCAACTATCGGTGCAAACATGCGTAACCCTCTGTAAAATATTCCGGAAGCGCAACAAAGACGCTGCCTCCGGAATGAAGGCCGGCCGGAGAGACGATTTTCCCCGATACTCCCGGGGCCCCGGGGAGTGCCCGGAAGTCAAATATTTGCGGTTATTTGTAAAAAGGGTAAAGTTGTACGAAATTCATCAGGAGATTTTTCGGTGCCCGACCGGGTTTATCCCTGAAATACGGAGGCATCGCAACAGCATAACAGAGACAAGTGGTTTGAGCGATTTTCTGAACGAACTCAACGAGGTGCAGCGCGGTGCGGTAACGGCAACATCGGGCCCGGTCATGGTTCTTGCCGGGGCCGGTTCCGGAAAGACCAGAGTCATCACCTACCGTATAGCCTACCTGATACGCAACGAAGGGGTATCCCCCTCGAACATCCTTGCCCTGACCTTCACCAACAAGGCGGCAGGCGAAATGCGCCACCGCGTCGATTCCCTGCTTCGACACGGCAGTGCAGGAGGATTGTGGATAGGTACGTTCCATTCGATTTTCGCTCGCCTGCTGCGAAATTATATCGACCTCCTCGGATTCAGCAGGAATTTTACCATTTTCGATGCCGACGACAGCAAGAGCCTGATCCGGCAGTCGATGACCGAGCTCGGCATATCGCACGACTCGCTCCCGGTGAATACCGTCCAGGGAATGATCAGCAGGGCGAAAAACAGCTTCGTGCTCCCTGGGGAGTTCCAGCGGAGCGCGGGAGACTACAACCGGCAGAAAACGGCGCAGATATACGAACTCTACAGCAGAAAGCTGAAGGAAAACAACGCCCTCGATTTCGATGACCTGCTCATCAAGCCCATCGAACTCTTCAACCTGCATCCCGAAGTGCTCGAAGAGCTTCAGGAGATGTTCCATTACATCCTGATCGACGAATACCAGGATACCAACCGGGCACAGTACCTCGTCGCGAAAATGCTCGGCGCCCGCCGCCGGAACATCTTCGTGGTCGGTGACGACGCGCAGTCCATCTATTCATGGAGGGGTGCGGACATCACCAACATCCTGAATTTCCAGGACGATTACAAGGATGTTTGCACCTTCAAGCTTGTCGAGAATTACCGCAGTACCGGAAACATCCTCAAGGCTGCCAACAGCGTTATCAGCAGAAACGTCAGACAGATAAAGAAAGAGCTGATATCCAACAGGAACCAGGGTGAGCCGCTGACACTGATGGAGGCGCAGGACGAGCGGCGCGAGGCTGAAAAGGTCGGGGAGCGCATCAACTCGATGCGCATGAAGCAGGAATATGAATTCGGCAGTTTTGCTGTTTTCTACAGAACAAACGCCCAGTCGAGGGTGATCGAGGACGTCATGCGCAGACTGCGTATCCCGTACAGGATTTTCGGCAGTGTTTCGTTCTACAAGCGCAAGGAGATCAAGGACGCCGTGGCGTACCTCCGGTTCATCCTCAACGATCGCGATGCCGAGTCGCTGCTCAGGATCCTGAATTTTCCTCCGAGGAAAATAGGTGATGTCAGCATCACCAGGCTCAGGGAGTTCGCGGAAGATAAAGGCATCACTCTCTACCAGGCAATCATCCGGGCTGATGAAGGGGGTTTCCAGCAGCGACTGGTCAACGCTCTCGGTTCGTTCGCCGGAGTCATCGAAAAACTCAGGGAGATGTCTCAAGGCGCCACGGTTTACGAAGTGCTTTCGGAGCTTTTCACCCTGACCTCGATTCCCCTCCTGCTGCAGGCCGAAAATACCGCCGAATCCCTTGCTCGCTATGAAAACCTGCAGGAACTTCTTTCAATGGCGAGGGATTTTTCCGACCACAACCCGGACGGCAACACGCTGGGTGATTTCCTGGAAAATATATCCCTTGCCTCGAACTATGACGAGGCGCAGGATTCGGACAATTATGTCTCCCTGATGACGGTGCATGCGGCAAAAGGGCTGGAGTTCCCTGTTGTCTTCATTACCGGGCTCGAGGAGAGGCTTTTTCCTCTCAATTCTTACGAACCCGAACAGCTTGAGGAGGAACGGCGTCTTTTCTACGTGGCCATGACCAGGGCCCGGGAGAAGATATTTCTTTCCTGGGCGCAGACCCGCTACCTTTACGGACAGCCCCATTACTGCCTGAAGTCGATGTTCATAGGTGAAATTGATTCGTCTATCGTCCAGAAAGAGAGCGGAACCTATCTGTCAGAGCTTGCCGGTAAAGAAAAGACCGATACGGGCCAATCGCTCACGGAATTCCAGAGGCGGCAACAACAGGCATCGGCTCCGGCACTACCCGAAACGATGCAAAAAAAACAGCTGGACGCTATCCGTAAAGGTACGATGGTGCACCATGCCGTGTTCGGTTCCGGCACGGTGCTCGATGTCCAGGGGAGCGGATCAAAGCAGAAAGTCCGGATAAATTTCCGGAGCGCAGGCGAAAAGACGCTTATGGTCCAGTATGCAAATCTTTCGGTACAGAGGTAACCCTTGTTTGAGCGTACTTCGAAGAGGGTGCGTTTCATTTAAAACTACAACAGCAGCATGAGGATCCTTTTCGGTGTTCAGGGAACGGGAAACGGCCATATCAGCCGCAGCAGGGAACTGGTCCGAAGGCTCAGGGAAGACGGGCACGACATCAGTGTGATCATCAGTGGCCGGAAAGAGAGCGAATTGAAGGAAATCGAGGTCTTCAGCCCTTTCCGGGTGTTGAAAGGGATGACGCTGGTGACCTACAAGGGCAGGATGAACTACATCGAAACCATGTTCCAGCTCGACCTCATGCGGCTGATGTCCGACGTCCTTCTGCTCGACACGTCGGGCATCGACCTTGTCATAACCGATTTCGAGCCGGTCACATCGATGGTCGCAAGGATGAGGAATATCCCGTCGATGGGCTTCGGTCACCAGTATGCATTCAAATACGACATCCCTATTGCAAGGGGGAATGTTTTCGAGAAATACACCCTCCTGAATTTCGCTCCGGCTCGCTATAACGCAGGTCTGCACTGGAGCCATTTCGATCAGCCGATCTTTCCCCCGGTCATTCCGGCCTCGCTTTACGACAGGGCAATCCTGCCCCGGGTGGAGGGCAAGATACTCGTCTACCTGCCATTCGAGGAAGTTGAGGATGTGACGGAGTTCATAGCTCCATTCAGCGGATTTGACTTTTTTATCTACGGCAAGGTAACCGTGGCCGGCGATGAAGGACATATGCATTACCGTACCTATTCCCGCGAGGGTTTCCTCGCCGATCTCATGGAGTCAGACGGGGTGGTCTGCAATGCCGGTTTCGAACTGCCCGGCGAAGCCCTGCATCTCGGCAAGAAGCTTCTTCTGAGGCCTCTCGACGGCCAGATCGAACAGGAATCGAACGCCCTGGCCATGGCCCGGCTCGGTTTCGGCATGGTCATGCACGCTCTCGATCGAGAGGTGCTCGGAGAATGGCTGAAAAGGCCATGCAGGGAGCCGTTGAACTATTCCAGAACCGTGGATTATATTGCTGAATGGATAAAAAACGGTCGCTGGGAGGACTTGCAGAAGTATACCGATGCGGCATGGAGCGAAAAGCCTCAACCATTGTAAACGAATGTTTTTCAGGGATCTTGTAACGAAGGGCCGCAACTACGTGACGTACGACGGTTCAGCAGCAGTTCCGGAAGAGCTGCTGCTCGACCTTCTGGAGCTTGCCTGTTACGTGCCTTCAAGGGGAAACCTCCAGCCCCTCAAATACCTGCTTGTAAGCGCGACTGCCGAAACCGGTGCGCTTGTTTCCATGCTGCTTCCGGAAGGCTCCTTTGCAGGGTGGGCCGGCGTTCCCGAAGGCGAACGGCCCCGTGCGTTCATCGTCATGTTCGGTGACCTGTGCCTCGGCAGTGAATTCGCCACGGACAGCGGGATTGCTGCCCAGACCATCCTGCTCGGAGCTGCCGATGCCGGTTATGGCGGCTGTATCGTTACCTCTTTCGACAGGGAGGGGCTTGCCGGTCATTTCGGCATTCCGGGTTTTTATCTTCCACTGCTTGTCATCGCCATAGGAAAACCCTCGGAAACCGTGGTTATCGAGCAGATGTCGGAAGATGATCCGATCTCCTGCCATACCGATGCAAACGGCATCAGGCGCATTCCCAAGCGGGTGGTCCGGGACGTCCTGCTCAGGGCACGCTGCCGGGAATAATGTCTCAGGCCTGCAATGATTCGTATCGATGAACTTCTCAGGGCTTACCGTCTCGGCTATTTCCCGATGGCAAACCCCGAAGACGGCAAAATTTACTGGTGTCAGCCGCATAAACGGGCGGTTTTTCCGCTCGAAAGCTATACCGCTTCCCGTCAGGTGAAGAGAGTCATCAGGGACAGGCAGTATACCGTCACCATCGACAAGGCTTTCGAAAAGGTGGTCGGGGAGTGTGCGGCGCCGAGGAAAAACGATTCCGGCACATGGATTTCCGGCGAGATCGCCGAAGCGTATATCCTGCTCAACAGGATGGGAGTGGCCCACAGTTTCGAGAGCTGGCACGATGGGGAGCTTGCGGGGGGATTGTACGGTGTTTCGATAGGCGGGGCGTTTTTCGGAGAATCGATGTTTTTCCGCCGCTCCTATGCTTCTCAGGTGGCGTTCGACCGCCTTGTTTTTCATCTCAGAAGCAGGGGCTACCTGCTCCTCGACGCCCAGATCATGAACCCCCACCTCGAAAAGCTCGGAGCTTTGGAGATCAGCCATGAAGAGTATATGCTTCAGCTCCACCGGGCAATGAAGAAAAAGATAGTTTTTCTCCAAGCAGGGGAAAAGTGATACTTTCATCTAATCACGATTTTCATTTCCCTTCCCGCGGGAAGCATTTAACGATCATTGACTTTTAACAGGGGATTTTTTATGTCGTCGAGGGATTTAACCGAAAACGAGCTGCAGACAAGAGTTATCATCTATTCAGGCAAGGGGGGGACGGGAAAGACCACGATTTCTTCCTGCACGGCTGTCGCACTGGCCAGGCAGAACAAAAAAGTTCTTATCATGTCATCGGACCCCGCCCATTCGCTGTCCGATGTTTTCAATATGAAGATCAGCCGTAACGAGCCCCAGAAAATCGAGCACAACCTCTACGGGCTCGAGGTCGACACTATTTACGAGCTGAAGAAGAACATGTCCGGGTTCCAGAAATTCGTTTCTTCTTCCTACAAGAACAAGGGGATAGATTCCGGCATGGCCACCGAATTGACAACCCAGCCCGGCCTCGACGAGATTTTCGCGCTGAGCCGCCTGCTCGACGAAGCGCAGTCAGGCAAATGGGATACCGTCGTGCTCGATACATCCCCGACCGGCAACACCCTTCGTCTCCTTGCCTATCCCGAGATCATCATCGGCGGGAACATGGGAAAGCAGTTTTTCAAGCTCTACAAAAGCATGTCGTCAATAGCGAGACCGCTGAGCGGCAATTCCATCCCGGACGACGATTTTTTCAACGAGATCAACCTTCTGCTCAAGCAGATGGAAGATATCAACAAGTTCATCCTGAGTCCCGAGGTCACGTTCCGACTTGTCCTGAACCCGGAAAAACTTTCCATTCTGGAGACGAAGCGGGCCTATACCTTCGTGCATCTCTACGGCATCAACATAGACGGGATTGTCATCAACAAAATCCTGCCGACCTCCAAAACCGTTGGCGAATACTTCGAGTTCTGGGCGGACCTTCACAGCCGCTACCTCATGGAGATCGACAATTCATTTTATCCAACCCCGGTTTTCCGCTGCCAGCTCCAGAGGACCGAACCGATCGGTCCGGACGCCCTTCACGATATAAGCCGGAAGGTGTTCGGCGAACAGCATCCCGACAAGATTTTCTATACCGGCAAAAACTTCTGGATCGAGAGCAAGAAAAACGCTCTCACCGATGACCATCGTGAAATACTCTGCATCAAGATCCCCTTCCTCAAGGACGTCGAGGAGGTTTCCGTCGAGCGAATGGGCACGGACATTGTCGTGACCATCGACCGGGCGCAGCGCATCATCACGCTTCCGAGGGCTCTGTACAGCCTCGAGATGGAGAAATACTACAGGGAGGACAACCTGCTCAGGGTAGTTTTCAAGGAGACTCCGTCCGATAAGGAGGACAGCGAACTGAGCGTGAACAAGAACATGCTCGACAAGCTCCGCTCGATGAGAAAAATGAAGATTTAGCTTCACGGCACGTGACCGGGAGAAGAAAAATAGCAGGGAAACAGTTTAAGTTTTCGCGGCAATCTCGTATCTTCATTGTTTTAATTATTTGAAAAGGGTTTTTGCCCCCAGTTTCTGTTAAAGAATAAGCATATATCATGTCCGAGAAAGCGCATTATGGTTTATTGAAAGGGAAAAAAGGCATTGTTTTCGGTCCTCTCGATGAAAGCAGTATCGGTTGGCAGATTGCCACGCATGCTTACAATGAAGGTGCCCGGATCGCCATATCCAATGTCGCGGCCGCCATGCGTTTCGGTAAAATCGATGAGCTTTCGGCATTATGCGGCAATGCTCCGGTAATCCAGTGCGATGCTTCGAAAAATGAGGACGTTGACAGTTGTTTCCGGGAACTGAAAGAGACGCTGGGCGAGGTCGATTTTATTGTCCATTCGATAGGCATGTCGCAGAACATCCGCAAACAGTTGCCCTATGAAGATCTCAATTACGAGTGGTTCATGAGGACACTCGATGTTTCGGGCCTGTCGCTGCACCGTATTGTCTCATTAGCGCTCAAGAACGAAGTGATCAACGACGGCGCCAGCATCCTTGCGCTTTCCTATATAGCTTCACAGAGGAACTACTGGACCTACTCCGACATGGGCGACGCGAAATCGCTTCTCGAATCGATCGTTCGCAGCTACGGTCCGAGGCTTGCCAGGAGAGGCATTCGCATTAATTCCATTTCCCAGAGTCCTACGTACACAAAAGCCGGCAGCGGTATACCCGGTTTTGAAAAGATGTACGAATACAGCGATCTCATGTCACCACTTGGAAACGCTTCCGCCGAGGAGTGTGCCGAATATGCAATAACGCTTCTGAGCGATCTTACCAGGAAGGTGACCATGCAGAACCTTTTCCACGACGGCGGGTACAGTTGCATGGGCGCTACCATTCCCATGATCAAGCTTGCCCACGAGGTGTTGACTGACAAGGAGCTGGCAGCAAGGGTAGGTCTCGACGAATTTTATTCCTCCAGGTAAACGCCAGAGGAACCGGAGTTGTAGCAGGTTTCCCTGTTATTACGCGACATTTGCACCGGCAGAAGCCCGGAAAATATCCGGTTTGCAACTTTCCCTGTCCGCCTCCAAGGCAGGAAAGGGGATATCGGACGTACGCATCTTTATCCCTGCCTGGCTGTAATCAGCTGCAAACCGGGCAATATCTATCTTTTCTTTAGTATAAAGCTGCGGCCAGTCCGCAGGGCTTTGACCGTTTGCTGTTGTCCGGATGACTGAATCCGGGCCGGGCTTCTTTTTTATGCCGTCAGCCATGCTGACATGGTTTTCCTTTATACCCTTTCAGATGGATCTGAGTCAATAAAACAATAAAACAATCATTTCATATGACGAAACCGGCTACCATCATCTATACCAAGATCGACGAGGCTCCGGCCCTGGCGACCTACTCCCTTCTGCCTGTCATCCAGGCATATACCAGGGGAACAGGCGTTCAGGTGGAAACCCGCGATATTTCACTTGCAGGCAGGATCATCGCGAATTTTCCCGACAATCTCGGGGAAGATCAGAAAATCACCGACCAGCTTGCAGAACTTGGTGAACTTGCACTCACCCCTGAAGCCAACATCATCAAGCTGCCGAACATCAGTGCTTCGATTCCCCAGCTGAAGGCCGCGATCAAGGAACTCCAGGATCATGGTTACCGTGTTCCCGACTACCCGGAGGCACCTGCAAACGATGCTGAAAAACAGATACAGACCCGCTACGCGAAAGTGCTTGGCAGTGCCGTGAACCCGGTGCTCCGTGAGGGCAATTCCGATCGTCGTGCGCCTCTTTCTGTGAAGAATTTCACCAAAAAACATCCACACAGAATGGGTGCGTGGAGCAGCGACTCCAGGTCAAAAATTGCCCATATGGATGGCATGGATTTCTACGGCAGCGAGAAATCCTGTGTGACGTCAGAAGCCACCAGTGTCCGTATCGAATTTGTCGACCAGAGCGGCAAAGTGACCGTCCTCAAGGAGAAAACAGCCCTCCAGAAAGGCGAGGTTATCGATACAGCAGTGATGAACGTCAGCGCGCTGCGTCAGTTTTATGCCGACCAGATAGCCTCGGCGAAGGAGCATGGCGTCCTGCTCTCTCTTCACCTGAAAGCGACCATGATGAAGGTATCCGATCCGGTCATGTTCGGCCATGCGGTATCTGTTTTCTACAAGGATGTTTTTGAAAAACATGCTGCAGTGATCGCGCAGCTCGGTGTCAATGTGAGCAACGGTCTCGGTGACCTGTACGCGAAAATCCAGAACCTTCCGGAGGCACAGCGCTCGGAAATCGAAGCAGACATAAAAGCCGTGTATGAATCCCGTCCGGCCCTTGCCATGGTAGATTCCGACAAGGGAATCACCAACCTGCATGTGCCGAACGATATCATCGTCGACGCCTCTATGCCTGTCGTTATCCGTGATTCCGGCAAGATGTGGGGACCTGACGGCAAGTTGCAGGACACTTTCGCGATGATCCCGGATCGTTGCTACGCTACGATATACCAGGCCATGGTCGATGACTGCAAGAAAAACGGGGCGTTCGATCCGGCTACTATCGGCAGCGTGCCCAATGTCGGCCTCATGGCACAGAAAGCCGAAGAATATGGTTCGCACGATAAAACCTTCATTGTGTCCGGCAGCGGTATGGTCCGTGTCGTCGATGCTTCCGGTGCGACCCTGATGGAACAGGCAGTTGAAACCGGAGATATTTTCAGGATGTGCCAGGTCAAGGATGCCCCGATCCGTGACTGGGTGAAGCTTGCGGTCAACCGCGCGAAGGCGACCGGCGCACCGGCAGTTTTCTGGCTCGACAGCAATCGTGCGCATGACAGCCAGATTATCGAGAAGGTAAGCGAATACCTGAAAGAGTACGATACCGCAGGCCTCGACATCCGTATCCTGACCCCGGTGGAAGCCATGAAGTTCTCTCTCGAGCGTTTCAGGGCCGGAAAAGACACCATTTCCGTCACCGGCAACGTGCTTCGCGACTATCTTACAGACCTGTTCCCGATCATCGAACTCGGTACAAGCGCCAAGATGCTTTCCATCGTGCCGCTCATGAACGGAGGCGGCCTTTTCGAAACGGGCGCAGGCGGTTCCGCGCCGAAACACGTCCAGCAGTTCCAGAAGGAAGGGTACCTCCGCTGGGATTCGCTCGGAGAGTTTTCCGCCCTTGCAGCATCGCTCGAACACCTTGCCAGGGCATTCGACAACCCGAAGGCTCAGGTGCTTGCCGATACCCTTGATCAGGCGATCGGCAAATTTCTCGATAACAGTAAATCTCCGGCAAGGAAAGTCGGCCAGATCGATAACCGCGGCAGCCATTTCTACCTCGCTCTCTACTGGGCCGAGGCGCTTGCCGCCCAGAGCACCGACGCAGAGCTCAGCCAGCGGTTTGCCGGAGTAGCTGCCGGTCTTGCTGCACACGAAGCGAAAATCAACGAGGAGCTTATCGGCGCACAGGGTAAACCGGTCGATATGGGTGGCTACTACCACCCCGACGACAGGCTCACCTCTGCCGCGATGCGTCCCAGCGCAACCTTCAATGCGATTATCGATGCCTTGTAAGCAGTATCAGCCAACTTGAAGCACCAGAAGAGGCCGTCCCGGAAGTAAAACCGGTACGGCCTCTTCTGCTTTCTACCTGTTCGCCCGAATGGCTGCAGTATCGGCCCAGGCGAAGATGAAGGCTCCCGCAGCAAACTTCGCCGTGACTTCATCGATCTCCGAAAGGGATACGACGAAGCACCCGTTGCTTCTGCCTGTCATCGGGCCATTGAGCGTAACGAGATTGAGCAGGATGTAGGCCGGGGAAATGTACTTTGCGGAGTGCAGTACAATGTCACGGACGTAAGCGCTGTCGTTCACTGCCGGCTCTAGCCCTTCAAGTCGCATTGCTTTTCCGTGATCACCGTAATACGTTTCCAGAACCTTGTAAAGCCCCAGGCTGCTCATGTTCGACTGTGGAATGTTGGAGAACGCAACAGGGTAGAGCATGCCGGTTTTTCGCCCGTGCGAGACCCTGTAGAATGTGCGGTATCCACTCTGCAGATCGATGAGAGCCATACGTTCGACATAGGAGGGTTTCGAATAATCCACGACGGCAAGGATGCGGGGATTTTCGTCGGGATGCATACCGCGGTAGCGGTGGAGAGCCGCGAATGCCTGTCTGAAAGCCTCGGTGGAAATTCTTTCGGGTGGCTGAAGAAGGGTGCTTCCGGAGAACAGGAGGGCCAGAGCAAGCACTGCTGCAGCGATGATTTTGATTGTCAGCCGTTTGTCAGCTCCACGTCTCTCCATCTCTTGCAAATGTTCACCGGTTTTTGACACGGATCAACCCTGTAAAAAGAATACGGATAATTACGGGATTTTGTTTTGCCGGCGTCCTGATAATGCCTTCGAACCGATGTTTTTTGAACGTGTTTCGATGCCAATCTGATCAATTCAAGGAGGGTAAGAGAGCGATGTTTCGTGACCGCTCACGTTCGGCAACTGCCGCCTTGTCTCCCTGCACGGTTATGAGCAGAAGTACCGGGATTTTTTTGAAACGCTTCCTGTCCGTTTTGTCAGAAGGCCGTGCAGAAAAAGTATCCTTCAGGACAGCCTTCTGCCACCCATGATGCTTCTGCTGGCGGAAACGCTGTTGCGGTTCCGTCATCACCTGAATTTCAGCACAATAATTCCGGTCTGCAACCCGTGGTTGCTGAATTGCTTTTACAGCAGCAAGCGCTTCGAGGAAGTCATCTCTTTCGATCAATGCTGCAGTATCGTTTATCGTATCCCTTCTTCAGGATGGTAATTCATAACCTTGACTGTTTTATCCGTTTCATCCGATTATAAATCGAATCGGATATGCTCAGAAAAAGTTTTATCGATTGTAAATCTTTTGTGAACAATTATTCGGGCAGAATCTTGCACGGAGGCTGTAAATTAATGCTAACTGATTGATTTGCTTGATGTTGGGAAGTGTCTTCCGATTGTTAACAAAATTGATACAAAACATTGCGGTATATTCGTATCGAATACTATGAAAGGAATCGATCAATAAACTATTTGTGATATGAGATACAAAGCTTTGAAATATGGTGAATATTTTGCCGGTACGATTATTTCATACAAGCAGAAAAGAGGATTGTTTGTTATTTTTAAAGAATGTATTGATCTGGAAAATTATGAATGGAGTGTAAAGCTGGAAACAGATTCCGGAATAATGCCGGGATCTATTCTGGAATTCGAAGATGGTGTTTTATGTGAAATTGTAAAAAAGAGAAGTTCCGTTTACTATTTGAGGTTTCTGAAAAAAGAGTCGGATAAAAGCAGCATATGGATAGCGAAAAATATAATGGCAAGCTCCAATTGAACGGAATGCCTCTGAATTTCTGCAGATTGATCAAGTAATCAGGTAATGATATTTCTGAATGAGAACGTTGGCGGCGACTATATCGAGGTCATAAGGATGAGGGTTTTGAAGGATATCTGGGATGCGAAAAAAATTGGTCGGAAGCCGAAGTCGATCGTTGCCTCTCCGAATAACTACCACCTTTGTTTAATAGCTTTTATGCATCAGGTGACGATTTCCGAAAAAGGGGTCGAGTTGCTGGGGGTGCCTTTTATTGTCGATCATGGTATTACTGATATTCAGGTGCATTTCTGACGATAAATCCTGTAAAAATACCGGATTTCTTTTCTCCCGGCAATTCCTTTCGGAAGAAAAACGCGCTCCGATAGACGTCGCTTTAAAAAAAACATTTTCCCCCCTGAATTGTTTGTTTGGACAGTATCTCGGATCTTTTATGTATACGTATATATATAAACCGGAGGATCATTCGGTTTAACGATAATAAATCATGATAGAGTATATCGTGTTTGTTTCGTTTCCGGTGTTATGATGTAAAAGGATGGAAAGGTTATATTTTTATAGCACACTCCGGAATGCCCCTTTGTGATATGATCGAACATTTTGGTGAGATAATTTTTATTCTGATCGTACATAAATATATCTGCATGAAATGAATATTGGATAACTATTCCTCTTTTCAGCCATGAAATCTCCTGATACCCTTCCGCTTTTCACTATCGAGGAACAGCATATCGTTATTCCTCGCTACTCGATAAGACTGGTCAGGGAAACAGAGGTTTATTACGGCAGAAGGAGAATCAAAAGTCCGGAAATGATCTGTGAGCTCTTCATGACGATAGGATTGCATGAAAAAGCAGGAGAAGAGTTTCATTCGGTGTATCTGAATACCAAAAATGAAATTATCGGTATGGAGATGATCAGCAAGGGAACCCTGAATGCTTCGCTGGTCCATCCGAGGGAGGTTTTCAAAGGGGCGTTGCTTGCAAATGCGAATGCGCTGATTCTTGTACACAATCATCCATCCGGACACGCAGAACCTGGAGACGCGGACAGGATGGTGACGGAAAAGCTCGTGGAAGCCGGAAAGATACTGGATGTCAAAATCCTGGACCATGTCATTATCGCAAGCCGATCCTGTTACTTCAGCTTTTTCGAACACGCCCTTCTGAATTCGTGACCTTTCCGGAAAGGCATCATGCGTTATGTTCAATCCCAGTAAAGCCGGATTGTTATTTCCCGATTCGGCCGAGTGCAGAGGCTTCATCGAGCCATTTTCTGCGCTGTCCGGTGTTCGAAGTCCTGATGGGGCCGAACTCGGAAATACGGACAGGATGTATGCCGCAGAAGTTCAGGATCGTGCGCTTCATCTGGTTGTGGCCGGGCATGCGGTACACAAGACGGTAATACCAGGGCGGGGTGTCCATCGTCACAAGCAGGCGGGCTGAACGGTTCGAAAGTAGACGCTGCCATGAAACCGATTTCGCTCCGTCAAACCTGAACGCGAAACCGGGCAGGAAGAGTCGGTCGAAAAATCCTTTCAGGAGGGCAGGCGGCGCACCCCACCAGACAGGGTAGGCGAAAACGATATGGTCCGCCTGAACGACGGCCTCCTTTGCTTCGAGCAAGTCGGGTTCAAGCGGCTGGATTTCACGGTATCCCTTGTGAAGCACCGGATCGAACCGGAGCCTGCCGAGATCGATTCGCTTCACCTGGCGGCCGGAGACTTTCGCTCCTGATTCGTATGCCGATGCTATGGCTCCGCAGAAACTTTCGCTGTCTGGATGGCCGAGTATGATCAGAATGTTTTTGTTCATGACCGGAACGGGATCAAGTTACCTGAAGAACCTTTTTTGGCCGGGTACAACCGAAAAAATAATTTCTGCCTGCAGTATATGGAAAAGGCGTGTATCCGAAATGTGACATTTCGTTCTCGCGGCCATTAAGTATGAAGAGATGTGCAGCGGTTATCATATCTTTAAAGTTGTACAGTCTTTTCGCTCAGTCTTCAGGGAAAATATAACCATCTTAAGCATGTAAGTTCCCTGTGTTTTTTATCGCATCTTTACAAAAATGGATAACAGGCCGAGAGCTTTCTTATGATGCACATTAAAATATTGGGGACTGCCGGTGCTGAAAGCACCCGCTTTGCCGATATGGTCAATTCGGTCACGGCTACCGCCGGGGTCGAAGCCGTGATTGAAAAAATCGAGGATTACCGGGAAATTGTCAGGTATGGAGTAATGTCCATGCCTGCATTGATTCTCGATGGACAGGTTCTCTGCAGGGGGCGGGTTCCTTCACTTGAAGAGATCTGCGGAATGCTGAAAGTGAATTTACCGCGCAAGTTTTTTGAGGCTCCTTCTGTCAGGACCGAAAACGATGATGAGCCTTTTTCAGCCAAGGCAAGGCCTTTTTCCAGAGCGATCAGGAAATGACCGCCCGGCCATTGCTTCATCACGGCAAAGCCCTTTTCCTCTCCGTACTATTTCGTGGAACTTCTGCATAAGCATGAACAGGAACCCGGTCTCAACGAATGGCGCCAGCCAGTAATCAGCTGCCATTCCCTTTATCGGAGTTGACTTTACCAGGCCATGCCTTGCCTGACCTACGTTTTCAACGGTTGTTATAACGGATTGCAACGATCTGAGCACCACGGCTTTTCTGAATGTTTTTTTATCCCTGAAAGCATCTTTCTGCGAATGAAGCGGCGTTGAATTAATTTGAACGATATGCGGTTCAGTAATTTTGTGGCGACGCAAGCGTTCAATGACTCCAAACAACATAAACGGTCGAGCAAGGGAGGTTCGTATGTCGAAAATATCCGAGATTGAAGGCATAGGTGAACGTTATGCGGTGAAATTGCAGGGCACCGGTATAGGCACAGTCGAATCGCTTCTCGAGCAAGGGGCATCGCCTGCGGGAAGTAAAGCTGTTGCTGAATCGACAGGCATCAGCGAAGCACTTCTTCTGAAGTGGGTAAACCACGCAGACCTTTTTCGCCTGAAAGGCATAGGCGGCGAGTACGCTGAACTGCTTGAAGCGGCCGGCGTCGATACCGTTCCAGAACTTGCCCGGAGGAGCGCGGCCAATCTGCATGGCAAGATGACGGAAATCAATGCATCCGGAAATCTTGTCAGGAGAATGCCGACCGAAACGGAAGTCGACGGCTGGATAACACAGGCAAAGTCGCTCGGAAAAAAGGTCTCGCATTGAACACTAAACCCATAACAAGGAGATGAACGATGGATTTGACCAGAATACTCCAGCTTGGCGCATCGGTTATCCAGCAGAACAGCGATCAGGCTACAACAGGGATAGCAACGGACCAGCTGGTCTCGGCGCTGCAGAATGTCCTGGGTAGCCAGGGGGGCGGTTTCGACCTCGGATCACTGGTAGGCAGGCTGCAGGAAGGCGGACTTGGCAACCTGGCGGCTTCATGGCTTGGTACAGGGGCGAATGCCGCAATTTCACCCGACGATGTCGCCAGCTTTCTCGGTTCCGGAAAAATCCGGGAGTTTGCCTCACAGCTCGGAATTTCAACGCAGAGCGCTCAAGCAGCGATAGCGGACGCCCTGCCCGAGATGATCGACAAGGCAAGTCCGGGCGGGGCTCTTCTCGAAAACCTGGCCGGAAACCTCGGAGGGTTCGGGGATATCGTGGGCAAGCTTTTCTGAGAGGCAGCCGCGATCGGATGCCGTGTCATCAGAGGTAAGGGAAGCCCGGTTTTCAGCCGGGCTTCCCTTTTTTCAGAAGCCGCTTATTTCATTCTTTTTCCGGGTACAGCAACTTCATCGAGCCATTTCCTGCATTTGTCATGGTTTTTGTGACTCCTGCCGGGGGCGAACAATGAAGCATGCAAGGCGTTATGCTGAAGGGGTCGCCTGTCAAGTGCTTCGCAATCCCTGTCTTGTTTTTCGGTCATCGGCATGAAAAGCCGGTGAACAATCAAGAACGCTTCCGGGGTGAAAAAGAAAAGCTGTCCCCTCGTTCCTGATGGGACAGCTTTTCTTTTGTGTTTTGGGCTGTCTTCGGGATTGTTACACTGCCGAGAGGGCCTGGTGAACTTTCTCGGAAGCATCTTTCAGGCCGTTTGCCGAAATGAGGCTCAGGCCGGATTCATCGAGCATTTTCTGGGCGATCGATGCATTGGTACCCTCGAGACGTACGATGACCGGCAGGTGCAGGTCTATATTTTTCGCAGCTTCGATAATGCCGCCGGCAACCCGGTCGCAGCGGACGATGCCGCCGAAGATATTGACGAGAATAGCCTTGACATGCTTGTCGCCGAGAATGATCTTGAAGCCTTCCTCGACCGTCTTGGGGCTTGCTCCACCGCCTACATCGAGGAAGTTTGCCGGTTTGCCGCCTGCAAGCTGGATGATGTCCATGGTTGCCATTGCAAGGCCGGCACCGTTGACCATACAACCGACATTGCCGTCGAGCTTGACATAGTTGAGGTTCGATTTCGATGCTTCGACCTCGAGCGGATCCTCTTCATGGATATCCCGCAGTTCGAGAAAATCCTTGTGGCGGAAGAGGGCGTTGTCGTCAAAGTTGATTTTGGCGTCGAGGGCCAGGACCCTTCCCTCCTTCGTGACCACGAGAGGATTGATTTCGGCAAGCGACGCGTCGATAGAAGTATAGGCGTTGCAGAGTGACGTGATGAAACTGACGGCATTACGGAACTGTTCTCCTTCGAGTTGAAGGAAAAAGGCTGCCTGGCGCGCCTGGAAAGCCTGAATGCCCAGAAGGGGATCGATCTGTATTTTCAGTAGGAGTTCCGGTGTTTCTTCAGCGACTTTTTCGATTTCCATGCCGCCCTCGGTCGACACCATCAGGACATTCTGCGAGGTGGTGCGGTCAAGGGTGATGCCGACATAAAATTCTTTGTCGATATTCATGCCTTCTTCTACAAGCAGTCGTCTTACTTCCTTGCCTTCGGGACCTGTCTGGTGGGTAACCAGTGTAGCGCCGATCAAAGCGGATGCGATCTCAAAAGCTTCATCGGGGCTCTTTGCAAGCTTCACGCCTCCAGCTTTCCCTCTGCCGCCGGCGTGTATCTGGGCTTTGACCACCACTACCGGGGAGTTCTGTTCCTCGAAAAGCTGCTCGGCAGCTTTTCTTGCCTCATCAGGAGAAAAAGCCACAATTCCCCTGGGTACAGCGACTCCGAATTTTCTCAGGATATCCTTGCCTTGATATTCATGAATGTTCATATTTCAATATGGTATTGAGTTACTGACGAAAGCCTGTAATTGCAATGCAGGATAAAGAAGGATGGCGCAAAGAACATGAAAAGGCTTATTATAGTAAAAATTAAAATACGGTGAAACCTTCTTCATCGGTTTACCCATATAATCCCCAGATAACCTGCCATGGATTTTTCATACTGCATGGAACTTGCCTTCAAGGAGGCACTCAAGGCTTTCGAAAGGAAGGAGGTTCCCGTTGGGGCTGTCGTGCTCGACAGTGCGGGTCACATTGTCGGCAGGGGTTGTAACCAGGTGGAATCGCTCTCCGATGCCACAGCGCATGCCGAAATGATCGCGCTTACTGCGGCAATGGCGACGCTCGGCAGCAAGTACCTTGACGATTGCACGCTTGCCGTCACGATGGAACCCTGCCCTATGTGCGCAGGAGCGATCGTTAACACGAAGGTCGGCCGGGTGATCTTCGGCGCGTATGATCCTAAAATGGGTGCCTGCGGCACTGTACTGAACATAACGGGATGCAGGCAGCTCAACCACCAGCCGGAAGTTTTCGGGGGAATCATGGAGAACAAGTGTTCAGGTCTTTTGCAGGACTTCTTCAGGGAGCTGCGCGGAAAATCCCCTCAGTGATACTGCCGGGTAACCTCAGTCTTCGTTTTTCTGTATCGAAATATTCTCCCTGATGATGTGTTTCAGCGATGTTGCAAGATGCGATACGATTTCCTGTGCGATTCCGCTTCCAGAAGGCGGATTCTGGACGGTGTCGAGGCTTTCGATACCCGCTTTTTTCACGGCATTGCTGATCGTGACGGAAAGAACGGGATTGCATTCCTTGACGATTTCCTTCAGCAGGAACGAGGTTTCGAACATGCTGTGCTGCATGACTTCCTTCCGGTCTTCCTCGGTGGTCAGTTGGCACTGACGGATGGCGATGATGCCGGCAAGGCAGGTAAGGTAGGTATTGGTCGCACCGGCAATGAAGAGGTTGAGGAAAAACGGAGTGAGCAGGTTGCCTGCCGGAAGCATGGATGAAAGGGTGTTGCTGAAAGCCGACTGGACAATCGGTTTTATGTGAGCGGGAATGTCCTCTTTCCTGAAATCCGAAAGCGGCAGGTATGTATAAACGGCACGGACCACCCGCAGGAACTCCATGAGGTGCTGTTCCCGATAGTGGATTCTGTAGACCTGCCATACGACCCTGAAGATGTTCATGAGCGATGTGGTGGTGCCATAGGAGGTATTCTGGGCGAAAGCGCCCACGAAAAAGTTTTTCGACGCTATCTGCTTGGTTGCGTTGAGCGCATCCACTTCGAGGAATTTCAGGTTTGTCCGGACCCAGCGCAGGTCCTTTCCTTTTTTGTTCGGTTCCGGGTGCTGAGGGTGCACAGGCATTCTCGAGGCAAGCCATGAGGCATATGAAGCCATCGATCCGGAATTTTCCTGTTCAGGCAGTTCGGGTGCCTTTGGTGCCCGGAACAGAAGAAACGCGTGGAAAAACACCGCAAGCAGCACGGCAGAGGAGAGCAGTATAAACACAATCCCTGCATAGGGGTGCAGCCTGCCGACAAGGGCTGCCGCCGCGCTGACCTGGTTTATGATGAAGAGTGCTCCTGTCAGAGTGACTGCCACGAGAGCGGCATAGAGGAACAAGTGTGCTTTTCGTTTCATACCGGCAGATTTGTTGACGGGTTCAAGCACGAGCAGGGAAAGCCCCTGGTGGGAAAATTCGTGTTTTCTGCCGCAAAATCAAAACGTTCAGCAGGTTTCAGGCGCAGGGAGCTTGATCGAGTGGTCCGTGCTGAACTGGTAATCAAGGAATACATCGGAGGCATCCGGAAGCTGCCATTTCCCCCCCGGCAGACGGTTGGAGGTTTCCTTGAGCCGGTAGGTCATATGCCCGCATGTCCAGCAGTCGTAGTTTGCCATGCCGGTACAGAGGCAGGTTTTTTCTTTAACGGTGAGCTGCTTGCCGGGTATTCTTTCTGCAAGCGCAGCGTAGTAGGCATCGATATAGGTGCATTTTCCTCCGTTCTCCAGCAGGTATCCCAGCCCTTCGCAATTGGGCCTTATGGCGTAGCGCAGGGTTGGCGAGCTGGTGAGCATGCGCATCGGATAGCCGGTCGTGGATGCCATATTGACGACGATGTCTTCCTCTTTAGCATTGAAGTATTCCTGCTTGACATCGAAGGGAAGTCCCGCCTCTTTCGTGATGGCGAACCTGGTTGCGACCTGGACGGCTCCTGCTCCCATTGAAAGATATTCTGCCGCGTCGGTGCCGGTAAAAATACCGCCGGCGGGGATCACCGGTATATCGAGGTTTTCTTTTCTGAGTAAATCGAGCACTTCGAGAAAAATCGTCTTCAGGTCAAAGGTGTGCCAGTCGTCAGGTCCGAAACCCAGGTGTCCGCCGGCAAGGGGGCCTTCGACGACGATGTAATCGGGCAAGCGCTCGAGGCGAAGGGCCCGCTTGAGAAAAATTGAAAGAGCTCGCGTCGAGGAGATGATGATGCCGATTTTCACATCACGGAAACGCGGGTGGTCCTTGATAAGATCGAGCGATCGGAGGTTGAGGCCCGCGGCAAGCGTCAGACCGTCGATGCCTGCATCCATCGAAGCAGAGAGGCGGGTCTGCAGGGTCTCGATCGAGTTGTTCATGGTCAGCTTTTCCATGCAGTTCAGGAAAATCAGTCCATTGCCGCTCTTTTTCGAGACGGTGTACTCGATGTATTTTTTCTGGGCTTCGGCGACTTCAGCGAGATCGAACTGGACCCTGGACTTGTCGGGATTGCCGATGTTGTCCAGGTACCGTTTTCTCTTGGTGCTGACGAAAGAGGTATTGAGGATCGAGTCGCAGACATATCCGGCTTCCGCATCTGAAATATGGCCTATTCCGCCAAGTTTTTCTGCAGCGAGAGCGAGTTCGGTCGTCGAAATATTGACTCCCATTCCCCCGACGATTACGGGTACGTATTCCTTTCCGCCCAGCTTCAGCCTGAAATTGTCTACCTTCATTTTCTTTTTATTCGGTCTAAAAACATTTACAGATCCCCATTACCCAGGGGCAAGGGTGCCGTTTTGATTCGTTCCGGTCTCCAATACAAAAAAGTCTATCAAGATATGACATTTCGTTTTATAATTCTAAAGACAAATCTCATAAAATCTTTCCTTTTCACACCGGGATTTCCATGTTTCCCTGTAAATTCGCAGTGTTCCGGAACCGAATGGAGTTTGAGAAAAGGTCGGGAGAATATTAAATTGAAGGCCAAATATCTGTATGGGGCAGAATTTCACATAACAAGGACAATATCCTGAAAAGGGGACTATTATGATTAAACTCGTTTTGTTACGGCATGGGGAGAGTCAGTGGAACCTTGACAACCGCTTCACGGGATGGTATGACATCGATCTCACGGAGCAGGGCAGGAAAGAGGCGGCGAATGCAGGGAAGCTACTCCGCGAGTCAGGGTTTGTTTTCGACGTTGCCTACACCTCCGTACTGAAACGAGCCATCAGGACCCTCTGGAATGTGCTCGATGCGATGGACCTCATGTGGCTGCCGGTGCACAAGAGCTGGAGGCTCAACGAACGGCATTACGGAGCTCTCCAGGGCCTCAACAAAAGCGAGACGGCACAGAAGTATGGAGACGAGCAGGTGCTCGTGTGGCGCAGGAGCTACGATACGCCTCCGCCGCCACTTGAACCGGGCGACGAACGTTATCCCGGTTCCGATCCCCGGTATGCCGATCTCGATCCTGCGGAAGTGCCGCTTACCGAATGCCTCAAGGACACGGTGGCCCGTTTCCTTCCGATCTGGCATGAAAAGATCGCTCCGGAAATCCGCAACGGCAGGAATGTCATCATCGTCGCCCACGGCAATTCGCTCCGCGCACTCGTCAAATATCTCGACAATGTTTCGGAGGAAGATATCGTCGGGTTGAACATTCCGACCGGGGTTCCGCTTGTTTACGAGCTCGACGACGACCTGAAACCTTTGAAAAGCTACTATCTTGGGGATCAGGATGCGATAAGGAGGGCCCAGGAAGCCGTGGCCAAACAGGGTAAAGCGTAACGGGTCCCGACACATGTTTCTTTGATACGGATTTTATTGTGCAAAACTTTTATATTCCGCACTTTCATCTGTCGGTGGCTGTTTTTAGAAATTTTGAAAAGTTGTGCCTGAAACAATATGAACGATACGTCACATACGGGGCTCTACGATCCCCGTTTTGAACACGATGCCTGCGGCGTAGGGTTTGTCGCGCATATCAAAGGCGTCAAGTCCCACGAGATTGTCGAGCAGGGTCTGCAGATCAACGAAAACCTGAAGCACAGGGGGGCGAGCGGAAGCGAAAAAAACACCGGCGACGGTGCAGGCATTCTCCTGCAGGTCCCGGACAAATTCCTTCGCAGGGTCTGCACGGAAAGGAATATCGAGTTGCCGGAACCAGGGCAGTATGGTGTCGGCATGCTTTTCCTGCCACCCGATATCTCGCAGCGCAGGGCGATCGAAGATATCTGCCGCCAGATGATCCAGGCCGAAGGCCAGAAATTCCTCGGTTTCAGGAAAGTACCCACCAACAACGAAGAGCTTGGTCTTACGGCACGCTCGCAGGAGCCGGTCGTCAAACAGCTTTTTGTCGGCTGGGGCAAGGATATTGCTTCGGAACTGGAGTTTGAAAGGAAACTGTACGTCATCCGCCGTCGCATCACCAAGCGGGTCAAATACACAGCAGGGCTGCTCGGCAGCAACTACTTCTACATTTCAAGTCTCTCGGCAAGGACGATTGTCTATAAAGGGATGCTGCTTCCCCAGCAGGTCGGATCGTTTTATCCGGAGCTGCATGAAGACGACATGGAAAGCGCAATCGCCATGGTGCATTCCCGTTTCAGTACCAATACCTTCCCGAGCTGGGACAGGGCGCATCCCTACCGGTTCCTGAGCCACAATGGCGAGATCAATACGCTTCGAGGCAACGTGAACTGGATGAACGCGAGGGAAAAGAACATCCAGTCCGAGGTGTTCGGAGATGCGCTCGAGGACATCAAGCCGGTCATTCTCGAAGATGGCAGCGATTCGGGCATCCTTGACAACGTTTTCGAGTTTCTCGTGCTTTCGGGCCGCTCTCTCGCCCATGCAGCGATGATGATCATCCCGGAGCCATGGGCAGGCAATGCCGCCATGTCACCGGAGAAAAAAGCGTTTTACGAATATCACAGCTGTCTGATGGAACCATGGGACGGACCTGCTTCCGTTGCCTTCACCGACGGGGTGCAGATCGGTGCGGTGCTCGACCGCAACGGCCTTCGTCCTTCGCGGTATTACATCACGAAGGATGACCTCGTCATCATGGCTTCCGAAGTAGGTGTCCTCGATATCGAACCGGAACGTATCCTGAAAAAGGACAGGCTCCAGCCCGGCAGGATGTTCCTTGTCGATACTGCGCAGGGGCGCATTATTTCCGACGAGGAGATCAAGAGCTCGATCGCATCGGAAAATCCCTACAGGGAGTGGATCGACCGGAACATCATCGATCTCGAGGCCCTCGAGGACCATCCGGAACTGAAGAACCCGGCCGAAGACATGCACAGCCTCACGGCACGGCAGAAAGTGTTCGGTTACACCCAGGAAGACATCAACCTGCACATCAGGACGATGAGCGAAAAAGGGGTGGAGCTGGTAGGCTCCATGGGCAATGACACTCCGCTTGCCGTGCTTTCCAACAAGCCGAAGCTTCTTTACGATTATTTCAAGCAGCTTTTTGCACAGGTCACGAATCCTCCTATCGATTCGATCCGCGAAGAGCTGATCACCTCCACGACCGTCATGCTCGGCACCGAAGGTGACCTGCTCGAACCGGTCGAAGTGAACTGCCGCAGGGTCAGGCTGCCTTATCCGATCCTCTCCAACCAGGGGCTCGAAAAAATCCGCGGAATCGACAAACCGGGCTTCCGTGCCGTCACTCTTCCGATCTTTTATGACATCGCCGAAGGCGGCAGGGGGATCGAGACCGCCATGCAGGATATCTACCGCCAGTCTGAGCAGGCTGCAGCCAAGGGCGTCAATCTCATCATTCTTTCCGACAAGGGCGAAATCGACAGGGACCGTGCGCCGATTCCGGCACTCCTTGCCGTATCCGGCCTGCACAACTTCCTGATAAACGCCGGACTCCGGACCAAGATCGGGCTCGTGCTCGAATCGGCCGATCCGAGGACGGTGCACCATTTTGCCATGCTCATCAGCTACGGCGCAGGTGCGGTCAACCCCTACATGGCATTCGAGACCATCCGTTCGATGGTTTCCTCGGGCCATATCAAGTTCGACGTAACCACTGCCATCAGGAACTATGTGAAAGCTGCGGTCAAAGGCGTGGTGAAGACCATGGCCAAGATGGGCATTTCGACCATCCAGAGCTACCGGGGCGCACAGATTTTTGAAGCCGTCGGCCTCAACTCGCAGATTATCGACGCCTATTTCCCCCGCACACCGACCAGGATCGAAGGGATCGGGCTCGATGTCGTGGCCGAAGAGGTGCGCAGACGTCATGAAACGGTTTTCCCGCCTTCGGGCAACAAGGTCGACCGCGGCCTCGCTCCCGGCGGCGAAAGAAGATGGCGCTACAACGGAGAATATCACCTGCTTGGCCCGGAAGCGATCCATTTCCTGCAGCACTCCTGCCGGACGGGGAACTACGTTCTGTTCAAGAAATACGAAAACCTCATCGACGACCAGAGCGAGCATCTTTGCACGATCCGGGGGCTGATGGAGATCAAGTTCAGCAAGAAAGGGGTTCCCCTCGAGGAGGTCGAACCGGTCGAAGCTATCCTGAAACGCTTCAAGACCGGCGCCATGTCCTACGGCTCCATCAGCGAGGAAGCCCATGAAACACTTGCCATAGCCATGAACAGGCTTGGCGGCAAGAGCAATACCGGTGAAGGCGGCGAAGATCCCGCACGTTTCGTCAAAGAACCGAACGGCGATTCCCGGATGTCGGCTATCAAGCAGGTCGCTTCGGGACGTTTCGGCGTGACCAGCGAATACCTTGCCAACGCACGGGAAATCCAGATCAAGATGGCCCAGGGCGCCAAGCCCGGCGAAGGCGGTCAGCTGCCCGGATCAAAAGTCTACCCGTGGGTTGCGAGGACCCGTCATTCCACACCGGGCGTCGGCCTTATTTCGCCTCCGCCCCACCACGACATCTATTCCATCGAGGATCTTGCGCAGCTTATTTTCGACCTGAAAAATGCCAATCCCGAAGCACGCATAAACGTCAAACTGGTCTCGACCGTCGGTGTCGGCACGATTGCCGCAGGCGTGGCCAAAGCCCATGCCGATGTCGTTCTGATCAGCGGCCATGACGGTGGAACGGGTGCATCACCTGTATCCAGCATCATGCATGCCGGGATGCCGTGGGAGCTCGGTCTTGCCGAGGCGCACCAGACCCTCGTGCTCAACAACCTTCGCAGCAGGATCACCGTCGAAGCCGACGGCCAGCTGAAAACCGCAAGGGATATCATCGTTGCCGCCCTTCTCGGGGCCGAGGAGTTCGGTTTTGCCACGACGACCCTTGTCGTTATGGGGTGCATCATGATGCGCTGCTGCCAGGACGACTCCTGCCCGGTCGGCGTCGCCACACAGAACCCTGAGCTGAGGAAGAACTTCACCGGCAAACCGGAGCATGTGGAAAATTTCATGCGTTTCCTCGCCGAAGGCGTCAGGGAGTACATGTCGAGGATCGGCGTCCGCAAGCTCAACGAGCTCATCGGTCGTACCGAACTGCTCAGCATGCGCAAATCGGTTGATCACTGGAAAGCTCAGGGGATCGATCTTTCAAAGATCCTGCACTCTGCCGATCCCGGCGATCACGAGCGCTGTTACTGCACGATCGCCCAGGAGCACGGCCTCGAGGAAAGCCTCGACAAGACCACGCTGCTTGCCATCTGCGAACCGGCGATCAAAAGAAAAGAGAAGGTGTTCAGCACTCTTCCCATCAGGAACACGAACCGCGTGGTCGGTACCATCGTCGGTTATGAAATCACGAAGGCCTACGGTTCGAAAGGACTGCCGGAGGACACCATCCACCTGAAATTTACCGGCTCTGCAGGTCAGAGTTTCGGCGCCTTCATCCCGAACGGCATGAGCCTCGAGCTCGAAGGCGATGCGAACGATTACATCGGCAAAGGCCTTTCCGGCGGACGCATCGTTGTCTATCCGCCAAAGAGTTCCACATTCGTGCCCGAGGAAAACATCATTGTCGGTAATGTGGCATTATACGGGGCTACATCCGGCGAAGCCTTCATCAGGGGTATGGCCGGGGAACGATTCTGCGTGCGCAACAGCGGGGTGAACGCCGTCGTCGAGGCGATCGGCGACCACGGTTGCGAATACATGACCGGCGGCAACGTGATCATCCTCGGAAGGACCGGGAGGAACTTCGCGGCAGGCATGTCAGGCGGCACCGCGTATGTGTACGATCCCGAAGGGGCGCTTCCGGACAACTGCAATCCTGAAATGGTCAGACTTTCACCTCTTGCAGACCAGATCGATGAGGCGCTCGTGAAGGCCATGGTTGAAAAGCATGTCACCCATACCGGCAGCGAACTTGGAAAAGGCATTCTGAATGCCTGGGATCTGCGCAAGGGAAATTTCGTTAAGGTCATGCCATACGACTACCTCCGGGCGCTCGATGCCATGAAAGAGGTCGAGACAGCCGGGATCACGGGTGACGAGGCGGTGATGGCGGCGTTCTATAAGAATATTCACGATCCTGCCCGTGTTTCGGGGAACTGATCCCGGAAGGTGCAGGGAAGCATGTCTGGAAAAGAATAACTATCGCTATGGGAAAACTTAAGGGTTTTATGGAGTACCGGAGGGTCTTGCCCTCAGACAGGGAACCTCTCGAAAGAATAAAGGACTGGCGGGAATTCCACGAGGATATGTCCGAAGAAGGGCTTCGGGACCAGGGCGCGCGCTGCATGGACTGCGGCACGCCATTCTGTCATACAGGCTTCATGCTCAGCGGCATGACGACCGGCTGCCCGATACACAATCTTATCCCGGAGTGGAACGATTACGTTTACAAGGGCTTCTGGAAGGATGCCTACAACAGGCTCGCCAAGACCAACAACTTTCCCGAGTTCACCGGAAGGGTCTGTCCGGCGCCGTGCGAAGGCTCCTGCGTCCTCGGCATCATCAAGCCGCCGGTCACCATCAAGAATATCGAATGCTCGATTATCGAGAAAGCCTTTGATGAAGGCTGGGTAGAACCGAAAAAAATAGCAATCCGGACCGGTAAGAGGGTAGCTGTCGCGGGATCGGGCCCTGCGGGACTTGCCTGTGCCGACCAGCTCAATAAAGCCGGCCACAGCGTTACGGTTTTCGAGCGCGACGACCGTTGCGGAGGTCTTCTGATGTACGGTATTCCCAACATGAAGCTTGACAAGCAGAATGTTGTCCAGCGCCGTATCGACATCATGAAGGCCGAAGGGATCACCTTCATGGAAAATACTGAAGTCGGTGTCGATTACCCTGCAGGCAAGCTGCTCGAGGAATTCGATGCGGTCGTGCTCTGCACAGGTGCCACCAGACCGCGCGATCTTGCGGCTGAAGGCAGGGATATCCCCGGTATCCATTTCGCGATGGATTTCCTGCGTTCCAGCACGAAAGCTCTCCTTGAGGGTACGGCTCCCGGCGTATCGGCTGCAGGAAAAAATGTCGTCGTCATCGGTGGCGGTGATACCGGCACTGACTGTGTCGCCTCTTCCATCCGCCAGGGATGCAAAAGCGTCATCCAGCTCGAGATTTTACCAAAGCCTCCCCTGGAGCGGCAGCCCGACAACCCCTGGCCCGAATGGCCAAAAGTCTACAAGGTGGATTACGGGCAGGAGGAAGCCGCAACGCTTGCGGGTGATGACCCGAGGCAGTATTCGATGATGACGAAAAAGTTCATAGCGGATGAAAATGGCGCCCTGAAAGCCGTCGAGGTTTCCAAAGTCGAATGGATCATGCAGGACGGCAGGTATGTTCCTGTCCCGGTTTCCGGAACAGAACAGATCGTCCCGGCGGAGCTCGTGCTCCTTGCAATGGGCTTCACAGGACCCGAAGAGGACCTGCTCAACCAGTTGCAGGTCGCACGTGACGAGCGCTCGAACATCAAGGCGACGGAAAAATGCTACGTCACGAACCACGAAAGGATTTTTGCCGCAGGCGATGCGCGCAGGGGTCAGAGCCTCGTGGTCTGGGCCATATACGAAGGCCGCTCGGCGGCGCGCGAGTGTGATCGTTTTCTGATGGGAACGACAAATCTCCCGTAAACGATTGGGGGGGATTGTTTGTTGATACCACATACTGAGAGGAAAATTATTGATTAACCGGTTTGCCCATGGAACAGCAGAAACTCAGGGAACTACTTGTAGCCCTGCATCAGGAGCTTGCAACTGTCGATTCCGTAGATGAAGCGACAGGCGGGGTGCTTTCGACCCTGCGTGAAGATATCGGCAAACTGGTGGACAAGGAACATTCATCCGCCCTTGCAACCGACGAACCGCTCAGGGAGCGGCTCAGCGAGGCGGTCAACCATTTCGAGGCCGGTCATCCCAGGTTGAGCCTGGCTATCCAGCACTTGCTTGACAGCCTTGCCAACATGGGTTTCTGAACTGTCTCGAGAGAAATCCGCTGAAGGTACCAACGTTTCATGACAAGAGAAAAAGAACCCGTAAAAGGAAAACCAAGGAACGGCAACGGCAATGGTGAACAGGTCGTCTGTTCCTTCTGCGGACGCAGCGCCCTTGAAGCCGCAAGCATGGTCGCAGGGCCCAGGGCCTTTATCTGCGACCGCTGCATCAAGGCATCGTATGATATCCTCCGCAAGGAGCTCAGTGCCATCCAGCACGCCGAGCCCAAAGCCGAAAGGCCGTTTCAGCCCCGACTGGTAAACCCGAAAGCCATCAAGGAGTCGCTCGACCAGTATGTCGTCGGGCAGGAGATCGCCAAGAAATCACTTTCCGTAGCGGTCTACAACCATTACAAAAGGATAGAATCACAGGAGTGGATGCGAGACGACGACGGCGTGGTCATCGAAAAAAGCAACATCCTCCTGATCGGTCCGACGGGTACAGGGAAAACCCTGCTTGCCCAGACGCTCGCCAATCTTCTCGAGGTGCCTTTTTCGATTGTCGATGCCACTTCGCTTACTGAAGCCGGCTATGTCGGCGATGATGTCGAGACCATTCTCGCCCGTCTGCTCCATGCGGCAGATTTCAATCTCGAAAGGACAGAACGCGGCATTATCTATGTCGACGAGATCGACAAGATCGCCCGCAAATCTGCCAACGTTTCCATCACTCGCGATGTTTCGGGCGAAGGGGTCCAGCAGGCGCTGCTGAAGATCCTCGAGGGCGCCGTTGTCGGAGTGCCTCCCAAGGGGGGCCGCAAGCATCCTGAGCAGCAGCTGATCAACATCAACACCAGGAACATTCTGTTCATCTGTGGCGGAGCGTTCGAAGGCCTCGACCGTCTCATTGCCCGAAGGGTGTCAAAATCGTCCATGGGGTTCGGCTCCAAGGTGAAGGACAAACATACGGGTTACGACCCGGAGATACTCAGGCACGTCGTTCCCGACGATCTCCACGAATACGGGCTCATCCCCGAATTCATCGGTAGGCTGCCGGTGATCTCCACTCTCGACCAGCTTGACGAAGAAGCACTGAGAAGCATCCTTGTCGAGCCGAAAAACGCGATTACCAGGCAGTACAGGAAACTCTTCGAAATGGATGGGGTCGAACTCGAGTTTTCAGAAGATGCACTCGACAAGGTAGTTGAAATCGCCATCGACCGGGGCACCGGAGCGCGCGCCCTGCGTTCGGTGCTCGAGAGCGTCATGATCGATATCATGTATGAGCTTCCGTCGATGACCGGGGTACACAAATGCGTCATTACGGCGGACACCATCGAGAAAAAGGCGCCGCCTCAGTATTCTTCCGAGGAGGGCAAGCAGAAAAAAACCGCATAAAGAGCGGTTCAGGCTTCTCCGCTGTTTGGAATTTATCGGGGAAAGCCTATATTTACAGCCTTTCGAAGAGGACGATTAGCTCAGTTGGTTAGAGCGCTACATTGACACTGTAGAGGTCAGAAGTTCGAATCTTCTATCGTCCACACCCCACATAAAAGCCTGCAAATTAACAACTTGCAGGCTTTTTTATTTCCTGTCAGAATCCTCGATATTACTTGATTTTTATCATTATTGGGTTTATGTAACATACGCTCTTGATATTCAGTTGCAGAGCGAACCGGTAACTAGGAAATTCCGGATCAAGAAAGAGGTGTCCGATGAGTTCAACCTTTATATTAAGGCCGCACAGGAGAAAGCCCAGGGAGCTGATGAGTCACTGGTGCTCGAGGCGATCCTGAAGAACCATTTGAAACGGGACAAGGGATTTCGGGCGTGGATGAAGCAAGCGGATCGAGAATAACGAGATTCAATTTACCAGATTTCCCCTTCTTATTCAGCTGTTATGAGCATCATGCCGGAGTTGATTCCTGACGACGAAATGATGCTTTTTATTATCCCTCTTTTCTGAGTTGTGACCCTCTCTTTTTGATTGATGGCGGTACCTAGTGTCACGTCACGTATGGAAAGCCGCATAAAAAAGATTAACTTATTCTTCATAATCAACCAAAGGAGGATTGAATATGAAGAAATACAAAGTGACCCTGACTGAAGAAGAAAGACAAGAGCTTGACGCTCTGAGCAGTAGAGGAAAGCATGCCGCTCAAACCGTTTTGAATGCCTTGATCCTGCTGGCTTGTGATGAAGGTAAATACCAGAAAGAGCGCTCCATCAATGAGACTATTGCCCGAGTTCTGAATGTCAGCATGAAAACAATTGACCGGGTAAAAAAAAGATTTATCGAAGAGGGTATCGATTATGCACTTACTGGCAAGCCCTCAACGCGCGTGTATGCAAGAAAAGCTGACGGTGATCTTGAAGCGCATTTGATAGCACTGAGCTGTTCAGCCGCACCGGAAGGACATCAACGATGGACCTTGAGATTGCTGGCTGATAAGGCTGTTGAATTGAACTATGTGGACAATATTTCATATGAGACTGTACGAAGGGTGTTAAAAAAAACGTCCTTAAGCCCTGGAAGCAAGAAGGATGGGTAATCCCTCCGCTGAGTAACGGTAGCTTTGTGGCTCATATGGAAAAAGTTCTGGACGTGTACAAACAACCCTATGATCCTCTTTATCCGGTTGTCTGTATGGATGAATCGCCAAAGCAGTTGATCGCCGAGAATCGAATACCACTATCAGCCAAACCGGGCCAATTAGCTCGATATGATTATGAATACATCCGGAAAGGCACCTGCAACATTTTCATTGCAACCGAACCAATAATGGGAAAGCGAATGGTTCAGATAACCTCAACCATGAAAAAGCAGGACTGGGCAAAATTCCTTGAGGAAATAGCACGGAAGTACAAGTATGCCGAACAGATAACGCTGGTGATGGATAATCTCAATACTCATGAACCCGGTTCAGTATATGAGACTTTCCGCCCTAAGAAGGCAAAAGCGTTACTGGACAGATTTGAATTTGTGTACACGCCAAAACACGGCAGCTGGTTGAATATGGCCGAAATCGAACTGCGAGTACTTTCGAATCAATGCCTGAATCGCCGGATTGACACCGTTACGGAGGTACGTCGGCAAGTCCATGCATGGGAGCATGAGCGAAACAATAAAGACTCAACAATAAACTGGCGTTTCACAACGGAAAAGGCACGAATCAAGCTCCTTCACCTATATCCGTCTATTGATGCGTGACATGACACTAGGTTTTCCTCATGTAATCTCATGTAATGATTTTGACGGTATTCCATAAAGACATGTTTGCATGGCCTCATGCTATCATGACAATATGCCAGAATGAGGGTATGTGGATCTGAGGACATGGTAGCTGAAGGGTAAAATTCAACGGAAGACTTCTTCTGAAAAGGTTTCGTGCTTGCCAAGAGATGTTTGTGTTGCTAACTTATTACATCATAAAACATGACCTATGAATATTTCTTCTGATAAACCCTTTGAGAACATAAGAGCAATTGCGGAAGAGAGTTATAGGTTTGCACAGGAAGCCGTGTAGATATACACTCCAGTTGTTGAAGACATTATCGACAGCAAAAGCGATGATGTTCAGTCCATCGAACGGACCATTGAGGGTCTTCTTGGTTTTTGTTTCTTTGTGCTTGCTGATGGTCGAGCTTTTTCGAAGCCTTTGTCGCCACTACTCCTTCATCGATTCTGAAGCTGCTGCTTACTATGTGCTCAGCTACCGGGAGATGTGGGATTCGGGAAGAATCAAATGAACCTTCATTTCCTTAGCTTTAAGAAGATGTTGTAAAATTTGCAACAAGTTCAGACTCACTTCTCCTAATCTCTTCGTTTTTGGATTTCATCATTTCCTGGAAATAATTACTTATCGCGTTTTCTTGCCGTGCTTTGACTGTAATCGTATATTTTCCTTTTATAGGATTTGGTTATGACTCATTAGATAAGGCTTTTTACAAAGTTTCATTTCCCTCAGCTGTAACAGATCCCATTCTTTATGCAGGCATTCAAAATTCATAAGGCGATTGTTGACGAATACCGGGATTATCTCAACAGCTTCACAAATATCAGCGATCCACGAATTCTTGAAAAGGTTCAAAAAGCTTTCAATGAAGGCCTGTTTCTTCCGGATCCACTCCTGCAGTTCAATCCGTCATTCGAACTTGGCGAATCTCTTCAGGAGCTTGAAACTGAGGGCTTGATCCATGGAGACCTCACGAAAATCTTCGGAGCTTACAACCTTTATTATCATCAGGTCGAGGCAGTCAGAAAAGGCATCGACGGCAAAGGTTTCATAGTCACATCAGGAACGGGGTCGGGAAAGTCCTTGACCTACCTTGCGACCATTTTCAACAGAATTCTTCAGACCGGTCATTCGAAAGGCGTAAAGGCAATCATTGTTTATCCGATGAATGCCCTTATCAATTCACAGGAGGAAGAGATCAGGAAGTACGAGATCAATTACCTGAAATCCTTCTTGCCTTCGGTTCCTCAAAGTGTATATGCAGACAAGAGTCCGGAAGAAGTTATCGTATCGCTGCAAACGTTGACTCAGAAGCGTTTTCCTATAACCTATGCCAAGTATACGGGACAGGAAAAAGAAGAGCGACGGGAAAAGGTCAGGGAAACCGAGCCATCTATTATTCTGACCAATTACATGATGCTTGAACTCATCATGACGAGAAATGGTGAGGGGTGGCTTCGTGATTCTATGCGCAAGCATCTCGAATACCTTGTTTTTGATGAATTACACACCTATCGGGGCCGTCAGGGCTCCGATGTATCGATGCTGATCCGCAGAGTCGGGCAACTTGTCGGCAGGCCGCTTATTACAATAGGAACATCCGCTACCCTTGCCAGTGAGGGGGCTCCCGTGGAAAAGAAGAGGAAAATCGCGGAAGTAGCTGAAAAAATCTTCGGTCATCCGTTCGCAACCGATCAGGTGATCAATGAAACACTGAGATCAGGCACAGCATACAACGGTACAATTCCTTCCGGCTTCGATCTTCAGGAGGCTATGACCCGGCAGTTTCCGTCAAATACTGAATCCTTCTATCAAAACTTTCTGGCGGTCTGGTTTGAAAACCGAATTGCTCTGCACCGACACCCTGATGGATATATTGAAAGGGGGATTCCTCTTACCATTCGGGAGATTGCAGAAAAACTGAGTCATGACTCGAGGGATTCATTTGAAAACTGCAGTGACGCTGTTTTCCGGTTCCTTTCATCGATAGAACAGCTCAATGCGGAAAATGATCGAACAGCAGGTGGTTTTCTGCCGTTCAAGATACACCAGTTCATCGCCCAGACAGGCAATGTCTATGTAACGCTTGACAATCGGGCATCGCGGGACATTACTCTTGAAACAAACCGCTACATCAAAAAAGACGGCCAGGACCGTCCTTTGTTTCCTGTTGTTTTCAGCAGGTATTCAGGTTGTGACTTTGTATGCGTCAGGAAGCAGGATGGAAAATTGTTGCCAAGAAATCCCGATGAGCTACCTGAAAGGATTTCCAAAGATGATCTCAAGGGTGACAGAAACAACGGAATCCCAAAACGGGAGCTCAGCCGGGACGATTTTCTTTCCGGTTATATCGTAATTCCGGAGAATGATCAGGAATTATGGAACGACGAACAGTTTGAATACCTGCCCGACAGCTGGTTTTCTATCACGAAGTCCGGTAAAAAACTGCTCAATTACTATGAGCATCAACTTCCGCATAAAATCTTCTTTGATTCGGATGGCAATTTTTCATCCGATCCCGATTATCCCGTCAAAGGCTGGTTCATTCCTGCACGTTTGCTGATCGATCCTACTTCAGGAGTGGTATTCGATGCGAAAACGAACGAGAATACCAAACTCATGAGGATCGGCAATGAAGGACGAAGCACGGCAACGACCATAACGTCCTTCAGCATTGTCAAAGCCTTGCATTATCAAGGTATAGCTGCTGAAAACCAGAAACTGCTGAGCTTTACCGATAATCGGCAGGACGCATCATTGCAGGCAGGTCATTTCAATGACTTTATGATGCTGGGCATGCTCAGGTCGGCAATATTCCAGGCACTCAAAGATGCGCCGGACAATCGTTTGACGATCGACAATATTGCCGATGACGTTTTCAGAAAGCTCAATCTTTCAGAAAACGAGTATGCGAGAAATCCTTCTTCGGATCCCGGCTGGCCCGATCCTGAAAACGAGAAAGCCATCAAGGATTATCTGCTGGTCCGAATTCTTTATGATCTGAAACGAGGCTGGAGATACAACACGCCGAACCTCGAACAATGCGCATTGCTGAACATCGGATACCACCGGCTTCGCGAATTTTCAGAAAAGGATCAGTTTTTCGAGTCAGCTCCACTACTCTGCGGGTTTTCCGTTCAGGAGCGCTACGATATTCTGCTGCAGGTATTGAATTTCTTTAGAACATCGTATGCATTTGAGTATTACAAACTTACAGACAAGAGGCAGGAGACCGAAGAACGCCTGAAAAACCGTCTTGATGAAAACAAGTTATGGTCTCTCGAACTCGAAGAAAAGATCGATACACCATACATAATGCTGCCACGTTCTGTCGGTGATACGAATTACCGATTGTATACGGCCAGCATCGGTCCGCAGAGCAATCTCGGGAAATATATCAGGCGCCAGTCATCCCGAACTGCTTTCGGCTCACTGCATGGGGAGGAACTCATAGCGGCAATCGAATCCATCTGCTCACTGCTTGAACGGGGTCACTTTTTACGATCGGAAAAAGTGCGCGGCACAAAAGGTGAGTGTACCGGTTATCGGCTGCGCATCGACAGTGTCTCCTGGGAGCTGGGCAATGGCCGGGATGTGCTTGCTGACGATGTCCGCATCCAGAGTTACAATGGCGTCATAAGTCCAAGGCCCAACGATTTTTTCAGGAAATTTTACCAGCAGAATTTCAATGAGTTCGGCAGGACCCTTTCAGGAAGGGAACATACAGGTCAGCTCAATCACGATCAGCGTATCGAGAGGGAAAATGGTTTTCGCAAGGGTGAAATAGCCGCATTGTTCTGCTCCCCGACCATGGAACTCGGTATCGATATTCGGGAGTTGAATGTCGTCCACATGAGAAATGTTCCTCCGAACCCTGCAAATTATGCGCAGCGAAGCGGACGAGCCGGGAGAAGCGGCCAGGCGGCCCTTATCTTTACCTACTGTTCGAACGGTTCGCCCCATGACCGCAACTATTTCAGGGAAAGCAACAGAATGGTCGCGGGCTCTGTAGTACCGCCGACTATCGACCTGACGAATGAAGAGCTGATAAGATCCCATTTCAATGCCTATATCCTTATGGAGCTTGGATTGCGGAATCTCGCGACGTCGGCAGAAGATGTCCTTGACGTAAGAAAATTGCCGGAAATTCCCCTGAAGCCGGATATCGTCGTTTATATCAAGGATCAGCTTGAAGCTCACGCTGTCGAATGGGCTGAAAATTTCCGTGGATTCATCACGGAGATCGAGGGTATAAAGCATGCTTACTGGTTTTCGAATGAGTGGTTTACAAACCATGCAAGAAGGTATGTAACGCAGTTTGACAACGCTTTTGCCCGCTGGCGCAACCTGTATCTGTCGGCAAACAAACTCATCGATGCATCAAGGTCGATAATCGACGATCCGACGATTGCCGGAGACAATCAGAAGAAGAAAGATGCCGAGCGTGATGAGCGACTTGGCAAGAGACAGCGTGAGCTGCTTCTGAATATCAACCGAAGGGCTTATGGCAACGATTCGGAATTTTATGTGTTCCGTTACCTCGCTGCCGAAGGGTTCCTTCCCGGTTACAATTTTACCCGTCTTCCAATCCGGGCTTTTCTCGGCAATCGATACAGGGAAGAAGGAGAGTTTGTCTCCCGGCCACGTTTTGTTGCCTTGAAAGAGTTCGGGCCGAACAATTTCATATATCACAATGGAGGTAAATACCGCATTACCCGGATGCAGTCATGGCAGGCCGACGTCAATCTTCATACGGTAAAGATTTCGAACAGGACCGGGTATGCGCTACTTGACGGCGAGAGCAAGGGAGTTAACAATGATCCGATCACAGGAATCGAACTGAAGGGCCAGGATACTGTAACGCTCTATCAAAACTTGCTTGAGCTTGGTGAATCCGAAGCCCGGCCACAGGAGCGGATTTCCTGCGAAGAAGAAGAACGTGCCTCGACCGGTTTCGACATCGATCAGTTCTTTTCCTTTGCAAGGGGCATACAAGGCACAAAACAAGTTGTCATTTCAGAGGGTGGTCAGCCATTGCTTCAGGTTATCTACGATCAGGCCGCCAAACTGATCCAGATCAACAAGCGCTGGAAAATATCAAAGAACCGGGATGAAGGGTTTGCGATAGGCCGCAAGTCGGGCAGATGGAAAAAATCCAAAGATCTGGAAAAGAATGATCCGGATGACCCTGCCATGAATGTCAGGTTGTATACCACCGATACGGCAGATATCCTCTACATCCAGCCGGTCAAGGAACTTGGCCTCGAAAATGAAGGTGTGGTTTCCCTTGCATTTGCCATTAAACGGGCTCTTGAGCAGCTGTTTCAGGTCCAGGAGGGAGAGATCGGTGTCTGGATCATGGGCTCGACAAACGAGGCAAAAAACATCCTTGTGTACGAGGCATCCGAAGGCAGCCTCGGCATTCTTTCTCAACTGATTGAAAATGCGCAGAGGCTCAAACTACTCTTCATCGAGGCGTATAAAGCCATGCATTTCGATCCTGAAACCCACGAGGATACTCGTTCAGAGTTGCCAAAAGCATCGTATGACGATCTGCTTTCCTATTACAACCAGCGCTACCATGAACAACTCGACCGCTTTGCAGTCAAAGAGCCTCTGGAACGTCTGATGGATTGTTCGATCGACAACCAGCAGGGAGGGAAAACGCTTGACGAGCAGTACCGCTATCTCATGGATAATTACGACCTGAATTCGAGCACGGAAAAGCCTTTGATCGAATATCTCTACCGGAACGGAATCCTGCTACCCGACAAGGCTCAGTTCAACGTGCCGGGATGCTACGTGAATGCCGATTTCATCTATAAAACATCGATAGGTTATACGCTGGTTTTCTGCGATGGTTCGGTGCACGACAGGCCAAGTGTCAAGGAAGAAGACCTGCGCAAACGGCAAGCCTGCAGGGACTCCGGATATGATGTTATTGAATGGCATTACAGCGAATCGTTCGATACGCTTGTTGAACGCCGCAAGGATATTTTCAGAAAAGTCCGCTGACTATGAGCATGACAGAATATAAACCGGGGAAACTGGTAACATTTCGGGACCGCGACTGGATTGTCATGCCTTCTGCCGATCCTGAACTGCTTATGCTGAAACCCGTCGGTGGTTCAGATGACGAAATAGCGGGGGTTTTCCTTCCGCTGCAGATGCCTGGCGACCATATAGGGGACTCCAAATTTCCCGAGCCTTCGGCGCTGGACCTCGACGATTTCCAGTCTGCGAAAATGCTGTTCGACGCAACACGTCTGTTGTTCCGCAATGCAAGCGGACCGTTCAGGTGCATGGGCAAGCTTGCATTCAGGCCAAGATCCTATCAGGTTGTTCCTCTTGTCATGGCCCTCAGGCAGGATACCGTCAGGCTTCTCATCGCTGACGATGTAGGTATCGGTAAAACCATCGAAGCGCTGATGATCCTCAGGGAAATGCTTGAGCGGGGCGATATCAGGAATTTTGCCGTTGTATGCCTTCCGCATCTCTGTGAACAATGGCAGCAGGAGCTGAAGGACAAACTCGATATCGACGCCGAGATTATCCGCACCAGTACGGCGGCAAGCCTTGACCGTAAGCTGCCCGACGACCGCTCTGTTTTCCATCATGTCCCATATCAGGTTATTTCGATCGACTACATCAAGTCGGATGCCCGTATGCGGATTTTCCTGAACGACTGCCCCGATCTTGTTATCGTTGACGAGGTTCATACCTGTGCCAAGCCGGCAGGAGCGACCTCTGTTTCCCAACAGCAGCGTTACAGGCTTCTTCATCAGATCGCCCGTAAAGAAAGTCAGCATCTGGTGCTGCTTACCGCTACCCCTCACAGCGGAAAGGACGAAGAGTTCCTGTCTATTCTTGGTCTGTTGAACGCTGATTTTGAGCATTTTTCTCTTGAACAGATCGACCAGTCGAAGCGGAAAAAGATTGCGCAATTTTTTATACAGCGTAAGCGGGAAAACATAGCACGATGGCACCGGAACTCAGGGGATGAAAAAACACCGTTCCCGAAAAGAGATTCCAAAGAACTCGCCTACAACCTTTCAGCACAGTACGAAGCGTTTTACCGTGACATTCTCCGTTTTGCTCGTGGTATAAGCCGTGATGGCACTAAAAAACAGACATCGAGAATCCGCTACTGGGCGGCACTTGCCCTTCTGAGGGGTGTCATGTCAAGCCCGGCGGCAGCTGTTGAGATGCTGCAGAACCGTCAGCAGAGGCGGCTCGAAAAGGAAGAACTCACGGCATTCGAACAGCAGGAGCAGAACCCGGTTATAGAAACGCTTTCCGACGAAAATGATACGGGAAACACCGAACTCCTCGACAATGCCGGTCTGAGCAGCAATGAAAAGGAAGCCCTCGAAGCACTTTGCATCAAAGCTCTGTCACTCAAAGGTGTTCACCAGGATTTGAAGGCCGGGCAGGCAATCGAGATCGTCAGCAGCTGGCTGAATGATGGATACAATCCCATTGTTTTCTGCCGATATATTTCTACCGCAAACTATATCGGCGAACTGATAAAGGACGCCTTGCCGGTATCGGTGGATGTGCAGGTGATCACCTCTGAGCTTGCCGATGAGCAGCGCAGGGAAAAAATCAGCCGGATGGGAGAACAGGCCAGGCGTGTCCTTGTCGCTACCGATTGCCTGAGTGAAGGTATCAATCTTCAGGAATGGTTTACAGCAGTGCTTCACTATGATCTGCCATGGAACCCGAACCGTATCGAGCAGCGGGAGGGGCGTGTTGACCGGTTCGGGCAGGAATCCCCGACAGTCAAAACACTTCTGCTTTGGGGTGAGGACAATCCTGTTGATCGTATTGTCCTGAAAATTCTTATCAGAAAGGTCAGGGATATCCAGAAAGCGACTGGAGTGAGTATTTCCCTTGGTGATGACAAGACATCCATCATGGACGCGGTAATACAGGATGTCCTGCTCGAAACGCAAACCCGTGCGGAGGATGGCCGCCAGATGACGCTTTTTGCCGATGAGCTGTTCACGAACGAGCTCGAGGCAGCAAGAAAAAAAGCTGAAAACCTGCGCTCTATTTTCGCTCATGAAAGCATCGATCCGGTGCTCATCAACCAGAGCCTCGATGAGATCGATGAAGCCATCGGTGACCCGCAAGCCGTTGAATCCTTTGTTATTTCTGCAGTTATCCACCTTGGAGGTTCAGTTGTGCGAGATAAGCAGGGATATCTCCTTACCTTGACCAATTTGCCGCCTCATCTCAAATCTCATTTCCCGTCTTCACCGGTAAAACCGGTTCGAGTCAGTTTTGAATCACCGACCCCTGCTGGCTATCGGTATATCGGAAGAAATCATCTGTTTGTTGAACAGCTCAGCCAGTACCTGCTTTCGCTTGCCTTCGATCCGGGGCCGCCGTATAAAAGGATTGCCCGGGCATCGGTTATTCAGACAGAGAGTGTTTCGACGAAAACGACACTGATCCAGTTCCGGGTTCGCAATGTCATCCGTGAAGTGAGCGGAAAGAGGGAAGTGATTTCCGAAGAAATGTGTCTCTGGGGTTATCGCGGCAGTGGCGTCGATGCACAAGTGCTTACGACCGAGGAAGCCCGGCAGCTGCTCGAAACTTCCCTGTCGAAGGCAAACATCCCGCTTGAGATGCAGCAGTCGGTTTTTCGTGAAGAACAGAGGATATTCGCTTCAAAAATTGAACTGTTCAAGGATGAAGCCGAGAAAAGGGCCGAGAGCCTGGTAGAAGCTCACGGACGGTTCAAGGAACTGGTTGGCGGCAAACGTTATGAAGCTGTTCATCCGGTTCTGCCGCCTGATATCATGGGCGTCTATGTACTTCTTCCGGTTCCGGAAACGTTGTTTTGATGATTTGGCTGGCAGTTGGCTCGGGGCTGACCATATTTTCTTTAAAGAGATAAAGGAAGCCGATGGATTTCAGCAGCATTACTATTCAGGGGAACATCATTTCGACCGGGATTCTGGGAAGAATCCGGGAGGATGAGGAAAAGTTTCAAACCCCGGCCGATTTCGGTCTTGACCGGAGAGATTCGGTTCGCGATGAAATAGGAATGGCATGGAATGCAGCCAAGGCCCATTATACAGCATTCAGTATCAGGGCGGCCCGGCTTCGCGAGAATGATTCCGGCACCAGCGAGACCCGCAACTCATGGATGATTCCTTTGCTGCGCATTCTGGGTTATGATGTGGAAAAAGCACAGGCGTATGTTCATCCGGATACACAGAAAAGCTACGCGATCAGCCATCAGGCTTCGAACCTTGACGGTTTTCCGATCCATATCATGGGTCTGAACGACGATCTTGACAGGCGCAGGGAATCGAGCGGCCCCCGGCTTGGGCCTCACGCTCTTGTGCAGGAGTATCTGAACAATACCGAACATACCTATGCGCTGGTAACGAATGGCAGGTACCTCCGCTTGCTCAGGGATGCAACCCGGCTTGTCCGGCTGAGTTATATCGAGTTCAACCTCGAAAAAATGATGGACGAGGAGCTCTATGCGGATTTCGCATTGCTTTTCCGTGTGCTGCATGCCACAAGGATGCCGAAATCTCCCGATTCGGTTGAAGATTCTCCGATTGAGTACTACCATCAGGAATCTCTTGCGTCCGGAACGCGCATACGCGAGAAGCTCAGCAAGGCGGTTGAAAATTCAATATTGGAACTTGCAAACGGCTTTCTTTTCCATCCTCGTAACACCAGTCTGCATCAGTCGATACAACAGGGAATTCTGAAAGCGTCAGATTTCTACGCTGACCTGCTGCAACTTATCTATCGTATTCTGTTTCTTATCGTTATCGAAGAGCGTAATCTGGTCTATCCGGAAACAGGTGACGAGGAGCTTCAGCGCTTCCGGCGGCTGTATTACGATTATTACAGCATCGAGCGTCTCAGAAGGCTTGCTGAAAAACTGCATTATGTCGATGGCAGGAAATATGATCTTTGGCAAGGGCTCAAAGCGACCTTTCAGTTGTTTGAAAATGGGTTTTACGGCGGGAAAATCGGTATAAAACCGCTTGGTTCGGGCATTTTCAGCCCGGCGGCTCTCCGGGAGATTCCAATGCTCTTTTTGGGAAACGAAGCGCTGCTGAAAGTCATACGATTGCTCACCTTTTTTGAAAACGATCAGCAGCAGCAGGTTCGGGTCAATTATTCCGATCTCGATGTCGAGGAGTTCGGTTCGGTTTACGAGGGACTGCTCGAATATGATGCGGAATTCAGCGAAATTAACGGACGCAAGCTGTTCAGGTTCACGAAAGGAACCGGTCGAGGGGAAACCGGAGCTCACTACACCCCTGAGGAGCTGGTCAAGCCTCTGATCAGATACTCACTCGAATACATCATTGAGGACAAGCTCAAGGAAACTGATCGGGAGAAGGCCCTGCTCTCGATCAGGGTTTGTGATGTGGCTTGCGGCAGCGGCCATATCCTGCTCTCCGCTGCCCGCAGAATAGCTGTAGAGCTTTCGCGGGTTCGTACCGGTGAAGACCAGCCTTCCCCAACCACGATGCGTCATGCATTGCGTGACGTTATCCGCACCTGCATCTACGGGGTTGACAAGAACCCGCTTGCGGTCAATCTCTGCAAGGTTGCACTTTGGCTCGAAGCGCACAACCCCGGTGAACCGCTGAACTTTCTCGATCATCACATCAAGTGCGGTGATGCCATTGTAGGGCTTGCGCATCAGGATGAGTTGTTCCGTGGTATTGCTGATGAAGCCTTCAAATCACTTTCCGGCGATGACAAGCAGGTTGCTTCCGGGCTGTTGAAGCGCAACAAGGCTGAAAGGAAGCAGCGTGAGGCCGAAACCGGATCGCTTGGCCTTCAGCTGATGCTCGATGCCAATCAGGATGTCATGAAGAATATGGACAGGCTATTGATGCAGTTGCGATCCTTCAATAATCTGCCTGAATCGACTTCTGAAGAGATCGAGTCAAAATCGAAAGCCTATCGGGAGCTTCAGAACGGTACGGCATTGCATCATCTGAAACTGCTTGCCGACCTGCAGGTCATGCAGTTCTTCCTGCCGAAGGTTGTTGAAAACAGGGAGTATTTCGTAACTGACAAAACGTATTTCGGCTACCTGAGAGGTGGGCAGTCCGTGCCATATGCTCTTGAGGTGCAAACAATAGATCAATCCCTGTCACATCGATTTTTTCACTGGTTTCTTGAGTTTCCGGAGGTGTTCGTTCCTCAGAAAGAGAATAAAGCGGCATCGGGGTTTGACGTGATTCTCGGCAATCCGCCGTTTCTCGGCGGTCAGAAACTTAGCGGGACATTTGGACACAGCTATCTTGAATACATCAAATATGAATATGCACCAATCGGAGCAGTTGATCTCGTCACGTATTTCTTCAGGCGCATCTACACATTGCTTAGGGATAAAGGATTCCAGTCCCTTATTTCTACCAATACTATCGCTCAGGGGAGTGCTCGAGAGGGTGGACTTGATGTGATCTTTAGCCAAGGTGGTTTCATCAACCATGCAGTTAGAAGCATGAAATGGCCAGGTATCGCTGCCGTTGAGGTCGCCTTGGTGACTATCACGAAACAAATGTGGACAGGGAAATTTGTTCTTGCAGGGAAAGAGGTGAAAACCATTACCCCATACCTTGATGATTCAGATACTCAGGGTAATCCGTATTCCCTCAAGCAAAATGAGGGTAAAAGCTTTCAGGGAAGCATTGTCCTTGGTAAAGGCTTTATTCTTGAACTTGCTGAAGCTGAAGCTCTTATCAAGAAAAACCCGAAAAACAGGGATGTGCTTTCTCCCTATCTTATCGGAGATGATCTGAATAATAATTTAGACCAGTCCGCAAGCCGATGGGTGATAAATTTTTACAACTGGCCGGAGGAAGAATGCAGAAAAAAGTATCCGGAGTGTTTTGAGATTGTTGAGAGACTGGTTATGCCAGATCGTTACCGTCAAAAAAGAGAGATAAGAAAAAAATTGTGGTGGCAATTTGCAGAGAAAGCATCAAGGCTTTATAGGTCAATTAGTTTTTTGAAAAGGTTGATAATAAGAAGTTTGACCAGCAAACATCATTCGTTAGCTATTATTGACACGAATTTTGTTATTGATCAGACTTGTATTGTAATTTGTTTTGATGACTTTCAGAATTATTCAATTTTGCAGTCAGATATCCATTACCAATGGATTAATAAAGTTGGTGGCGATCTAGGCGGAACAGGAAGGTATAACATTGGAAAAGGATATGAAACATTTCCATTTCCTCAAAATCTATCCAAATCACTGGAACAGCAACTTGAGCAAATCGGAGAAGCATATCATGAGCACCGAAAGCAACTGATGCTTGCAATGCAGCTTGGGCTTACCAAAACCTACAACCTCTTCCACACCCGGCAGCTCCGGATCATGCAACCCGAGGAAGCACAGTTCGACGACAAAGCATTCCAGAAACTCTTGGGCAAAGACGCAGTGGCTCTCCGCAAACACCTTGCCCGCACACCCGGAACAATCACCTTCAACGAAGCCGTTGCCGGTATTCAGAAGCTTCGAGACCTCCACATCCAGATGGACAACGCCGTCCTCGAAGCCTACGGCTGGTCAGATATCGACCTCCGCCACGACTTCTACGAAGTTGAATATCTCCCTGAAAACGACCGCATTCGTTTTACCATCCACCCCGACGCCCGCCGCGAAATCCTCAAACGCCTCCTTGAGCTGAACCACAAGATTCATGCCCAGGAGGTTGCGGATGGTTTGTGGGATAAGAAGGGAAATAATAGATTAATTTCTAATCCTGAGAAAGAAAATAAGCAGCTTGGTCTTGAGTTATGATTTGATAGATAATTTTTTATGGGAATTATATTTTATTGAAAGCTTATGAGGGAAAAAGACTGCATTAATTTATGTTGAATTATTTTTGATTAATTGGCTACATAATCTATTAGAGATCGGTTATGAATAAAAAGTTACCTATTACTTTTACTGGGTCATACGAAGAGATTAAAGCTATGTTAGAGTCTCTCGGTGGGAAATGGGTTGATCTTGAGGAAAATAAAAAAGTTTTTCGTCTTGATGGAGGTGTTTTAAGTTGGTTTCCTACAACAGGAACTTTATTTGTTCAAGGGCATGGGGTTGGTGTAAACAAGATATATAATAATGTTCCGGAATTACTTTATCCTAATGAATATAAAGAAATAAAAAGTAATTCAATTATTACTGATATTGATGTCATTAAAGATAATAGTGAACAAGATGTCGAACATCTTTTTTTAAAAAACGGATTTAAAAATACAGAAATAATATTGGGTATTGTTAATGCTGTTGGTACAGAAAGTAGGCTTGTATTGACGCCTCTTTCTGAGCGCTTAAAAGGTTTTGGATATAATGTTCATGAAATTAGTGTTTCTACTCTTATATCAGGTTCAACTAGATATGATTCTGAGTATAAACGTATTAAAGATTGTATGATCAAGGGTGATGAAATTCGTGAAAAGTCATGTAATAATGCTATGCTTGCCGCAGGTGTATCTTATCAAATACAGCATCTGAGGAATGGGGTTGTTAATAAAAATGCATATATTGTCTACTCATTAAAGCATCCTGATGAAGTTGAATTTCTTCGAAAAATATATGCTGATGGCTTTTATTTGATTGGCGTTCATGCTGATGAAGTCAGACGTCAAAAATATTTAGTGAATGATAAAGGTTTGTCACATGCTCAGGCAAATGAGTTGATCAGGATTGATGAAGATGAAAATATATCACACGGACAAAGGACGAGAGATACATTCCATATGGCTGATTTTTTTATATCTTTAGGGGAAAGCCATGATAAAGTAAAAAATACATTACAACGTTTTTTGGAGCTGATATTTTCAAATCCCTATAAAAATCCGACATTTGATGAATTTGCGATGTTTATGGCATTTAATGCATCAATTCGGTCGAGTGACTTATCTCGACAGGTAGGTGCAATAATAGCTAGAAATTGTCAGATTATCGCAACAGGCGCAAATGATTGTCCGAAATATGGGGGTGGGCAATATTGGGCAGAGATGGACCAGCATACGGGTGAAGTGAGAGATGCTCCTGATGGTAAGGATTATACACGTGAACAGGATTCAAACAAGGTTGTCCAAAATGAAATAATTACTGAGATTTGCGACTCGCTTGTTAGCTCATTAGGATTAGATGGAAGTAAAATATCTGATATTGATGAAGTTTTAAGAAAAAGTAAGCTTTCGGATCTGACTGAATTTGGACGTGTTGTGCATGCAGAAATGGAGGCAATTTTATCATGTGCACGTGAAGGAATATTAACAAAAAATTCAACATTGTACTGTACAACATTTCCTTGTCATAACTGTGCAAAGCATATTATTGATTCTGGTATTGTTCGTGTTGTTTATGTAGAGCCTTATCCAAAGAGTAGAGCTCTTGACTTTCATTCAGAGTCGATAGAATTAAAAACAGATGCAGATAGACCTCAGTCTGATAAGCGTGTTGTTTTTGAGCCATTTATAGGAGTAGGTGCAAGACGATTTTTAGATTTATTTTCAATGTCCTTGGGTTCTGGTATGAAGTTGCGTAGAAAAGATAAACAGGGTAACACAATAGAGTGGAAAAAAGAAGAAGCTGATGTTCGCACTCCATTATTGCCAAAGTCCTATCTTGAGATTGAAAAAGTAGCTGCTGAATTATGGTCTAAAATTAGTACGAAAAGATGATAGAACGGTAATAAAAAAGAATGAGATATAAGCTCGTATTCGCTAAAGAAACTATTTGTATGTCGTGCTATCTGGATATGTAAAGTCTTTGGTGGATAAGCAGAGGTCTGTGGCCTTAAATATCTGAATTTATTAATTGCGGATATATTGAAGGGTTGGGCATCAGAGTATTCATGAAATCAGTAAGGATTTGCTTAAGAAAGCAGTTGGCCTTATAGAGACGATGATTATTTAGCAGATTAAATTGAAGAAAGAAAGTGCAGCCTTACAATAACAGCTACTATTCTAAAAAAATTACTTCACCCATGAGCTTTAGAACCGCCGAACCTTCACTTAAAGATGTCCTCGCTGCCATTGGAAAAGGCGAAACTCAGTTGCCAGATTTCCAGCGTGGCTGGGTTTGGGATGACGCGTATATCAGATCACTCATAGCGAGTATCTCATTGTCTTACTCCATTGGAGTGGTGAGATTATAAAATATTATGCTAACAAAAACATGAGTAATATGTCTGATGAATGGCAGGAAAGAAGATCGGCAATAGAAAAAATACGACCGAAGGCTGATTATAGAACGTCTTTTCAAAGGGATCGTGCAAGGTTGATTCATTCAGCAGCCTTTCGAAGACTGCAAGCAAAGACCCAAGTGTTAGGAATTGGTGAAGGAGATTTTCATCGTACACGTTTAACACATTCGATGGAGGTGGCTCAAATAGCAAGGGGTATAACACTATGGCTTAAAAAAGGAAAAGAAGGTAAACAGTATTATGAATATTTACCTGGTCAGAATTTAATTGAAACGATTGCTTTGGCACATGATTTAGGGCACCCACCATTTGGTCATGGTGGAGAAGTTGCATTAAACTTCGTGATGCGAGAATGTGGAGGGTTTGAAGGCAACGGACAAACACTTCGCATTCTCTCACGTTTAGAGGCGCATACAGAAGATTATGGTTTAAATTTGACAAGAAGAAGTTTATTGGGGGTACTTAAATACCCAATAAGTTATAATAAAGTTGTTAAGAAGGAATTGTCTCAAATACCCTCGACTAATATTCGATTAAAAGCTGATGATTGGAAGCCACCAAAATGCTATATGAATACAGAGAGTGATGTTGTAGAATGGATTCTCAAGCCATTTTCTGAAAATGATAGAGAATGTTTAGTGAATACATTCAGCAAAGAACCGACAAAAAATGAACATGGAAAAAGTAAATATCATGGCTTTGATACTTCGATAATGGAATTAGCTGATGATATAGCATATGCTGTGCATGATTTTGAGGATTCTATTGTATTAGGGATGGTACAAAAAGATGATTTTAAAGATGCGTTTTCTGATTTTAAACCTGATCAATTGGATCGCAATCCATTTGCTGATTGGGTAGTTGATGGTACTGGATATGATAATTTTAATTCCTTATGTAATGACTTATTCGGCGAATGTAGTCATAAAAGAAAATGGGCGATAGGTGCTCTAGTTAATTCTTTTATTGTTTCTTGTTTTGTTGGGGATAATATGCTTTTTGAGAATGGTTTATTACGATACAATGTTGAGATGAATGATGTAGCCAAAAAAGTTTTAGATGCATTAAAAGAATTAATAAAACTTAAAATGGTAAAAATACCTCAGGTGCAAACACTTGAATATAGAGGCCAATTTATGGTTATAAATTTATTTGATGCTTTTTCTTCAGATCCAGAAAGATTGTTAAAGGACGGATTTGTAAGACATTACAAAAAGTATAAGGCTGAAGGTATGGCGGATAGAGCAATATGTGATTATATATCAGGTATGACGGATGAATATGCTGTCAGAATGTATGAAAGACTTTTTATGCCAAGGAGAGGCCAGTTTTCAGATATGATATAGAAAGTGACTTATTAAGAGATTTATATTAATGGTTGTTTCTTTAATCATAAGATAAAAAAATGCTTGCGAGAGAAAAATATCAACAAGCGATTGAAATTGCTTTAGAAGCTAAAAACGAAAAAAATTCAGGTATTATAGTTGAGAAAATACCGGATATTGGTGTGGAGATAGTTGGTGAAAAGAATTATATGGGTCTTAAATGTATTTATACTGCTGAAGATGGTAGTTGTATAAAGTTTAATTATCACTCATACGATCCATCTGGTCCCTTTCAAAACTTACCTGATGTAAATAAAATAAAGATAGAATTGTTTCAGGATACTGAAAAGATAGAAGAATGTTACATGGAGTTTGATGATCCCCGATAAGGAGGAATAATGAAAGAATTTAATTGCGATTCTTGCGAGAACCAATAACGAAAAGAGCCAGAGTTCTGTGACGTTGTTCAATAGCAGCAATAACCGGAGAAGCTTTAAAACAAATAAAAATGGAATGTAACATGTTCAGCGATAGATCTTATTCAGAAGTCAACAGAGAAGAACGGTTCTTCTGTTTTTTGCTTGGTCATGCTCTCCTTATGTCAAAGCAAGTTAGGATTGGTTTTGCCAAGCTTGCTCAAAGAAAGTGCAATGTAAGCCTTGATCCTGAAAACCTTGAAGTTTTTGTTGAAGCAGCTGCACTGCGGGATTACTGGCGAGAGCTTGGTGATCCTGTTGATTATTTTCCAGAAACACATGAAGGACGAAAAGCTGTCCTGAAGAAGATTTTCGAAAAATATCACCTTCCTGAGGATATTCTCGACAAGCACGACCTTTTCTGGACTTCGACAAAAAAGCTCTGGAATCCTAATCACTGGAATGAAAAAGCTTTGGCTGAAGCTGGATTGAAAGAGCTAATCAAAGTAAAGTGGGCTTTTAATGCAAAGCCGGATATTCTGCTGGTATCACCGGAATCCATGCTTGTCATCGAAGCAAAAGTCGAATCGGGAGAAGGCTGCAAAGCTGATACCGACTACAGGCAGTTGGATGTGCAGGAATTGATCATCGATTTATGGAAGCTGCTCATTCCAGAGTTTGCGAAACGGGAGATTAGACTCGCACTTCTCAATCTCTCTGGTACCCACGAAAAAGTACCCGTCATTAAGTGGTCTGAGATCATCGATCTGATTTCCGGATCAGATGTCGATGCATTTACCCGGAATGCGATAGCTCAGCTGAATGACAAATACAAGAAGTAAGGTTGAGGAGGTTTTCTCAGCGAAAAAAAACCTTCAAATGATGAATTCTGATACATGCATAAATCTTCTCAACGACACATTCAAATCGATTTTGGGAGTATCCGGCAGACCGTTCGGAGGCATGTCCAAATCATACGATGGCATGAGTGACGATGTCGAAGGTGTTCAATGGAATGTTGCGACCTTTAAAAATAAAACGCAGAGAGCCCAGCTTGGTGTCAATCTCGAAGGTATGAAGTACGATGATTGGCCTATTGCCAGATTTATCGAGAGCGAATTGAAAAACAGAGGCTTGCTTTCACTGCCCGTCGAGAAGGATAAAATTTTTGTCGGTTTTTTTCGTGATGCGTGGCAGGTAACCAGTAGACCGCATATAGAAGAGCGGAGCCTTGGCTGCAGCGGTATTTCGCTTGAAGCATTGACCGATTATCAGTGGGTAAAAACGCTTGAAGAAGCTTATGCGTGTCTTGATCCTCAGAACAATCATCGTGGCCGGGCTAAACAGCAGGTAACGCTTTCGAAAAGCGGTGTTGTCAAAACGATGGAAGTCTCCCCGCATCTTCAAATTTATACGACGATATGGTCCAGCTTTCCAACTGACGTCAAGGCAGCAAAAGCATTGATGCAGAAAGGATTTGATCGCTTGATGCCTGTGTATGAGTATGTCAGAACGTGTGTTAAGTGAGTCTTATAGAATGAAAACATGAGTCGGGATTATTAAAAAACAATCTCTCTCGAGACGGGATAAATACAATGAGCGAGACTTTCAACATTTACTGCGACGAATCCTGCCACCTGGAACATGACCGCCAGAAAGCCATGGTGCTCGGCGCCATCTGGTGTCCACTGGACAAGACCCGGGAAATAGCTGTCCGCTTGCGTGAGATTAAGCAGAAAC
>JAAXVR010000041.1 GCA_013335405.1 Chlorobiaceae bacterium
ACCTGTCACAAGTAATGGCTGAACCGTAACGCACAAGATGCTTCTGATCTGCAAAATACAGTATTTTGAATACCTTATGGAAATCACCCGTTCCCCCCAGTTTACCGATGATGTAAAGCAGGGTATTAACGGTAATGGATATGTTTTCAGCTGTAGCATTCATAGTTTTATAATTTACAACAAAATCACGAATTCTACAGGGAAGACTTGATGACGTAGCTGAACAAGTCGAAAAGCATATTGCTATCTTATATTTCTAAAAGAGCTTGTCGTATACCATCACCAGCCATAATGCAATGCAGAGAAGAGCGAGACTTGGATGCGCCGGGGTAGTTTCATCACGTAATGTTTCGGGGAATCGGGAGGACAGCGATCGTTATTGATGATGAATCCCTCCGGATTTTATGGACCGGACAAGGCAAAGTTGCGGAAATAAACGGAGCAGTGATCTGAGCCTTGGGCAGATGTCCATTGCAATGGGCATGTCTCATTCGGATGTAGCAGGGAAACCGTCGATTTCAGGGGCAGGTGAGTGGAAGAGCAAGCATGTCGGTGCGCCGATGAACGGCGGATAAAAAATTGCTACATTGATGCAGGATATAGTAATCTGCCAGCGGAACACGACACAAAAGCCGCTTTCCGCCGGCAAGCCATAACCAGCCTCTCAGCATGTCTCTTCTTGTTTTCCGGCCTGCCGGCAGCGAACCTGTCGAATATACCCTGAGGGTCAGTACGAGGGCGAAATACGCCCGGCTCAGGATGCTGCCCCATGCCGGCCTCCAGGTGGTGGTGCCCGGTAAGGGATATTCGCAGAAGAAGATCGAATCGCTGCTCCTCCAGCACGAGGCCTGGATCAGGAAAACCGCCGCCCGGATGGAAGCGCACCGCCCGGAACCCGAGCCGACCCATGAAAACGGCATGCCGGTGAGCCTTGTTTTCCGTCATGTGCCCGAAGAGTGGCATATCCTGTACCGCAGCGACATTTCGCGTACGAAAGCGGACCGACCGAACATGACGCTCCATCTGCCTGCACCGGCAGCGGACCGGGAGCGTTGCCGCAGGCTGCTGCTCTCATGGATCAGGCAGCGGGCAGCCGAAGAACTCCTGCCATTGCTCGCCTCCCTTGCCGAAAGCCGTGGTTTCACCTGTTCGGGGGCAGGGGTGCGCCTGATGCATTCGAGGTGGGGAAGCTGCTCGTCGCGCAAACTGATCTCCCTGAACACCAAGCTCCTTTTCCTGCCCGGGCCCCTCGTTCACCATATTTTGCTCCACGAGCTGTGCCATACGGTCCATATGGACCATTCCCGCTCTTTCCGGGATCTTCTCCGGCATCATGACCCCTTGTCGCGACTCAGCGACCGCGACCTGAAAACCGCATGGAAGTACGTGCCGGAATGGATCTCCCTTCAGCCGTAACGTTTTTCTTCATAAACTGCAGGGGTGCCATGCAGAACGCAGCCCCATGTTACAGGACCGACCGGAGCGTTTCGACGATATCCGGTGCGCTCATGGGAGGGCGGCCGGGCAGGCGCCCCTCGGCGTCACATGCAATCAGCAGGCTGTCCTTGGCGTACCTCTCCAGAAGCTCCCCTCCGATGCCGACCTCGGAAAGCCTGGTCGGGCAGCCGATGGAGCAGAGGAAGGCTTCGAAGCGCCCGATCCCTTCCGTGGCGGCTTCGGCGGCGTTATCTTTTTGAAATGGGATCCCGAAAATCCGCTGGGCGAACTGCGCGAACCGTTCCGGGCGCGATCTGGCGGCAAAACGCATCCATGCCGGACTGACGATGGAAAGGCCGGCGCCGTGGGCGATATCGTGGTGCGCCGACAGGGAGTGCTCGATGATATGCACCGGAAACGCAGCATTGCTTCCCGCCTGTACCACGCCCATCAGCGCGACGGTCGATGCCCATTGCACCTGGGCGCGCGCTTCGACGTCATGGCCGTTCACCACAGCTTTTGGGCCCCACTCCATCGCGGTGATGATGATCCCTTCGGCGATGCGGTCCTGCAGAGGAGTGCCGTCCACACCGTTGAAGTATGATTCGGTCACATGCGTGATCAGGTCGCAAACACCGTAGGCGGTCTGGTCCGCAGGGACACTCGCCGCAAGTTCCGGATCGACGACTGCAACCTTCGGGTAGAGGCATTCCGCGACCACGAACGACTTGACGGTTGTCACTTCATCGGTGATTACCGCGCCGCCGTTCATTTCCGAGCCGGTGGCGGCAAGGGTCGGGACGGTGACGATCGGAAGGGCCCGTTCAGGTTTCCTGCGGCTTTCCCCCCTGTGGACCATCATGTCCCAGGGATCGCCTTCGTAAAATACCGCCGCCGCCATCACTTTCGCCGCATCCATGGTGCTTCCGCCACCCAGCGCGACGACAATGTCGCAACCTTCTTCCTTTGCGATCCCTGCTCCCCGCTTTACCGTCGATAACCGCGGGTTGGGTTCGACTCCGGAGCACTCGACAAACGAAACGCCTGCCTGTTCGAGGCTCTTGACAGCCCTCTGGAACGTGCCGCTGCGTCTGATGCTGCCGCCGCCGGTGACGAGAAGGGCCTTTTTCCCGTATGCCCTGACTTCAGTTCCGAGCTGTGCGAGCGTTCCTGCTCCGAAAATGAGCCTTGTCGGGTTGTGGTAGGTGAATTTCATGGTGTATTCGGGTACCAGTTGCCTGTTTTGGGATAAAGTTTTTTTAAAGTAAACAACTATCTGCCGGGGGCATGCCGGGATTACCCCTTGGTTATCGGTTGAAAATATCTTGCAATTCCTGCTTGATTATCGTTCCGATGGATGGCCCGTTGCTCACCCATAGCGTTTCTTCGCCATCAGCTTCACCCCCGTCAAGAGCAGCACAAGCAGGAAGAGGAGCAGACCGCAGGAGAGCGAAAGGGCCCCTGCAGCAAGGGCGGAAAGCCCCCCCCATGCAATCGCGCTCCATGCAATCGACGCGCTCCATGCCGTGCCTGCTGCGATGAGGAAGAGCGGCTTCACTGGTTTCATGAGAGCCGCAAACGATGCTGCCGCCGCTGATGCCGCGAAGACGAGCCACCATGAGGTATCGAGGAAAAAAGACATGAAGTATTGGTAGTTCAAGGGTGTTGCCGGAACGGGGTCACGAGAAGACGAAGATAAGCCGGGGAAAGGATAAATGAAAGCGTGCCGCTCCAGAGGCCCGGGGGAGCAGGGTTTGGGGTGACCGCCCAAATGATTACATTGATTGCTGGTGTATCCCTCAACTGCGTCACCTTTCAGTTTCAGGCCATGAACATCGGTATTCCAAAGGAAATAAAATCCGGGGAAAACAGGGTATCCTGCACTCCTGCCGGTGTACGTCATCTCGTATCTTCAGGTCATCATGTCGTTGTCGAAGCAGGGGCCGGCATCAACAGCGGTTTCGGTGACGAAAAATACCGGCGGGCCGGGGCTGTCATCGCGCCGTCAGCGAAAAAGGTTTGGGAGAGCGAGCTTGTCGTCAAGGTCAAGGAGCCGCTTGCCCAGGAATACGGTTTTTTCCGCAGGAACCTGACCCTGTTCACCTTTCTGCATCTGGCAGGCGAACCCGATCTTGCCGCGGAGCTTATCGAAACAGGGGTAACGGCGATTGCCTACGAAACGGTCCAGGAAAACGGACGGTTGCCTCTGCTTGCGCCCATGAGCGAAATAGCCGGAAAAATGAGCGTCATGATGGGCGGGTTCTATCTTTCCAGGCATCAGGGCGGGGAAGGAAAGCTGCTTGGAGGTGTTCCGGGGGTACTGCCCTGCAGGGTAGTGATTTTCGGAGGCGGTTCCGCGGGCATGCATGCCGCGAAAGTCGCGGCGGGGCTGGGTGCTGACGTGACAGTTCTTGAAGTGAGCCAGGACAGGATGCGTTTTCTGGAATCGGCCCTGCCTCCACAGGTCCATACACTCTACTCCACTGAACAGCATGTGGAAGAGCAGCTCGAGACCGTCGATCTGCTTATCGGGGCTGTGCTCGTCCCTGGAGCAACCGCTCCGAAAATCCTGAAAAAAGAGATGCTCAGGACGATGAAAACGGGAGCGGTTTTCGTCGATATTTCCATCGACCAGGGCGGGTGTGCGGAGACCTCGAGGCCGACAACCCATGAAAATCCCGTATTTATGGAAGATAACGTGCTCCATTACTGCGTGGCGAACATGCCTTCCGCATATCCACAGACTTCGACCGAAGCCCTTACCGGCGTTACCCTGGCCTATATCAGGAGAATCGCGGATTTCGGGCTCGAGAGCGCCATGGTCATGATGCCGGGATTGTCCATGGGACTGAATATCTGGAATGGTGCCGTTACCCACGAGGCGCTCGCTCGCTCGCTCGGGAAGCCTTACCTCGAGAACCCTTTCATCTGAGCAGCGAAGATACTCATGGTTCGAGGAGCTTGAACCCTGTCTCCGGTTCCGTTTTTCGCCTGGCGCCGTTGCCGAGCAGTTCGGTCATGATCACTTCCATGACGAGCCACACTTTCACTCCCTTGCGGATGCAGCCCGTAACAGTGTTTTCCTCCCTGCCGCACGCCATATGCATATGGAGCACCGGGTTCCCCTCTTCGTCGGGAAATATCGTGCCGGAGCCTGTTATTTCATGGGCTTCGTAGAGTTCATGCGTCATGATGCTGACAGGTTTCACATGTCCCTCCTCGGGACCCACCACGAGAATGCTTCCCTTGTCTGCACCTCCGACGGCAATTACGGTTGCCCTTTCGACGGCATGCTCCCTGGCGAACTGCTCGAGTTTCTCGTGGACGATTTCGCCGTCTTCGAGCCTGATGATAAAGGTTCTGCCCTCTCTTGCTTCGGAATATTTCATCGGATGCCTGTTGATTGAGAATCTGAAGTAAGGGGCTCGCCTGTCCCGTATATCGATCTACCGGGCAAGAACAGGTTCCCTGCAAGAGAAAAATGTAGCGAAACCTGTTTTGTTGTTCAAATCATTTCAGGAGGATAATCAGGCATGGTTTCGACAGATGAGCTTCAGGGGTTGAGGCGCCAGATACCCCAGTTCAGATACCCGGCGAAAAGTCCCCAGCAGAGATAGGGAACAAGAAGAAGCGCCGCCGCCGGGCTTGCCCCGTAAAAGAGCACGATCAGGGCAATAAGCGTGCTGTCTATGAGGATGATATCGAGGAGCGCAGGGAATATTTTTTTCTTCTTGAAGAAAATGGTTGTCCAGGTGAATCCTGCCGTGAAATGAATGGCAAGGAGAACGAGAGTCACTGCGACCCGGGGCTTTGCGGGGGCGAGGAAATACAGGATGAGCGAGGCTGTAACGAAAAGATAGAGCACAGCCCAGACCGTGCCGAATATTTTCTTTGGCGGCGTGAGCGGCGGCTTTTTCAGTTCATCGTACCAGGTTGTCATGGTTCATGCTCTTTTGCTGTAATCCCTGCTTCCGGAGGACGCGTGCGATCATATTGACCTCCAGTAATGATAACGTCTTACGGAGGGATTATTGTTCCCGGCCTCCAAGGGGGTGAAGGCCGGAGAATGGAAAAAGAGCGTTGTCAGTTTTCAAAAAATTCAATTCTCAGTTTTTCGTCCTCCTCGCCGGTGATATGGTATCGCCCTTTTATCGTTATTGACAGACCTTTTCTGTCGCCTGCGGGGATGATGATCTGTTCTATTTTTTCCGCCTCATTTCCGGGACAGCTTCTGTTGAAAAAGAGGTTCAGTGTCGAACCGGTATTTTCGAACTGCAGGAGAAAATCGTTGTGATTGACGAAAACGAGGTCTTCGTAAGCATAGGTGACCTCATGCCCAAGCTCTTCGAGGAGCTGCATGACGGTGCCGAGTGGCTTCAGTGTTTGTTCCATGGTTCAGTGATCAGGGTTTGTGCAAGAAAATCCGCTGTTCTGCGGACATGAATCGAGATCGGTCATTTTCAGGGATTCGACTATTTTTTCGGCGCCGGGTACCGCAACGAGGCCGATGATATTTCGGAGCCGGGCCGTGTCGAAGCCCTGAAAATAGCGGTCACCGATTTTCATCAGGGGTCTTCTGATGAGGATCGGTTCATGAATCATCATATCGAGGGCTTCCTCAAGCGAGTAATCCATCGGGTCAAGCTCTCCGGATTTTATCGCCGGCGCCGAAGGATTGAAACATTCGCTTACCGGTTTATTTTCGAGAAACCTGGCAAGTTCTTCCCTGGTCCAGGGATATTCAAGCAGGTTAATTGCATCGACGGTGTTGCCGGAGAGTTCCAGCATCGCTTTTTGCCGGTTATTGTTACGGCATCCCGGTTTTTCAAAAAAAAGGATCGTCGTCGTCATGTCAGAAATAATGAGTACAATACGAAAATAATGCCTAAAAAATTAAGGATCATATCTATTTTTAGTCTATTAAATTTAACAATAAACAACTAAAGACAATAATATTTATTGTTAAATAATTGTTAAACGTTATTTGTTATAAAGGGAAGCCAGTGGTGGAGGGAGGCCGCCGGGACCGGATGCCCGGCGGTTTCGGGATTACTCCTTATCCCGCTTGACGGTAGGGACGAAGTCTTCAGCCCTTCCCCGTTTCGGCTGCCCGAGCAGATCCCTCGATCGGTCGAGAGCATCGTCGATGTTGCCGAATATATTTTCTTCACCGATTTCATCGTAGATGCCGAACTGCTGCATGGCGAAAAGCGGCTGGGCATGCACACCTGAAAGGATCAGCGTAATGCCGCTTTTTCGGCAGTCGAGCAGCAGTTCGCGAAGCATATTCAGACCGGTGGCATCGATCGACAGCACTTTGCGCATACGGATGATGCGGATCGCAGGTTTGTTTTCGACGATATGCATTGCATCCTTGAACTTCGAGGCTGCACCGAAAAACATTGCCCCGGTGATCTCGAACACTTCCACGCCTTCGGGCACAGCCCTCGTAACGATGGTGTTCGGGTCATCTTCTTCCTCTCGGTCCCTGAGCTCTCCTGTGACGACATCGACGTTGGCGAGGCCCGCCATACGCTGCATGAAAAGAATGACCGAAAGCAGCATGCCGATTTCGATGGCAAGCGAGAGATCGAATACCACGGTAAGTCCGAAGGTAGTGAGGAGGACGATAACGTCACTGCGCGGACTTTTCAGCAGTTGCCGGAAGACGTGGTGTTCGCTCATGTTCCAGGCTACCACGATAAGGATTGCGGCAAGCGTGGGCATGGGTATGAGCTTCGCCCACTTCCCGAACAGCAGCATGATACCGAGGAGCGTGACGGCATGCACCATACCGGCAACGGGTGTACGTCCACCGTTCTTCACGTTGGTTGCCGTACGTGCGATGGCTCCTGTGACGGGTATTCCGCCAAACAGAGGGGTGATGATGTTCGCGACGCCCTGTGCGACAAGTTCCATGTTCGATTTGTGCCTGCTGCCGATCATGCCGTCGGCTACCACAGCAGAGAGCAGCGCTTCGATGGCGCCGAGCAGGGCGATCGTGGTTGCAGGCATGACGAGCTGCCTGACAGTTGCGAAATCGAACACCGGAATGGCAGGGTCCGGAAGGCTTGAAGGAATATCCCCGAACCGCGTTTCGATGGTGGCCACATCGAGTCCGGCAAAACGTACCAGAAGGGTTGAAGCGATGATGGCTACGATCGAGCCGGGAATTTTCCTGGAGACCTTCGGCCAGAAGATGATGAGGAGAAGCGAAAGCATGCCTACAGCAAGGCTTTCCGGGTTGAAGGTTCCCAGGTGGGTAGCGTAGGCAATCCATTTTTCGATGAAGTCAGCGGGGACTTTGTCGATGGCAAGGCCGAGGAAATCGCTGATCTGGCTCGACAGAATGATGACCGCGATACCGCTGGTGAAACCGACAACGACCGGGTAGGGAATGAACTTGATGAGCGATCCGAACTGTGCAAACCCCATGATCATGAGAATGACTCCCGCCATGATTGTGGCGATCATGAGTCCGTTTACACCGTACTGCTCGACGATACCGTAAAGAATTACGATGAAAGCTCCGGTCGGTCCCCCTATCTGTACTCTGCTTCCGCCGAGAAAAGAGACAAGGAATCCTCCGATTACTGCAGTGATCAGTCCTTTTTCAGGGGATACGCCTGATGCGATGGCGAAGGCAATAGCAAGGGGCAAAGCAACGATGCCGACAAGAATGCCGGCTGTCAGATCCTTTGCAAGCTGCTGCGGGGTAATTTCGGAAAGAACGGTAAAGAACTTGGGCTTGAACATGATATCCCTCTCCATAAGTGATATTAGGGCAGCTCTGATTATTCTGTTTCCAGGCCCGATTCCCCCTGGTTGGTCCTGAAGCGTCGGGATCGAAATCCTCATCCCGAAAGTTTTCGGAACTCCGGATTCTGCACTCCGGGCGCTTTGCACCAGAGAGTGCTCACGACAATAAATCATAGAGCTGACCATTAAGAACGGCCGATAACCGGCATGGTGTTCTATATACTATTTTAACCATGTTTTATCAATACGGGGCATGGCTTCTTTTTTTATACTCCGGGCTGAATTTCCATTTTTTTACGGGTGTGATTTCATAACTTTAAGCAAACGGGATCCGTTCTGTTTCATCTTTGAACCATTTCTGCCATGAATTCATCAGATCCTCTGCTGCAGCCGCTCTCGATAGAAGAGCTCGGTCTTCTCGAGAATTTTCTTCTTTCCGACACCGCTCCCGAAGAGAGCATGACCTCGATCGAAATGGTCGACGGCTATATGACCGCGCTGATAGCAGGCCCGGAACTTCCGCATCCGGATGTCTGGATATCCTGTATATGGGACCAGGAGAGCGGAGAGTCGCCTGCTTTTTCTTCCGAAGAGGAAGCTTCGCTTCTGAGGGAGTTCCTTCTGAGGCATATGAACAGCATTGCCATGCAGTTCGAAGATGATCCGGAAGGTTTTCTGCCCCTCTACGAAAAAATCGGTTATCCTGACGACGAGGAGATGGCTGCCGCAGTCGAAGACTGGGCTCTCGGGTTCACCACCGGCATGGAGCTTACCCATGAAGCGTGGAAACCGTTTTTCAGCGACGATGAAGTTGCCGTTCTTGCATTTCCCGTTTTCGTGCTCGGCAGAATTACCGATGACTACGAATCCATGTCCGAAGATGATCTCGGCGATCTTGTCAGGAGATTGCCGGATTTTATCATCAGGATACATGAATACTGGCAGGGGAACCGGTAAGCTGCCGGGACGGCTGGCAAGCAGTTTTTTCCGGTTTTTCGCCTGACGGTTGTCTTGACGGGCAGCGCTTTCCATGACGCCATACCATCACAAGCAGTGGCACACCATATCAGAACTCTGGCCGATTTCCTCATTTCCATGCCGCTTACCCTGGATGTGGAGATTGATGAGGAGTGCTGCGGCTCCTTTCCGGTAAAAGGGATTGAGTTCGATGCGACAGTATTGCACCTGGGCATGAACGATTTCCCGAGGTTATCAGCTGAATTATCACCGGCTGAACTGCTGGTTTTTCAGAACATGTTCATCTGCTGGCTGCGGGAATCATTTGCGGGAAGCAGGTTTTCAGTTGTCGAAAAGCCTCTCGGGTCCTCTTTTCTTCTTCTTTTTTCAGCCCGCTTCGGTTCGGCTGACCCCTTTGTCGATGCTCTGCGGACGGCAAGATGGCTCGGAGAAAACGATACCCTGAAATTTTCTCCGACTATCGGTATTGCCAGCGGTACCGTGATTGCCGGTTTTGCCGGATGGCCGGGAGATGGTTCGGCATCTGTTTATGGCGCTCCCGTATTTCTTGCATCAGTCTGTGCGAAGCTCAACCCGAAAGTCGATGCCGCAGCGACGATCACGTTTCCTGCCGACGAATGGAAAGGGCGAAGTTTTGACGAGGTTTTTCCTCCGGTCGAATACGAGCATCCCGAAAAAGGGCGAATGAGGCAGCCTCCAACCTGGAAACTCGGGGAACCCTGCGAAGTGGATTTTCCCGGGACCGGGCGGCTGCTGTTGAGGGATATCGCGAATTTTATCCACTGGATGCCTTCTGTATCCGCATCCGACAAGGCCCGCGAATGGGTCAGCCTGATCCGCTCGAAAGGTTTGTACCGGAAGAACCGTTGAAGTTTTTTTGTCATTTGCTTTTTTCATTATCCATTCCAGCTGAGTTTCAACCCTGTTTCCGCATGACCGTTCAATCATCAAAGGAGAATCAACCACTATGGCCACGACAGACGATAACCTGAAAGACGCCTTTGCCGGAGAGAGCCAGGCAAACCAGAAATATCTCGCTTTTGCTAAAGCAGCCGAAAAAGAGGGATACGGCAATGTGGCAAAACTATTCCGCTCCACGGCCCAGGCCGAAAGGATCCATGCCGAAGGCCATCTGGAATCCATGGGAGGAGTGGGATCGACAGCCTTCAATCTCCTGGCGGCAATCGGCGGTGAAACATACGAGCATGAAGAGATGTATCCGCCTATGCTCGAGCAGGCCGAGGTCGAGGGTCACTCCGCGAAAAAGATGTTCGGGTATGCCCTCAAAGCTGAAATGAGGCATGCCGAACTTTACAGGAAGGCGCTTGAAGCGGTGAAGCTCGGAAAGGATATCAGTGCGACTCAAGTGTGGCTTTGCCCCGTCTGCGGGTACATCGAACTGGAAAATCCGCCGGAAACCTGCCCCATATGCGGCGTGAAAGCTGCTCAGTTCGTTCAGGTCTGAAGATTGGGATGTGGGATGTGGGATGTGGGATGGGGGATGGGGGAAGAAAGCGCCTGCGGAGCTGAAACCCCTTTTTGTATTTTATCCTCTACCCGGGGTTGCACCCCGGGCTACCGATCTGGCGCTCCTGACGGAGCTTACTGCATCCCAATCTTTCCTCAGTCCTGGGTCCTCAGCACGAAAAACCACATCTCACGTTCCAGCTCCCAGCCCCAGCCCTCACTTGATCGATATGTGGCTGCAGGAGTACCAGTTCCCCCCTTCATCACCGCTTACGGTGTAATCGGAAATCCTGATATGCATGCCTTTGCGGAACGTGCCGTCGTTTTCCGGGTGGTTGATGACCAGCGTGATCGTGCTTCCGTTTTTGAATGAACGGGATGGATCGGCGGATGGAGCTGTTGTTACCTTCGTATTCTGCAGAATGATGGTGTAACGGGCGGGAATCGTCCTGTCGTGGCCAAGCGAACCCGACATCGGGCACCATTTTCCGTTGACGTAAACCCCTTTTCCCCTGACAAAGAGTGCCGGTGACCAGGTTATACTTTCGATGCGGCCCTCGATATGCATGGGTCCCGTCCGGGGTATGGGTGCTGCGAAGGAGGGTGAGAAGAGGCACTGACACAGCAGGCAGAGGAGGATGGATATCGTGGTTTTCATGGCTTTCTCCGGCTGAGTTTGTTTTGAAGCAGGGAACCCGAAAGCAATATCACCTCTCGAAATAGTTCTTCGTGGCAATCAGCAGCGTTCCTGCCGCAAGATCGGCGGCAATCCATATCTGCCGAGTCAGTTCGAGATCCTTCAGCGGATTGTAGATAATCGCGAAAAGCGCGTAGAGCAGCGCAGGCAAAAGTGATTTTTTCAGGATGTTCACGTAGCAGCCCCATGCGAAGGTGCCTCCGGCGACTATGGTCAGCAGTTCATGGTATCCGGCGGGAAGCGGGAAAATATCGATGAAAAGAAGCGCAGCAGTGATATAAATGATCTGGTTCGGCATGGTTGCTGTTTCGTGTATGTTCAGAAGGAGGCACTCTCTGATGGAATATACCCCGTAAGGGGGTACAGAATAAAGCCCGGCCTGAAAATAATCGAAATGCATGGCCCGGTAAACCGTTGCTTGCATATCAGGGTGCTGGACGCTACCTTTTTGTATTCCCATATCCCTGCATACCATGAAAAGGCGTTCCATTCATGCATAATTTCGATTTTCTCGGCGGTTTGTCCCTCATCGGGGCAGTGGCCGTCGCCATCATTCTTATTTTCCAGCGCCTGAAAATACCTCCGGTCATTGGATTGATATTTACCGGCATCCTTCTCGGGCCGTCTGGTATCGGAGCGGTTTACGACAAGCAGCTCATTTCCACCCTCGCCGAGCTCGGCGTTATCCTGCTCCTCTTTACGATCGGCCTCGAATTTTCCCTCGACGACCTGAAAAAACTCAAAAAAATAGTGCTTGTCGGAGGCGTCGTGCAGATCCTCGTGACCGGTCTTACCATCAGCTGTCTTTCCTTCTGGTTCATGATGGCTATTGGGCGTTCCATTTCCGTACAGGCGGCAGTGTTTCTGGGGTTCGCATTTTCAGTAAGCAGTACGGCTATCTGCCTGAAAATCCTCACGGACAAGGATGAACTTGCCCTGCCTCACGGACGCATAGCCCTCGGGATCCTGATTTTCCAGGACCTTGCCATCGTGCCGCTCATGATCGGCATCAATCTCCTGAACCCGCATGCCGATCTTCCGTTACTCATGATCCTCAGGAAAATCGGCCTTCTCGTTCTTTTTTCCACAATTATTTTCTTTGGTTTCAGGCTTTTCATGCCGCGCATGGTGCGCCTCATCGCATCATTGCATGCAAAGGAGGTCCCGGTCATCGGCGCTCTTGTCATCTGTTTCGGGGCAGCGTATCTCACGGCGCTTGCCGGTCTCTCTCTGGCCCTTGGTTCCTTTATCGCCGGCATGGTGATCGCCAGCACCGACGAGAGCCACCAGATCAGCGTTTCAATCGACCCGTTCCGAGAGGCGTTCACCAGTATATTTTTTATTTCGGTGGGTCTCCTGCTCGATGTTTCGGTCGTCAATCTGCCTTTTTTCATTTCGATCGCCCTTGCGGTCCTTTTTGTCAAGGTTATTCTTGTGGCAGGGGTATCGCTTTTCCTCGGGTATTCTTCCAGAGTCAGCATGCTTGCGGGTATGGCGCTTGCGCAGGTAGGGGAGTTCTCTTTCGTGCTCGCCGAAACGGCCCTGAAGCAGAGAGTGATCGACCAGGAGATTTTCCAGGCGATGCTGGCCATCATTGTCGTAACCATGATCGTCACGCCTGCGATGATCGCTCTCGCTCCCAGATTTGCCGACCAGGTGGCGCCGGCGCTCGGTTTCATTCCGCTTGTTTCGAAGGATGTGCCGTTCCATTCAGCACGTCCGAAGGACAGCACCATTATCTGCGCCGGGGAAATCCATGCGGCGATTATCGGATTCGGTGTCAACGGCCAGAACGTTGCCGCGGTGCTCCATGCCACCAACATATCCTATTCCATCCTCGAGATTGACCGTGAAACGGTGAAAAGCATGAGAAGGAAAGGGGAGCCTATATATTATGGCGACTGTACGGACCGTAAAGCCCTGCTCCGTGCCGGCATCGACCATGCGCGTGCCGTTGTGCTTGGTGTTTCTGACGCAGCTGCGGTCCGCAAGAGCATTGCCGTGATCCGGGAGATCAATGTTAAAGCGTTCATCATCGTCAGGGCGAGGACCCTTGACGATGTGGCCGCTCTGTACAAGGCCGGAGCCGATGTGGTGGTGACAGAAAAGTTCGAGACATCCATCCAGATATTTTCCCTTCTTCTCAATCATTTTACCGTCGCGCCCGAGCTGATCCTCGAACAGCAGGAAATCATCAGGAGGGAGTGCGAAAAGATATTTTCGGAAAGTGCCGCAGCACCGGCAACACCCGTATAAAGCCCGGAAAACGATTGAACGGCCACGGATTGCCGGGGCCTTAACCTTCACTGCATAACCCTCTCACCGGGGAAGTTGCGCAGAGAAATCCCTATATATTCTGAAAATTTCATCCTATAAGGAATTACCGCAAGCAGAAGATTTTCACGCAAGCTTGATATTTTGATTATATTACATCATGAACATCCATTCATCCTTAGCTGTTTTATCTTATGGTACAGCAAGCACTTCCCACTGAAAAATTCAGACGATACACCGAAGAGCTCCTGAAACTCAAGGAATCCGACAACAAGGTTACCGCCAGGCGGGCAGCCTACGAATACTCCCTGATCGACAGGAGCCGTTTCATCGAAGTGAACGGAATCGTCCACCATTACCACGATTCCGGCCCCGCTGATGCTGCTGAAACCATTGTGCTGATCCATGGCTGGGATTGCTGGTGGATGTGGTGGCACCATGTGATCAAATCCCTCAACAGCAAGGGAGTGCGGACAATCGCTTACGACATGAGGGGCCACGGATGGTCGGACAATGATCCGAAGAATCACTACCATATCGATTTTTTCGCACACGACCTGCGTGAACTTGTCAACAAACTCGGTCTCAGGCGGTTTCACATCGCGGCATTCTCTTTCGGCCCGTTCGTGGCGCTCGATTATGCCCGTTACAATCCCGGCCTTATCCGGTCGATGACCTTTTTCAATTTCGGCATGCTGCCGAATAACGCGGTCATCCAGTCCGTTGCGACCAACATCATAACGTTCGTTTTCAACAACCTGCTTCGGAAGCTGACCTGGTGGGTGCCCGCCTATGTCTATGCAAGGGTTGTCCTCGCAAAGAACACCGTTCCGATCCATGATATCCTTATCGGCTTCAAAAGCCTCGGTCTCTGCTCGCCGGAGGCAATCGACCAGACAACACGCCAGATAACCTCATTCGAAATCACCGAGTCGGTGCCGGAGATGGTCAGGGCCGCCGATGCTCCCATGCTCTTTGTTGCCGGCAGCGGCGATGCCATCATGACCAGCAAGAACACGAAAAAGCTTGTCGAAACAGCAGGGAAAGGCAATTACGCCGAAGTACCGAAATGCGGCCATCTCATTACCATCGAGTTGCCCGAGACGGCGACGGATTTCATCATGAAGCAGGTAAAGGCGTACGGGGGGACCTGAGGACTGGGGACTG
>JAAXVR010000042.1 GCA_013335405.1 Chlorobiaceae bacterium
GCGAAAACATCAGGGTGGTCAGCATCATCGGACGTTTTCTCGAGCACAGCCGCTGTTACTATTTTCACAACGGAGGCAGGGAGGAAATGTACCTCGGCAGTGCGGACCTCATGCCGAGAAACCTCGACCATCGTGTGGAAACGACATTTCCTGTGTTCAGTAAAGCCCTGGTGCATGAAATCAAATCGCATCTCGATATCATGCTCAGGGATAATGTGAAATCCTGGCAGATGAACCCGGACGGCATGTTCACGAAAATAGAAAACGACGAGCAGGCTGTGAACAGCCAGGAGCTGTTTCTGAGGCAGTTTGCCTTGAAAAAACTTCATCAACATAAAGCTGTAAAGGTATGAAAATTGCAGTTGGAAGCGACCATGCGGGTTTTGAGCTTAAAAAAGCGGTAGTGGCATGGCTTGAAAGGAACGGTCATGAATGCCATGACATGGGACCATATAACGATGAATCGGTCGACTATCCCGATTATGCCCGGAAAGTCGCCGAATCGGTGGCAGGCGGTGCCGCCGACCAGGGGGTACTTCTTTGCGGAACGGGCATCGGTGTTTCCATATCGGCGAACAAGGTCAGGGGAATCCGTGCCGCACTTGCATGCAATCCCGAGTTCGCAACACTTGCCAGGCAGCACAACAATGCGAATGTCATCTGTTTCCCGGCAAGGTTTTCCGATCCGACGACTATTGAAAAAAGCCTTCAGAACTGGTTTGCAGCTGATTTTGAAGGAGGCAGACACGAAAGAAGGGTCAACAAGATAGAACCATGCTCCTGAATGAGTTCCTGGAAATAAATCTCGATCCCGGTTATCCGGCCATCGAAGACGATGCGATCTCCCTCGAAGTACTGCAAATGATGGAGAACGGGCGATACGAGTCACTGCCTGTTCTCCGGGATGGGAAACTGTATGCGATGGTTACGGTGCATGACCTTCTGCAGGCCAGGCACCTGGCTGAAAGCGAACCCGTCCCCATAAGGGAGATGCCGCTGGCAAAGCTGGAAAAGATCTTTCCTGAAGAGCACCTTTTCGATGTTTTTACCACCATCCGTCAGCTCCCTGGAGCGATGGTTCCGATATGCGACAGGGAAGGGAACTATCTCGGCTGTATCAGGAAATCAGTCCTGTACGAAAAGGCTGCCGAAGTTTTCCGGCTCGGGGATGACGGGATGACTCTCGAACTTGAACTGCCGTCAATAGGTCTGAAGCTTTCGGAGGTTATCGCCATCATAGAAAAAAATGACACGACGGTCGTGAGTTTTGCCATCAACCACGCTCCCGAAATGGTTGCCGCATTCAGAGTCCAGACACATGACTTTTTCCGGCTGGTAAAAAACCTTGAGAAGTACGGCTATTCTATCCGGTACTCATCTCCGTTTTTACAGGAAAAGGAAGAATCACTCAGGGAAAAAGCCCTTGAATTCATAAGGCTCATGGATATGTGATGTTCCGGGCGGGCCACCGGCTTTTTGAGACAGAGCGGCGGACAATGTGGTGTGAACTGAGAAGAGTGGCAGCAGCATTTAAGGGGCATCGTCGTTTTCACCGCCCGATTTACTCTTTCTGCGGCCAAAATTTCTCGAGAGAAGGAAATAACAACCGCCAAGAATGGCTATCCAGCCTGAGAGCATGAGCATATCCTTAAGAACATGTTCCATACAACCGCACCTCCTTCTGATTAAGGTTAATGACGGCTCAAGGTTTATTTGCGGTAACTCTGCGGCTGTTTACACAGAATATACGTATATCGGGAACGGACGCAAAATAAACGACAGATGCCGCTATCCGGGTGGTGTTTGGCAATGGATTTTCGAAAAGGGAGATATGCTGTATTTTCATTTTATTATCTTCTGCTCTTTTCCTCTTTCCTGATGGTCCTTTCCCCAGCAGCGATCATCCATTCGGCAACATGCCGGATAAAGGGAGTGCGGATACCTGATGCGGAGCATGTTCCGGGATTAGCCCCTGTCTGCTTATGTCCTATTTCTGTATGCACTTGTCAGAAGTAACCCTTTAAAGAATATCAGTATCATGAAAAAAGCATTGCTTGTCTGCCTGTTTCTTCTGGTTTCCGGAGCTTTGAGCGTGAGTTGCTATGCCGGAGATGCGTTGAATCAGTTGCAGGATGCAGAGCGGGACAGCGAAGCAGCTACCCGGGAGCCGACCGATGAAGGCGCAAGTGATGGTGCATCGCTTGGTTTCGATACGAACCCTGCCACGCCGGTCGATATGTCCGGCAAGTAAAACGGTGTCGCTGACCTTTCGGATCTGCAGCGGCCGGGCTCGATATTGATTTTCGGAGTCTACATGCCATTTCTGCGGAACTTTATGTCAAGATACAGGTATGCGCAGCTGACAATGGTAACCCATACCGTCACAATTTGAATATCGTTGTTCAGGCAGAACATGTGCATAGGAATCGCGGGTAATTATCGTGATATAGTTCAAGGATAATACCCTTATAATACGAATATTTTCAGAAATCAGCGTAATATTGAAGAAAAATATTGCAGGCAACAGAAGTTTTGTCGATGAAAATTATCGATGAAAGGGAAGCTGCAGGAAACGAAAAAAGGGAACCGGAAACAACCGGATCCCTTTTCCCGTTATCATGAAAACCAACACACAACCCGAAATTTCCGACTGTTATCTCTACCTGCTGTCCGATCTTTTCGTTGGATCGATTTCAACAGACAATCAGATGTTTCAATAAGTATGACGTTCTCTGTTTTCGATTCCTGCGCAACGATCCTGAAAAAACATCAACAATGCCGGCACTCTGTTCCGGTTTGATAAAAAAGTGTTGCCGACAGCTTGCATGAACAGCTTTCCGGGGTTTGGATATGCCCTTGCGCAGGGTATTGAATGACGTGCGTCTGTTGTCATCGTTTCAACTTTTCGATCTGCAATGCGATGGCGAACTGATTTATCCGTTCAGAAAAAAAAAGGAAACAAGGCTATGATTTATGTTCAGAAGACGCAGGTCGGCAGGATAGGTCTGGAGGAGCATGAAGGTGCCCTGACAACTCTTTATTTCGAAACGGACAGGGTTCCCCCTGATTCGATTGTCGGAGAAACCGGCTTTCTCAGGGAGGCATTCCGGCAACTCGAGGCATATCTTGCAGGGGAACTCGTTTTCTTTACGCTGAACCTCGCTCCGAGCGGAACTCCATTCATGATGAGGATCTGGGAGCTGCTTGACGGTATTCCTTATGGTCGTGAAGCTTCATACAGGCAGATAGCCGAGGCATCCGGCAATATCCGGGCCGTTAGAGCGGTTGGCTCAGCGTGCAGGAGGAACCCCCTTCCCGTTTTCATTCCCTGTCACAGGGTGGTCGGCAGCGACGGGCATCTTACCGGCTACAGGGGAGGGCTCGCAATAAAACACGCCCTGCTGGACCTCGAAAGCAGAAACAGAAAAAAGCTGTGCGGGGAGGATTAAAAAGAATAGGATAAAAAGAGGATATTTAACTAAATTACATAGGAAATACCCCTGCATGACAAAGCATTATTTCAGTTCTTTTTCATGCGCTGCAGATACAACGACCCGGATAATCTCATATACCACCCCCAATGGTCAAGCGAGGTATTGTAAAAACCGATCTGAGCGGCTTTGTCAAGAAGGTTCAGGAGCACATGGAGCAGTTCGTGGAACATGCCGAGCCGAACCTCATGCTTGCTGCAATCATGGGGGGATTCGGTTTTCCGTTTTACTATTTCATTCTTCATGACTTTTATCCGCAGCCTTACGAGAATCTTCCTCTTCGCCTACTGAACGCTGTCATCTGTTTTTCCTGGGGCGCCTACAGGTTCATGCCCGACTGGATCAAACGTTTTTTCCCTCTCTATTTTATCGTCAGTGTCCTGTACGTCATCCCCTTTTATTTCAGCTTCATGCTGCTGAAAAACGAGTTTTCAGCGATATGGGCCATGTCTACCCTCGGCGGTCTTCTGCTGATGACTCTGCTCGTCTACGACTGGAAATATCTCTGCGTGATGATCGTTTCCGGTTACGGGCTTGCATGGCTGAGCGTTTTTCTTCTTGACGGAAAGGTTTCCTTTACCTATTTCAATGAAGTCTATATCTCCGCCTACATTTTTTCCATGATGGGCAGTATCATCGCTACCCATAAAAGACAGACCATCAATCGTATCCGGATGGTATTCATGCGCAGCCTCAGCGGGACGATCGCCCATGAAATGCGCAATCCTCTCAATGCCATCGTCAACGCCATCGAGGCGATTCAGTCGATTCTGCCTGAAAGGCCTTCGGCATCGAGCAGGGAAGAGATTTTCATGATCACCCGAAACAACCTCGATGCTGTCAACGATGTCATCGATGAAGCATCCGATATTGTCAGGAGAGGCAATAAAATAATCGACTCCATCCTGACCGCCATGCAGGGTGGCGAGGTCGACATCAAGAGCTTCCGGCGCCGATCGGCGGGTGAAACCATCCATTCCGCCATCGATACTTTCGCATACAGTGCTCCGGAGGAGAAAAAGCTCATTCGTATCGAAATCCGCGAGGATTTCGAGTTTTTCGGCGACAAGGACCTGCTGATCTACGTCCTGTTCAACCTCATCAAAAACGCATTGTATTACAAGAACAAGCCAAGTTTCAGCATAGCCATTACAACAGAATCGCATCCGTCAGGAAATTTCATCAGGGTGAGGGATACAGGCCCCGGGGTTCCGGTCGGTAAAAGGGAGCTTATTTTCGAGAGCTTCTACACCCACGGAAAAACAGGAGGCAACGGGCTGGGTCTTTCTTTCTGCCGGCGGGTCATCAACTCGTTCGGGGGCCATATTGTCTGTCATTCCAAGGAGCAGGAATGGACCGAATTCGAAATCATGCTCCCCGTCTACCAGTCAGACAAGGTCATGCTGCTGAAAAAAGAGATAGTGAAGAAAAAACAGCTCCTCGTGATCGAAGACGATGCTGCGCAGCGACAGCTTCTGACGAATCTGTTCATGGAGTGGAATTGCAGGCCGGATGAAGCCGCAAGTGGGGATGCCGCACTGAAAATGGCTTCTTACAAGCCGTATGACCTTATTCTCATCGATATCGACATGCCCGGCAAGAGCGGGTATGAGACGGCGGAAACGCTTCGTTCGGGCAATGGCCTTCCCGCCAACTTATGCCAGCATTACAGGGAAATTCCCCTGATTGGATTGAAAGCCCCCTCTTCAGTCAACGCGTATGAACGTCATCTTGGTTATGGCAGGAAGCATGCCAGCATCAGCCGTTCATATACCAGGCCGCTGGAGAAAAAGATGCTGGAAGAAATTTTCGAACAGTTCTTCTTTACGCAGAGCGCTACACGAAAACAGCTGCAGCCATTCGATCTTTCAGGTATCAGGATACTCGTCACCGATGACAATGCGACAAACAGGAAATTCCTCCGCGTGGTTCTCGAACACTCGGGCTGTACCGTTTTCGAAGCGGAACACGGGCTTGAAGCGATAGACAAGCTTGAGCAGTCCGATATCGACATTGTTCTCATCGATATCGAAATGCCGGTGATGGGCGGAATCGACGCCGTGAGGCTGATCCGGGGCGGCTCGGTTTTTCATCGATTCAGGAAATTCAGGGAGGTGCCGATTATTGCACTGACCGGCCATACCGACAAGGAGAGCGTCGAAGGAATCATGCGATCCGGGGTGAATGCCCACCTCAGCAAGCCAGTCGCGAAAAAAGAACTGATCGCAACACTCTCTTTCTGGCTGCAGCGCAATTCGGGAGTGCAGGATGAGGCGCAGGGATCTGCAGTGCATGCTCAATCCATGAAAGAGGGGACACAGAGGTACATCGATGAAGAGACCCTCGAAATGCTGATGGAATCGCTCGGGAGGGATACGCTTCTCGACTTGTTCGACATTTTCACGAAGGACACAGAAAAACTGCTTGATAAAATTGAAGAATCCGCAGGCAAGGAAGAGTACAAAGAACTCGCCTACCTTGCCCATACGCTCAAAGGTTCTTCCGGAACGATTGGCGCCATTGCCCTGAGCCTCAATGCCGAGAAGCTCTATCTGCAGTTGAAGTCGGGCAGGTTGTCAGGCTTTGAAGAGAGTGTCAGCGAACTTCGTGATATGTTCAGGAATACGCTGGTTCAACTCGAAGCATATAAAATAAAGCAGTTTACCGGATCCCTGTAAGGGGTCAGATCGTTCGGTGTCCTTTTCTGCTGATTCCTGACGGTTTTTCATCTTCTCATTCAGCCTCTTCTTTTTTTACGGGAAGCTTTCGTTCCGTTACTCTTTTTTTTCTGAAATTTCCTGCCGATTGATCTGCACTTTTTTCCGTGTGTCTCCCTCTCCGACGGCATATATTACAACCGAAGCCAAAACATCGTAACTGCTTGTGCATAAAGATGAAAGAGATTTTCAGGAATTCGGAAAAAGCCGTAGGAACCGAAAAAAAAGCCCCTGACACACAAAAATTCCGGAAGAATGCTTATCGTATCTCAACGAGCAGTAACTTCTTTTGAATAAAGGCAATCACCGGTCACAACGGTTCGTTCCGCACCTGTATTCCGTGAGCAGTCCGGAGATGTTTTCTTGCGTGGATATGAACAGCTTAAAACAGCAAAGCAGATAAAAAAATCAATGCGATGAACACGGTTTTTCCGGAACGTATTTCAAGGATTTGTCTTCAGGCAGGCCTCTGGGCAGTTCTCCTTTCAGGGGGATGTTCTCCGAACAGCGGAAAAGACGCCATGCAGAAGCAGGTACCGTCCCTTTCTGCTGCTGCGGTAAGGGTTTCGGACGCCGTGGTCGGAAAATCCTATTCCGCGATACTCGAAGGCCGAGTCAATGTTGAAATCAGGCCCCAGGTTGACGGGACGATACAGGCGATCTATGTTGACGAAGGCGCAAAGGTGAGTGCAGGGCAGACTCTCTTCAAAATCGACGACCGTCTCTACAGGGAGCAGTACAAGAGCGCGCTTGCCCTTCAGCATGCAGCTGAAGCTAAACTTTCCGCAGCGAAGCTTGACGTGGACAAACTGGTACCTCTTGTCGAAAACAAGGTGATTTCAGAAATCCAGCTCAAGAGTGCGAAAGCAGCGTACCGCGCCGATCTCGCTGCCGTGGAACAGGCGAAGGCCGCTGCAGGTGCGGCAAAGGTCAATCTCGACTATACCCTGATCAAGGCCCCGGTCGGGGGGTATATCGGAAAAATTCCACTGAGGATCGGCAGCCTCGTTACGAAAAACCAGACGGCCTGGCTGACCCTCCTGTCGGACGTGAGCGAAGTCTGCGCTTTGTTCAGTATGAGTGAAAACGACTTCATGAATTTCCGGCGGCAATATCCCGGAAGCACCATACAGGAAAAACTGCAGAAGGTAGCCCCGGTCACCCTGGTAATGTCCGATGGAAACAGGTATCCTGAAAAAGGCACCATAAGCACCATCAGCGGGCAGTTCGACCAGTCGACGGGTTCTGTCAGGCTGAGGGCGGTTTTTCCTAATCCCGGCGGACTGCTTCGTTCCGGAAATACCGGGAAAGTGATTGTGGAATCGCTCTATCCGGGCGCGCTTCTCGTGCCGCAGGCGGCAACGGTAGAGATTCAGGACAAGGTTTTCGTGTTTCTCCTTGGCAAAGGGAACAAGGTGCTCAAGCAGGTCATTTCCATTGCAGGGGCAAGCGGCAACGACTATATCGTCACTTCGGGCATCAGCGCGGGTGACATCATCGTCACTTCAGGCATGGAAAAGCTGCAGGACGGGGCGGTTATCAAACCGCTTGTGAAAGCAGGCGAACCCTCCGGATCCGGGAAATAACCCAACGGTAATGGAATGAAAAAACGGGAAACTCCAACAGCGCCAGCAAATGCTTGAACGTTTCATTTCAAGGCCGGTCCTTGCGACGGTCATCTCGGTGATCCTGGTGATCCTTGGACTGGTGGGCATGACCCAGCTTTCCATTACCCGTTTTCCTGATATCGCACCTCCAAGCGTCAACGTGACGGCAAGCTACCCGGGTGCGAGTGCGGAAACAGTCGGCAGATCTGTCGCCCCGCCGCTGGAAGAGGCTATAAACGGCGTGGAAAACATGACCTACATGACGTCGACCTCAGCCAATGACGGTTCGCTGTCGATCACGGTATTCTTCAAGCAAGGTACCAATCCCGACCAGGCGGCGGTAAATGTTCAGAACAGGGTTGCGCAGGCAACCAGCAGGCTGCCGTCCGAAGTGAACCAGATTGGCATCAACACGGTCAAGCGCCAGAACAGCCAGATCATGCTCATCAATCTTGCGAGCGATACCGGTGCTTTCGACCAGATATTCCTTCAGAATTATGCAAAGATCAACATTGTCGACGATCTTTCGAGGGTTCCGGGTGTCGGCCAGGTATCGGTATACGGCAATATGGATTACTCGATGCGTATCTGGCTCAGGCCACAGCAGCTGGCCGCCTACAGGGTGACTCCACAGGAGGTCGCTTCAGCGATTCAGGCCCAGAACCTCGAGGCCGCGCCAGGTTCGTTCGGCGAGAACAGCCTGCAGCCGCTGCAGTATGTCATGAAATACAGGGGGAAATACCCTTATCCGGCGGATTACGAGCAGATAGTCATTCGTGCCAATTCCGACGGATCGCTCCTTCGGCTTGGTGATATCGCACGGGTCGAGTTCGGTGCCTACCGCTATTCGGTGAATACGAAGGCGAACGGAAAACCCGCAGTTGTTCTCGCCGTATTCCAGGCTCCGGGATCGAATGCCAACAATGTTGAAATCGGTCTGCGCAAAGTCCTTGAAAAAGCGTCGCACGCTTTCCCTGCCGGGATCAGTTATTCCATACCCTACAGCGCCAAGAAGGTCGTGGACGAATCGATCAGCCAGGTGCAGCATACGCTTCTGGAGGCTTTTCTCCTGGTGTTCCTCGTCGTTTTCCTTTTCCTTCAGGACCTGCGTTCCACCATAATTCCCGCAATCGCTGTCCCGGTCGCCATTACAGGCACCTTTTTCTTCATGAACCTTTTCGGTTTTTCGATCAATGTCCTGACGCTTTTCGGGTTGGTGCTCGCCATAGGTATCGTTGTCGACGATGCCATCGTGGTTGTCGAGGCGGTGCACGCCAAGATGGAACAGAAGAAGTACCCTGCGAAAATCGCGACGGTTTCGGCCATGCGCGAGATAACGATGGCCATCATTACCATCACCATGGTGATGGCTTCGGTATTTCTTCCGGTCGGTTTTCTCCAGGGTTCGACAGGGGTGTTCTATCGTCAGTTCGCGTTCACGCTCGCCATCGCCATCCTGATTTCCGCAGTGAACGCGCTTACCCTGAGCCCCGCGCTCTGCACGCTGTTCCTGACCAACCTGCATCAGGCGGATGGTTCGTCCGGGCATAACAGGCCCGGGTTTCCGGGCAATGTCGGGCATCGTTTCTTTGCAGGATTCAATACGGCTTTCAACCTGCTGAAACGAAAATATCTCTCAAGCCTGGTCTATTTGCTTCGCAACAAGGCGATCACGTTCGTTTTGCTCGGGCTTATCGTTGCCGTCTCGTTCTGGATTTTCAAAGTTACGCCAACAGGCTTCATTCCCGAGGAAGACAACGGATTCGTGATTGTGTCGGCTACCCTGCCTCCCGGTGCTTCCTTCGCCAGGACGAAGGCTTCAATGGACAGGGCTCAGGCGATCCTCCAGTCCATGCCGGACGTGAAGAAGGTCATATCCGTAGCCGGCATCAACATCCTTTCAAGGACCTCATCCCCTTCATCCGGACTTCTTTTTCTGCAGCTGAAGGATCATAACGAGCGAAGCCCTGATGGCAATCTCAAGAAGCTGCTGCCTCTGATATCGAAAAAACTTGCAGGCGGTGACGGATCCTTTTTCGCCCTTGCCCAGCCTACCGTTCCCGGTTTCAGTACGGTCAGCGGCCTCGAGTTTGTGCTGCAGGACAGGAGCGGCGGGTCGCTCGACAAATTCGGGAGCGTCGCCCAGGGATTCATCGGCGAGCTGATGAAGCGACCCGAGATAGGTTTCGCTTTTACGACCTTCAAGGCAACGAACCCGCAGTACGAAATAGTCGTGGACAACAGCAAGGCGGGTCAGCTCGGTGTGAACGTGAAGGATCTGATGACGGTGCTCCAGGCTTATTACGGCAGCCTGCAGGCATCTGATTTCAACCGCTTCGGAAAATATTACCGCGTCATCATGCAGGCCGAGCCGGGTGACCGGACCGATCTGGCATCGCTTGACGGCATTTTCGTAAAGAATGCATCGGGAGAGATGGTTCCGGCAGCTTCCGTTATCACCCTCAAGAGGGTTTACGGTACCGAAGCCGTCGACCATTTCAACCTTTTCAATGCCATTTCCATCAATGCCACCGTCAAGCCCGGTTTCAGTACCGGCCAGGCCATAAAAGCTGTTGAGCAGGTAGCGGGAACGAACCTTCCTGCGGGTTACACCTATGACTGGAAAGGACAGAGCCGGGAGGAAATCGAATCAACAGGGGGATTGCTTTTCATCTTCCTGCTTTCGGTGGTGTTTGTCTATTTTCTGCTCGCGGGGCTCTATGAAAGCTACCTCCTCCCGCTTGCCGTCATGTTTTCCATACCGACAGGTCTTCTCGGCGTTTTTGCCGGCATAAGGCTGGCCGGCATCGAGAACAATATTTATGTGCAGGTGGCGGTCATCATGCTGATCGGTCTGCTTGCGAAAAATGCCATCCTCATCGTGGAGTTCGCCCTGCAGCGAAGGGTAGCCGGAAAGTCGCTTTCAGCTGCCGCAATAGAAGGCGCAAAGGCAAGACTCAGGCCTATCCTCATGACCTCGATGGCTTTTGTAGCCGGTCTCCTGCCCCTCTTGTTCGTTACGGGCCCTGCCGCCCAGGGCAACCATTCGATCGGGGCTGCGGCTATCGGCGGCATGTTTATCGGCATGGTACTCGGTATATTCGTGGTGCCTGTGCTTTTTGTCACTTTCCAGTACCTGCAGGAGCGTTTCACAGGTCCGGCGGCAGCCATCGTCGAAGCGGGCCTCCTGCTCGATGAGGCATTGACGCGGCAGGATGAACGTTCTGCAGTGAAATGATGCGAGCGAACGTCAGAACATACCCGATGAGAAAAAAACCCTTTCTTTCCGTAGTTCCGGCCCTGTATTTCCTTGCGGCTTTTGCCATTGCCGCATGCAATCCGTCCGGTCCCTACACGCGGCCCGATATCCCGCTTCCCGCTTCTTACCGGGGGGCTTCCGGTCCATTGCAGGTAAAGGATACAACTACGGTTTCATCCATGCCGTATTCCTCTTTTTTTAACGATGCCGCCCTGCGCACTCTGATTGACAGCGCTGTCGTCAGCAACCTGGATCTGCAGATAGCGCTGAAGAATATCGATTATTCAAGACAGTCTCTCGATGCCGCAAGGCTCGGAAACATTCCCACCCTCGGCATCGGCGCAGACGCAAGTGTCAGCCATCCATCGGATAACGGCCAGAATGCCATAAAAACAGGGGACAAAAACACATACAATTTTTCCGCTTATGCGGCAATGTCCTGGGAGGCGGATATCTGGGGCAAGATCAGAAGCCGGAAAAAATCGGCCCTTGCGACCTACCTGGGGACAGCGGAAGCTGCAAAGGCTGTTAAAACAAGGCTGGTTGCCGATGTTGCCCAGGGGTACTACAACCTGCTCATGCTTGACGAACAGCTCGAGGTGACGAAGAAAAGTCTGGCTCTTGCCGATACGACTCTCAGGATGATGAGGCTCCAGTATGACGCCGGCCTGGTGACGTCGCTTGCCGTCCAGCAGCAGGAAGCCGCGAGGGTATCGGTGGCTTTGTCGCTTCCGGTGGCGGAGCAGAAGATTTCCGCACAGGAAAACGCTCTCGGCATTCTCTGCGGCAGGATGCCCGGCCCGGTGAAGCGGCAGGAAAGACTGTTTTCAATCGCTGTTTCAGACGATCTGCCTTCAGGCATACCGGCTTCGCTGCTTCATAACAGGCCGGATGTCCGAGCTGCTGAGCTGGCAGTGCGCGCTGCGCACGCTAATATGAACGAAGCGGGGGCAAGTCTCTATCCTTCGCTGAAAATAACCGCTGAAGGCGGGGTGAATGCCCTGCGGGCAAGTGAATGGTTCAGCGTTCCCGGTTCTCTTTTCAGTGTTGTCCAGGGCTCACTGCTGCAGCCGATTTTCCAGCAGGGACAGTTACGCGCGAAATATGAGCAGTCGAAGATAAAACGGGACCAGGCAGTACTGGAATTCAGGCAGGCGGTGCTGAAAGCCGTCGGAGAGGTATCCGATGTACTTGTACAGCTTGAAAAACTGAAATCGGAAGAGCTTCTTGCCGCCCAGAGAGCCGGGGTGCTCCGAAAAGCGGTATCCAACGCGGGGCTTCTGTTTCGCAGCGGAATGGCAACCTACCTGGAAGTTATCGTTGCGCAGGGTAATGCCCTTCAGGCCGAACTCGCCCTCGCGGACATCAGGCGTCAGCACCTTGCAGCAATGGCAGAACTCTACCGGGCCCTCGGCGGAGGGTGGAAATAATTTAGGATTCAAGCCGGCAGGAGAATTATTTCTGTTTTTCTCCGTGAACCACGGGTGAAATATGCATGTTATTATTTTTAGGAAGTTGAAAGAATTTTGTCGTTTTTATCGAGGCCATGAATATATCTCCATACAACGCCACGGTTACAGAGAAAATCATGATTTCACCCGATCTCATGATTTTACGCATCGAAGCCGATGATCCGAGGGATGAGTTCGATGCCGGGCAGTACCTTCTTCTGGGGCTGTTCGCGTCTGAAATTCGTTCGAAGAATTCCGAGCCGGAAGATACTCCCGTGAATCCTGAAAAACTGATACAGAGGCCTTATACGATCGTTTCGGCCAGAACGGAGCGGAAGCAGTTCGAGTTTTTCATCTCGCAGATAAAATCCGGAAAGCTTTCTCCCAGACTGTTCAATCTCGAACCAGGCAGGAGGCTTCATATCTGCAGCAGCAATTCGGGAATTTTCCGCCTTGATGAAACACCCGAAGGGAGTGACATCATCATGCTCGCGACGGGGACCGGTATCTCTCCTTACATCAGTTTTCTCCGTTCCCATATCGTCGAAAGACCCGAAAGCAAGATGATCGTCATACAGGGAGCCAGGCATCGCTGGGACCTCGGATATAACAGCGAGCTCGAATTTCTCGAACAGAGCTATGCAAACTTCTTCTATGTGCCTACCCTCACCGATGCTGACGACCAGTGGAAAGGGCAGCGCATGAGCATCGAAGATCTCCTGAAAAACGATTTTCTGCAGAACGAGTTCAATATCTCGCCCGATCCCGAAAGGACCCACTTTTTTGTATGCGGGAATCCCGAAATGGTAGCCAATGTCTCGGATTGGCTTCTTGGCTTCGGATACCGGAAACACCATCCGGACAACCCGGGCGAATTATATATTGAAGAGTTTTAACGCCGTGCGTGGGATTCAGAAGAAAAAAGGGTAGATGCGACGTGTTTTTATTCAATACCATTTTTCCTGTGTATATTCAGGAAAGTAAAAAAACCGCGAAGTTATAACCATACAGGATAACCATGCTCAAGGATGCTGCCGGATTTGCGGGCGGTGCGTTATTGTTGACACCATTGGGTGTTCCCATTTTCCTTCACGGGGTTGCAGGTATGCTTATCGGGGGAGCCGGCCTGATTCTGGCTGATTCGTTCCTGAAAGAGATTGCAAACCAGATAAGCCATACAGACCTGCCCGATGCAGGGCAACTTGCCGGTCAAAAGGAAGAGAAGGGAGCTGCTTCGGGACAATGACCGCTTTACGGACGGAGTACTATTCATGCTTCAGGCGTTCAAGGGATGATGTTTCTACAGTGTCCCGATGGGGGAGGTGTGTCTTCCGGAACGACATGTATTCATGAACGTGTGCCATATCTGAAAACAGAAAATCCCGGTACTGCTTCCGGGATTTTCTGTTTTCCATCCTTTGGCTTTCCCTGTTTCCGTGCGCGACAGATTTTGCCTTCAGGAAGAAATAGGTGCTACAGTCGGGATATGTTGGTATCAAACAAAAACAGGTGCAGTATGCATTACCCGGCACCCGTTTTTGTTTGATGGCAGCCTGTTCGTACAGAATGCTTTCAACATATGAGTCTTTATCGCTGCCAGTGCCCGCCCGATCTCCCCTTGTTTTCGCCGGAAGAGGTTTTCCCGTCGTCATCGCGTGAATCACCTCGCTGTCCGTTCGATCGGTCGTCATTCTGTGAACCGGAATGCGGTGGAGGCGGCGGATTGGATCCACC
>JAAXVR010000010.1 GCA_013335405.1 Chlorobiaceae bacterium
ACGAGAACGCGAAGCTTTATGCCCTTGCCGACCTCCGGCTTTCTGAACGAAAGATCGAGCTCGCTCAGAACAATGGGGATATTGGTTCCTGGAACACAGAATCGGTTTCGGACATCTGCCGGAAAACCGGCGAGGCGAAGAAGACGAAAAAGACACAGGATGCCTGGGCTATGCTTGCCGTCCATCTTGACAAGGTTGGGATAGGGCAGAAGCAGATTTCTTCCTTGTCAGTCCAGGACTGCCAGCAATTCAGGGCATGGCTGACGAACGGCAACTTTTCCCAATCTACGCAGAGCAAATATTTCGGTCTGTTCCGGTCCATGCTGAAAGATGCGAATATGGCTGGCCATACCGCTATCGGCCTCCATGATCGAGTCAATGCGATTGCCAGGGGAAGGGCCACTAAAGAATACCTGACACAAGAAGAGCTTGCCAAGCTCTTTGCGACACCAGTCAGAAGTACACGCACAAGAACAGTATTTCTTTTTTCCTGCCTTACTGGAATGAGGTACAGCGATATAAGGGGCTTGAAATGGGAACATGTGCATGATCTCGATGGCGGCCTTTGCCAGTTGCGGTACAAGATGAAAAAGACCGGATTCGATCATGTCTTGCCGATCAGCGCAGAAGCGCGGGAGATTCTCGGGAACAGAGAGAAACCGGCAAAGCCAGTTTTCCCGGACATTCCCAGTTCTCAGTCAGTGAATTACACCATTGATAATTGGCACAAACGGGCCGGGATCGCAAAAAACATTTCTTTCCATAGTGGGCGACACACTTTCGCTACGCTGGCCCTCTCGAACGGCGTTCCGATCAAGGTGGTGAGTGATTGGCTTGGGCACAGCTCGGTCGTGCAGACGGAGGTTTATGCTCGGCTCCTGGCGGATGAGCGGGACCGGTATGTTGGGGCGGTGTCACTGAAGAAGTGAATGCCGTTTATGTTTTCCTGTTATCTACAAACCAGGCCCATCTCTGCATGTCCGCCCTTGTCTATTTCCCGTCTAATTTCCGTATCTTATCCGTAGAAGTACCTGGTGTAGACACCAATAATAGATCGGCCCCACGGTATCAAATCCCCCATACTCGTTGTTTAAAAAACATGAACCGATACACAGACAGTGAAGTAGAATGCGGCATATCCGCTTATGAGTTCGGTGATGACTGGATTCATATTGAGTTCAGTGGTAATGTAGTATATGAGTATACTTATGCATCGGCAGGCGCCCACTATGTTGAAATGATGAAGCGTCTTGCTAAAGCTGGCGTTGCTTTAGATGAGTTTATTAATAGCCATGTGAAGCATAAGTACTCACGTCGCGTGCGGTAGCCAGTCATGATGGGATTTGTTTTGACGGCAGAATCTATCCGCCTTGCCGATCCTCTCTGTGTTATCCTATCCGCATTCAGGATAAGATAATTCTGTTCGTGACCCCTATTAATCCTGTCCTTCCTCTGTCCTTTTTCTGTCGTAATTCTGTATATTCACCGTAGTAGTATCCCGAGCTGTACCATTTGAACCATAGCTTCCTGGATATGACGATACACCCCCGGCGATTCTCTCTCATTCTGATTTTGCTGGCCGGGATGGTCATGCAGTTATCTGTCGTTTCTTTACTTCAGGCTGGCATCGAGTACCACGGGAATACCAACACCCGGAAGTTCCATGAACCGAGTTGTCGGTATTACGATTGCCCGCACTGTACAGCAGTGTTTCGGAGCCGGGAAGATGCAATTGATGCGGGTTATGTGCCATGTGGGGTGTGTAGGCCGTGAGAATTATTTATTAAACTATTTTCAACTGAGTTATGGAAGAAAATAATACCTCTCAAGAGATTGAGCTGCTTCAACAAAAAATTGAGGTTTTGACAAGTCAATTAGAATACGCCAAAAAACAAGTTTCAGAGTGGACAGAAGCAAACCAATCACTTTCATTAAATGCTGCTGAAGCGCGTGCGAAAAATCAAAGTCTTGGACGTGGGTTCCTCGGAGGTTTGCTTGGACCAAAATATCGAAGAGTTGTTCGTACCGGAGCTGCTGCATCCAATGCAGCTATATCAAAAGAAGTTGCCCAGAAGCGCGCTCAAATAGCAGACGGAAAACGAGAGGCCCAAATTGTTGTGCGTCAGATTCAGGCTGAATTGACCGCAACTAAACAACAGATCAAAGAACTTACGTCTATGTCAAAACAATCATTTAAGAAAGATGTTTCAAAGAAAGCAAGCGACTCTCTTATTTTATTGCAGAAAATTAAAGACGCTCATGAAGCTGGACTTTTAACTCAAGAAGAGTTCGAAGAAAAAAGAAAAAAACTTGTTGCAGACATTTAAAAAGTTACAGCCGATGCAGTGTTTAGGGATTACAAAAACAGAAACCCCATGTCGAAATCAAGCAACTTCAAATGGTTATTGTCATCTTCATGGAGGCATTCCAACTCGTCGAGCTTTAAGAAATGATTTTCACAGAACATATTATATAATATGACCCCTGAATAAAGAGATGAGCATAATAATGGGGTCTGGTTAATAATGCTTATTATATTTTTATAACAGGTGATCGGTCTGGTGTTGGTAAATGGTTTAATAGATGATAATGTTGTTGAGTGTTAAAGTTGTAATCTTTTCAACCAACTATTAAAATTGCCATTATCATGAGAAACAGAAACACTAATTCACGGGGAGGTTCGTGGACATCGCAAGAAATTGATGCTGTCTGGAATAAGGGGACTGTAGTTACTGGATATGATCCATCACGTTATCGTAAAGACAAATGTGGTTGGTGGATCGAATATTCAAAGCACGGTAAAACAGAACAATATGGATGGGAAATTGATCACATTAAGCCAGTTGCATTAAATGGTGGTGATGAATTGTCAAATCTTCAACCACTTCACTGGGAGAATAACAGAAAGAAAGGTGATACATATCCATGGAATTGTACATAAACATGATGTTTATGCGAACCCGGAGTAGCTCCGGGTTTTTCTCTCCCCCCAAGTCGTCCTGCAATATTAGACTGTCGCCTCGTTTGCGTAAATTTTGCAGTGCTTGTTCGGCGATGATTAAAGAGCTAAATGATCAATTTAATTCGACAGTTTAATGGAAAACTCAATGTCATTTTTTCAAACATACGCAAAAGAGCTTGTATCGTTACTTGTTCCTTTACTTGCGTGGATTTTGACTCGATTTTTTCGAACAAAAGCCAAATTAATTCTTGCAAATCCACATTCTTTCATATTCTTGGTGCCAGAACCTCTTGTTGATGCAGATGGAAAAGTGATAACTCCTACTCAGACAGTCAGAACAGCCTCGTATTTATTGAGAAACAATGGAAGCGACCCCGCCAAAAATGTTGAGATAGTTTTTAATTGGAAACCTCGTTGCATTAATATTTGGCCATCTCGTCATATAACTGAACATGTTGAGATGGATAAACGATATGTCGTTGTGCTTGATAGCCTTGCCCCTAATGAGTTTGTTGGTTTTGAACTGCTCAGCGTTAATGAAGAGGTTCCTCAGTTAGTAAGTGCCCGAAGTGAGCAGTGTGTTGCAAAATCCGTAGAGATGTATCCTCAGCCAATTTTGAAGCCATGGCAAATTCGTTTTTTCATCGTTTTATTGTTGATTGGTGTTGGCACAGCTATATACATTTTATTGTTGATATTACAGTTCTTGCTTCTTGGAACTCCATATGGTAGGTAATGCTCGAAATTGAATAAATAATGATGAATATAATTTTAAGGGGGTAAAATGTTTGGGCTTGATGTTCTCGGGTTTGTCTTTGGGGTGATGTTTACATTGATGTTTGCCGGATTATATTTTCTGCCATTATTCATAGCCGTCATTCGGAAGCATCACCAGACTGGTGCGATATTTGTTTTGGATCTTCTTGCAGGGTGGACGTTCATTGGATGGGTTGGCGCTCTTGTTTGGGCATGCACTGAGGTTAAGCGAATTTCGCAAGAATAAAACCCGGCAGAAAACCGGGCTTTTTGAAAGTCATATCATATAAGTTCTTTTACTGACTATTTGAACTCATCTGGGATATCTAAAAAATCATTTGCATTAAGCTCGTCAAAGTATAAATTCCACTTGCCCCATCCATATCGCTTTGTGTCCCACAATATTTCGGCATCTCCATTAGCATCAATAATTGCAGGAATAAGTATTTGAAAACACGATTTATAGTTTACAATCTCAGCAAGATTGCGCATATTTTTTTTAAAAGAATCGTTTTGTCTGTTGAAAAATGATTTTATTGAATATCCATGCATTCCGCCAATAATTGTTATATAACCATTACGAGGAAATAATGGATGCGGTAATCTTATTATCATTAACATGTCTGACAATAATTTTCCGTCTCTTATTATTGGCGTTAATGTCTCTCCTTTATATATTATAGAATATGTGCCGGGATTATTAGGTAATGGATTTCCATTCTCTCCTGGCCTTATTGCATCAATTACATGAAATCCGGATTCCGGGTCGCCAACAAAAAAATAAGCTGGAAACGGTAATTTGTTTGAGAATACAGGCAGATGATCTGGCCTGCCCGGTATTGGATTTATAATTTTTTTATCTTCATATCCGCATAATGACTTTGTTAATTCACTTGCGACCGGGCCACCAAGGATAAGTATGTTTCTATGATTTCTGAAATCTAATTTCGGGTTGTCATAATAAACAAAATCAAAATTGCTGGTCGGATTTAATGAGTTTAATAAACTATTTACAGTGTCATTTGCAGAACGAATATAACCAGACATTCTTGGTTTGCCACCATTTATTGCCAATAGGTGTCTGTTGGTATTTCCAGGAAGAATTGCTGTGTTTTTATAGTCTCCGAATAGTATTTCTGGGGTAATAATATCCGCAGTATTGAATTTATCAAGTTGACTTTTATCATAAATTGAAATTAAAGAATCAATCAATTTGCCTGTTCTTTCCGCGGCCAATGTAACAAGAAATGTTGAACCTAATTTTAAAAAATCTCTTCTATTTGTTGAAGAATTATCAATCATAGCATTCTCCTTATGTTTTGTTGGTAATGCTTGTTTCAATTAGAAATCATTTCTAACAAAGATCAATAAGAGATATAAATATAAAATAAAAATGTAAAAATAGCGAAATGATAAGGATTCATAAAGTTTATTTATGCGCACAGGTAAGTCTGCCGAAATAAAAGCGTATTGTCCTTGCCGTCCTCTTTCCGTAATTTTGCCGCCATCCCCCGAACCCTCAACAGTAAAAGCAAATGAAGTAATGAAGATGCTGAGTTGTAAAGATTGTGTGGCCTGGGACTGCAAAACGATGGAAGGAGATTCAAAAGACGATGAAAAAAAATATGGGAAATGCCGACTCAAGCCGCCATTGCGAGTCGGAAATCATTTTGAGACCGCATGGCCGATAACCCACCGATATGACTGGTGCCTCGAATGTATACCGAAGCAGCTTGTGAAAGAGGCTTCGGTATTTTTATTCATGCTCATCTGTAAACTTTCGATTTCTGGCTGTATTCTGACGTAGTTCGACCAGACGAGCATATTCTTCATCAGTCAGCTCGAGGCCTGTTCCGCAGCAATTCGGGCTTGACATTAAAATCCTCTCAACAGTACTGCGGACATCCATTTCCTGTGAAGGGAGTAGCGTTGCCATTGCCTCATAGAGCAGTCGCCCGGCTTTTGCGTACCGATCATCTCCCTCGCCTCTTTCATGCAGGTCCTTCATAAACATCGGGCCGGTTCCGGTCAGAAACCATGTACCGTTTACTCCCATTGCTATCATTTCTGATAGCAGGTTTTTTGCTTTCCTGCCTCCACTTGCGTTCATAAAGTTGCTAAGTACGTTCTCATGCACGCCTACTAGAGCGGAAAATTCTTTCTGAGATAGGCCGCTTTGCTCAAATACCATCCGCAAATTTGCGCCCACCCCATTGTCATCAAGTAATGGGATAATTTTTCGCATGCCTCTAATATTATTATTTGATAAAACTATTAAAATTCTTAGATTTAATACATGCACAAGAACATCATAATACCAAGATAAGCCAGAATCATGCCAGAAGAGAACGTAAAAGCCCGTGTAAAACTCGAAGCTGGTACAGTGAAAGAGGTTACGCGAATTTTAGCGGAAGAACGCGGGGAAAACATCACCTATGACGGTGTAGCAAAACGCATCAGGCGGCAGAATCATCTTGAAACATTCCGTCTTGCTGTAGCAGTCAGCAACAGGATACGGGAGCGCAGGGAAGCCGAAAAAGAAGAGTTCATGCGGCTGGCTAAACAGAACGAAAACATGAGGGCAGCATCATGAGCAATGTGGTAGTCATTTCGCCGGAGGATCTTCGGAGCCTGATTTCTGCGGCAGTGCAGGACGTGTTAAGACCCCTGTCTGAAGAGGTCGAAGAGTTGAAGCAGGTTGTCGTCGAGAAAGCCGATGAGCCGATGAATGCGGAGCAGGCCGCTGATTTCTTGCGGTGCAGTGTCAAGACGGTTATTCGATACCACAAGGAAGAAGGGCTTCCGGCTGTCAGGCGTGGACGGGATTACAAGTTCATGCGCTCACAGTTGCGGGAATGGTTGCGATCACCGGCAGGAGAGCGGCTTGCAAAGGCTTTACAGTACCGAGAGAGGTAATTCATCAATCAAAAAAACAAGGAGGTCGATATGCCAAAGTTTATTCACGAACTGGTTTCAACGGCAAGGTGCTTGATGCCCTGGACTGGTTGTGTGGTTATGGAAGTCGGGTACAATCTGCCGCTTCCGATCACGTTTTCAGCAATCGAGCCGGTTGTTGTCCGCGACGATGACGGGATCATATCAAACGGGGAGGCTTGAGCCATGCGCGAAAGAATCCTCTTGGCATTGGGAGAGCTGTTCATGCGCGGGTTTGGCGGCGGACATTGCGGCTGCAATCCGGGACGCAGAGAGAGGTTCCAGATGCTGATCGACGAGGTAATGCGGGACAACATAAAAAAAGCGAGCTGTGTGGTGACACACATCAGCCCGCAGAGAGTCGCTTAAACAACTAAATCTACGGAAAAAAAATGCGAATCATACTACAACGGCTTACGCTCAAGCATTTCAAGGGGGTCGAAGATTTCACCCTGGACGCGAAAGGGCAGAGCATTACGGTTTACGGCCGTAACGGGTCCGGCAAGACGACGCTTGCCGATGCGCTTACCTGGCTCCTGACTGGCAAGGACACGCAGGGGCAGGCTGATTTCTCCATCAAGACCATCGACCAGAAAGGCGAAGGCCTGCACATGCTGGAGCACAGCGTGGAGGCAGAGTTTTCTTTCGAGCAGGAGGGAATATGGCGGAGCCTCACGCTGAAAAAGGTTTTTGCCGAAAAGTACACGAAGCGGAAAGGATCACGCGGGGATGAGTTCACCGGGCACGAGACCACTCATTTCGTGAACAGCGTTCCGAAATCGCAGAAGGAATACCTCTTGGCAGTCAACAGTATTTGCCCGGATGAGGTGTTCCGGCTCATCACCTCTATTACCTATTTCAATTCCCTGCACTGGCAGAAGAGGCGGGCATTGCTTCTCGATGTCTGCGGGGATGTGAGCGATGCGGATGTTATCGCCTCGAAGGAAACCCTCTCCAACCTGACGGAGCTGCTTGATGGCCTGAGCCTGAGCGATTACATGAAGAAGCTCAAGTCCGAAAGGCCGAAGATCAACGAACAGTTGAACCAGATTCCCCACCGGATTGACGAGGTGAGGCGGACGAAGCCGAAAGAGGAGGCCTGCCTTCCGCCCCAGGGCCTGGGTTATTCAACGCTTCAGGACAAGATCCGCAGCCTTCAGCATCAGCGGGCCGCGCGTCTTGCCGGAGATACCAGCGAAATCAGCCAGAAGATCGTTGAGATCAGGCAAGCGATCAACCAGGTCAACGAGCAGCACAGCAAAACACTCCAGACGGCGAACAAGGCAAAGGCCGAGCTGGAAAGCAAAGTCAGGCGTCTTGAGAACGAACGAACCGCATCAAACATCATTCTGGACCGGGAGCGGAGCAGTTTTGAAACGGTTGAGAATGAGCTTGAGCGGCTCCGCACTGAATACCGGGAAATCAGGGATGAAGAGTGCCCGACGGTTACGGTGAAATGTCCAAACCCATCGTGCGGAGAGGTATTCACGGTGAAGCTGGACGAGGAACAGTTCAATTCGAGCAAGGCCGCACGGATCAAGAAGAATCAGGAAACCGGCATAGCGAAAGCCGCCGAACGCAGCCAGATCAATCAGCGAATCAGCAAAGTGGTTGCCGAGATCGAAGCCCTCGAAGTTGAGATCGAAAAAGCGAAGCAGGAAGTGGTTTCAGTAAAAATTCCGGATGCTCCCGACCATACCGAACGCCTTAGCCAGATAACGGAACTCGAAAAGCAGATCGGGTCCGGCGGAACTCATGACACGTCCGCCATCGATGCCGAGATCGAGGAAGTCAGCAGGATGATCCGTCTGCATGACGAGGCGACCAACAACCGGAAGAAAGCCGTTGATGCCGACCAGCGTACTGAAGAGCTGAAAGCCGAACAGAAACGGCTCGGGCAGGAAATCGACCTGATTGATTCCCGCCTCTGGCTCTGCGAAGAGTTCATCAGAACAAAGGTTTCTCTTCTTACCGAGCGGGTCAATGAGAAGTTTTCGCCGCTTCAGTTCAAGCTGTTCAACGTGCAGATCAACGGAGGCCTGGACGAAACCTGCGAAACACTGGTGCCTTCGCCGGAAGGGGCTCTGGTGCCATGGAGTGACGTGAATACCGGGCACAAGATTCTGGCCGGCCTGAAGATTGTTCAGGTCCTCAGCTCTCATTTCGGCAAGTGGGCCCCGCTGTTCATTGACAATGCCGAGTCGCTCACCATGGAGATTCCTGATACCGAGTTCCAGCTTATCAAACTCATGGCAAACGATCTTGACAACTCTTTAACCGTGGAGGCTGCATGACACAGCAGAATATGCAACAGCCGGGAAAGCAGGCTTTACAGAAATCGCCTGCCAACATTATGAACAGCCTGCTTAATGGTGAAGCTATGCAGGATTCATTCATACGGGCACTCGGTGACAAGGACAAGGCCGGATTATTTGCCGCCTCTGTTCTCGAGCTTTACAGTGGTGATGACACGCTCCAGAAATGTGAGCCGGGGCTGGTTATCAAGGAGGCAATGAAGGCGGCGCAGCTTGACCTTCCGCTCAGTAAAAGCCTCGGCTTCGCATGGGTTGTGCCTCGGTGGAGCGGGAAAATGCAGGCTTTTATACCGCAGTTCCAACCGGGCTGGAAGGGCATTGTTCAGCTTGCGCAGCGAACAGCGATGTACCGCTATATCAACTGCGGAGTCGTTTACGAAGGAGAGCTGCGAAAGATCAGCAAGCTCACCGGCGAGCTTGACATCGAAGGTGAAGCCTCCAGCGACAAGATCATCGGGTACTTCGCATATATCCAGCTCACGAACGGCTTTTCCAAGTCGTCATACTGGACAAAAGAGAGAATGACCGCTCACGCCTTGAAGTACAATCAGGAGAGCAAGAAGGCGGGCAAGCTGACCGGTAATTGGGCGGAATACTTTGACGAACGAGCGCAGGCCACAGTGCTGAAGCATCTGATAGCGAAGTTCGGGATTATGTCGATCCAGATGCGGGAAGCTGTCAGTGCTGAAGATCAGACACCGGAAGAGCTTGCCGCTCAGGAGATAGCCTCCAATGCGAACACCAACAACATCGACTTTGCGACAGCCGTGGTTGTCGATGACGATGGTGCAAACGTGGACAAGACAACCGGCGAGGTAAAAGAGCCGGTTCAGGCGGCGGCAGTCCAGGACGACGGCCCCGGCTACTGAGGCAAAAGCCCCTGCTCGGGAAGTTGCCGTGTGCTATCGAGGCGGCAGGGGTTCCAGGGTCATAAAAAAAGGAGGAACCATGAAGTGCAAAGACTGCGGAGCGGAGATCCAATTCATCACGCACGTGAGCACATACAAGAAAATCCCATGTGAGACAGAGCTGAAGCATGGGAACAGTGAGATTACCCTTGTAACCATTGACGGGTATTTGATCACAAAGGCCGGTCCCAACACGCGAGGGTATGAGCCGCATTGGGGGAACTGTTCAGGGGCGGAAAAGTTCAGGAGGGAAAAGAAATGAGTGGAATACCATGTGAGCTTTGCTGTCGGTCATGCGGCGAATATTTCGATGCTGAAGCTGGAAGCCATGACTTGATCGAGGTGCATGCTATATGCCCGCATTGTGGGACAGAGGATGACCACCTCATAACAGAGATTGACGAAGAGCCTGGAGGAGGTGAATCATGAAATTCCGGCCTTACGCATCATCGAGCGAAGGGAACCTGTACTCGTTGAATGACGGGCAAACCTCAATCCTGATCGAGTGTGGTGTGCCCTACAACGAAATGACCGGGCTTATCGGTTATCCGCCAACCTCATTCATGGCCTGCCTTGTCAGCCATGCACACAAGGACCACAGCAAGAGCGTGAAAGAGCTTGTTCGGCGGGGCGTTGCGGTTTGCTGTTCAGAAAGCACGGCCAGGGCGACGGGCATCCTCAATCACTCTTTCTCGGTGGTTCTGGAGCCGGAGCGGGAAACGAGGATCGGCACCTTTGACGTGATGCCGTTTGAGTGCCAGCACCTCGATGTTGGTTCCGGGACCCGGATTCCCTGTTTCGGCTATCTGATCCGCTCAAGGGATGACGGCGAGAGTATGGTTTTCGCAACCGATACCTTCTACCTCCCGGTAAAATTTCCCCCGGTCCAGATATGGGCGGTAGAGTGTAATTGGGCGACTGACCTGGTGCCTCTTGACTGTCCGTATCGGGACAGGCTATTTCAATCGCACATGGGGCTGCATGTCCTCATCGATGCGCTCAGGCAAAACGATTTGACCAGGTGCCGGGAAATACACCTCATCCATATCAGCAAGAGCCACGGGGACCCGGAAATGTTCGTCAAGGAGATTGAGGCGGCCACAGGGATTCCAACCTATGCGGCACCAAGAAACATCAGGAGGGTTTCGTGAGGGAATAATTTTGGGGAATAAACAGTGCTTCAAATAACAGAAAAACAGTTACCACCATGCAGAAAAAAACGTTCAAGGAGAGCCTGCCTTGCCTGCTGACCGATCAGGAGAAGATCGAGAAGGGGCTTGCATTATCGGGCCTGCTTTCGGAAATCAACTCACTCGAGGTGCAGAAAAAGTCCATGACGGACCGTTTCAAGAAAGAGATCGAAGGGAAGTCGCTTGAGGTCTCGGATATATCACAGATCATCAGCGACGGGTTCGAGCAGCGTATGGTTGAGTGCATCGAGGACCGCGATTACGATAAAATGATGATCCATATAATCCGGACGGATTGCGGTGTGATTGTCCGTTCTCGGGCGATGACGCTTGACGAGCGGCAGGAGCCAATGTTCGATGACCAGCCGGAGGCCGAAACCTATACGGTGGTCGATGAGGATGAAGACCGGCATATGGGAAATATCGCTTACCTGGGTGATGGGAGGTAAATGAGCATGGAGCCGATTTCTTTTTTCGTTGCCGGCAAGCCTCTGGCCCTTAAACGCCACCAGACAGTCAGGGTCAAGAGTGGGCGTTCTATCGAATACGATCCAAGTGCAGGGGATAAGGCCGATTTCCTGGCAATGGTGAGGAGATCGGCTCCAGAAACCCCGTTCACAGGCCCTCTTGAGGTCAAGATGACATACTTTTTCCCCCGCCCGAAATCCCATTACGGTACGGGGAAAAACGGCACCATTCTGAAGATTTCAGCACCTCATTTCCATACCAGCAAGCCGGACCTGGACAACCTGGAAAAGTTCATTCTGGACGCGCTGAACGAGGTGTTCTGGAAAGATGATGCTCAGGTATGCAGAGTGGCGAAACAGAAGGTTTACACCGATCAAACGCCTGGGGTAATGGTGAGGATAGAATCACTTTCAAACGCAAAAACCAATGGCTGAGGACAATGGCTTTATCGTGATGCACCGGAAAATATTGGAGTGGGAGTGGTACACGGACACAAACACAAAATGCCTTTTCCTGCATCTCCTGTTGAGAGCAAACCATAAAGGGACGAAATGCAGGGGGGAGTCGATAAAGCGGGGACAGGTGTTGACCGGGAGGAAACAATTGGCAATTGAGACAGGTCTTTCAGAACAAGAAATCAGAACCTCGTTAAGCAAGCTGAAATCAACCAACGAAATAACCATCAGATCAACCAAACAATACAGTGTCGTAACTATCAATAATTACAATAAATATCAGGACAAGACGCCAGTAAAGCAACCAACGAAACAACCAACAAAAACGCCGACGAGCAACCAACAATCAACCAACGATCAACCAACGAGCAACCAACGATCAACCACATACAACAATGATAACAAGATTAAGAAGAATACTCTCCTTACGGAGAGTAAAGAAGCCGCTCAACCAGAAAGGGTTTTGCCTGCAAATCCTGGGTTCTCTCAGGACTTCATGGACAGGGTTTGGCCGTTCTACCTGAAGACGGGGAAAGCGAAGTACAAGAACGCGGACTCTCAAAGCGTTGCCTTGCGGACCCTCTACAAGGAAGCTGGCGGCAATGAGCAGGAAGCGATTGATGCGCTGCAATACGCAGTGGCAAACGGTTATCAAGGGTTTCAGTGGTACTTCAAGCACAAATCAAAAACGAACGGACTCGAACATGGAAAACGCAATGGAACGCTCGGATATCAGCAGCCAGTCTCAGCTCAGGATTTGCCAGGCATTATGCAGAGTATCGCCAACGATCCTCGATTCGGGTAAGGGCCACTATCGCCTCTCCATCTACACCGGCGAAAGGAGCAAGAAGGGGATTTCGGAAGTCTCGGCCCGGATCATGAAGGCGTTCCCAGGGTGGAGCCGCGAACAGACGGAAATCCTCATGGACCGGTTTGCCGAAAACGGGTTTACCGATCAGCGCATGATGGATGCCGCCAACCACGTCATCGACACCTACGAGGGGTACGGCCGAGTGCCGAACATCGCCAACTTCATCCAGTTCGACAAACAGTACAGGCTGTTCACGATCCAGCAGAAAAACGCAGCCGTGCATCGTGGAGAATACCAGGAGCAGGATTTCGCCATCGTCCGTATCGAAGGTGTGTCCGCTTGCCGGTCAGCCGCAGGAAAACGCCCGATGTTTGCCCTCAAGACCGAGATCGAACGATACGGGCTTACAACGCGCGGGCCTCTTTATCCGGGGCAGCAATGGCCAGATTAACGCAGTCACTATTCACCCGATCAACCCCCGGAAGATGCTGGAAAAAACGGAATCAGGGATTTTCAGACAGGCTTGCTACGGAGCGCATACGCTGGCCGAAAAAGAGTCCGTCTCCTGGAGGAAAGGGGAGGACAGAAACACCCGGCACGACCGGGAAAAAAAACGCGATTGCGGGTTACGGAGAATCTGCGGTATCGCCTGCATTGTCGAGCATCGGCAACGGTTTCACAACATCGAGATCGTCATTCTCGGCAAGCACATTTCGCTGTTCGTCAAGACCGAATCCGAAATCGAAAAAGCCATGGATTTCCTGCTGGACTTCATCAACATCGACGACGAGCAAAATGAGAACGTCGCATACCACTACCACAACGGCACCGAGGGCGAGAAGATCGACAAGAAGCCCTACGATCCTGCTGACTGACACGGTCCGGCCACTTCGTCGGGATTTTACCAGATTCCGGTATCAGCCCGGTGAAGTGTCTGAAAAACTGAGTGTCAGAAGTGGTGATAAGTTGTTATTAAAAAATCATTTATCTGTTATTTAAAGTGTAAATTACGTATCTTTAAAAAAAGGACACCGCCATGCACATCTACACCGGGTATTTCGCAAAACTACAGACCTACACCGCCGCCGGACTGGTGCCGGTCGGCATCGCTCTCAGGCCTCCAGCCTGGTATCACGGAGCCAGCCTCAAAAACCTTGCACCGACAGCCAAAATGCTCTACATGAAGGACTGGGAGTACATCCCTGCATACCGTGAAGGCGTTCTCGGGTTCCTGCATCCTGAGCAGGTGAAAGATGCCCTGGAGCAGTTCGCAAAGCATGATGAGGACGTGGTGCTTCTCTGCTTCGAGAAACCGGCTGAGTTCTGTCATCGGCAGCTTGTGGCCAAGTGGCTGAGGGATGCCGGGATCCCCTGCGAAGAGTACGACGAGCACCTTCACCAGAAACCGAAAGAACCCGAAACCTTAACCCTGTTCTGATCGAATCATGTTCACCGGTTCAGTTCCCCAAGAAGCCAGGACCCTGTTTCAGGGCCTCATCCAGTCTATCGGAAAGCGAGATTTCTTCATCGGCTGTTCCGGTAACTTCTCGGTTGACAAGGTGATTGCGCAGCTTGGCTGCAACGTCCACAGCAACGACGTGAGCCTGTACACGAAGCTGGTTGCCGATATTCTCCTCGAAACCGATACGGAGCTGAAGGTGGTGAACCCGGACCTGAAAACCGTGTTTTCCGGGTGGGTGGACAGCCGGTTCAAAAAGCTGGCTATGGTGATGTTCGCCATGAAGCTTTCCAAGTTCGCCGCCCGGAAGAACGACTACGAGCGGATTTTCTACGACGCTTACCTCGAAGATGCCCTGGGCTACTATGACCGGACCGTGAAAAAACTCGAAGCCGGAGCACTCGATTTCCGCATCAAGAGCTTTTATTTCGGTGATTTTCTCGCCTTCCTGAAAAAAAAGCAGGGGCTTGGGATCGGCGTTTCTTTTCCTCCAACCTACAAGGCCGGGTACGAAAAAATCTACCGGTTTGTCGAAGAGAGTTTCGAGTACGAACGGGCCAGCTACGAGGTGTACGATCCGAAGCGTTCGGAGGAAGTTTTCGGTGCCCTGCTGCGTGAGGACGAGAACATTTTCTGCGGAGACCAGTACTTCGAGAGCCTTCAGGACTGCGTTGTCGGCAAGATCATGTTGGGCCCGGGCAAGCACCCGCTGTTCGTGTATTCCTCGGTGCAGACCCCGAAGAAGTTCTACTACGAGCGGCAGGCTGCGGAGGTGAAAAACACCGTCAGCGTCCTGCCCTACGACTATGAGTTCACCCCGGCAACGAAGATCACGGCCCAGGTGGTGCCTACGGCGCTGATTACCTACTTCAAGCACTTCTTCATGGGGAGCAAGGTCGATTACAGTGCCGGCGGCGATTTCGGCATCATTTTTTTTGCCGACAGCAAAGCGTTCGGGTTCTCTGCATTCTCGAAGCAGCTTTCGACCATGACGCACTGCTACCTGCACAGCGATTTTGTGTGCAGGGCCGACACCCCACGACTGAGCAAGCTCCTCATCCAGCTCCTCAAAACGAACGAGGTCAGGCGGATCATCGCCCGGAAGATGGCGCACTATTTCGACGGCCTGAAGACGACGGTGTACACCGACAAACCGGTTTCGATGAAGTATCGCGGTGTGTTCAGCCTCGACCGCAGGGACAAGGGAAAGCTCATGTACTCTTGCCTGTTCAGCGAGAAAGGCCTGGACGATGTGTACGGTGAATGGTTAACGAAAACAGTAAAGAGGCATGAACAACCTGCATGAGATTCGCGCGAAGCTCGACGACATCAACCAACTGATTGCACCATACAAGCTGGCGTATGTAAGCCCGAAAGACGAATGCCTGTTCCTCGACAAGAACGCGCATTACATGGAGAAGGAAACCCTCGAACGCCTCACCCACAACATTTCCCAGGACGGGTTTCTTTCGCAGTTACCGTTCGGTATGAAGCGGCAGAGTGACGGCAAGTTTCTCATTCTCTCTGGCAACCATAGGCTGAAGGCCTCGATCAAGGCCGGGCTGGAATTCATCCTCATCCTCTACATCGACGAGGTTGACAAGAGCACGCAGATAGCCTATCAGCTTTCGCATAACGCCCTGGTCGGCAAGGATGACATGCGCATGCTGAAGGAGATTTACCGCGAGATCGAGACGGTTGAAGCCATGGAGTTCAGCGGGTTGAACGGCCTGAACTTCCTCGATTTCGAGAAGATCAATGCCCCGGCGATCAATGACGCAGATATTGAGCTGACCGAGATGAAGTTCCTCTTCATCCAGAGCCGGGCCAATGAGGTCAAGCAGGTTCTGGAGGTCCTCGAGAAGATGAAGATCGGTGATGACTGTGCCCTGGTTGTCGGTGATTTCGAACCGTACATCGAGCTGATGACGGCCATAAAGAAGGCATATGGCGTGAAGAGCGTATCGGTGGCCTTCAACAAGATGGTGGAGATTTGTGCTGAAAAGTTGAGAGAACTCGAACAGTGAAATGGCAGGAAGAGGAAGGCCCCCTGAGAACCTCTACGAGAAGTGGGTTACAGGAAACGAGGAAATTGTCAAGTCGGCTTGCCGGGAAGGAGCTGACCTTAAAGGCCTTGCCGCTCTGCTCGGCTGTGGCCTTACCACCGTCAAGAACCTTAAAAGCAAGTTTCCGGAATTTGCCGAACTCATCAGGATCGACAGCAAGAAAGCGAACCTTCAGGTTCAGTCAGCACTTTTCAAACGTGCGATAGGCTATGAGTACGAAGAGACGGTTTCAAAGGTGGTCGTGGGCAAGGATGGCTCCGGCCAGCAGACGTTTGTGGAGAAGCGCAAACGCCATGTGCCCCCGGACCCTGTGGCAGCGATATTCTGGCTGAAGAACCGGGAACCGGAAGCCTGGAGAGACAGGCGGGAAGTCAACATCACGGACGATCCCGGAGAAAAAGAGATGACACGGAAAGAGCTTGTCGAGGAGGCAAAAAAGATCGGTATGAGTGAAGAAGAAATGTTCCCTGATGACTGAAGAGGAAAAATTGAGGATAGCAGCCAAGCGGCTCGATTTAAGACGTAAGGCAATGATATTGCAGGCTCGAACAAGCTTTCGGATTTATCGCCGCCTCATTAATCCGAGGCTGAAAGATGGGTGGTTTCGTCGCGCTATGGAGATTGAGCTTGAACATTGGTGGGATGATTTCAAAGCTGGAAAAAGGCCAGTGCTTTTACTTTCGACGCCTCCTCAGTTTGGAAAAAGTATTCTGATCATTGACTTCATCTCATGGATTTCGGGTAAGGACCCGGCACTCAGGACCATTTTTGCAAGCTTCAGTGAGCGGCTCGGTGTTCGCGCAAACCTTCGGTTGCAGCGGATTTTCGACACTCCACTTTATGCGAAAGTATTTCCGAAAACCAGCATCAATACCGCGAATGCTGTTGCCATTTCTGGCCAGCACTTGCGTAACCGTGAAATCCTTGAGTTTGTCGATCAAGACGGTTATTTCCGCAATACCACCGTTGGCGGCCCGGTAACTGGAGAAAGTCTTGATATCGGCATCATTGATGATCCGGTCAAAGGTCGTGAAGAGGCGAATAGTGAAACCATGCGTGAAAAAGTATGGGATTGGTTCACTGACGATTTCAGTACCAGGTTCAGTGATTTTGCTGGCATGATCCTGATTATGACGCGCTGGCATGTTGACGATCTTGCGGGTCGTATCATTGAGACCAACAAGAGCGCAAAAACGCTGGTGTTTAAAGCGATTGCCGAAGACGATGAAGAACATCGAAAAGCTGGTGAACCGCTATTCCCTGAGCTTAAGAGTATCGAATTTCTCCTCAATAAAAAGTCGATGATGCGGCTGGCGAGCTGGTTTGCCCTCTATCAGGGTTCACCGATTATTGAAGGGGGCGATATGATCATGGCCGAGCGCATCCAGGTTGTCGACAGGATTCCCGGCAAGATCATCAAGAGCGTCCGGTATTGGGACAAGGCCGGAACGGAAGACGGCGGCGCATACTCGGCGGGTGTCCTCTTGCACCAGCTCGATACGGGCAAGTTCGTCATTGCAGCCGTTATCCGTGGCCAGTGGAGTTCTGGCAGGCGTGAACTGACGATGAGGCAGACGGCAGTTATCGACACGGTGAGGGTGCCGGTATGGGTTGAGCAGGAACCCGGCAGCGGCGGTAAGGAGTCGGCTGAGAACACCGTTACCAAAACGCTTGTCGGGTTCTCGGTTTTTGTCGACAAGGTGAGCGGCGACAAGGTAACGAGGGCAGAGCCGTTTGCGGCACAGGTCGAGTTCGGCAACGTGGTGATGCTTCGCGCGGAATGGAACAAGGAGTACCTGGACGAAGCGAGGATGTTCCCGAACGGCAAGTACAAGGATCAGATCGACGCTACAAGCGGCGCATTCAACAAGTTGGTAGGCGATAGAATCTTAATTCTGGAATAGTGACATGAAAATCAGGTGGCCGTTTACTCGAAAAGACAGCGTCATCCCGGAGATCAAAAGCCTGACGCTCCCTGACCTGCTGAAAATGAGCGTAGGAGAGGCGAAATGGTCGTCATGGACAAAAGAGTCGTGGTGGGATCATGAAACGGCTGTAAAGCTCGGTTATGAGGCTTCAGGCGTGCTTTTCGCCTGCATAGACAAACGGGCAAAAGCCGTTGCCTCTGTTCCCTGGATCGTCGAAACCAAAGCAGGCGAGGAGTGGCAGCCTCTTCCTGCCCATCCCCTGCAAAACCTTGTCGACAGGCCGAACAAGGACATGAGCTTTTCGGAGCTGATGATTTATGCCGTCCAGTTCCTCGACCTCTCAGGCAATGCGCTGTTTCTCGAGATACGGACCGGTAACGAGAAGTTGCCCTCGGAACTCTGGCCGGTTTCCCCGGGCGGTGTCGAGATCATCACCGGGTTTCCCGAATCCCTCATCGGTTCGTACAAGATTCCGCAGAAGAACGGATCGAAAAAGGATGTTCAGGCGCAGGACGTTATCCATTTGGCTTATCCGAACCCGCTGGATTTCCTCTATGGATCCCCGTTGCTCAGGCCGGGAGCCCGGGCGGTCGACATTGACCGGGAGTCCTCGACATTCCAGAAAACGAGCCTTGAGAACCGGGGTGTTTCCGACATCGCCGTTATCCTGGACCCGATGACGACGCAGGATCAATACGATCAGATCAAGAAGAAGTATGAGGAACGCCAGGCAGGGGCCAGAAATGCAAGGAAGCCACTTTTCACGAACAAGGACATCAAGCAGTTGAACCAGTCACCGGTGGAGCTGGATTTCTCGAACTCGAGAGCGCGGGTGTGGGAGGAAATCTGCGCTGTGTTCGGAGTTCCACCGCCAATGATCGGACTGTATGAACGGGCAACCCTGGCCAACATTCAGGAAGCGCGGAAGATTTTCTGGCTTGACACGGTTATTCCGCTGCTTGACCTGATTTCCTGCCAGCTCAATAACCAGCTTACGTTTGAGTTCGGAACCAATATCCGGCTTCGGTACGACCTGTCAGGTGTTGAGGCCCTGAAAGAGAACAGGACCGATAAGCTGAACGATGCGAAAACGCTCTGGTCCATGGGGATGCCGTTCGACAACGTCAACGAGTATCTCGAGCTCGGGGCAGACTCATTCGAGGGCAGTGACGTGGGGTACTTGCCGGCGGGAGTGCTGCCTACCAACATGGACTTGAGCGGCGGTGCAACCGGCACGAATGGCATGAACGATGTAGCGGCAAAGCTCGGATATGGCGCAGCTCCTGGGAAATAAGGACCGGCAGCGGGAACGGGCATTGTTCGAGGCGCTGATGATCCGCGTATCAGCCAGGACAGAGAAGGCCATGGCACAGGAAATCTCAAGGGCAATGAAGGCTGCGGCTGTAGCTTATGAGAAAGAAGGCGATTTTGGGCTGCTTGGCGTCCATCACGACCATATCGGGCAGGTGCGGAGGATTCTGACGGCATGCTGGAAGACGGCCGTTGACACGTTCGGCCAGCGTATCGTTGACCAGGCAAAAGGCTATTACCCCCGGCATATCAAATCTCAAGGCGTTGTCAGGCCTGAAATGTACGAACGGATTCTTGCCGAGTACATCGGTCTGTATGGCGGCGATGAGATCGAGCTGGTTTCTAACACCACAAAGCAGCAAATAAGGCAGATCATCAACAACATTCGAGGTGAAGGCGGTTCAGTGCCGGAAATTGCGAAAGAGCTGCGAAGTGTTGCCCCTGGGTTCGGCAAGGTCCGGGCATTGTGCATATCGAGGACCGAAACACATTCAGCAGCAGGGTACAGCCAGAACGAGATGATGAACGCAACGGGAATGGCCTATAAGCAGGAATGGGTTGCATGCCTGGACGGGCGAGAGCGTGAAGAGCATGCGGTGGCGAACGGGCAGACGGTGGGGAAGAGCGAGGCGTTCATTGTCGGCGGCGAGTCACTTCAGTTCCCCGGCGATCCGGCAGGGAGTCCGGGGAACATCATCAACTGTCGGTGCTGCGCGGTGTATGAGGTGGTGTAGGGAATATTTAATTCACAAATTAATGCCTTAAATACTACTATCTTTTTTGTGTCATTTTGTAGGTAATTACATGAATAATGCTTAAATTTATTTCTTTTATTATAAAATTAACATAACAATATAGGTTATGCCTGAGAAAAAATCTGAGGACAACAATACGTCAAAATCAAATTTCTTCAAAAAAATCATAACTTCGGAACTTAAAAAAGCATTATTCTTATTTGTTTTTGTTGTTACAACATCTTTATCTGTTTGGGGATTGTATTATCTATTTTTTGAAGAAAATCGTCCAAAAATAAATCTTCCTATACCTCTTCCTATACCTCTTCATATACCAGTAGAAATAATTTTAGTGTCATTTGTTATATCAATAATATTTTATTCTGCTTTATTGTTTGTACGTGAAGTAAATGGTGGGAATTTTAAATTTCATGAAGAAGATGACTTGGCCTTTGCGGAAAAAATTATTAAGAAAAGAAATAGTGCGTTAAAGAGTATTGGACGTGATTTTAATAACACAGATAACGCTGATGTAAGTGGTCTTAAGGAAAAAGAAATGTTTCTTTTGACTGAAGAGCAAATGTTTTCTTTGTCTATTACAGATTTGTTTGTTGAAAAAGCTCAAGCCGTTCTTTCAAGGAGAGGTAATTTTTTAATAAGAGCAGGAGCGTTCACTGTATTTAGTGCTATCATGCTATTGATATTTGGCTTTTTTGTGGCAATATTTAGTCAGCCATTATTAGATATTCTTCAAAAATATATCAATTCGGAATTGAAAATAAATATTAAATTTGACTCAGTACAAACGGCGCTTCTCGGAAATAAACGCTCAGATGGTCCATGGGTGTTATTGCTTTATTATTTAATCAAAACACTTGGGATTACTGCTTATATCTATATTTGTGTGAAATTGTTGTTGTCATTAGCTAGGTCGTTTTTCCATGAAGGATTAAGTCTTTTTGAGAGGAGACATGCTTTAAGATTTGGCAGGATGTATATTTATCTTAAAAAAGGAAATGTAAGTGAGAAATGGTTGGAAAGGTTTTTCCAGTGGAATAAAGAGACGAAAACTTCATTTCTTGATATGAAGCCGGAGGTTTTAACTGAAACATTGATGCATAAGCTGTTTGGTGTATTCCCTGATATTATTCAAAGTTTAAAAAACAAATCTAATTAAAGTTTATAGTAATGGATTATATATTGTATGTTGATGGCGGTCCAGCTGTAGAGCTACTAATAGATGAAAAAAATTTAAATATTGACTGTGATGAAAAACAGAAAATAATAAAAATCATAACCGAAGAAGGTAGCGCATTTGTTTCAGCTGATAAATTTATAGCATTAATCCCAAAAGAATAAAAGTTTGAGATTAATGGTTATAGAGTTCTTTTTTTATTAAATGGTTGATGGAGGTGAGTCGCTTCAGTTCCCTGGTGATCCGGTAGGGAGACCTGAAAACAGAAGCAATTGTTGATGCTGCGCGGTGTTGGAGATGGAGGTGAAAAGGTTATAAATCCGTTGATGACATGTCATCGAACTGCTTTGATTCCATATTTCTTCGTAGTTCAGAAAGAAGTTCACCCTCAAACATCCAATATCCAGGACCGCTCGCAGCAGGAGTGCTATAACCAAGACTATGCAAAGCTTTCAATGCTGCCGCTGAAAGACTTAAGACTTCTCCTTCGAAATTGACTTTTCCGTTGTCAACTACGATAGCTGTAATGTTCTCGTCGCGGGAGAGAGTAAGGATGTCTCCAGGCTTAATACCAAGAGCTTCTATATTGAGTCTAGGTCGGCGTGCTTTAACCTTTTCAAGTGCCTCTTGTTCTTCAACGTCTATTTGAGCAGCTCCTGGGGTAATTTCTTTGAACTCGCCAATGCTGATAGCAAGAACCACCTTTTCAGGATCAATCTTGAAGAACTCTCTCTTTGGATTGATTCTTGCTTCCGAAAAGAGCTGATGAAGCGTTTTTTCTAATTTTACACAATCAATCACTTCCGCAGCAAAATAACACTCAAATGGGAGCGGTACACCAGAGTGTGCGCTGAGCTGCGTAATCCGAGATTCGACGCTTTCATTTGTAAGTCCGACTTTGACGATCCCTGGCATGGATTCATTAGTGAGGACGTAAATGATATTTGGCATCAGTAACCTTCTTTGGAGATATTTTTAAACAATAAACGGATTGTAATAGGGTCAACTTAAATATTTTTATGTCTCATGCGATATTGACAATAGATCGAATATCGTGCGAGATTGATGTTTGATGTTCTAAGGATGTAAATTTTGGTGAAGGTTTATCACCAAATATCGGATGTTGTTCGAGATTATCTATAATCTCGTAATGCTGAGTGCAAGAGCAATCATTCCATATTTCACCTTGGCTGACATCCTTAAGTTGCTGATTTAAGAACTTATGAAGTGTTGGTGATAAATCTGAAGAAATGCTATGACGCTGTTCTTCAATCGCCACTCGGGTAGTGACTCCGCTTCCTGCAAAAAAATCAAGTACTGTTGAGCCAGGATAAGATAATGCCTTAATCAAGCGTTGAATTACAACCCTTGGTTTTTGAGTGGGGTGGCCAACGCGCTCTTTTGAATTGCCATTGAGACGCGGCATCCGCCAGACATTTGACGGGTTTTTTCCCTTTTCGATACTCGCTGCAAGCAGTCGCTTGTCTTTCATGTAAGCGCGTTTTGTTTCTTCATCATATGGCTCACGCACAGCATCTAGATTAAAATAATATTTCTCTGTCTTGCCAAACCATGCAATTTCTTCATGCCGATTCGCAAAAAAGCGTTGTGCGCCCATTCCATTCGGATAATTCCATATGATCAAATTAGCAAGCCTCATTTTACTTGCTGTCCGTAAGTGCATAAGAAGCGTCAGTAAATCACCACTACCGGCCTCTGCCTGATACTGTAGGCCGCCAAAAATCGCAATGTTTCCAGTCGGCAATAATACTCGTTCTGCTTCCTTAAGCCAGTCAGTTGCCCACTTTAAATAATTTTGATGTTGATCCCATTCCGCTAATTGAATGTTATAGGGTGGATCGCAGACAATAAGCTGAATAGAATTATCCGGTAATGCGCGTAATATTTCAGTGCAATCTCCCGTTACGACTGCGTGAACCGTTTTGTCCAAATGTTTTATTTGGGCTTGCTCCGTTGATGAATGCGCTTGGCCTCGCTTCTTAAGCGAGTTCATCCCAATATGTCCTGAATTATAATGAGAGCGATTTGCCATTTCTTATACCTCTATTGTTTCGTATTCTCTTAAATAATAATCAGATGTAAGAATTGTGTGTCCAAACAATTCTCGAATAATGCATAGGTCGTCATCGGCAACCATACTTGAAGAATGCGGCCATGCTGCAATAAAGGATTGCATGCGAGCTTTTGTTCGCTCTGTTTCCTCTCGATGATGAGGTTTAAATAGCGAAGGCATTAGCATTAGTTTTTTTATGGTTATTCTTGTTCTCTCCGTGTCTATAACATCGCAAGCCGCAAGAATATTTAATAAAAACGGGCAACGCCGCCGTGCTGCCTCCAAGGTTGCCTCATCAATACCTTCTTGATCGCAATACTGCCGGACAAATGGAGACTGGAAAAACTGCTCATACACTGTATTCCTCTCAACCGCAGGAGATCGAATTATGTGATATAAAAACGCCAGCATCTGCTGAACCGCATGCATTTGCAAAAAAATGTGATAAGCGGCCTTTCGGGCAACACTGCTGGTGCTTATGTGAGATCTGATAGCTTGATTATAATAGTCGTCACTTTCATGCATCTTTGTTGAAGGGATGCCGTCAGCATCAAAAGGAAAATCTAAATCAAGCTGATCCAGCAGGGGTCTGAATGCGTCATATAGCGCTTGTCCTTTTGGTGTGAGTTCAAGGGGCGTTATTTCATGCGTGGAATAGTTGCGATCATCAGGCAGAATTCCTAATTCCATTGCCGCTTGTAACTTATACTTGATTTGTCGTTGATATATACCCAGACGATCTTCGTCTAACCCACCTCTTAAACGTATATATTTATCATCGAAATGAGTTTCGGATCTGAGGCCACTACCGAAGACTTTTAGAATAGAAAGGATATGCCCTAAATGAGTTCCTTGAGGATAGTGATAGCTTGCTTCTGTGTATTCGCCGATTTCTCTTAAAAAAGCCACCCATGTTCCAAATACTCTGGTATAATTCGCGACCTTGTATTCGCTTTGTTCAAGATCGGTCCTGCTCGGTTTTCTTCCTAAAGTCTCTGCTAGAGCAAAGTAAGCATCTTTCAATTCATCCCTAGAGATTCCCATCTCCTGAACGTCTTGGCGATCTAATATCTCTTCTACTCTCTCGTTAAAGATTACCTCACAACCTGTCGAATATTCATATTCGATTTTATGACCATTTCCTTTTGTAACGCTGCCGAAACTCTGTCCTTTTGACAGATATTTTCTTATTTGATTTGCTCTTTTGTAGTTACCTATAAAATCCAGGACTTTTACTCGATCTTTACCTGAACACAATCTAAGGCCACGGCCTAACTGCTGAATAAAAATGGTTTTTGATTCTGTTGGGCGTAAAAATAACAAAATGCGTACGTTAGGGAAGTCCATTCCCTCATTGAAAAGATCAACTGTAAATGCAACTTGAATTTTATTTTCTCTGAAAGCTTTCAAATCCTCATTCCGCGTCGGGCTGCCAGAATGAATCGCTGCTGCGGTTATGCCATGCTGCATAAAGTATTCAGCTGTACGCTCAGCATGACGAATAGATACGCAAAAGCCAATTGCCTTATCACTTTCACCTTTATCGAGATATTCTTTTAGTATTGCCTCATTTCGCTCAGGAATAATCAACAATCTTTCAAGATCAGCAACATTATACTTTTTACCTTCATACCGTATACGTGAGTAATCAACATTATCTGTCAATCCATAATAAGTATATGGAACGAGAAAACCCCTATCTATAGCATCAGCCAACGGAAGCTCATAAACTTTATTATAATCGAAAAGTTCAAAAATATCTTTACGATCGAGTCTGTCAGGTGTTGCAGTCATACCCAGCATAAATCTGGGTGTAAAATGTGTCAATATTTCCCGATAAGATGGACTTTGCCCATGATGAACCTCATCAACAACGATATAATCAAACCAATCTCGAGAGAACCGACTAAGCTCTGTAGGTTGTCTCATAGTATCTTTCGAAGCAAAAAGAACTTCACAGTCAAGCTCATTTAGTCTTTCCTCGCCGGTCAAAATTCCGATCCGCGCATTTGGCTTTACAAGCCTGAAGGCATTGATACTTTGAGCTAAAATATCTAGCCTATGCACCATAAATAATATTCGTCGGCCTGTATTTAATGAATCAATCGCAGACAAAACAGTTTTGCCTGTTCCGGTAGGCAAAACAATAATACCTTTTCTCCATCCTCGTGTATTTCTGAAAAAATCGAGCGCATGCAAGGCTTCTTCCTGAAGTCTCGTTGGCGTAATAGTGTACTCCGACAACAAGTCTGGGGCATGAACTCTAAAAGTTTCGCGAAGAGTATCTATTATCAAATGTCTCCATTGTGTGCTTTGAAGTTGGTTATAAGAAAAACGCAAAAGTATATAACCTCTACTTAGAATTTCATTTTGTCGAAACAAGTTATCATCAAATAATTCATTGGGGATTATTCCTTCTGCATGATATGTTTCTCCGTTTACCTCTAAAGCAATGCATGATCTTGAGCCATGGTAGGCAAAATCAATGCGACGTGATTTTCCAGTCCGATCCAAAAAAAGATACTGTGGAACAATCTTTTCAATTTGCTGTCCTACAATCGGATATAGAAATTCATCAACGAAAAGTCGTTCGCTTTCTTGTGTTATTTTACTTCCGTATTTCTCGTAATATTCTTCAATATTCATTTTTTTCAGAGTAACCCATGGCAAATTGAATGTTCAGGTGTCCAGCGTCGAGGGTGCAAAACGCGATGTAACATCTTTTTGATTGCCCTAAAGATAGGAATAATTCCCCCGAGAATACAGTTTCATAATCAGCCGCCCAGGAGCGTAAATAAACTTCTGGTCGGTCTTTTTTTTTACGCTATTGTTTCGGTAATCAAAACAAATAAAGTATATTATAAGTACATGAAATTCAATAAGATAACTCAATTTAGGAGGGTTCAATGACAAAGATTTTCGACATACAGTTTACTGCGCCGGAAAAGGTCCGTAACGGCAAATCAGCAAAAACAACTACAACCGCTAAGAAAGGCGGTACATCATCAACAAAAAAACAGGAGAAGGTTATGAATCAGGAAGAAGAAGTCAACGTCGAGACAGCCCCGGTTGTGGAAGTGCAAGAAGCTGCACCAGCATCAGCACCAGCAGCGGAGTCGGTTATCCCCGAAATTCTCGGATGCTTTTATGCAAACGAGTACGGGTTTACCGACGTCCACCCGTTCGAGATCGTCAAGGTCGTGTCAGACCGGACGATTGAGGTCCGCAAGATGAAAGCAACGTTGGATCCCGAGTGGCAGCCGGAATTTGCTCCTGGAGGTTTCGCCGGTCACTGCACAAACCAGAATCAACAGCGGTGGCTGTATGAACCTGATCCAGAAGGTGAAATCGTCAGGCTCTGGAAGAGCGAGGCCGGCAAGTATCTCGGCAAGTGGGTATGCAAAGGGCGTTTGTTCCAGATCGCCCCGGAGCCGAAGCGGTTCTACGATTACAACTTTTAACCGGACGGAGGAGAGTGCCATGAAAAGCGATATCAAAGGGTGCAGTAGCTGCATGATTGAGAGCGAGAGTTACGAGCGGTTTCTGGTCAAGATCGGCAGGAGGACAGTTTCGAGAGTGCACTACGACTACCGGAGCCGGTTTGCAGGCCTGTTTTCCTGCGTTGCTCCAGACGTTGAAGCAGCAAGGGCGAAAAGAGACCTGTGGCTTGAGAAGAATCAGGCGGCAGCGGGTGAGTTTCCAATAATCAACATTCAACAGGAGGAAGTATGAAATACATGGCATTCATCGTAAAAAACGGGCAGGACCGGATGGTTCGCAACCTCATCACCGGCGAAGAGGTGTTCCAGAGCAAGGACCCGAAAAGGTATGAGGAGCTTCACAGCAAATGGAAGAGAAACAAACGGGCTCGGGATAAAGAGCAGGTGATGAAGCTCCTGGGGCTCACGAAGGTTCGAGGTGCCATGTCGGGCAAGGTCTATTGGGAGTGACTTTTTTTTTATTCGGTTTTGTTTCTAAAAGAGTGACAAGTGAAGGGTTTCAGTAACAGTAAAACGAGAACAAGCCATGAAAACAAAAAGCAGGTACAACGAGGTCAAAGCGAAGCTGATAGCCTTATCGCAGGCGGTCAAGCTGCTGGTGGAGATGGGTGAGGCAGACACGATCAATCAGGCCCTTATTCTCCATTACCAGAGGCAGACGGAACAGACAGAGTTCCGGTCCTTCTATGGCTGGAAAGATGTTGGCTACAAGGTCAAAAAGGGCGAGCACGGGTTTCCGGTATGGTCCACACCTAAAACCATGCACTTCAAGAAAACGGTCGAGGTAAACGGCTCCATGGAAGAGCAGGAAAAGGAGGTCAGCCGGTTCGCGGTGGCCTATCTCTTCCATGCCGGTCAGGTTGAAAAAATCGAAAACAAAAACTGAGGAGGGAAATAGAATATGGGACGCGAAGACTTTCACAGTATCCAGGCAGATAGGGCGGACAGGTTGTCAGCTCGAGCAGAAAAAGCCGAAGCTGAAGCAACAAGTGCATACGAGACATCGAGGCGGTTGGCGGATCAGATACCGTTCGGGCAGCCGATCCTTGTAGGGCATCATTCTGAAAAAAGACACCGCAGGCAGATCGAGAGGATTCAGAACTATGCGTCAAAGGCCGTTGAGCTTTCGAGGAAGGCCGACAAGCTGAAAAGCCGGGCAGCAAGTGCCGAGAGCAACCATGCAATATCAAGTGATGATCCGGACGCAATAGAGTCTCTGGTGAAAAAGCTGAAGGAGCTTGAAGCTCTTCAGGAGCGAATGAAGGCGGTCAATAAGATTGTATCATCACCGCCGAAAAATCAATCGTCACCTCAGAAAATGGAAAAGCTTCTTGCCCTGGGGTTATCCGAAAAGTCGATAGGGTGTGTTTTTGCAAAGGACTTCATGGGGCGGTATGGCTTTGCTCCCTACCAACTGAGCAACAATAACGCCAAGATCAGAAATGTAAGGGAGCGTATTGAACAGATCAAAAAGGCGGAGGGGCTGAAATATGAAAAGATCGAACATGACGGGTTTTCTGTTATCATGGACCCGTCGTTGAACAGAGTCCAGATTGATTTCGATTCCGTGGCGAAGTATCGGGAGCTATGCACTGAAAAAGGGATCAGCCTTCGGAGATATGGTTTTGTTTTCAGCCGTAGGGACGGAAATTGCTGGCAGAGGAAGATTACCGGAAACGCAGTCTTTGCAGTCAGGCAGGTTGTGAAAATCTTAACCGGGAAGGAGCAGCCATGAATAAACCAAACTGGCAGGAGTATTTCAGGACCGGTTGTTGCCCGTATTGCGGCGGCGAAAACATCGAAGGCCAGAGCATCGACATTGATGGTGACACGGCAGAGCAGGAAGTTGGCTGCAATGACTGCGACAAGTCGTGGTACGACAAATACCGCCATACCGGGGTATGGGTGCCTTCGGCTGAGCCGGGTGTGTTTGATGAATTCATTGAAAGGGAGGAGTGAAACCATGTACGGAACAGTGAAAGAGATTATCGAGCAGCTCCAGAATTACGACCAGGACAAGCTCATCGGCTTCAAGATATGGAGCGAAGAGGATGTGACCGAGACCTTCAGCAAGATGAAGCAGGAGGGGTATGTTTCAGAAGAAGAACTCAGCCGGGAAGATGTTGCCGATGTGCTTTGCTTGTTCACCGACAAGGATTGCACGGAGTACGACTGGCAGGAAATCGAAGACTTCATCCATGACCGTCTTGAGGGCAAATGGCTGGACGAGGGTTGATACTTTTTTTCTCCCGGCTTGTTTGGGAAAGCGAAACAAGCCGGGTATCTTTACAGAAAAAAGAAACCTCATGCCAGAAATCAAGTACAGCGAAGACGAGATCATCGCAGAAACCGGATACACCCCGCAGATGCTCAGGTATCTCAGGAACGGCAGGAAAGCCGGGAAGTACAAGTATGATCCGGTGCTTCTGGAAGTCATGCACTGGAAGAAATTCGGCGGAGGTGTCGGGTACACCGAAACTGCTCTGAAGCTCCTGAAAGAGAGGCGATTGCTAAGGCCGGTTGAATAGACTGGCTTTTTTTATTCCCCTCACACGAAACCCCTACCAGTCCTTAAAAACCGCCCTGCGATTCTCCCTGACACTGCCAAACGAGAGCCTGATCCTACCCTCAACCGCCAATCCGTCGGGAATTTTTTTTATTGCCGGTGACACCGATCACACAACCTTTTTACGCTCATGATCACGCTCAAGGCATTGAAGGCAGACACGAATGTGAACATCTCGGAGATGACGTTTGAGGGCTACTGCGCGGTGTTCAGCAACATCGATGAGGTTGGCGATGTCTTGCAGCCAGGGGCCTGCACGAAGACACTGCAAGAGCGGTTCCCGAAGCAAGAGATCAAAGGCCTGTGGATGCACGCTGAACCTCTCGGGATGCCCGTCGAGATGCACGCTGACGACAAGGGTGTTTATGTGAAAGCGAAGGTCACGGATACCACATTCGGGCGTGAATGCCTGGAGTACATCAAGGACAAAGTCGTGGACCGGATGAGTATCGGTTACGACAGCGTGAAGAAGCAGTACGAAGAGATTCCAAGTGGCGGCGGCATTATTCGCCATCTCCTCGAAATCAAGCTCTATGAGTTTTCTCCGGTCCTTTTCCCTGCAAACCCGGCAGCGGTGATTACGGGGGTGAAGACCGGCAGCGGTGTGAAGTGGGTTGACAAAGCCGAGTATAAGGCACTGATGAAGGAACAAGAGCCGGCAGGGACCACTCTTGAGATTTATCAGCCGCATGAGGTGGCTTCATTCGTTGAATCAATCAAACAACTGGGCGAGTATGCCCGTCAAACAAGGGAAACGTATTATGCCTGAAGAAATCAAATCTCTGGTGGAACTGAAGGAGGCGTTTGACAAGACCTCCCAGGAAATGAAGGCTTTGCTCGACAAGCAGGCCACAGAAATCAAGGCTCACGGCGAAACCTCCACTGAAACGGCCAGGCAGATCAAGGCCGTAGGCGACAGGCTCACGCAGATGGGGGAGGATACCAAGAAGTTCGATGACCGCATCAAGGAGCTGGAAGCCAAAGCGCAGCGGGCCGCCGCTTTCGGCAGTGGTGCCGAAGGGGAAACCATCAATGTTTCTCCGGGCCTTCAGTTCGCCATGAGCGACGAGTACAAGAACGCCCGTGGCCTGAAAACCGACATCTTCACGCTCAAGAGCTTCCACAGGCTTGAGCGCAAGGCCGTCACGCAGCTTACCTCGGCATCGAACTCCGCAGGAGACCTGATCCGCGCAATGCGTCAGCCGGAAATTGTCGAATCGACTGGCCGCAGGGTTGATCATATCCGCAGCATGCTGACCGTCACTCCGAACACCGACGGCGTTGTCGAGTACGTCGAGGAAATCTTCGTGAACAATGCGGCTGCACAGACCGCCGAGCTTGCCGCAAAAGCTGAATCCCAGCTCACCTTCGACCTGAAGCAGAAAAGCTTCATGACGGTGGCCCATTTCGTCACCTCGAGCCGTCAGGTTCTCCGCAATGCGGCTATGCTCCGCAACCGCATCGACAATGCCCTGATTTGGGGCATCCTGGCCAAAGAAGACCACTACCTGCTTTACGGCACCGGTTTGAACGGAGAGATCGAGGGCTTCATGGTAAACAGCAACGTCCAGGACATCGGCGATTTGCCCACCGGCACGACTGAGCTTGATCATCTGCGCCGCTCTATCGCCCTGGCGAGGGTAGCCGAGTACCCGGTAAACGCCATTCTCCTGCACCCGAACAACTGGGCGGAAATCGAGCTGCTCAAGGGCTCCGATGACCGGTATCTGTGGGTGAACGTCAACGACGGCGGTATTCCGCGCATCTGGCGGGTGCCGATCTTCGAGAACACGGCGATCACGGAAGATGATTTCCTTGTCGGCAACTACCAGCTCGGCTGCAATATGTGGGAAGACGAATCGGCCAATATCCGCATTGCAGAGCAGCATGCGGACCTGTTCATCAAGAACGGTGTGGTGATCCTCGGTGAAGAGCGGGTGACGCTGACCATCGAAAGGCCCCAGGCGTTCGTGAAAGGCTCGTTTGCCGCAGCAGCGTAAGGAAATTCCTTTTTCATGGCGGGGGGTTCGCTGGTGGTTTAAGTCCTCCTTTTCCACCGGCGGGCCCTTTTTATAAAAAAAGAAGCATGAGTAAAAAAAAATGGCCCCGCAGTAAATCATGGCGACATCAGTAAAAACATCAGACCAGCTCGAAAGTCCGGTAACGGTTCAGGAGTTGGCCGACTGGATCGGGGTTGAAAGTGCCGACGCGGTTCTTGCCGGGATCCTCAATACGGCGACGGGCTTGGTAATAGCCTTTCTCCAGCGGGATTTGATGACGCGGGAATGGGTGGCGACGGTTGACTCGATGCCGCTGATTGGTGGTGATGCTTTCGGTTTGAGCGCACATCCCCGGTTCAATCGGGGCGTGGTGTTGCCGTATGGCGTGACGCAGGTTACTTCGGTGAAGGCTGAAGGCATAGAGCTTGAGAACGGCACGGATTACGAGGCCGATCTGACGACCGGCTGCGTGTACTTGAAGACGTTTTTCAAGTACGACATCTCCATCACCTACAAGGCAGGGTTTGGCGAAGAAGAAACGGACGTGCCGGAAGAGATCAAGACCGGCATCAAGATGCTGGCTTCCTGGCTCTACGACAACCGGGGCGGGGTTCCTGCGGGGAGTCCGCCAGCAATCATCGCTTCCGGCGCAAAGGACGTGATTTATCCCTTCAGGATCGAAGTGCTATGAAATGCAGTGACCTTCATTCCGGGTTGTTACGGCACAGCGTGACGTTCAGGGAGAAAGTTCTTTCAAAAGATGCGGCGGGCGGTATCAATGGTTCCCAAGCTATAACGGTGGCGACGGTTCGTGCGAAAGTGATCCCGGTCGGATCGAGGGAGTCTTATAAGTACGGAAAGCTGAACGCTACGGTTTCCCATGTGATCTATTGCCGGTTCAGGGACGACGTGAAAGCAGATATGACGGTGGTATATGGCGGGAGAGAGCTGCAAATCAGGGGAGTTCTTGACTTGGAGGAGAAGCATCGGTGGCTTGAGATAACCTGCGAAGATGGGGTTGCGACATGAAGGCAAGAATTTCGGTCGAACATATCGATGAGATCAGGGCGAAGTTTCAGTCTATGGCCGATTCCCTCGGGCCAACACTTTTCAAGGCCTATCTGAAAGGAGCCGTCAAAGTCCAGAACGAGGCGAGAAAGAGCATACAGCAGGGCGGACGGTCAGGAAGGATTTACCGGAAGAATAGAGGCAAGTATCACCAGGCGGCTGGACCGGGTGAGCCCCCGAAAACTGACACTGGCATTATGGTGTCGTCGATTGCGATAGAGCCGGAAGAGAATTGGGTTCTGGTCGGATCGGGCCTGAAGTATGCAAAGGTGCAGGAGTTTGGAACGTCGAACATGCCGGCACATCCCTGGCTTGTCCCGGCCCTCGAAAAGAATCGGAGAGAGATCGAGGAGGATATTCAGAAGGCAACGATAAGGGCGATCAAATGACTCCGCAGTTACAGGAAACCATCTTTGATGCGTTGAGTGCCGGGGTGACGGCAGATGTGTTCGATTATGTGCCGGATGGAGCAGCCTTTCCTTACGTCAGGATCGGAGAAGAAACCTGTATCGAGTGGGACACGGACGATACGAACGGCTTTGAAGTAACGGTGACGGTGCATTCCTGGTCGAGATATGCGGGGATGCTTGAGCTGAAGAACATGATGATGGAAGTTTACCGCGCACTGCATAATCAGCCGCTTGCCGTTGAAGGATATCATGTGGTGTCCTGCCAGCAGGAATACAGTGAAACCATGACGGAGGATGACGGCCTTACCCGCCATGGAGTCCAGCGGTTCAGGGTTTTGATGCACGAATACGAAACATCCACATAACGAAAAAAACAGGAGAAGCGATGCCTGGATTACCAAAGGGAGCAAACGGCAGGGATGCCGTTCTCAAGATAGACTCGGTTGAATGCGGTACGGCAAAGGCCGGTGTCAAGGTGAAAAACCTCACCGTCAATAACGAGCCGGTTGATGTAACGTCGGACGATGATTCCGGTTGGCAGACGTTCCTCGACGAGCCGGGACAGAAAAGCGTGGAATGCCAGGTTCAGGGTGTGATGAAAAACACCACGTTTGCCGCGAAAGCATCGTCCAGTTCGAATATCAAAGCAGATGTCGAGCTGAGTATTGCCGGTATCGGTGCATGGGCAGGTGTTTTCATCATATCGAACTTCAAACTCGGTGCGAACTACAAAGAGAGTATAACATTCGAGGCGACGTTCAAATCGAGTGGCGAAGTAACCTTTACTGCGGCAACATAATGGCACCGATTTACAAAACGGTTCCCGTTGAGCATAACGGTGAAACCCAGCAGGTGAAACTCTCCTTTGAACTGGTGAATGAGATTGAGCTTGCTGTTGGCTCTATTTACCACGAGCTGATGATGCTGAATGACAACAAGCCGCGGCCTACGCAGTACGTGAAAATGCTGTGGCCGGTTTATCGTGAGGCCGGTTTCAAGCTCACTCGGGAGGACGTGCATTTCATCGTCAGTACGTCGAAAGATCATGCGTACATGAAAATCATCGAGAGCATCCTGAATTGTGCCCTTCCTTTCCAGGAAGATGTGGTATTACCGGCAACGATTGAGGAAAAGAAAGGTGGTAAAAAAAAATAGCGGACGGTGGCGATGACGGGGATATTCCATGGGCTGAATACTACAAGATTGCCGTTGGCATGTGGAGTATTCAGCCCTCCGAGTTTTGGCGCATGTGTCCCGAGGAATGGTGGTGGATTTATCGTGCGAAGGTTCCACAGACGGAAATGATGACGGAAGAAGACAAGGAAAGGCTCTATAACCTCATTGAGGACGAGGAATGTCAACAGTAGGCGAGATCAATGTCAGGATTGGCGGCGATAACAGTGAGCTGAAATCGAAACTCAAAGAATCAGGGGCTCTTGTCGAGACGTTTGGAAACCAAATGGCTATGGTTACTTCCGCTTTTGCCGCTCTTGGTATTGGTTTAGGTGCGGCTGAACTGGTCGGGTTTCTGAAGGATTGTATAACCCTGGGTGGTGAAGCCGAGCGTGCAGGCCAGAGGCTTGAGTCCGTTTTGAAGGCCACTGGCAATGCGGCAGGTTTCACGGCTGAGGAGCTTTCCAAGTACGCTTCGGAACTTCAGAAAGCCACGACGTTCGATGACGATGATATTAAATCGATGATGGCGGTTCTCGGGACGTTCAGAAACATCGCCGGGCCAACCTTCAAAGAGGCGACAGAGGCCGCGCTGAACATGAGCGTCATTCTCGGTCAGGACCTCAAGAGTTCTGCTCTTCAGCTCGGCAAAGCATTGAACGATCCGATTATTGGCATAACCGCGCTTCAGCGTGTTGGCATCCAGTTTACGGAAACACAGAAAGACCTCGTGAAATCGTTGTGGGAGTCTGGCCGGGCGGCTGAGGCTCAGGCGATTATTCTGAAGGAAGTCCGGCAGGAAATGGGCCGCGCAGCCAGGGATGAGGCAAAGACGCTTTCTGGTCAGATGCAGCAGCTTTCCGTCGATTACGGGAATCTCAGGGAAGACATTGGTATGACGAACAGCAAGTTCATTGAGGAAACGGGTGCCGTTAATGATCTAAGAGAGTCAATGAAATTACTTTCATCGTTCATGAAAACAAACAGCGATGATATTCAAGCAACATTCAAAGCTATTTCATGGACGGTCGATAAACTGGCGAGTTCAATATGGGGTCTGAACAATGCTTATGCAGTGTTCAAGATGAACATGGAGAAAATGCGGACGGTGCAGCTTATTCAGGACGTAAACGATGCGGGTGGACTTGATAAGAGTAGTTCTGGATTGAAAATGATGACCGCTGAAAGCCTCGGTGTTGTTCCGAAAACAGGGGGTGGTGATGGCAATGGTTCAGGTAACGGAAAAAGTAAGGCGCAGACAGAAGCCGAGGAGCTTGCGAAATCTTTCGAGAAGCTGAAAAAGAGCCTTCAGGATGAGATCGAGGCCGAGAATGAGAGGTATGAAAAGAGTAAGCAATTGATTGTTGCTTTCTATAAGGACAAGGGGAAACTGACTGGTGAAGCAAACGCGATGATGCTCAAGTTCGAGCAGGATCATAAAAAGAAGCTCGACGAAATCAACGGTGTTCCAGCTATGAAGAAGGAGCTTGAGGAGCTGCGAAACCACTTCAAGACGAAACGGGAGCTGGAGCTTGACCGGTTCAAGGAACAAATGGCTGATCTCGAGAAGTGGAGGAAATCGGACATTGTTTCACAGCTTGAGTTCAATGACCTGAAAGAGCAGCTCGAAAAGGAGCACCAGGACAAGCTCAATGCCATTGACAAAGAAGGCTGGACAGAGCGCCAGAAGTTCATGAATATGAGCTTGCAGGAGCAAGTAAAAGATGTGTTTGGAACATTGGCGAATATCACCTCTGGTGTGGCTCAGTACAATAAGACCATGTTTGAGATTAACAAGGTCGCTGGTATTGCGAATGCTCTGATCAATACTTACGAGGCTTATACAAAGACCATTGCAAAGTATCCGGGTCCGTTAGGGATCGCTCTTGCAGCGACGACACTTGCAGCAGGGCTTGCGCAGGTTATGGCCATTTCGCAGACGAGTTTTAACGGAGGCGGGAAAGGCTCCGCCCCATCGGTTGCAGGATCGACAGCGGCAACTCCGGTTTCAGATGTCTCTGGAGGAACGTCAAAGTCAGTAACGATCTACGGCCTTAACCCGAGCAACCTATACACTGGCCAGCAAGTAGCAGAGCTTTTGAACGAGTTTATTGCGGACGGTGGAACCGTCAACATCCGATGAGCACGGCACTTCAACAGTATATCGGCTACGACAACAAAGTGACCATCTATAACGTCGTGGCAGACAGCGAACAGGCGGCGTTTCCAGCGACAAACCTGGCTCACCCTGAAACAACGAGTAGATGGAAAAGCGATAACTCGAGTTCGGTTCAGTACGTGACGGTGACGCTCGGCGGCCAGGCTGTTGACTATATCGGTTTTGCCGGGCATAATTTCGGGTCAGGGGCTTTTGCATTGGTGATTCAGGGTCAGGCAGCCCAGGGCGGGGCATGGGCTGATATTGTGGCATCATTCAGCCCGTCGAATGATAAACCGATTCTGAAGACGTTTGCCAGTGCCTCTTACTACTCGGTTCGCTTGAAGATCACTCCGGCAGGCACGAAGCCGGTTTTGGCGGTGCTGTACGTCGGGAAAATAATGCTGTTGCCGAGGAACACTTACGTTGGCCACACTCCCATCCCATACGGCCGTACTGTGGATGCAGTCAGTGGATTTTCGGAGTCGGGGCAGTTTTTGGGGCGAATCATCCGGGGGACAACGTACCGGTCGGCGGTGAGCGTGAAGAACATCACGCCTGCTTGGTATCGGCAGACGTTTGAAGGGTTCGTCGCTGCTTCGGTTACGGCGCCATTTTTCTATGCGTGGAGGTTGACAGACTACGCTCTGGAGATCGGTTACTGCTGGATAAAAGGTGGAGTTCCTCAACCACAGAACAGCGGCCCGGGTCCTTTCATGGCGGTTTCATTTGACATCGAGGGCATCGCATGAAAGCTGTTACCTACATCGAGATTGACGTTCCGATCTGTTCGAGGAGCTTTGGTAATGCTCCCTGTGGAGCGCAATATGCGGCGGAGAATATCGTTTACCTCAGGAGCTTCGATGATGAAGGTTCGGATTTCGGGGCAACCATAGACGATGATGGCCTGCTTTCGGCATACGTCGGCTGTGATGATGAAGGCTTCCTGAACGGCGGCGGAGAGTGCTACAAGACCATTGCGACGTGTCAGGACACGGAGAACTATTCCGGCACGACGGCAACGCTTCGATTCGCTTATGCCGATGCGGACGACAAGGGGGCCGTGGATGCAATTCCTTCGATCTCTTCGGTATCCTTCCGGCCCCAGCAGGTTTCGCTCGGGGAAAATCTCGGTGTCCGGGCTTCGCTGACCGTGACGTTTGTCGATCACCGTTGGCCGGAAACGCACAATGCAGGGGATCCCTACTGGTCGACAAGGGGGTATGATCCGTATCCCATGGGCACGTTTTGGGGCAAGTTTCGAGCGAGATACAAGTACATGCAGGGTGCCGTTATCCGGTATATCGTCGGCATAGAAGGGCAGGCCCTCTCTCAAATGGAAACCAGGTCATTCGTGATTGAGAAGATCAGCGGTCCGTCACTTGATGGGAAGGTAACGATTACCGCCAAAGACATTCTGAAGCTTGCTGATGATGAGAAGGCTCAGTGTCCGGTTATCAGCACAGGCCGGTGCCTCGGGGACGTTACCAGCTCCGCTACATCATTCTCCCTCACTCCGACGGGAATAGGCGATTCTGAATACCCTACGAGTGGGTACGTGGCCATTGGCGGCAAAGAAATCTGTTCCTTCACCCGGTCCGGCGATGCGATGACGATTACCAGGGCGCAGTTCGGCACGTCGGCGATTGAGCATAAGCAGAACGACATCGTTCAGCTCTGTTATGCTGTTTTCGATTCTGGCGGAAATGGCCTGGACCCGTCAGACATCCTTTATGATTTGCTTGTCAACTATACGGCCGTTGATACGTCATGGATAACACTTTCGGACTGGCAGGCGAAAACGGACCTGTATATCGGTCGGCTTTACTACGGCCTTGTTGCAGAACCGACAGCAGTAAGGACGCTGATCAATGAGCTGATAGAGCAATGCGGCCTGATTATCTGGTCGGATGACATCAACAGGAAGATTCGGCTTGATGTTGTGAGGAAGCTCAATACTCCGTCAGTTCAGATTGATGAGGATTCATGGGCGAAGGGTTCCTTCACGGTTTCCGATCAGCCGGATAAGAGGGTAAGCCAGACCTGGGTTTATTACGGGATGAGGAATCCTCTCGAGGCTTCGGACGATGTAACCAACTTCACGGCTGCGGTTGCTGTAATCGACGATGAGGCGGAGGTATGGAACGGGCAACCGTCGATCAAAAAGATATTCAGCCGGTTCATCCCGAGGAACAACAGGCCGGCGGCTTCAGACCTTGCGTATAAAATCCTTGCGAGGTTTAGGGAGGCTCCTCGGGCGTTCGAGTTCAGTTTGTGGAGGCATGGAAACATTTCTCTCGGGCTTGCTCAGGCTTACAACCTGAAAGCCTGGCCGCTTCAGCTTCCAAGCGGTGAACAGGCTACAGTCCCAGGTCAGATAATCGAGATTAATCCAGGGGATGATTTTCTCAAGGCAAAGGCCCAGGAGTTGAGCTGGTATGAGTACGGAGATCTACCGGATCAGGGTCTTATTGTAGTCATCGATGCGGATGCCGTCGATGTGAACTTCAGAACCGAATACGACAAAAGCTATAACCCTCCTGACTCTGGTAAAACGGTGACGTGTCTGATCGAAAGCGGAGTTAAGGTCGGGACATCAGGAGTAGGTTATGCCTTTACTGTTGGATCATGGCCTGCAGGAGTCAACTTGCTATTAATAAATAACGGAGTTATAAGTGGTAAGGGCGGAAACGGAGGCGGGTCATTAACTGATTTTTCGGTTTTTTATGATGCTCAGGATGGGGGATCATCTATATATACGCGAACAGCTATTACTGTGCAGAACAATGGTGTTATATGCTCCGGAGGTGGCGGCGGAGGATATGCGTATTTTTATGAAAATCAGCACAAAACATGCACGCCCGGAAGTGGAGGAGCAGGATATCCTGTAGGGTCAAAGGGAACCGGATATTGCAACTACGATAAATTAGTTCTTTACGGCAATAACGGAACGGCAACAACTGGAGGAGCATCAACAGCCCATACGCACAATGTAACTGTTGGAACAGGCGGAGCAGGTGGAGACCTATCTGAAAACGGTGACGCTGGTGTAAGATATACCGGTTCCGGTAGCGGTGTTAACGGTTCCGGAGGTAGCGCTGGTATCGCAGTTGACGGGATTTCGTATTGCACTGTAACGGGATCAGGCTCAATTATAGGTACTCAAACAAACTGATAAAATGGCAAGCGTAAATCCAAGACAGAAACTCAGGGGAACAGCATCACAGAACGCAGCGCAGACGCTTCCGGCAGGTGTCATTGTCTATATCACAGATCAGAGGCTGATTGCGGTCCATGATGGCATTACGCCAGGCGGGACATTATTCAAGCCCTTGCCTGCTCAAGCATCCGCTGGTGAGATTTCTGGAGGGAATGAAGGTGGACTGAGACTTTATTCTCCGGCTGATATTGTCGCGCTTATCAATGCGCATCAGAAGGGGATTCTCCAGGTGGTGAGTGCAGAGGATTCGACAGCTCTCAATACAACCTCGACAACATGGCAGACCGCCGCAGCCCCGGCTCCGTCTCTCGTTACGAAACGAGCGAACAGCAAAATTATGGTTTCGGGATTCGGGCATATCAGGAACGCTTCAACGAGCTATTACACCTATCTCGATATTCGAAGGGAGGTGACAGGCGGAAGCAGTGTCAGTGCGATCATGAGTAGTGAAATTGACACTGCTTGTTTGGGTGCTGTCGCAGTAAAGGGGCCTCTCAACTCTGACATGATTCCGGTGTCCTGGGAGTTCCTGGATTCTCCGAACGTTGCGGCAGGCACGACGATAACCTACAAGGTCAATTACAAGACGAGTAACGCTTCAGGAACGGCTTATATAGGAGCTGCAAACCTTCCGCTCGTGCTTACCGTCAAAGAGGTTGCCTGATCAATCAGTCGGGATTTTCCTATGATTGGGGAGGCAGTCAACCATCTTTTTCTCAGTGATGAGGTATGCAATACGAAATCCGAAGAGTGATGCCGCAGCGAGTATTGAATAGTCTCGGTCAGCTTGCTGATGCAGGCATCTTTGGTGCCGCTCTTGCGGTTATAGCTGGCAGGCTTATTGGGCTGAGTGTTTCTGATGCTGGTGCTCTGATGACAGGGTTGGCGGCGGTATTGATTGCGGCTGGCCGGTTACTTGTCGCAGTGGGCCAGGCGGTCAAATACTTTGCGGAAGCTCGGCATACCGTCGCGGAAGCAAAAGTGAAAGAGACGTTTACACAGCCGGAAGTTTACAGGATGCTTGAACGCCTGAAGTGCTGGAATGCTCCTGATTGTCCTCAAAGAGAACTGTTTAAACCGAACCAGAAAACATGAGACCGCTTTACGTAATACTTGATAACGGCCACGGGCAGGATACGCCGGGAAAACGATCTCCAGTTTGGCCGGACGGAACGCAGCTCTTCGAATATGAGTTTAACCGAGCCATAGTGAACAGAGTTGTTGTGGGTCTGCAAAAGGCTGGAATACACTGCACAAGATTGGTTCCCGAGCAGCATGATGTCAGCATAACGGAGCGGATCATCCGGGCAAACCGGATGATTGCGGCTGCCAACAGGGACGGGTATCAGTGCATCCTCATTTCGGTTCATGGAAATGCAGGTGGAGGTACAGGGTTCGAGGTTCTTACCAGTGTCGGGAAAACCATAAGCGACGATCTGGCGGAACTGTTCTATCAGCTCGCTGAAACCGTATTTCTCAAGAATTTCCCGATGAGACGTGATCGGTCAGACGGCGACAGCGACAAGGAGACTGACCAGGTCAGCATCCTTCCGAAAACGAATTGCCCGGCGGTCCTGACGGAAAACCTGTTCATGGATACCAGGAAAGACTGTCAGCTCATGCAGTCATCGTTCGGGCGTGATATGATCGCGGAAATGCACGTCGAAGCAATCAAAAAGTACAAGGAGAAATATGCATGCTGAAAGCTATCGACATGACAAAGGCCCTTGCCTGGATTGCGGCCCGGTGGAAAGAGCCTTCGACAAAACGGAGCATCTGGCTCGTCGGGACTGGCATTATTGCTATCGTCTATGCGATCATCAATCGTGAGCCATCGAGCGCGATTGTTGGAGCAGGGACAACCATATATGGGCTTTTAAACGCAAGTACACCGGAAAGGGGGAGCAATGAATAAGAAGTTGATTGAATTTGCCGGTAAGATTGACTGGTTTAAAACCGGCATGTTGGTGGCGGTCCTCGCCGGCATAGGAGGAGGATACTGGCAGTTTCGTTCGCTCGAAAACGAGCTGATGATGCTCAAGGCAGGGAACGCCCTGCGGACCCCAGTTTCGTACAGCAAGAACAAGGCTGGTGACCTGGTGGCTTCGGTCCCAGTCGCGCAGGCCTCGAGCGCAAAGATCCTCAAGAAAATCATCCAAAAGGATGACCGGCCTATCCTGCAACGACTGAAAGAGCATGCTGCCGAAGCGGGCAGCAGTGCCTCGATGATAGGCGAATTCAATACATCACACCATACTGATGCTCTTTTGTCCTCCAGGGCCATTTCTTGCGGCTCAGTGTCAGAATATGAGGATGCTTTCGTCAAAGCCCAGGTGTTTCGCCGCGGAGGGAAAAAGGATTCGTTGCACTACGAAGCCAGGGATGAAAAGAGCATCATCATTCGAAAGAAGGGCGGTGAGATGATAGCCAGCATCACCGGGAAAAGTCCTCATGACAGTACGACCGACATGGCCGTGTTCCAGAAGTCAGAAAAGAAAGGGTTGTTTGAGCAGCTTCCCCTCAAGGAAATCGGCATCGGAGCGGCGGGTTATTTCATCCTGAATTTCCTCATAAACCGAGCAGGGGGGTAGCGTTTCTGTCGGATTTTGTCCCCTATTTGTCCCCCGTGGTGTTTTGTGGTGCTTGGGTGCCGACTGTATCTTGTTGTATTATAAGGAGGTGGACAATAAAGGATTCGAACCTTTGACCTCTCGCGTGTGAAGCGAACGCTCTAACCAGCTGAGCTAATTGTCCCTGAAAGAAAGCCTAATAATAGGATAAGGCATCCTTTTTTGCAAAAGCACAATTACTTTTATTTTTTTTAACTTACAGTACACAGCTGAACGAAGCCGCGGCCAGGTTTTCAGGATTTCCGGCATCCGGGCGCATCTTTCCTGTCCTTTTGGACAGGTTATCACAGGCACGGCAGAGGCCATACGTTTTCATTCAAATAAACCGTTCTTCAAAATGGAAGATATAAACGATAAAAACGAGCTCAACGAGGTTCCATCCGTACCTCCCGTCGATACCGGCGCGCTGTTCAAGAAAGTCGTTTCCGTAGCGGGTCCCGCACTACTGATTACCCCCCTGGCCATGCCGTTTATCCACGGCCTTTCGGGAATCGCAGTCCTCGGGGCCGGAGCGCTTTTAGCCGGAACCACTGTCGTCAAGACGGTCACTGCGCTTACACGGCATCCAAAACCCGGTGATATCGAAAACGATCCCGACATGTTCTGACTCACGCTTTGAGCGAACAGCCTTCCTGCCGGGCTTGCATGTCGTAGCGCCTCTTACAGCCGTTATTCGTGCAATGTCCCGGCCTGCTTTATGGAAGATTGCACTGGTCCCTCCCGTTCAGCCCCGGGTATCAGGTATTTCCGCATCCGGATTCTCCAGCCCTCTCTCTTTTCATTCCATAATGTTTTTTGAAACCATCAGTCCCGCTTCAGGGTTTTTGTAAGAAATTCTGAAAAAATGGACAGGAACCCGATGTTTTCCGCTCTGACAAGAAAATTCAGCCGTCTGCTGCTCGTGATCTCTCTGCTTGCAAGCCTGTTTGCCACAGTCGGCGGCTGTATGGAAGAGCGGCAGCCACTCCCGTCCGCAAAACCTGATGCAACATTACCAAAGGAGACAACAATGCGATATAACGACCTTACCCCCGATGAAGAGAGGGTGATCGTCAATAAAGGAACCGAACGCCCATTCAGCGGCGAATATTACCGTAACAAGGATGACGGCACCTATCTCTGCAAACGCTGCAACGCTCCGCTCTTTCGTTCCAACGACAAGTTCGAGTCGGGCACCGGATGGCCGAGCTTCGACGATGCCATCGAAGGCGCCGTAAAACAGATTCCCGATGCCGACGGAAGCCGTACGGAGATACTCTGCGCAAATTGCGGGGCGCACCTCGGCCATGTCTTTTTCGGCGAAGGGATGACCGGCAGGAATGTCAGGCACTGCGTCAATTCGATTTCGCTCTGCTTCATGCCCGAAGCCGGGACAGAGAAAACCACACAGAAAGCTGTCTTTGCAGGCGGGTGTTTCTGGGGCGTGGAATATCATTTCAGCAAACTGAAGGGAGTGCTTTCAGTCAAGTCCGGTTATACGGGCGGGAAGACCGAAGATCCATCATACAAGGAGGTCTGCACCGGGAAAACCGGCCACGCCGAGGCAGTGGAAATCGAATTCGACCCTTCGGTTGTCAGTTATGAAACCCTTGCGAAACTGTTTTTCGAAATTCACGATCCTTCGGAGCTCAACAGGCAGGGGCCCGATATCGGTACTCAGTACAGGTCGGCGTTATTTTATACCAGCGAGGAACAGAAGGCTGTTGCGGAAAAACTTGTCGGTATCCTGAAAGAGAAAGGGTTCAACGTTGTGACAACCCTTGAAAAAGCCGGGAAGTTCTGGGTGGCTGAAGAGTACCATCAGGATTACTATGCCAGAACAGGCCACCAGCCATACTGCCATGTCTACCGGAAGCGGTTCTGACGTGCGGCATGAACCCGCCACCGGTTATATAACCGAACAGCGGATGCCATGAAAGCGATGCTCCTCGAGAGGATTGTTTCCCTCCGTGAAACTGCAGATCCGCTGACCCTTGCGGATTTTCCGGTTCCCGTTCCCGGAGAGAATGATCTCCTCCTGAGGGTGCATGCATGCGGAGTATGTCATACCGAGCTCGACGAAATCGAGGGGCGTACTCCGCCTCCGGTTTTTCCTGTCATTCCCGGCCATCAGGTCGTCGGGGAGGTCGTTGACCGGGGCAGAAACGTCAAAGATATCGATGTCGGCAGCAGAAGGGGGGTGGCCTGGATCCATTCTGCCTGCGGAACCTGTTCATTCTGCAGGAAAGGCCAGGAAAACCTCTGTGCCGGTTTCAGGGCAACCGGACGTGATGTCCACGGCGGCTACGCCGAATACATGGTTGCACCTGCAGCATTCACCTATGAAATCCCCGATGTGTTTTCGTCCGCCGAAGCGGCGCCACTTCTCTGTGCCGGAGCTATCGGATACCGTTCACTCATGCTTGCCGGCATCGAAAACGGATCGGTGCTCGGACTGACCGGTTTCGGAGCTTCGGGTCACCTTGTCCTGTCCCTCGCCCGTTTTCTCTATCCCGATTCGCCGGTCGTTGTCTTTGCCCGAAGCGAAAGAGAGCAGGAATTTGCAAAGAAACTCGGTGCACAATGGTCCGGCGGCACTGAAGCGGAACCTCCCGAATCATGCGATGCGATTATCGATACCACCCCGGCCTGGCTTCCGGTAATAACTGCCCTCGAACGACTGAATCCGGGTGGCCGCCTTGTCATCAACGCGATCCGGAAGGAAACATCGGATCGCCGTCTCCTCGCTGATCTGGATTATGAACGCCATCTCTGGATGGAAAAGGAGGTCCGGAGCGTTGCCAATATTACCCGTTCAGATGTCCGGGAGTTTCTCGGTCTTGCAGCATCGATGTCCATGAAACCTGAAATACAGGTCTATTCGCTGAATGATGCGAACAGGGCGCTTATGGAGATGAAAAACCACAGTATCAGAGGCGCGAAAGTCCTCTTGCCGGCAGATTCCTGAAATCATTTTTTCCGGTCGTTTCTCAGGTGCGAAGAGGTGTATTTCCCTGCTGTTCGTCATGCCGGGCATCCCTGTTCCCTGGGTATTCTCAGAAAAACGGCTGCTCTGCAGAACCGTTACCGTTCGGATAACGAGCCTCGACAGCCTCTTTCAGGGCTGCGGCATCTGTAGTTGACGAAGGAAACAGAAGTCCCCGTCCTCGATAGTCCATGATAGCGGTCCTGCGCCCGAACTGCAGTGTTCCTTTCCGAAATAACACCAGCCAGGGATTCCCTTCAGTTCATTACCTGAAAATATTTCCGTATTTTTATCCGGAAACGATGCCCGATCCAGCCAAAATAAAGAAACACGGAGCCCGGATACAATGACTTCAGAAGGTCTTTTACCTATTCTGAAACAGGGAGCGGAAGCATGGAACTCCTGGAGGGAAGGGTTTCCCCATGAAGAAATAGATTTTTCAGGAGTGGATTTTAACACCATCGTTCCGAAAATCAATCTGGACGGGATCAATTTATCCCGTGCATGCCTCAGCAATGCTGATTTTTCCCTGCTGAGCCTGAAAAAGGCCAATTTTGCCTTCGCCAATCTGGAAGGAGCTCATTTTCTGTTTTCCAATCTGGAAGGGGCGGATTTTCGTGGAACCAACCTGAAAAAAGCATCGTTCGAGGATGCCTGTCTCAAGAATATTCTTTTCTGCAATGCTGATTTCCAGGGAACCTCACTGTCAAACGCCCTTTGTTCCGGTGCGGATTTCTCCTGTGCCCATTTCGGCGGAACAGACTTTTCCGGCGCAAATCTCGAACATGCGAAAGTGTTTTCAGTCACCTACGAACAGCAGGTGCTGCCTGAGATCCTCAAGGAGAGCGGATTTCGTCCGGGTGAATTATGGAAGCACCGGCTTGATTTCTATCTCGATACGAAGATGAGGTGCAGAGGCGTACATGCGACATCAGCATACGGGAACCCCAGATTTATCCAGTTTCTGAGGGACGTCGATTACCTTGAAGAGCTTTACCATTCCCGGTCCGGTTCATCGGTGATTTTCATCTGGTGGTTATTTGCGGATTGCGGCCGTTCATTGAAACGCTGGGCTTTCTGGACCTTTGCTTTCGTTCTGCTGTTCGCGTTGCTTTACACCCTTCTCGGTGAGGAGAACTTCAAATGCCAGTACATAACCTTCGGATTGCCCTCAATGATGTATTTCAGCATCATAAGTTTTACCAGCTATGGATCTGGCGATATCATTCCGATTACCCAGCTGTCGACTTTCCTTGTCTCGGTCGAGGTGATCGTCGGTTACATGATGCTGGGGGGCCTTATTTCCATTTTTTCGAGCAAACTTGGAAGAAGGTCCGGTTGACCGGGATCCACCGGGAGACTGTCCCGGCAGGGTTCTGATTTGCTCATGATCCTCTCGTTTATCCTTTCTCCGATTCATTTCCTTTTTCCCCATCTCATCATAACCGTATGTCGGAGCTTCCATAAAGCGCGGCTTCCGATTCGGCGTGTTAAGAAAAACGACCCGGGATTCATTTTTTTAAAAATCAAGCCGATAATAGCGGCAACACACGGGCTCAATACATGTAAAGTACTGTTGCGTAATAATATAGAGTTTATTTTCCGCGATATTTTCCGTTTTTTAGTCATAAGTTCTTTTTTTTAGCTCTTTTATATCAAATTGTCGGTATTCCATCCCCCTGCCGGCGGAAAACAATTATCCAGTGAACAATGGGTGCTGATAATTCTGTTCCGGTCGCGAGGGTATTCGAAGTCAGCGGGAAGGTCTGGGTCAAGGATAAAAACGGAGCCAGGCATCAACTTCGTAAAGGGGAAACTGTCTGTCAGGGCGATAGTATCGTTACTGAGGCAGGCAGCCATGCAGAACTGCAGGATATGCATGGCCATATTCTCAGAATTTCCGGCAGCAGGGAGATAATTCTTGCGCCCGGACTGTTTGTCACATCGGAAAGCGATGCCTACCATCTGATCCTTCCGCCGGATGAGCCGGCAGATGAAACGTCAAATCACCATATTCCGGAGCCGAAACCGCCGTACACGCAGGAAGGGCATTGTTTCGTGCGTGCGGAACGGCTGCAGGAGTCGGTGAGTCCCCCTCATTACCGGTTCTTGTCATATACCGGAACCTATGTACCATCGATTGATGGAAGAAATGCCGGAAACGACGCTTTCCTTGGCGGGCGGGCCACCACCGACGAAAGGATCGTGATGTCCTTCAGTCCGTTGACGTTCACCCATGAGTTTGACGCGCACGATCTGAGGGAGTTCGGTCCCTCATTCGGGGATGACGATGTCAATCATGTTCCTGAAGCAACTGACGACAGAGGGATCGTTGTGGAAGGATCGAACTTGATTTCCGGCAATATGCTCGATAACGATATCGACGGGACCGGAACGTCGAAGGTGTATGAAATAGCCTATATCCCTGAAGGCGGTGGTCTGCCGGTTACTGTCGCTGTACCGGTCGGAGGATCGGTCACGGTCGATACCCGGTATGGCGAACTGACTGTTTACAGTGACGGATCCTGGAGCTATACCAGTGACCCTGAGGAAGTTCACGGGACGGACAATGTCCTGAAGGATTCCATTCAATACACGATTATCGATATCGACGGGGATAAATCGTCAGCGAAGCTGACGATCGATGTCCTCGATACCGCGCCTCAAATAACTTCACCGCAGAATTCTCCAGTCTGTGAGAATGATTTTTCTGACGGTACCAGCCCGGATGATTCGGCTCTGACGGTGGGCGGTCCACTTGGCGTCATTCCAGGTGAGGATCCGATCGATACCTATTTTACAGAGCAAAGCGCTCCGACGGGATTAACGTCGAACGGTCAGGCTGTAAACTACTCTATCAGCCAGGATGGATATACGCTCATCGCATATACGGGTAGTTTTCCGGAAGGTGAGGCTCCCTCTGAAGAGCAGCGGGTATTTATTGTGACGATTGATGATCCAAAGGATTCCACAGGATCACAGCGTTACCAGTTCACGCTGATCAATCAGATAGATCATCCTGATGATGATGGAGAAAATAAAAAAGACTTAACCTTCAATTTTCAGGTCAGAGATACCAACGAAGGTAATCTGGATACTGCAAATGGATCGTTTACGGTTTCCGTTATCGATGACGTCGAGAAGGTGACAAGTCCTGTGAAGGTGGAAGTTGACGAGGACGATCTTGCGGACGGGACGAGCCCTGACCCGACGAAGCTGACGGTGGGCGGGGCGCTGGGCGTGATCGTCGATGCGGACGATATCGTAAGCACGAAGTTCACGGTACCGGAAGGGGCGAGCGGTCTGACGTCAAACGGTGAGACGGTGAACTACGATGTCAGTGACGACGGCAGGACGCTGACGGCATATACGGGAAGTGACCCGTCCGCCAATAAAGTGTTCACGGTAATCATCACGGAAACCGACCCGAACAATCCGCAATACAGCTTTACGCTGCAGAACCAGCTTGATCAAGAGCCTGCCGACGGACAGAACAAGCTGCCGTTGAGCTTCGGCTACGAAGTGACCGACAGGGACGGCGACAAGGCGTCGGGCGAGATCACTGTCGATGTGCGGGACGATGTCGAAAGGGTGACGAGTCCGGCGAAAGTGAGGGTTGACGAAGATGACCTGCCGGACGGAACGAGTCCCAATAATTCGGAGCTGACGGTTGGGGGAGCACTGGGCGTGATCGTCGATGCGGACGATATCGTAAGCACGAAGTTCACGGTATCGGAAGGGGCGAGCGGTCTGACGTCATACGGTGAGACGGTGAACTATGATGTCAGTGACGACGGGCGGACGCTGACGGCCTATACGGGAAGTGACCCGTCCGCCAATAAAGTGTTCACGGTACTCATCACGGAAACCGACCCGAACAATCCGCAATACAGCTTCACGCTGCAGCAGCAGCTGGATCATGCGGATGCCGACGGGCAGAACAAGTTGCCGTTGAGCTTCGGCTACGAAGTGACCGACAGGGACGGCGACAAGGCGTCGGGCGAGATCAAGGTTGATGTTATCGATGACGTCGAGAAGGTGACAAGTCCTGTGAAGGTGGAAGTTGACGAGGACGATCTTGCGGACGGGACGAGCCCTGACCCGACGAAGCTGACGGTAGGCGGGGCGCTGGGAGCGATCGTCGATGCGGACGATATCGTAAGCACGAAGTTCACGGTATCGGAAGGGGCGAGCGGTCTGACGTCAAACGGTGAGACGGTGAACTACGATGTCAGTGACGACGGCAGGACGCTGACAGCCTATACGGGCGGTAATTCTGACGATCCGGCAAGTCAGGTATTCACGGTAGTGATATTGGAAAGCGATTCATACAGTCCGGATTCACCCGGCTACAGCTTCACGCTGCAGCAGCAGCTGGATCATGCGGATGCCGACGGGCAGAACAAGCTGCCGTTGAGCTTCGGTTACGAAGTGACAGACTTCGACGGCGACAAGGCATCGGGCGAAATCAAGGTTGATGTGCGGGACGACGTGCCTAAAGCGAAAAATGATGCAACGCAAAGTGTTGATGAAGGAAGCAACAGTATTGCTTCTCAAGGCAATCCGACGCGGAATCTCCTGAACAATGATGTAACTGGAGCTGATGACCCGATCAGGATAACGGAATTATCCTATGTGAATGAACAGGGCGAAACCGCGACAGCTCCTGTTCCTGTTGACAGCACCGGAGTGACGGTCGATACGCAGTATGGCGAACTGACCGTATGGAGCGATGGCGAATGGAAATATGTCTCCGACACATATGTTAATCACGTCACGGAACCTGTTTCAGATACATTCAGCTATACCATTACGGACAGGGATGGCGATACATCGAGCGCATCAAAGACGATTAAGGTAACGGACTCCGTGCCTTCTGTCGGGACACCACTCGACAGCACGGTCTATGAAAAAAATCTGCCGACGGGCACCGATCCGCAAAGCTCGCTGCTATCGAAAACAGCCTCTCTTGCGGCGATACCTTCCGCCGATCCTGTCGATGTGACCTTCAATAATCCCGTACCGCCTGCAGGGCTGAAATCAGGCGGCGAGGATGTATTGTATTATCTAAGCGCTGACGGACATACCCTGACAGCTTACACCGGGAATGAATTCAATCCGGACGGCACTCCGGCGGATCAGGTTTTCAGGATCGTGATCAATGATTCGACATCCGCCGATGCGGCCTATACCTTCACGCTCATCCGGCCGCTCGACCATGCGAGTTCCGATACCATCGATCTGCCCGTGAAGTTCAAGGTGACCGACATCGATAACGATACTGTCCCCGGTACCTTCACGGTATCGGTCATCGATGACCAATCCGAAACCCCGCAGTCGATCGTGCTCGATGAGGACGGAACGAAGAGATTCAACACGAATGCCGATGCGACAGAGGCCAATACAAGCATAACCGATACGCCTTCACACGGTACGGCAGTCGTAAACGCCGATGGTACCATCACCTATACTCCATCGGATGATTACAGCGGCGATGACGTGTTCAGCTATACCCATGTTGATGATTCCGGTACCCCAACTGTAACGACCGTCAACGTCAACGTCAATCCGATATCGGATACTCCGGACGTTCAGTCAAGCTATGCCGTTGCCACGTACGAAGACCAGCCGGTGGCGCTCGGCCTTACGGCGCCGGCTGTCAGCGACAATTCCGACAAGAATGGTGCAGGCACTGCTGCAGATGACCCCGAACGGTTCGGGGCAATTACCATCAGCGGTGTGCAGGAAGGGGCGAAAGTATACCGTCCGGATGGTACGCTTCTCTTTACCGGTACGTCGACTGACCATGTTTTCACGGTTCTGCTGGTGCAGGATTATGTCGGCAGTCAGCCGATCACCGGTGCTGACGGCGAATCGCTCTTCGTTGTCGGGACTACGGCCGATCAGTTGCTGACTGTTGATGATTTCCAGGGATTGCAGATCCTTCCTCCGCCTGACAGTGCTGCGAATTTCACGGTAAGGATGAGTGTCACCGAGTACGAAGTGGACAGTTCAGGAGGCAAAATCAACGCCCCCGGACTTCTGGGCAAAGAAGCCCATACCGATATTGCCGTCAACGTTACAGCGGTTACCGACCGTGTCGACCTGCAGTGGAACTCAATACCGACAGATCCCGATCATTTCGGCACGATCCCTGATCCGTCAGCCGAGATTACGGATACGCAGCAGGACGGGACTCTTTACAGATGGATTGCCGAGGATTCACCGGCGTTCAGCCTGAGCGGTATGCTGACATTCGAGGCCAATGATCCGGCAGATCATACCGGGCTGATTTCAGGCGGACAGAACGGCAATGATTATGACGCTTCGGAGCGTCGTTACATCGAACTTTCCAACCTGCCTGAAGGGATAATGATCAACGGCTCCGTCGTGAACAGCGGAAGCTGGAGCAGCAGCTATTTCTATGGCAGTACCCTTCCGGAAATCACGGTTCAGCCTCCGAAGGATTTCAGCGGTGACATTCAGGATATCGTGATCACGCTTTACGGTCTGGACAGCGATACTTCAGGCACCACGAACCCTGACGGTTCTCCGTTCAGCCCGGAGAGTAAACTTGACAGCGTCAAACTCACGCTTTACGTAACCCCGGTTCCGGACGATATCGAAGCCCCGGATGTGACCACTCCGGAGGATACCCCTGTCCGGTTCATGCAGGACCTCGAGGTTTCCGATACCTCGTCTGAGCAGGATAACGGAGGAAATGAGATTATCACCGGCATAACGATCGAGGACATTCCCGACGGCTGGAGGCTCTATGACCATAACGGAGCGCTGCTTCTTACGGGGAATGGTTCTGCGGACTGGACTGTTGCAGAGTCTGACATAACCTCTGTCCATTACGATGCCGAAAACAACCCCGACGGTTACAACTATCAGTATTACTCGATACTGCCTCCTTCCCATTCGAGCCAGAACGGGACGCTCTCCATTTCGGTATCGACAACCGACACCAGTGATCCCGACGGTGACCCTTTGACTCCGGCTGTTGCTGATTCGAAAACGGTTATCCATGACGTAACGGTGACGGTTACACCAGCGGGGGAAATTGTCGGGACCGATTCCGATCATAACGGCATCGTCGATCCCGATCTTGCGATCAACCCGGATCACACCTATACGGTTCACGGAACCGAGGATCTGTTCTATCCGCTCTCGGATGCAGGGTTCAATCTCGAAACGCCCTGGAGCAACGAGGATCAGGACGATTCCGAAACGACGTTCGCCCTGTTCACGCCAAAGGATTCAGGCGGGGAGGAGATGATTGGTGCGCAGTTCAGTTATGTTGACGGAACGGGTACCCGTATCCTGACCTTCAACGGCTCGCCGGTGCAGATCGAAATGCAGTACCTCGATTCGGTGCAGTTCAGGCCGAAGGACAACTTCAGCGGGGAGGTGACGATCGATGTCGAGGCAAAGAGCGTCGATCAGGGCCCGGATGATGTATCTCCATCTGTTGCGATCAGCGGACTTGCCGTACTGAGTTTTGTTTTCGACCCTGATGCCGATCCGGTGACAATCTCGGCCTACAGTCCGGGCGGCCTGGAGGATAATGCCATTCCCCTCTCCATCAGGCCCCAGAGCGCAGATGCTTCCGCCCCGGACCCCGCGGAAACGTTCAACATCACGATCAGCGAGATTCCGGCAGGCTCGGTTATCAGGTATGACGGCAGCGTGCTTGCGGCTGCAGGCGGGAACGTGACCATCAATGGTTTTGACAGTACAAAACCGCTCACCATCACCCCACCCCTCAACAGCGATGAGGATATCGTCCTCCGGGTCAGCGGCCAGTCGAAGGACGGGACCGATTTGAGCAGCACGACGTCGCCGATCAACATTTTCGTGAAAGTGACAGGCGTTGCCGATTCGGCGGCATTTACGAATACCCTGCCGGCATTCATCGAAAACAATGTCGATACGTCTCACATGATTGCCCTGACTTCGGCATTGTCAGGCTTTTCGATGACGGACGGCAGCGATGGTTCGGAATCATTGACCATAAAAATAACCGGGCTCGAGGCCCGGTTCGATATCGAAGGGGCAACCTATATCAAGGGTACCGGAGGGGAACGGATCTGGGTCGTGAATGCAGCAGAAGCTGCAGGAGTCAATATCGTCGTTCCGGACAACTACAGCGGGACTATCGGTTTTACGGCAACTCCGGTTACGACGGAGCGTGAAGGAAGCATCCGGACCGGTGCTTCCCAGGATTTTTCCATCCAGGTTACACCCTCACCCGAAGCCGGGATTACGACATCCTCGACCGGCCAGGAAGACCGGCTGCTCAATCTTTCGTTCGGTGCCGCTTACGAGAACGGGGATACCGATGAACAGCTTACCGCCGTCTATATCGAGAAGAGCAGTGTGACCGGCAAGGATTTCACGCTGTACTTCGGCAACGGCACCGGTGAAACGCTCGATGCTGCAAGCATGCTTCCCGAAGCCGGCATTTCGGTGGTTACTGACGGGGGCATCGAATACTACAAGCTCGAAGGAAGTGCCATCGGCAATATCTATGCGAAGAACAGGGCGGATACCGACGGCAGCCACACCTTCGATGTGAGATACGACATTCTTGATGCATCTGTCGACGGGACCCTTTCTCCGGTGACAAGCCAGTCGGGAGATGTCGTCTATACGCTTGTCTTCAATGCGGTTTCCGATCCGATCGAAGAAACCCTCGGGTCTATCGAAATCCCTGACGAAGGGGGTTCGGTCACCGGTACAGGCGGAAGCCAGCTCGTGACGATTACTTCGAACACCTTGTTCACCGTACCGGTCACGGTTACACAATCCGATCTGCTTTCCGAGGGTCCGAACGGAGCCGATAGCGACGGCAGCGAAATACTGCTGGAGTTCATCATCGAAGGGGTGCCTTCGGGTGTTTCCGTGCAGGATGCGGTTTATGCAGGGGATGTGTACGATCAAGATCCGGAGTCAGAAACCTATGGTGCCTATGTGAATTCCGGCCGCTGGATTTATACTGTCGACGAGTTATTCACTTCAACGGAGCAGGTTATCGGGATCTCGTTCATTGTTGACGGACCGGAAGGACAGTTTGAGGGATTGAGCCAGCAAATATCCATTACCGCCCTGAGCCGGGATGCCGGTGTTACGCCTGCAACCGGTTCCACTGTCGTCGAAAACGCATCAGCAGAGTTTACACTTGAAGCTGCGGAGGAATTCGATTATTCGGAATATTCAAATGCAGAGCCTCCGGTTGTTTCCGGCTTCGCCATTCAGCCCGAGTATCAGCCAGTTGAAGATACGCCGGCAAAGCTCAGCGAGATCGTCGGAAACCCATCGCTTTCGGGGACAGGAAATTTTGCGGTCACGCTTGCCGGGCTCCCGTCAGGTTCTCTTGTCGAAGGGAACGGCTACACGGTCGATACCTTTACCGATGAAGCCGGAAACACTGTGTACTCAATCAATGGCTATGGCGATACCGATGACTTTCAGGAGTTGCTGTCAACCGTCACCGTAACCACGCCGCCGGACGAAAACAGCAACAACGGTTTACCTTTTTCGCTCGTCATGACCGTTACGACGTCGCTGCCCGGCAGCAGCGTCCAGGAAAACGCCCGGACGGTCATCAGTCCGCCGTTGTCGATCACACCCGTCACCGATCCGACCGGAATTGTCATTACCGCTCCCGCTGTCGACGAAGACAATCCGGAAACCTTTACGATCGCCTTCAGTAATGCTGCGGATACCACCGACCATACTGCGGTGATTGACGGCAAACTCTATCTCCGGTTCGACGATTCCGGCATGGTGACCGACGGGGGCACACTCGCGCTGGTTTCCGGCGGGAGCTCCATGACGCATCTGAACATCAGTGACGATCCTGAGATTCCTGACGGTGATTACTATGTCATCGATGGCATCACCTCTCTCGACACTGTGGTGCAGCTCACCTATACACCGGTCGGCAATGCTTCTGGAAACGTCAGCCTGAAAGCATACCTGAAAACGCAGGAGGAGTATGCTGCCAATGTACTGACAAGCAACTCGACGGCATCATTTGTCGTCAATCCCGTCAATGACGGTTACTCCATCGGTGCGATCATTGCAGCAGGTGACGAAGATACGCTGATTCAGCTCTCCTTCCCGCCAGGTTCAGGCCTCGCCGACAGTGATGGTTCGGAAGAGGTGGTCAGTGCCATGGTCGAGCATGTTCCGGATGGTTATCTTGTCTGTTACGGAACGGCTTCAGATTCTGCTGTGCTCGCGATCAACACCGGCAGCGACGATTCCGGAAACACCTGGGTGCTGCCGCTCGACCCTGACGGTACCCTGCCGGATTATATCGCGGTCAAACCGCCCGAAGATGCAAGCGGAACCGTTTCCGGGATGAAGCTGACGGTTCTGAGTAAAGAGAATGCCCTGACCGGGCTGGTGTCTTCATCGCAGGAGTTCGAACTCCACGTTATGCCTGTGGCCGATCCCGCAGATCCAGACTATTTCAACCCGACGAAAACGTTCGGCACGGAAGGCGACCTGATACCGCTCAACCTGAACCTCATCATGAAGGACCAGGACGGTTCTGAAACGGCCACGCTCGTTTTTTCAGGCCTGGGGGCCGATGCGGCATTTTATGACAAGTCGGGTTCTCTCGTTACGGCGGTTTATGATGCCGGTACAGGAGAGTATACTCTTACCGGCATTCCGGCTTATGACGAGTCTGGAATTTTCGATGTCAACAACCTCTATGTCCTGCAATCGGCGATGCATGGAGTCATACAAGTCAAGGCATTTACGGTGGACCATGTAACGGATTATACTGACGGTACCTCTTCAGATGAAACGCAGACAGGGACTTTTGAACTGATAATTGCCCCGGTCATCCCGACTTCAGGTGACGATACGATGCTTTATGACGGTGTGGCCGACCTTGCCGGGACGAGGAATTTCAACGGACTTGGCGGATATGACACCCTTGTCCTCAAAAACGGCGTCAATCTCGATTTCGGTTCGGACCCCGACATTTTCAACATCGAGGAGATCGACCTGAACGAGCATGGAGTCCATGACCTGTCCAGCATCAGTTTCGAGGATGTCGTCAGTATGACCGATGAAGACCATACGCTCTTTATTCTTGGCGGCAGCGATGACCTTGTACAGTTTGCAGGGGGAGACGGATGGAACGATCCGGTTTCAGCAGGCGGATACGATCGTTATACCAATACAAACGATTCGTCGGTGAATGTCTATGTCAGCTCAGATATCCAGGCTTCAATAGGATAATCAGAGCCAGACAATCCGGGGTTTCCCGGATTGTCTGGCTTCTTGCTGCAGGAGTCCGTTACGGCTGAAATCGTTCTGCTGTTTCAGAGTCCGTTGCGCTCGAAGATGATATCCACGCTTGTTTTGAGCTTCTTCAGGATAGTTTCGATGCTGAAGAGCTCGTTGATCTCTTCGGTGGAGATATGTTTCAGAAGTTCCTCGTCATTCAGAACAAGGTCGCGCAGGTGGACCTTGGTTTCCCAGCTCCGCATGGCGTTGCGCTGAACGAGCCTGTATGCCTCCTCGCGGGTCAGCCCTTTTGCCGTAAGCGCCAGGAGAAGGGTCTGCGATGTCGTAAGCCCGTAGGATGTGTTGAAGTTTTCCTCCATCCTTTCAGGGTAGACGAGAAGGGTGTCGAGGGAGTCGCAGAAGGTTCGCAGCATGTAGCAGAGTGCGATGGTGGAATCGGGCATGATGATTCTTTCGACGGACGAATGGGAGATATCCCGTTCATGCCAGAGTGCGACGTTTTCCATGGCCGCAAGGGAATTCGATCGGACGACGCGTGCCATGCCGGTGAGTCTTTCGAAGGTTATAGGATTGCGTTTGTGCGGCATGGCGGAGCTTCCTTTCTGACCCTTGCTGAAGAATTCCTCGGTTTCACGGACTTCAGTGCGCTGGAGATGGCGCAGTTCGGTCGAGAATTTTTCGATGGAAGATGCTACGATCGCGAGGGTCGTTGCGTATTCGGCATGGCGGTCGCGCTGCAGTATCTGCGTCGAAATGCTTGAAGGCTCGAGGCCAAGCTTCCGGCAGACGGCTTTTTCGATCTCGGGGGAGAGATGCTGGTACGTACCGACCGCTCCGGATATTTTGCCAACGGAAACCGTCTCCACGGCCTTGTTCATACGGTCGAGGTTGCGAAGCATCTCCTGGCGCCAGAGCAGCAGCTTGAGCCCGAAGGTCGTGGGTTCGGCATGAATGCCGTGTGTCCTTCCCATTTCCACGGTATACCTGAACTCGCCGGCCCGTCTCGAGAGAACATCCACAAGCCGTTCGATGTCGGTGACGATTATTTTTCCCGCATCCCGCATCTGCATTGCCAGACAGGTATCGACGACATCGGAAGAGGTGAGTCCTTCGTGGATGTAGCGGGAGTCCGGGCCGACACTTCCTGCGACGTTGGTGAGGAAGGCTATGACGTCGTGCTTGGTTTCCTTTTCTATTTCGAGGATTTCCTCAACGTTGAACGAAGCTTTTTCCCTGATGGTGCACAGAGCGTCCTCGGGAACGAAGCCTGCTTCGGAGCGCGCTTCCACCGCGGCTATTTCAAGCTGAAGCCATCTTCTGAATTTTGCTTCTTCTGTCCATATGGCCGAGATGTCGGCAGGAGAGTAACGTGGTATCAAAACAGGGTCGGTTTAAGTGTTCCTGAAAATCCTGATGCAGGTTGAAGTGACGCAATATAAATCACGGGCAGGGTAAAAACCAGAGCCGTCCTGAAAACGCGGATTTCATTTTGTATCAGGGGCTCGCTCATCTGCTTTCAATTTTTGATATAATTCCAGGATATAATCGAGCGCGGCTTTCCTTTCGTAAGGAATAAGCCCGTCAATGACGGCATTTTCCATGCCCTTTTTTATCATGCCGACCATTTTCCCTTCCGTCAGGCCCAGCGTATCCATGATATCCTGGCCTGAAATCGGGGGCCGCCATTTTGCAAGCAGGTCCTTTTCCGCAACTTCGGAAATTTTTTCTTCGACATGGTTGAAATTGTTCATGATCCTTGCGACCTTGGCCGGATTCTTGCTTGTGACGTCAGCACGGCAAAGGTTCATGAGGTCCTGCAGGTCTTCGCCTGCATCGAACATGAGGCGCCTGACGGCCGAATCGGTGATTTCCTCTTTTGATAGGGGGATCGGCCTGTGGTGCAGACGGATCATTTTCTGGACATAGTCGAGATGATCGAGAGGCCAGCGCATATTCGAGAAAATCTTCGCGGCGATCCTGGTGCCAACGGCATCATGGCCGTGGAAGGTCCAGCCGGCGTTTCTGTTGAACCGCTTTGTCGCCGGTTTTCCCACGTCATGGAGAAGCGCGGCTATCCTGAGCCAGGTGTTTTCTGAATGGAGAGAGACATTGTCGACCACCTGGAAGGTATGGTAAAGCGTATCCTTGTGCCTGAGACCGTCAACCTGCTCTACTCCGGCCATTGCCGAAAGTTCAGGCATGATCTCGTTCAGAATTCCGGTTTCATGCAGAAGCGAGAGCCCTTTGGAAGGGCGCGGGGAAGCCATGATTTTGAAAAATTCATGGCTTGTTCGTTCCATCGAAACGATACGGATCCGTTCGTGCATGATTTTCATCGCGTCCGTCACTTCCCGGAGAAGCCTGAAATCGAGCTGGGCGGCAAAACGTGCGGCTCTCATCATCCGAAGAGGATCGTCGGAAAAGGTGCTCAGGGGATCGAGCGGCGTCCTGAGCGTTCGCGCATCGATGTCTTCGATGCCGTGAAAACGGTCTATGAGCTGGTTCCGGCGTTCAGTATTGAGCACGATTGCGAGGGCGTTGATGGTGAAATCCCTGCGTGACAGGTCGTCTTCGAGTGTTCCGACAAGGGTGATGGGTTTTCTTGAATCGGGATTGTACGATTCCTTGCGGGCTCCGACGAGTTCGAGCTTGAAGGTTCCCTGTTCCGGGTCGGCAAGTTCCAGCTGTGCAGTGCGGAAGCGTTCGAAAAGGACGAAATTCCTTCCGCGCAGTTCTGCGAGGACGGTCCTGGCAAAAGGCAGGGGATCCCCGACAACCATCACGTCAATATCCTTGCTGGGACGCCCGAGGATGATATCCCGCACATAACCGCCCACGATGTAGCATTCGATACCGTTTCTGTCAGCGATATTTCCGATACTGCAAAGGATTTCAGGTAATGGAGCGTTTATGCATTCGGTCATCAACGTTCGGTTAGGCACTGTTCAGTTATTCATGGTGAAAAAAAGTAAACGCGGTCAGCAGGTCATGCAGGAAAGAAGCGGAATATCTCCGGTTTTCCTGAAACTTTTTTCAATCGGTGATGTTTCTCGTTGAAATAGTCGCCACAAAGCCTTTCCAGCCGGCTAAGCGGCCGGATCGAGTGCTTCGATTTTATATTTGAACAGGTCTGTCGCGATGAGCGTTCCCAGAAGAAGAATCGCTCCGGCAAAGACGTAGGGGGCGTGAAAGTTCATTCCGTAAAACACGCTGCCGCTGAACGGTCCCATGATCCGCGCCAGCGAGTTGACCGATTGGCTGAGTCCCATGATCTGTCCCTGATTTTTCTGATCGCTGTAAAGGGATATCATGGAAATATTGATGGGAGCGGCAAGGCTTGTGCCGACGGCAAAAAAGAAAAGAATGAAAAGTCCGACAGAAAAGAGTGAATCGGCAGGGGCGAACGGCACGAAAAAGACCCCGATGAATGTGAAGATATGTCCCCAGAGAAAGAGTTTATGTTCCCCGATATTTTTCGTGAGCTTGCTGATGAGCCCTCCCTGGACGATAACGGACCATAAGCCGACATAGGCGAAAAGATAGCCTATCTGCTCATCCGATGCCGAAAAATACTCTTTCCATAACAGGATGGATGCAACCTGCATGTTGACGATAGCGAAGGTGTACATATAGTTTGCCACCATCAGCAGTGCAAGAGGGCGTGATTTGAACACGTTTTTGAGCCCTTCCCCGTATTCGCTGATCTTTTCGCTGATGATCTTCAGCGTGCCTTCGGTCTTTTCATTTCCTGAAGAGGATTGTTTCATGAATCCGAACTTCAGTTTTTTTGCATTTTTATTGGATTCGGGCAGAAGGAATAGTGCGAGGACCAGATCGATCGCGATGAGGAAGGATGAGACATAACCGACGGTCTGGATGCCGTAATGATGTTTGAGGATGCCACCGATGACAGGTCCGATGATGAAGCCGATGCCGAATGCGGCACCCATCATGCCCATTGCGCCGGAACGGTTTTTGCTGTCGGTGACATCGGTAATGTATGCCTGTGCCGCGGCTATATTGGCCGAACCGATACCCGAAAGGCCGCGGGCGAAAATGAGCAGGGGGATGGTCGATGCCTGCGAAAAGACGAGATAGGATACTGCGGTGATGAAAATGCTGATCAGCATGACCGGGCGGCGCCCCATCACATCGCTGAGCTTACCCCAGAACGGGGAAAAAATAAACTGCATGATGGAGAAAATCGCCGCGATCAAGCCGATCATAAGAGGGCTCGCTCCCAGCTCCTTGGCATAGGTTGGCAGCAAGGGGAGTACAATACCGAAACCTATGAGATCGAGGAGAACCGTAAGAAGCAGGATGAAGAGGGGCGAGCGTTTCATGCACCAGTGCTGTTATATTGAACTGAAGCCTCAAAGATAAAAAAATAACACGGATTCCTGAGGGCACCTCTGAAAAGTAATTACGCAGGCCGATTTCCCGAAACTCCGTAACGTCCGCATGCATGTTGTTCGCCCATCAACCGTTATCGGGGTGACACCCCTGGAGTGTGTTCAACAATCACGGAGCATGTTGTTCATTGCCGGTGCAGCAGCTCGCTGAGCTGGCGGATACCTTCAAGCACCCTGGGGCCGGGACGGAGGAATATATTGTTGTCAAAATTGTCGTAAACGCGGTTTTCCCTGACGGCTTTTATGTTTGTCCATCCCGGACGCTTTCTGACCTTCTCTTTCGCGGAATAATACTTTGACATATACATGCAGGCGATGATATCGGGGTTTTGCGATATGACCCACTCCTGGGATATTTCAAAATATTCTTTGGCGATGGCATCGCCGATATTTTCTCCTCCCGCATAAGCTATCAGTGAAGAGGTATAACTTCCTTTGCCGCCGGTCCAGAACGGATCGTCCCATATTTCAAGGTAAACTCTCTTTTTTGATGTTGCGGTTGCTGCGTTTCGCCTGTATTCATCGAGTCCCTTCTCTATGGTGAGGGCCAGGCTGTCAGCTTTTTCCACATGCCCGGTGAGCTTTCCGAGCCGTCGAAGGGCTGCAGGAATGTCGTCGGGCGTCCGGCACTGGATCGTCTCTTTCCTGATGCCGAGGGAGGTTATTTTATCTCCGGCATTCTTTTCTTCGAGGTCGACATCGATAACAAGATCGGGATTGATTGACGCCAGAACTTCGAGCGACGGACGCCCGAATGCTCCTGCAACAGGGACATGCAGAGCCTCACGTGGCCAGTCGCAGGCACTGGTCCGTCCGACAAGCTGTTCTCCTGCCCCGATAGCGTAGATCATTTCCGTCAGGCTTGGCGCAAGGCTGACAACGGCAGGTTTACCGGCTTTTTCGGATGGCCGGGTGAATTTGTTGTCCGATTTGCCGGGGTTGCAGCCCGACAGGAAAAGAACGATGATGGCTGGCAGGAGAAATGAAAAGAGCCTAACCGGGACGATGTTCGGCATACCGTTGAAGAATCTGCAGGTGATTGAAAGCGAGCGGAAGAACAAGCGCTTCCTGAAGCGGGAACCAGCGGATCTCGGATACCTCTTCGGGCATGAGTTTTTCCCGGCCTTTTCCGATGCCGTGAAAGGCAAGTGCGACGGCATGGAAGCGGTATTCCGGAAACGCTTCGTCGAAATAATGAAGAAAAACAGGTTCGTCGAAAAGAAGTGCTGTTTCCTCGAAAACCTCCCTCGTTACAGCCTGCACGGCGGTTTCGAAATCGTCGATATGGCCGCCGGGAAGACACCAGTGTCCGCTGAAGGGTTCGACATTCCTTCTGGTGAGCAGGATGGTTCCGGTATGTTCATCATCCGGCCTGATGATTGCTGCAACAGTGGCTTTCGTCATACGTTGTTTTTGATTGCCCGTAAAGATCAGTTCAATTCGCTGTTTTTCCAAATGCGATTTGAGATGAGTTCATCATGCCGCTTTTTCCTTCCGGTCATTTACGGAAAATCGGTGAATGGCATGATACTTTTTTCGCATCGATGCAGTTATATGTTTATACCTGCCTTACGGATGTGTTTTTCTGAAGTCGGCAACGCCGACTCCTTTCATGGCAGGCCGAAGAAATAGTTTTTCATTTTTTTGTTCTGATGGCTCTGCATACCCTTACTTATGTACAGAAGATTCCTGTCGCTATCGATGATGCATGGAGTTTTTTTTCTTCACCGCGTAACCTTGCAAGGATAACACCTCCGGAAATGATGTTCAGGATAACGGGCGGTTCAGCCTCAGGGGAAATTTTCCCCGGGATGATCATCTGCTATACCCTTTATCCATTCATGATGCTGCCGGTGCGATGGGAAACGGAAATTACCGAAGCAAGAAAACCGTTCTATTTTGAAGACAGGCAGAAATCCGGACCCTATGAGCAATGGCAGCACAGGCATATGTTCAGGGAGATCCGGGGCGGCGTGGAAATGACGGACCAGTTGCAATACTGCCTGCCCATGGACTTTTTCGGGGAACTTGTCAATACGCTGATCGTCAGCCGCCGGATCGAGGAAGTGTTCGACTACCGGAGAAAAAAAATCGTCGAGATTCTGGGCGCTTTCTGAAAAACCGGAATGCAGGAGTGTCATGAACGGATTTCTTGCATCACAAGGAATGATCGTATTGTTCATCGGTGGCCTGAGCCTTTTCCTCTATGGGATCAGGATTATGAGCGGCGGTCTGAAAAAGGTCTCCGGTGATCGTGTCAGGCTTCTTGTATCCAAAGTGACCGGCAATCGGCTTTACGGTCTTTTTTCAGGCGCATTCGCTTCGATGACCGTGCAGAGCAGCAGTACCGTGATGGCAATCCTTGTCGGGCTTGTCCACTCCCGCATGATGCAGGGAAGCCAGGCATTCGCTGTCATACTCGGAGCTGAAATCGGAACGACGGCAATGGCCCAGCTCGTTGCTTTCAGGCTGCACGATTATGCCCTGCTTTTTTTCAGCGCGGGATTCGTTTTAAGCACATACGGCAAAAAAGAGGCAACGAAGATGATCGGTGAAGTGCTCGCCGGATTCGGCCTGCTTTTTTTCGGCCTGAAACTCATGTCGACGGCAACGGTGTCACTCGACAGCTACGAGCCATTGATCGCTTTCCTGCGTTATCTCGGCAACCCACTGCTGGCATTCGCTTCAGGGATGCTCGTTACCGCATTTATCCATAGCAGCGCTGCGTTCATCGGTATCGCCATAACGCTTGCCATGCAGGGTTCGATCACCCTTGAGACCGGTATCGCCATGCTTTTCGGAGCGAATATCGGAACCTGCGTCACCGCTGTTTTCGCAAGTTCAGGCATGATGCGTGCGGCCAGGCGGGTGGCGCTTGCCCAGGTTCTGTTCAATGTTACGGGTGTCCTGCTTTTTTTCCCTTTTCTCGCTGCTTTCGCCGATCTTGTCCGATGGCTTACCCTTGCAGAAGGAGCTGCGTCGCCGGGCGGTTTTCTGTCTGATATTCCCAGGCAGATAGCCAATGCGCATACCCTGTTCAATGTGGCAATGGCGCTGATTTTCCTGCCGCTCCTGCCACGGTTCGACCGTCTGGTCCAGCGGATATTGCCGGACGATCCCCGGGAGACCGGAAAAATTCCCGCCTCCTGGTTCCTGAAAGATGCGGCATTGTCATCCCCTGAAATCGCGCTCAGGTGTGCAAGGGCGGAACTCTCCCGCATGGGGCACATCGCTGCGAAAATCGTGAAAGTGTCTCTTTATCCCTTCATTCACGGGGACCCCGGCATGGATGCGGTCTATCGGGACCTGTCCGTTCTCGAAGGCATGTCGATGAGAGAGGAGAAGCTCGATTACCTCGACAGCCGCATATCCGATTACCTCATCCGGATCAGCCGCAGCGAGCTGAATGAAAAGGAAACTGCCGAAACGTTCGCCCTGATGAATATCGTCAAAGAGATCGAGTCTGTCGGCGATGTGATCGAAAGCCTGACGACAAAGGCGGCCTGGAAAAAATGGATTCCCAGGAGCGAGCTCAGCAGTGATGGCAGGAATGAACTGACTGAACTGAACCTTGTTGTTTCGAGGGAACTCGAAAAGCTTGCAGGCGCAATAAGCTCCATGGACACCAATGCGGCAAAAGAGGTTCTCGATGGTGACCAGCGCTTCGGACAACTTTCGAGAGAGGCTGAAATTGCCCACCTGAAGAGAGTCTGCCTGCTGCCCGAGGCTGAATCAACCCATGACCTTCATATGGAGCTCATCAATGCCTACAAGCAGGTGCACCATTACAGCAAAAGCATAGCGAGAAATATTTCCGGGTCCTCCCGGAATCAGTACTGATGATTTTGAAAACAACCGGGAATTCCGTAATTACCGGAGCAACAGTGTTCTTTCGATGTAGCTGGTGCCGGTTTAAAAGCCGGAGAATAGGGAATTACGTGTAAATCGTAAACTGTACCCGCAACTGTACAACGGTAAGCTGCAGCAGTCAGACATGGCCACATGCATGACAGCAGCAGTCGTTTCAGGTCACTGCAATGTTTTCCTCCCAGGAAAACCGCGGGAAGGCCGAAATGGAATCAAACCGTCATAGTCAGGAGACCTGCCAGTTATTTTTTGCAATACAAGATCGGACTACGGGTTATAGTCGGGGCAAAGCTGTACTTCTTTTGCATTGCTTTCCACATGGTCTTTTTGCAGAGTGTTTACCGGTTTTCATTGCGTGCGTTCCCTTCTTCGGGCACTCCTGTACGCATTTACCCGTTTCCGGTGAAGTCCTCTGTGGAATAATCAGCTGCGATGCCACTCTGTCATGCCTGCCTTTTGCTAACCCCTGTCAGTTTATTTTTTTCAAACTGAAAACAGGACAACTAACAATGAACAAAAAAGTATGTCTGCTTGTAGCGGTCGGCCTGCTCACGAGCAGCGGTCTCCTTGCCGAAGAAAAGACGAAAAGTTTTACCGGACAGGAACTTGTCGTAACGGCAACGAAAACCGTCAATTCCATAGCAGATGCCGGGGGGAGTTCGGTCACGGTGATCACAGCCGAAGACATAAAAAATTCGGGTCAGCAGACGGTTGAAGAAGTAATCAAGGGAACAGCGGGCATCGATGTAGTTGCGAACGGAGGGCTCGGATCGACTACTTCGGTTTTCATGCGGGGAGCGGATTCCGGCTCAACACTTGTCCTTGTCGACGGGGTACCTGTCAATGATCCCAGCTCGTCCAGCAGGAAAGCCGATCTGGCCAATCTCATGGTTGACAATATTGAGCGCATCGAAATCGTCAGGGGCCCGGTTAGCGTTCTCTACGGCAGCAATGCGATGGCCGGTGTCATCAATATCATTACTAGGAGAGGCTCGGGGGCACCGAAAGCCTATGCTGGTGTCGAAGGAGGTTCTTACGGGACATGGAAGGCGTATACGGGTGTTCAGGGGAAAAAAGGAGCTCTCGCTTATTCGTTCGATATGTCGAGGCTGAAAAGCGATGGATTTTCCATTGCAGACGACAGGAATCCAAGGATCCCGCATGAGGGGAATACAAGCGAAAGGGACGGTTACAGCAACACAACGATTTCTGCAAACATTGGTTATGAAATAAGCAAACGGGTTCGGCTCGATACTACTCTGCGGTATATCGATTCGATGGTCGAACTTGATGACTATCTCTGGGCAGGGTATGCCGGGGACCGTTCGGATGCTGATCCCGATGGCAGGAAGGATAATCACACCGATAGTCGGCGTTTTATCGGGCGGGTGGCATTGAAGATCGATACCGATCCGCTGCTTTCAACTGTTTATTACAATTTCTCAGATGAAAGAAGGGATATCTATGATAACGAGAATGAAAAGACTGATCTCTACAAAGGCAACATTCATGAAGTCGGTTGGCAGGGCGATCTTTCCGTCGCTGAAAACAATACGTTAACTGCAGGGATCGCCTATCAGAAAGAAAATGCCGATACCGAGTCCTATCTCTATAAATCGAGCCTCGACAAGACAGCCGGTATGAGTAGCGTGTTTCTCCAGGACCAGTGGAAAACAGGCGGCCTGAAACTTGTCAGTGCGGTGAGGCATGACGAGCATGAGACATTCGGCGGGCATTTTACCTGGCGTGTCGCCCCTTCTTTCAATGTTGGGTCAACTACATTCAAGGCAAGTTATGGAACAGGGTTCCGGGCTCCGTCGCTGTACGAGCTTTATTCGGATTATGGGAACGCAAACCTCGAGCCGGAGAGAAGCCGGGGCTGGGATACGGGAGTGGAACATCGTTTTTCCGGTGTTTTCAAGGCGGGTGTCACATGGTTTCGTACTGATTTTGACAACCGGATCGATTTTGACTGGCTGACTTCAAAATATGCACAGGTCCCCGGAATGACCCGAACCTGGGGTATCGAGAGTTTTGCAGAATGGAACCCGTCCAAATCACTATTTCTGACAGCTCAGTATACCTGGACGCATACTGAAGATGCTGACGGTAATCCGCTGGTAAGGCGTCCCGAGCATAAGGTTTCTCTTTCTCAGACATGGAAAGTCAATGAAAAGCTCAGACTCGGCACCTCTCTGTTGTGGGTTGGAGAAAGAAGCGAAATTACCTATGCCATGGATAAAGACGGAAACCCGGCAGGAAATCTTGCGAGCTATTTCCTTGTCAATCTTTCGGGATCATACAGGATTGGAAAAAATCTTGAACTCTATGGCAGGGTTGACAACCTTTTTGATGAATATTATGAAGAAGCCTGGAGCTATGCTGTGCCAGGCAGATCGGCTTATGCCGGAATAAAGGTAACGTATTGAGTGTTTGCCGGAATGAAAAGTTACGTGGCAGAACCTGAGAGAAAATACCGGCATCTCGCCGTGCTGGGAACCGGGTCGGATGTCGGCAAGAGCGTGGTCGCTACCGCGCTCTGCCGCATTTTCAGCGATGCAGGCATCGATGTGGCTC
>JAAXVR010000043.1 GCA_013335405.1 Chlorobiaceae bacterium
CCTGAATTCCCCACTTCCCACTTTCCCGAATTATCCTTATCATTATGCCATGAAACGGGTAATCATCATCGGTGCAACGAGCGGGATCGGCAGAGCCCTCGCAACCCGCTATGTTGCGGAAGGATGGGTCGCAGGTATTACCGGTCGAAGAAAGGAACTGCTCGATCAGTTGAGCGAACAGCTTGGCGGGAATGTCCTTGCCAGAGTCATGGATGTGGCCGATACAACCGAGGCCCGAAGGCTTTTCGATGATCTTGTCGCTTCAATGGGAGGTGTTGACCTGGTGATTATCTCCGCGGGGACTGGTTATCTTGATCCGTCCATTCCATGGGAGATGGAAATGGAAACCGTACAGACAAATGTCACCGGATTTGCCTCGATTGCTCATGCGGCGTTCGAAATGTTCAAGCGGCAGGGTTATGGACACCTTGCCGGTATATCGTCGATAGCAGCCATAAGGGGAGGCCCTGCTCCGGCATACAACGCATCGAAAGCGTTCGTTTCCAATTATCTTGAAGGGCTGCGCTGCGTCGCCTCCTCCCGTAATCTCCCGATTTTCGTCACTGATATCCTTCCGGGTTTTGTCGATACGGCGATGGCGAAAGGCGAGGGGTTGTTCTGGATCGCTTCACCTGAGCGTGCGGCACGGGATATATGCGATGCAATAGGAAAAAAGAAGCGAAGGGTATGGGTAACCGTCCGGTGGAGGTTTGTCGCTTTGCTGCTGCAGTTCATGCCCGACCGGCTTTACCATGTTCTTATCTGCGGGAAGAGGCAAAAAGTATGAAGGATCGATGTTTACGGACTTACCTGAACCCTTACAAAGAAAGTGGACCGCGCTATCCATGCGATCAGGCAACCTCTTCGGGATTTCCACTCATTCTCCAGAAAATCAACGCTCCCTCCCCCAATTCCCATAATCCCGCCCTCACAATCCTTCCTCAGCACTGAAAAACCTGAAATCCGATCGATAGGGGGCACATAACCCGGGGTTGCACCCCGGGCTACCGATATGCCGCTCCTACGGAGCTTGAAGATGGGATCTGGGGTTCTTTGAAAACCCACTTTCCAATGCCCACTTTCCACAACCTAATCTTCCCTCAGTCCTCAGCACTCAGTCCTCACTCCTGAATTCCCCACGAATCAGCTCGAAGCGGTCGAGATTCATCACCTTGTCCCATGCGGCCAAGAAGTCCTGTACGAACTTTCCCTGTGCGTCATTGCTTCCGTACACTTCCGAGATGGCGCGAAGCCTTGCGTTTGAGCCAAAAATCAGGTCGACGCGTGTTGCCGTCCACCGGGGTTCGCCGGTTTTGCGGTCGCGGCCCTCGAATACTTCGTGATCCTCCGAGACCGGTTTCCACTCCGTTCCCATGTCGAGCAGATTGATGAAGAAGTCGTTCGTGAGCGTTTCCGGCTGTCTGGTGAATACCCCATGCTTCGACTGACCGAAGTTGTTGCCGAGGACTCGCAAGCCGCCGATAAGAACCGTCATTTCCGGAGCGGTGAGCGTCAGCAATTGCGCGCGGTCAACCAGCATTTCTTCGACTGACACGCTGTATTTTTGCCTGGTGTAGTTGCGGAAGCCGTCCGCTCTCGGCTCGAGAACGGCGAACGAATCCACATCTGTCTCTGCCTGTGATGCATCCGTGCGTCCCGGCGTGAAGGGTACGGTGACGTTGTTGCCTGCGCGTCTGGCGGCTTCTTCGACAGCTGCGCATCCGCCGAGGACAATCAGGTCGGCGAGAGAAACCCTCTTTTCTCCGGTTTCTGCGCTGTTGAACGCATCACGGATTTCCTCAAGTTTGTGCAGCACCTGCTGCAGTTGTTCAGGCTGGTTGACCTCCCACTCCTTCTGCGGGGCGAGCCGGATGCGAGCGCCGTTAGCTCCGCCGCGCTTGTCGGAACCGCGGAAGGTCGAGGCCGAAGCCCAGGCTGTCGAGACCAGTTCAGGGATCGACAGACCGGAGGCAAGGAGCAGCTTTTTCAGTTCTGCGATTTCATCAGCGCCGATCGGCTCATGATCGACGGGAGGCACAGGATCCTGCCAGATCAGATTCTCCGAAGGAACCTCTGCTCCGAGATAGCGCGATTTCGGGCCCATGTCGCGATGGGTCAGCTTGAACCATGCCCGGGCGAAAGCCTGCGCAAACTGATCGGGATTTTCATAGTACCGCCGGGAGATCGGCCCGTAGATCGGGTCCATGCGCATCGCCAGGTCTGCGGTGGTCATCATGGTCGGCACGCGTTTCGACGGATCGTGGGCCGCCGGAGCGAGGTCCTCTTCGGCCACATCCTTGGGCTTCCACTGCCAGGCGCCAGCCGGGCTTTTTGTCAGCTCCCACTCGTATCTGAAGAGCATGCCGAGATAGCCCATGTCCCAATGAATTGGATCGGGAGTCCAGGCGCCTTCCAGTCCGCTGGTCATGGTCTCGTCACCCTTGCCGCTGCCGTAGCCGCTCTTCCAGCCGAGCCCCAGCTCCTCGATGGGGGCGGCTTCGGGTTCAGGTCCTACCAGCGCCGGATCACCCACACCGTGACATTTGCCGAAGGTGTGCCCGCCGGCCACGAGCGCCACGGTTTCCTCGTCGTTCATGGCCATGCGTGCGAAGGTTTCCCGAATATCCCTGCCTGCGGCGACCGGGTCCGGATTGCCGTCCGGCCCTTCAGGATTGACGTAGATCAGCCCCATCTGCACGGCGGCCAGGGGGTTTTCGAGATCGCGCTCACCGGTATAGCGATTGCTGCCGAGCCACTCGACCTCCTTGCCCCAGTAAATATCCTCTTCAGGTTCCCAGATGTCTGTGCGTCCTCCGCCGAACCCGAAGGTTTTGAAGCCCATCGACTCGAGGGCGCAGTTGCCCGCAAGAATCATGAGATCGGCCCAGGATATCTGCCTGCCATACTTCTGCTTGATCGGCCAGAGCAGCCTGCGTGCCTTGTCGAGGTTGGCATTGTCGGGCCAGCTGTTGAGCGGTGCGAAGCGCTGATTGCCGGTGCCGCCGCCGCCGCGGCCGTCGCTGGTCCGATAAGTGCCTGCGCTGTGCCATGCCATCCGGATAAAGAGGCCGCCGTAGTGGCCATAGTCGGCCGGCCACCACTCCTGCGAATCGGTCATGAGCGCATAAAGGTCTTTTTTTACGGCTGCGAGGTCGAGCGTTTTGAACGCTTCGGCATAATTGAACTCTTCTCCCATCGGATTGCCGAGGGAAGAGTGCTGGTGCAGCATGTCGAGGTTGAGCTGGTTCGGCCACCAGTCACGGTTCGACCTTCCGCCGCCAGAAGGCGCATTGCCGGTTCTGCCCGTTACCGGGCATTTGCTTTGTTCAGCCATGATGGTTCTCCCTTTCGTCGTTTGATCGTTTTCGATAATTCCTGGCCGCAGGGCACGGTTGTCTGCTTTCGTTACAGGCGCAATTCGGAATGATTATTATTAAAATGATAAAGAAAATATTGCTCATATCAAGAGGAAATCAGCGTTTTCCTCTGCACTCGGCGCAGGTTCCGAAAAAATCGATCCGGTGACCTTCGATGGTGAAATCGGTAGAGCGGCGGATTTCTTCGTCAATCTCGGGAAAAAAGCGTTTTTCGAAGTCGGTTATGGTGCCGCATTTGCGGCAGATGAGGTGGTAGTGGGGGGAGGTTTTCGCTTCGAAGCGGTCGAAGGTGCTGCCTGCATCGATTTTGCGCACAACTCCCTGCTCGATAAGGATCGCAAGGTTTCGGTAAACGGTGCCGAGACTGAGGCTGGGAAATTCCGGTTTCATCCGGTCATACAGCCAGGTTGCGGTGGGATGGGTTTCGGTCGAGCGGAGTATCGCGAGGAGTCGTTCCCGCTGCCGGCTGTATCGGTAAGGTTTTACCTGGGTTTCCTGTTTCACGCTTCGGTAGTGTTGTCTGACTGTTTTTCTCAATGTACAGTTTCTGCAACGCTGCGGAAAGCCTGTTTGTGCGCTGAGGCCAGGGAGCGGTTTGAGTGTGACGAAATCCGGCGTTCAGCGGCAGGGATTCGGTTCATGCTTTCCATTGCGTTATCCCAAGAAAAGCGTAATATAAGAGTGAATTTTTTACGGTGAATAATCCTGTTCCTTTCAGGTTTATTGAGACTGAAAGCAGCCATACATTGTCATGAAGCGATACTTTCCACTTGCTTTCGGGATGATCTTTCTCCTGCTCCTGCAGCTTCTATCCCTGCTTTTTCCCCGTAAACTCATTCTCTACAACTATACCGACAGCCTTCCGCATGGTTTGTATCTGCTGTGGCAGGGAGTCCCCCGAAAAGGCGATCTCATCGCTTTCGAGCCGCCGGAAAATGCGGCAAGGCTGATCAGGGAGAGGAAATACCTCAGGGATGGGGCTTATCTGATCAAGTATATCGTGGGTGAAAAAGGCGATTCGGTGTGCACGGTACAAAGAAGGTTGAAAGTCAATGGCGTGGATTATGGCGGGATCGATGCAGTTGATAAGGAGGGACTACCTCTTCCCGGATACCTTTTCTGCGGGATACAGACGGATGGGTATATCGTTGCGATAAAAGGTATGAACAGCAGTTTTGATTCAAGGTATTACGGTCCGATAAAAAACGGAAGCATCATTGGGTTGGTTTCTCCTCTCTGGCTTTTCGTAAAGGAAATTCAATAAAAAAATGAAACGCATTAAAATATTACTTTAATTTTGCTTTTTTGTTCAAGAAGATGTATTATGTAAGTATTATAGTTAACGCATATCCTATGAGTTCAATGGCATTACTTAAAGACCTATCAAGGTCAAGAAAATACGATGCATTGATGACGGCGTTAGCACCGATTATGGTTTATCTCGATGATTCCTTGGTGCTTGAAATTATGGTCAATGCCGACGGAAAAGTATGGATCGACAAAATCAGGGAAGGTGTGTTCTTTTCGCATGTTGTCATGGTCCCGGATGATGTTGAGCGTATTATCCGGTTGCTTGCCGCAGCAATGAATACGGAAGTCAATGAAAAGACTCCGTCACTTTCTGCCAAAATACCCGGGTGGGGTGCAAGGGTACAGGCCTCTGTCCCTCCAATCGTCGCTGCACCGGTTTTCTCTTTCAGGAAACCAGCAAAGCTCGTCTATCCCATACAGGATTATGTTGATTGCAACATTCTGACGAATGAAGAAGCCGCATTTCTGAAAAAGTCGGTCAGGGAAAGAAAGAATATCCTTGTCGGTGGTGGAACAGGATCAGGTAAAACCACTTTTGTCAACGCGCTTCTGCAGGAAGTCGCCGGAACGAACGATCGGGTTTATATCGTCGAGGATAACCCGGAGCTTCAGTGCGATGCTGAAAACAAGGTCGAAATCTTTGTCCAGCCGCCAGTCTATACCCACCAGAAAGCCATTATGGACGCACTAAGGTTTCGTCCTGACAGGATCATTGTCGGAGAAGTCAGGGACGGAGCCGCTATCGATATGCTGAAAGCATGGAATACCGGGCATCCCGGTGGTATCGCCACTATTCATGCCAACAGTACAGCATCCATGCTTGACAGGCTCTGCCAGCTCTGTGAAGAGGTCATGCCTCATGCCTCACGTTACCTTATTGCGGATGCAATCGATATCTGTGTTCACCTGAAACGTGATCCTGAACATCCTGCAGGAAGGTCCATTACAGGAATTATGGAAGTTACGGGAGAATCCGAAGGACAGTGGCTCCTGAAAAAACCGGTTTTTTAATGCACATCATTTCTCGATAAACCATAAACAATAACAGCTTATGAAAAAGAATGGTATAGGTGCTATTCCTGTTAAGCACATAAAAATAGCGAATAAATATAATATTTATTATGTATTTATTCTTTTTTCAGCTCTTCTCATTTCCACGCTTACCGCTTCCCAAGCATATGCCAGCAGTGCAGGTATGCCTTGGGAGGCTCCATTGAATTCCTTGCTTGATTCGTTGACCGGTCCTGTTTCTCGTGTTATCGGAGCTGTTTCGATTGTCGGGCTTGGCATCGGGATTGCTTTTTCCGATGGCGGTAGTATGATGCAAAAATCGCTATGGGTTGTCATGGGGCTTGCCATTGCTTTCAATGCGCTTTCATGGGGGCTTGGTTTCATGGGTTTTGGCGGAGGTCTTTTGGTATGAGCGACGGGTATGAAGTGCCGGTTCACCGCTCTCTGACGGAGGTAATTCTTCTCGGTGGTGTACCGAGAACCCCGGCAATCCTGCTCTGGACCATTGCTGCAGCGCTCGGTTTCGGACTGCAGCAGCTCTGGGTGCTTCCTGTTGCTATTGCGCTGCATTTTGCCCTGGTGGCCATGACCCGAAAAGATCCTTATTTCTTTGAGGTATTCATCAGGGCGCTGAAAACACCGAAACGTCTTTATCCCTGAACACCGTGCTCAACCTTAAACAATATCGGGAGCCGACCACCCGCTTGCCGGACTATCTGCCCTGGGCAGCACTCATTGCTCCCGGCGTGGTTTTGCAGAAAGATGCCCTCCTGCAGAAAACCTATGCGTTCCGGGGACCTGATCTTGGCAGCTCTTCACGCTCGGAGCTGGTTTCAGCCGTTGCCCGCCTGAACAACTCCATGAAGCGGCTCGGATCGGGATGGAGCCTTTTCATCGAGGCCCAGCGGTTCCATACCGCTGACTATCAGGGTGCGGTCTGGAATCATCCTGCAGTATGGCTTCTCGATATGGAACGCAAGCAACAGTTCATGAGATATGGTGCTCATTTTGAGAGCGCTTACTTCATAACCTTTGTATGGGCCATGCCGACAGAGAAAGGCAAGAAAGTATCCGGAATCTTTTATGACGATCCGGCAGGAAAGATCGATTCGTCACTTGAGAATATGCGTGACCTCGAGTATTTCCGGAAGAGCTGCCAGGAAATAGCTGACCTTATGGCCGGGGTGTTTGTCGAAGTTGAAGAGCTTGACGATCATGAGACGCTGACCTATCTGCACAGCACGATTTCCACGAATCGGCATCCGGTGATCGCTCCTGATATTCCCATGTACCTCGATGCCCTCATTCCCGATCAGGCGCTGACAGTAGCAGATATTCCGATGCTTGGCAATTGCTTTATTCCAACCGTCACCTTTACCGGCTTTCCTGCGGTATCCGTTCCCGGAATCCTCGATGATCTGAACCATCTTGAAATCGAATATCGCTGGGTGACGAGGTATCTATGTATGGACAAGCAGGATGCACAGAAAGAACTTGTGAAATACCGTCGGCAGTGGTGGGGAAAACGCAAAAATCTGCTCACCATGCTGAAAGAGGAAGCTACCAGGGAGGCTTCTGCCCTGCTCGATACCGATGCTGCCAACAAGGCCGCCGATGCCGATGCGGCATTGCAGGAGCTTGGAGATGACATGCTCGCTTTTGGTTACATGACTTGTACGGTTACGGTCATGCACGAGGATATCCAGGAAGCTTTACGTCGAATCAGGCGGGTAAAACAGGTTATCCAGAGCAGAGGCTTCACGGTCAAGGAAGAAACCCTCAACGCATTCGATGCATGGCTTGGCAGTATACCGGGCCATGTTTATGCCAATGTCCGCCGTCCCATTATCAGCACACTCTCCCTTGCCCACATGATGCCGCTTTCGGCGATATGGGCAGGTGCCGTTGAAAACCGCCATCTGAAGGAGGTTTGCGGCAACGGGATGTATCATATCATGTGCAGCACGACAGGAAGCACGCCCTTTCGGTTCAACCTCAATGTCGGCGATGTAGGACATACACTCGTCATCGGCCCGACCGGCGCCGGCAAATCGACTTTGCTTTCAATGATGGCTCTGCAGTGGCTTCGTTACCCGAAGGGACAGGTCGTCATTTTCGACAAGGACCGGTCAGCCCGATCGGCAACGATTGCAGTGCATGGCGATTATTACGAACCGGGAGGGGAACAAGCTCCGCTTGCCTTTCAGCCGCTGGCCGGGATCGAAGAACAGGCTGAACGTATCTGGGCGGCGGAATTCATTCTCTTGCTGCTCGAAGAACAACACCTCGATGAGAATCCTGCCTTGAAAAAAGAGATCGATGCCGCATTGCTCAACCTTGTCACTTATGAAAAGAATGCAAGGACTTTGACTCTGTTTTGTGAGTTGGTCCAGTCGAAAGAGGTCAGGGATGCGCTTCGCCCCTATACCCTGGCGGGAAACTATGGTCAGATATTCGATGCGGCGGAAGAAATCGAGCCGGAGGGAAGCTGGATAACCCTCGAGATGAACGCACTGATGAGCATGAATCAGGAAGCCGTCATCCCTGCGCTTTTCTATCTATTTCACCTGGTCGAAAAAAGGTTTGATGGGCGGCCCACGTTGCTCATCCTCGATGAGGCATGGCTGTTCCTCCGGCATCCGGTTTTTATGTCACAGTTGCAGAACTGGCTCAAGACCCTGAGAAAGAAAAATGTCTATGTCGTGTTCGCCACGCAGGAAGTTGCCGATGCCGCCAACTCTCCCATCATGGCCACGATCCTTTCGGCATGCCATACTAAGGTTTACCTGCCTGACGAAGAGGCTCTGACTCCGGTCATGAGCGAGACCTACAGCAAGTTCGGGCTTTCAGATGCCGAAATCCAGTTGTTGGCCTACCTGCAGGCGAAACGCGATTACTATTATCGCTCGGTTATCGGGCACCGGGTGTTTTCGCTCAACATGGGGCCGGTTGCCCTCGCTTTTGCAGCCATGTCATCGCCTGATGACCAGAAAATCATAGACGGTATAGTCGCGAATTTTCCTCTGGAACAGTGGGCATCTGCCATGCTCAGGCACCGGGGACTTGAGGCTGAAGCAGGAATGCTTGAAAGATGCACTATGGAATCACTGCAGTCATAACGATAACCCTAAAACCATAACGCCATGAAACCATTGCTGAAAAGACTTGTCTTTGCCGGTCTCTTCTTTTCTCCGGTTCTTGATACGATACCGTTTGATGAGGCGACAGCGGCAATGACGGTCATCGATATTTCGAATCTCAAGCAGAATACCCTTACCGCTGTAAGAACGGCACAGCAGATACAGAATCAGCTCACCATGATCAGCAACCAGGTGAAAACCCTGACGACATTGCCGAGTTCAACATTTGGGCAGATCAAGGGGATATATGACAGCAACATGAGGGAATTGAACGGCATCATCGACGACGTGAGCGGGATTTCCTTCGATCTCAACCAGATCGGTTCCCAGTATGACCAGCTCTATCCGCAGGGGCAGTGGAGCAACATGAGCAGCGGTCAGTATGCGGACATTTTGCAGAAATGGAACACGGAGCTTGCCAATGCAGCAAAGATTGCCATGAAAGCACAGAGTACCCTTTCCCGATCGCAGGACTACACGAACGAGACGATCGATATCCTCAACAGGTCATCAGGAGCGGATGGTGAAGTAAGGCAGCTCCAGTCGACGAACCAGATGCTCGGGATTGTCTCTGCTCAGCTTGGAGGGCTGACCGAAAACCTTGCTACCAGCACCCGTATTACAGCAATGATGGCGGCAGAAGAGGCGCAGCGGAGGGAAGCAAGTGCTGCATGGAGCACAAAACTGATGAAAGGGTTTGGAGGGTATGACACGACTGTTCATGGCGTTACCCTTCCAGAAATTAAATGAATCATAAACCGGAGATCAAATAATGAAAACCATAAGAACAACAATACGCAATGTGTTTGGACTCTTGCTTCTTCTGTTTGTGATTGGATGTACAATCAAGGTCGAAGGTCTGGGAAATAGCGATAAAGCTAAATCCGATTCACTTTCGAAAAAATTGATGCGTGGATTTGGAGGGTATGATACGACGCCTCATGGAGTGAAGCTTCCCGATATCAAATAATCACGGAGACCTCTATGTTAGCTGCCATAGAGCCGGGGATATTGACCCAAACTCTGAACTTGTTTCTTGAAAAGTTCAGCCACGGATGGACTAATCTTCAACCAGCTATCGGTTTTCTCATTAAGGTATTCCTTGGTATCGAGATTGTTATGTTCGGGCTATGGATGGCGTTGGGTGGGATTGATAACCTAGCAAGTGTTATGAAGAAGTTGCTTTATCTGTTGACTTGGGCTTGGATAATGCAGAGATTTCCAATTCTTGTTAATGCGTTTGTGAAATCCCTTGTAATGGCTGGGCAAATGGCTGGGGGAGGGAGCGGAGGAAATATTTTTGATCCATCGAGCGTGATCAAAGAGGGGATAAATAACCTTACTCCTGCATTTGCTGAGCTTACCAAGATGAGTTTGATTGAGCAATTTGGGAATGTCCTGACATTAGATATTTGTCTGATACTGATTGCGTTGGCTTATCTCGTCATCGCTTGGCAGATATTCTATACTGTTCTCGAATTTTATCTCATATCAGCTTTAGTCGGTCTTTTTCTTCCTTTCGGCTTTTTTGAGCCCACAAAATTTCTTGCTGAAAAAGCCGTTGGAGCCATTGTTTCTTCAGGCATTAAACTCATGGTGCTCGCATTCCTTGTTTCCATTATCCAGCCTTCACTACATGATCTTTCTTTTTCCGGAGATCTTACCCTTAATGAATGCCTGAGCATATTACTTATGACCGGAGCTCTTGCCTTCCTTTGCTGGAACGCTCCGAGTGTTGCCGCAGGCTTGATGTCTGGCAGTCCGAGTCTGAGTGCAGGAACAGCACTTCAAAATGCTGCTGCAGTCGGAGGTGCTATTGCAATGGCAGGAAGTGCAGCTATGAACCCGGTGAAAGCGGCAGTAGCAGCAGCAAGCAGAGTTGGAGGTAGTGCAAGTCATGGTGTCGGCAGTAATGCAGGGCGCATGGCTGGTAACGTTGCTGGTACAGCAATACAACAATCCTCGAAAGTTGCAGGACAGGCTGTTCAGAAAGCAGGAGAGAGTGTTTCTGCTGCTGGTCATGGCCTGAGGTCCGCAGGAGTGGCGATCGCTTCCACTCCTGTTCCCATTGTCTCTCAGGTTGCAGGTGCAGTGGTCGGTGCGGCAGGTACCGCTACTGATTTAGCCGGAAAAGGCATATCTGCTGCTGGCAAGGGCATTGAAAAAGCCGGAGATGTGGCTGGAAAAGCTGTTGAAAAAGTTGGTGAGACGGCAGGAAAAGCTGCGGATAAAACTGCCGAAACAGCAGGAAAGACAGTTGAGAGTGCCGGTCATGGTGGATCGGGAGCAAGCTCAGGAAACGTGACAAAGCAAGACAACTCATCCGATTGGGCAAAGGCTGCCCTGAAAACAATGCAGAATGATCCGCACGAAGCCCATTCTTCTGGTGGAGACTCGCAGCCCAAGTTCTGAACTCTTTATAACATTTCATCAACTCAGTATGCCATGAAAACCGGGAAAAAATGGTCCCCTCAAGGAGGCCTTGGCTCACCTTACAAACGTGCCGCTCAGGAATGGGATATGCGTATCGGCGATGCCGTAATTCATGCAAAAAACTGGCGGTTTGCAACGTTCTCAATTTTACTTTTCGTGGCTCTGCCATCGGTCTGCGGGATGATCTATCTCGGTTCTTTACCAAAGATGGTCCCACATATCGTCGAAGTCGCCCAGGATGGCGGAGCTGCTTATCTGGGGCCTGTCGGGAAGCAATGGGCGCGATACAAGCCATCGGATCCCTCGATCAAATATCACCTGCATCGCTTCATCCAGGATACACGGTTGATCAGCAGCGATGCGGGTGTCATCAAGGAAAACTGGCTCGATGCCTTCAAGCTGGTTTCTCCGCGAGCCGCCAATACCCTTTCCTCTTACGTTCAGAAAAACGATCCTTTTATCCGGGCAGCCAAAGAAAGGGTCAGCATCGATTTTCTTTCGATGGTTCGCATTTCCGAAAATTCCTGGCAGGTTGACTGGAAGGAATCCCAATGGGGAACCATGGGTGATCCACTCGGCGAAACATACTGGAGGGGCATTTTCAGGGTTGTTCTGAACCCGCCTGCAAGCGAAAAGGAACTGGCCGAAAACCCGATCGGGCTTTATGTCGATGAATACAATATTTCGCAGCTCGTCAGGTAAGTCTATCAATCATACAACCATCCCAAGCATATGAGCAACGCCAAAAAAAAATGGTCTGTTATCTTGACCGCCAGCTTCTTCTGCACAAATGCATTTGCCAATCCTCAGGCTGTCATTGAAAAGGCAAACCATGAATCTCAGCGGAACCCAGACCGTTACGGCTACCATAACGCTATCATGAAATATGATTTCGAGGAAGGCCAGCTCTATCAGATTTACTGTGCTCCTTTACGCATCACGGATATCCAGCTCGAACCCGGAGAGTCCCTGACATCGGAACCTGTTGGAGGTGATTCTGTCCGATGGATTCTCGCCAGGACGAAAAGCAGGGTGATCGGGCTCGATCAGGAACATATCTATATCAAGCCAACCCGTCCCGGACTGAAAACCACACTTAGCCTCAATACCAACCTGAGGACCTACCACATCGAGCTCACCAGCTATGAAAGCACCTACATGGCGGCGGTATCATGGAACTATGAGCAGTACAACATGCGACAGATTTCCCGTATTGAAAGCAATGCTGTCGAGCAGAAAGTGAATGTTGCCGCCCTGAATTTCAACTACAGGCTCGAAGTCAGAAAGGGCGGCACGCCCTATTGGTTTCCATCGAAAGTCTTCGACGACGGCATGAAGACCTTCATCCAGTTCCCGGTTGAGATGCTGCATCGTGAATGCCCCGTCCTTTTCGCTCTTGGCAGTAAAAACGACATGCAGCTGGTCAACTTCAGGGTGAAAAAAGATTTTTTCGTTGTCGACAGGCTTTTTGAGCGTGCTGAACTGCGGGGTGGACAGAATGGAGAGACAATCGTCAGAATCACTAAATCGAGATAGGCATTATGGCATTTGGCAGAAAAAAAAGATCTGTCCCATCAGACGGATCGGTCGGATCGGAGGGCCTGACCGATGATGTGCATGCGTCGAAGATACCATCGGACGATTCGAGGCTTCGTTTGCCAGTAACAAGGAGCCGAAGCCTGAAAAAAGGGCCGGTTTTCGCTATTGGCGCGATTCTCCTGTGTGTGATCCTTGGGGCCTTGTCTCTGGCCATGTGGCCGAAAGATAAAGGCAAGGCCGTCAGGAAAGATGATGCCGTTCTCAGCCAGTTGTTTACGGTGCCGGATAAAATCAGAAAAGGTCCCGGCAATGATGCTCCCGTTATGGCAGCGGATCCGGTTTCTGCAATCGGCGAAAACATGGATAAGTTATTTGCCGCAGGTACCTCCGGCCAGACAAGAGAGCCCAGTATGGCTGGACCCGGAACAGAAAACGATGGCGGCAATCAGGCTCAGGAGTCTGATGATGCGGAAGAGGAAACGGCAATCAAGGCAAGTCCATTTTTCGGCGGCAACGGAACTTCCCCAGGGGGAGCCGGATCGGTACCTGCAAGCCTTGTGGCTGCACTTGGAAACAGCATGCAGCAGGGGAGCAGCTTCGCCTATGGCAGGGGCGGGCAGAATATGCAGGACCGGAAGAATGATTTCTTTGTGAACGGCGCCGGGGAAGAAAAAGAGTATGTCCCGAAGAGCATGCAAAGTCCTTTGAGCAAGTATGAAATCAAAGCCGGCAGCGTCATCCCTGTTCTTCTTGTCACCGCAATCAACAGCGATCTGCCCGGCAATGTGGTTGCCATGGTCAGCGAGGATGTCTACGATACCCGTACGGGCGATTACCTTCTTATTCCGAAAGGGACCCGGGTACTCGGTCGTTACGACTCCATGGTGAGCTACGGCCAAAGCAGGGTCCAGGTCAACTGGAACCGGATCGTCAGGCCTGACGGCAGCTCGATTGTTCTCGACAACATGCCGGGTGTCGATCTGGCAGGCAACAGCGGCTACAAGGACAAGGTGGACAACCATTTCGACCGGCTGGCCGGGGGAGTCATCCTGTCGTCGCTACTTTCGGTCGGGGCTTCGGTTTCGCAGGGGCCCTATACCGACGAGTCGAGCATGACCCTGCAGCAGCGGATGGCGGCGAACGTCGGGCAGAACATCAATGATGTCGGCTCGCAGATCACCCGGAAGAACCTCGATATCCAGCCTACCATCAAAATCCT
>JAAXVR010000011.1:0-60519 GCA_013335405.1 Chlorobiaceae bacterium
TTTGGTCACTTTTAATATCGCCGTTTCTCAAGTTTTTTTCAGACCTTCTTTATTTTTTTTACCGGACACTATTGGTTGCAAATTGCTAAATTTCATTACACATAAAAAGATTCTGATGTGAATTACGAAAGAGGAATAGGGGACGCAGTGCAATAGCGTAGAAGATTGTATTTGGCCGTGCAGTGAGAAAACAAATGATGTGTGCTGGCAGCTTTTGTAAAGCAAAAGACAAGAAAGCCAAATACCACGAGGAGCGAGACTTGACACACCGGGAACGCTGCATCATGTAATGGTGCGGGGAATTGAACATGGTAGTATCGTTCGCGACGATAGCGACAGAGTGGAATTTCTTCGCCGTATGGGTTTGCTGGCGAAAACATCGGGTACAAGCATCTACGCATTTGCTCTGATGACGAACCATGCACATATCCTGCTCAAAAGCGGATCCATCGGATTGTCTCTCTACATGCGCAGGCTGTTGTCGGGATATGCGCAATATTTCAACAGACGACATAAACGCGTAGGCCATCTATTTCAGAACCGGTACAAATCGGTTATCTGCGAAGAAGAGGCATACTTCGATAAACTGGTGGCTTACATCCATCTCAATCCGTTGCGGGCTGGACTTGTTGCCTCATTGCGAGAGCTGGCCTTGTATCCCTGGAGCGGTCATGCTGCAATCATGAAAAAGGTATGCTGCGACTGGGTGGAGAGGGAATATGTGCTGCACTGTTTCGGAAGCAGGGAAGGAGCGGCAAGAGAAGCGTATCTGGCGTTTCTTGAAGAAGAAATGGGTATCGATCGTGAAAAGGAATTTTCCGGAGGCGGATTACTTCGCTCGCATGGCGGGTGGGAGCAGGTACAATCCATGCGTAAAAAAGGTACCAAAGTGCTCAGCGACGAGCGGATTATCGGTAGTGATGCGTTTGTTCGGGACGTGTTGAAAGAAGCGGAAGAGCGCATGGCGCTGCCGTTATCGGCAGACGAACGTTCGATGTTGATTAACGAGGATATTGAACAGGAATGCCGTAAAGCGGGTATAACGGAGGCATTTCTGCGATCCGGAAGCAGGAGCGGGATGTTGGCGTCGATAAGAAAAGGGCTTGCGCTGAAGTTTGTCTATGATTATGGTTTATCGATGGCCGAAACCGGAAGGCGGTTGGGAGTGACGATGAATGCGGTGGGTTATATGGTGAGAAACAGGTGAATCGTTGCTCGCACGAGCCTGAAGCGGAAATCCGTGATAGCCGATTGCTTCTATTGCACTACGTCCCCGAAATGCTCCTCGATTAGGAATACCGAAAAGAAAGACCGGAGCTTCTTTTCCTTCTATTCTGTAATCTATCGGGTAATCCGATGCATTATCAATTTCTTCGTAGAGATAATCCTGCCTGATCTTCTCGGTGGGAACAAATCTGAAAAGAGATTCCCTCAGATCATCGTAAAACGTTGATTCAACCCTTGACCTTTTTAAAAAACTCAGGTCAAAAATACTCGTGATGGCCTGGCCCAGGCGAAATATATCGGCAGCAAGATTTTCAGGCGACGTATCGATACATAGAGATCCTTGCCGCTCTTCAACAGAGGTTTCTGACTTGATCTTTTCAAAAAGCAGACCTCTCGTGCCTTCACGCAACTTATCGATATCATGTTCATAGCTCAAATGCATGAGAGTATGGCCCATATCTGAAAGACGCAGGATTCCGCCTGGCAATATTTTTATGTACAGCTGATACTGATCTCCATCAGGAAACGTAAACGGAGTATCCACAGCCAGAATGTCAGGCGTTTTTTCCCTGACGTGCACCTCGCTGCACATCGCATTGCAAAGTGTTTTCTGCAGGAATGTAACATCGATAGTCATCATTCAAACAAATCAATCTGGTTTGGATCAATAGTATCAGAGGTCAATCCTTCAATATGGCAATCCCTGAAAAGGAAATTTCAAAAAGAGTAGGAAGAATAACACCGGCTCAAGAGCAGAAAAAGCTGAAGCCGCCCCGAAGGACGGCTTCGTAACTCTTTCCACACATGGTAGATGAGCTTCTTTAAGATCGGCTTTAGCAGGCAAATAGTCAAGAAAATAATGAAGCGGGCGAGGAGTAGGGGTAAGTAGGCTGGGGGTGAAATTCCTCCGGCCTACTTACCCTCATTTTCGCTCATTTTCGTGCTTGTGAATAGGGCTGATATCAATCGTTTGGTCACTTTTAATATCGCCGTTTCTCAAGTTTTTTTCAGACCTTCTTTATTTTTTTTACCGGACACTATTGGTTGCAAATTGCTAAATTTCATTACACATAAAAAGATTCTGATGTGAATTACGGGACGATATTCATTTCGAGTAGTTATTATTCTACCGTAATCTGTTTATTGCAGGCTTTTACAGAAAAAATGGATTCTATAACTGCAATTATTATCGTAAATAAATCTTATTTCATGGAGCGAACATGAACCACAGAATATGGACGGTATCAGCAATGCTGATATGCTTTACTTTGGGCAATTCGTATCAGTGTCGTCAGGCAGTAGCTGCCGATGCACCGTATTTGTTCGATCTCGTAAAAAAGCCGACCTATAAAAAGGCATGGGAGGGGATGTTCAGGCATGAAAAGGGAGTCCCGGTATGGCTTGTCAGGGTAGAAGGACCTGCGACACCTGTTGAACAAGTGAAGGCGAACGGAGTTACTTACCAGCATACAAGTGTCTGCAAGGCACACGACTGCGCCAGCAATATGTTTCATGTTATTTTCTCTGCAGATGGCAGGAAAGCCTGGGGCCTTCTGCTCGTGAACGAAACAAATGAACGTTTCTTTGGAGCCCCTGATGCCCGGATGCAGGTGCTGCTGAGGAACGTCTTGCAACAGTGAAGGCGCGCTGACTATTTTTTTGGTTTTTCAGGATTGCATATGATATCAGTTCTTTTTTCACCATCAGCTGTCGCCTTAAAGATCTTCACCGACAAGGAATGTCAGGAAGATTCAGTTGTTCGAAAATATCGAATGAGTGCATGCAAGCTTGGGGACGTAGATGAAAAAGTAAAAAAGTATATTGTTTGTTATATTTTCAAAAGAGATTGTCTTTGGCCATCAGCATGCTTTATGTATGATGCCGATAGGAGAACCTGGACGCAGTGCAATAGCGGCAGGGAAGTATTGAAGTCAGACTGGAGCGGAGGGGAGCTGTTCAATAAAATGGTTTGACCTGCATGGCCAATGGATGAAAACAGTTGCTTAAATGGAAGACATGATTGTCTTTGAAAAAGCTCTGGAAGCTGACGATTTACGTTCGCAGACCGACAAGTAATTTTACGAGGTTACCGACAGCTGTATATGGTTTTGGATGAGTGTAAGCTGAGTTATACTGCCCCAGTTTTTCAGCACGCGAGAATGCTGACCTCAGATGTTCAGAAGTTCTCTTAAAGGTTCCTTTGTTTCCTTTTTCGTATTCGGGGATATGCTTTTTCAGTCGCCGAAGAACTTCATGACGATCGATTTCCGTGCTAACATTTTCGAAATGAAGCAGTAACCAGAGTTCGAAACTGGGTATTGAAGGAACTGCATGGAATCGTATCAACTGTTTGTTGTCGTTCCTGAGTTTGCCGTCAAGCGATTCAGCAACTCTCAATGCATTTGAATAACTCTCGTGATCGTCGCGGTCAAACACGGCAAAGACTTTCTCGAAGGCGAGACGCTGGATGTTTCGGTGCCTGTCCCCCTCAAGAAAAAGCTGTTTCGCGTAGTGGACAACCTGAATTGGAGCTGTTCCAAGTTCGCTGGGACGTACCACGACGTTGGCGGTGTGCAGACGAAATGTGGAACGGATTTCCTCAAAGTAGTTTGATTCGGTTTTGCTTCCCTCCGACACAATCAATATTCGGTCATAGCTGGCTCGTCGTCCCTGCTTTCGTTCCAGCTGTCTTTTCTGCCGGATTTTAGGCGAATTATCACGTCCCATCAGTCTTACTCCCCTGAATGATGGGACAGAAAGGGAATGCCCCCATATCTACCACTCAAGTACCCTTTCCCCAAAGCCTCGTTTTTGCGGGGACTGAATTCCGCAACAGCTACCAATGTTGAGGCTTGGCTGGTATCTTTTTCAACGAGCCATATCTGATCCCGTCGGAACAGATCCGGTGTGTCGAGCAGGGATGTGTCATGTGTCGTGAAAATCAGTTGCGCTCCCCGCTTGTTTATTTCAGGGCGATGGAAAAGCCTTACAAGCTCTCTTACCAGAAGGGTGTGCAGGCTGGTGTCCAGTTCATCGATAACCAGTGTAAGACCCTTGTCGAGAATATCGAGGATTGGTGCGGCAAGGAATACCAGAATACGCGTACCATTGGACTCATCATCAAGATCGAAGACTGCTTGCCCTCGATCAGTGACATGGGTGAAACGCAATCTACTTTCTTCGATTTCTTCATTTCGAACCTCAGTTTTTCCGGATGTCAGATCAAAATGCACCTCTTGTCCGGGCACTTTATCGGTAACGATTTCGATATCAGCAATACTGATGTCTGCTGTTTTGAGGAAGTCGCATATCCGTTTTTTACTTTCTGCATTTTTTATCAGCTGAATAGCAAACTGTCTGTTGAGTCTGGTTTGTTCATTGAAGATCACCAGATTTCGTGCAAACCAGTCGAAAACCGGACGTAAATCTTCACTATTGAGTTGTACTGCCATCGACAAAAACAAGGCATTCTGCCGGGTGGTTTTTTCCCAGAGGGTTTTCAGCCCTTTGAGTCCGGTTCCGTAATCGTAGACATCTCTATCCTCGTCTGGGTCGTAATGGCGATCAAACCATTGTTGGGGTTTGAACGCTTTGTAAACCAGAAGATACTCGCTGACAATCCTTTTCGATGTCATGCTGAAACCATACTGATACCGTACATGATCCAGTACAAAAGTGACTTCGAATTCAGTAGGCTCCTTTTCTGATAAAAGGTCAAGCATGAACGGTTGTAGGGCGAATGTCTGTCCTGGTTGTATCATGGTGGCCGATTCGACTACAACCCCGCGCATGAACTGCAACGCTTTGATGAGATTGGATTTTCCACTGGCATTGGCACCATAGATTACGGCGCTTGGCAAAATCCGAGGTACTGCCTTGATCCCTGTGGTCAGAGTGTTGGTGTCGCTCAGCGAGTTGTCTTTAGCGGCCGCGAGACTGAGTACCTGCTCATCACGCAGGCTCCTGAAGTTCTTGACGCGAAATTCGATGAGCATATTATTGTGTCTTGTTTAAGAATAAACTTAATTTACGAAGAATATTTGCAATAATATAGAATATTTTTTATTGCTGATGTTTTTTATACAGGAGTCTGGACGTATCGGGTGACATCTCTTTCAACCAAAGAGGCCAAAAAGGTTTTTTGGGTGCTGAAGCTGATTGCTGGGCGCTCAGGGACGTTCCTGAAATCATGAACTTGCAATGACCACATTGCAGCGTTAACTTTCTCCGATACAAACCAACCAGTAGAAGCATGCCGAGAGGTCCAAGACTCGATTCGCCTGGCACGTTGCATCATGTGATTATCCGGGGGATCGAAAAAAAAGAGATCGTTGCCGATGATAAAGATCGGGGAATATTCGTATCCAGAATGGGGTCGGTTGCCTTGAAAACGGGAACGAATATCTATGCCTGGGCGCTGATGACCAATCATGCGCATATCCTTCTCAAAAGCGGTCAACCGGGACTTTCCGCATTCATGAGGAAGTTCCTTACCGGATACTCGATCAGCTACAATCGACGTCACGAAAGGCACGGTCATCTATTCCAGAACCGATACAAGTCAATCGTCTGTGAAGAGGATGCCTGTTTCCTTAAACTGGTAAGTTACATTCACCTCAATCCCTTGCGGGCGGGACTGGTGACGATGTTCGAAGAGCTGGAGCACTACCCCTGGAGCGGCCATGCAGCGGTCATGGGCAGGAAAGCGTATGAATGGCAGGATTCAGACTATGTGCTCGGCTGTTTCGGAGAACGGGTCGGCACGGCACGAACGGCTTATCTGGAGTTCATGCAGCAAGAGGGTAAGCTTGGCCGACAGCCTGAACTGACCGGCGGAGGGCTGATTCGTTCGGCAGGAGGCTGGTCAGAGGTGTTGTCGATGAAGCGACGGGGTGAACGACAATTCAGCGATGAGAGAATACTCGGCAGTGGAGAGTTCGCTCAAGAGGTGATTGCTGAGGCTGATGCATCGGTGAGAGAAAAGGTTCCGCTGGCAAAGGGATGCCCGGAAGTTATCGAGCTGGTCGAGCGTTGCTGCCAAAGGTATGGCGTCAGTCGGCAGGCTCTGGAGAACGGCTGTCGCCGAAAAGAGTTCTCCGAAATCAGGAAAGAGCTTGCGATGACGCTGGTATTCGAGATGGGTTTATCGTATGCCCGGACGTCTCCGCTGCTTGGGGTATCGGCATCTGCAGTGTGCCAGATTATCAAAACAGCTGCCGCTGCTGATTGCAAGTAACTTAATGATTTCAGGAACGTCCCGCAGTCTGGGAGTTCCTGATAAAGCAGCGGCGTCTGTTTGTACCCCTGGTTAAAATTACAGATCTTACCGTAACGAAATCAATAATTCTGTGTGAGGGAGGATATGCACTGGTTATACCTTATCATTGCCATCGTATGCGAAGTCACGGCAACTTCGGCACTGAAAGCAACGGAAGGATTTACCCGCGTTATTCCTTCCATAATCGTTATTGCGGGTTACTCCACATCTTTTTATTTCCTTTCCCTCACCCTCCGAACCTTTCCGATAGGGATTGTCTATGCCGTCTGGTCCGGTGTGGGCATCGTGCTGATAGCGATAGCGGGCTGGATTGTTTACCAGCAGAAACTCGATATGGCCGCCCTTGCCGGCATCGGGCTCATCATCGCAGGAGTGATCGTGATCAATGTGTTTTCGAAATCGGTAATGCATTGAGGGGGTGAGGCAGGAAGAACATTGAGTAATGGGACGGATGAACGGACTGGATGACCGGAAAATAATTCTTCCGCATGGCAACTGCAGCGAGCTGCTATCCTGGAAGAAGGCCGAGGTGATCTAAGACGTGACCTGGGCGTTTCCTACAAAAAGGGGATCGCGATATCGATAAGCGGTGAATCGACCGGGGGAGAGTACGAAAAATGCGATGATATCTGGCGAAAGAGTTCAGGTTCAGGTAAATTGAATCGTTATTCAGATCAAGACAATTGCAATAATATTATGAGAGTATTCGTTTCTGTAACGGTCGCTTCAGTGCTCGCTTTCCTGTTCGTTTCCGGGAATGTATCGGCCGAATCGGCAAAAGAACATATAAAAATCGGCGAGAGCTTTTATGAAAAAGGGCTGTTCAGGGAGTCGCTGGCCGAGCTCGATCTTGCGGTTGCCGGTGACAGAAATTCACGGCACGCATGGTATGCCCATGGAAAAACGCTCTACGAGCTTGGTGAGTACCGGGCTGCGATTGCGGATTTTTCCAGGGCACTTGAACTCAAAAAGAACTGCCATCGTTACCATTATCAGAGAGGGCGGTGTTACGTCGCACTGAAAGAGTATGAGAAGGCGGTTGCGGATTTCAGCGAAGCGATCGAGATAAAATCCGATTATGACAAGGCGTATTTCGCCCGTGGTCAGGTGGCATTCGAATTGAATGATACTGTCAAGGCATACGAAGATATGCGGTCGGCAGGGAAACTCGGCAACACCGAAGCATCCGTCTGGCTTGAAACTCACGGTGCTGAAAACCGGTGATTGTTTCCGGAACGGCTTCCGGCTGATGATTTTCATGAATGTATATTGCTGTTGAATGATTGATTTGCCATCTTTTTTCGTTGTATGTATACAAGGCGGTTTTTGAACCAGACAGCAGGAGGATGCCATGACGACTGAAATCAAGGAATATCATATCCTTTTTTACGGCAGTCCCGAGGGATATCAGACAAATCGAGCCCAGATAGCGCTGTATGGACCGGCAGGTTCTGTTGCCGGATATATCAGGTTCAATGACCCCGGCATGGTGTTTGAAAATGACAGCCAGTCCGGTAATGTTATTATCATGCACCTGCCATCAGCAATGCTGCAAAGCGTAATCGATGTGCTTCGTAACGAAAAACCGATCTATATCTATTTCGCGCAGGGCAGGGGATTCCTTTCGACATCGAAGGAGCCTGCAGGAGAAGGGGAGTAGTATTGATTTCCTGATTTTGCGTTATCCGGCCGCTCAGTGCGAAGGCCGGAGGTTACTGAATCACAGCGGTTTCACGGGATAAAAACCTCAAACGGCATTTTTCTGGCGGGGTTCAGCCCATATGATCCGGTTGACGATAACTTCCGCATCGTTGCACCTGACATCTTCAAACACCATGTGTTCAAAGGTTTCAGGTGCAACAATCGATGAAGCTTTACTTTTCGGTATCGATGCGGCAATCAGAAAACGATTTTTTCAGCCGTCAGTATCTCGTCGTGGGTAAGTTCGTAATAATCAATATTGCTGTCCGTCACAAGGTATTTGTTCACCGTGATGCTGCCGAGAGAAGTTGGACCCGAATTAAAAGATATCAAGCTCGAGTCGGCTTTCTTGTCGCTGTTGGAGTCGAAATAATCAATTTTATAGGTAATGTTTGCCTCGGCATTTTCGCCGGCGATAACGATAAGGTCTCCCTGGGCCGGGTTGAAGTCAAGGATCGTGTCGCTGCCGATGCCTTGTGTGTAAGGATCAGTACCGATCGGGGCAAAAATGAACATGTCTGCGCCGCTGCCTCCCGTCATGGTGTCTCCGGATGTATCATACATCGAAACCAGCATGTCGTTTCCGTTTCCACCCGACAAATAATCGGCACCGCTGCCGTCCGCAAGGATATCGTCATCGTCGTTTCCGTAGAGGATATCGTTCCCGTATCCGCCTGAAAGCAGGTCACTGCCGTAACCTCCCAGAATGCTGTCATTTCCGTCATTGCCGTAAATGGAATCGTTTCCATTGTCACCTTTCATGGAATCGTTTCCGATTCCACCAAAAAGGGAATCGTTCCCGTCGCTTCCGGAAAACAGGTCGTTGCCCTCTCCGCCATCGAGATAGTCATTTTCAGTTCCGCCATTGAGATAGTCTTTTCCTGATCCCCCGATAAGCGTATCATTTCCTGCCTGTCCATACAGAGAATCATCGCCGGATCCTGCTTCGAGGCTGTCATTTCCTGCCCCTCCGTTGAGAGAATCATTTCCATCGTTTCCATACAGAAAATCAATGCCGTTGTCTCCCGACAGAGTGTCGTTGCCGATTCCTGCAGTCAGGGTGTCATTACCTTCTCCTCCGTAGAAGCGGTTGGTTCCGGACAGGTCATAAAGGGAATCATTGCCGTTACCGCCTGAGAGATAATCGCTTCCTTCGCCTCCATTCAGGGAGTCGTTTCCGTCGTCCCCGCTGAGCGTGTCGTTTCCGCTTCCCGCATCGATGATGTCGATACCAGAACCGCCATAGACGATATCGTTGCCTGCATCTGCCGTGATGGAGTCGTCGCCGGTATCCCCGTAAATGGAGTCGTTGCCCGCTCCCGCCGTGATGGTGTCGTTGCCGTCCCCTCCCGAATATTTGTTGTCTCCCAGGATATCGTAGAGGATATCGTTCCCGTATCCTCCGGAGAGATAATCCTTGCCGTCATTGCCAGAGAGAGAATCGTCTCCGTTGTCCCCGTAAAGAGAGTCGTTACCTGCGCCTGCAGTCAGTAAATCGTTGCCGTCCCCACCGGAAAGCTTGTTGTTGCCAAGTGAGTCGATGAGGATGTCATTGGCACTCCCTCCGCCGAGATAATCGTTTCCGTCGCCTCCGTTCAGGGAGTCGTTTCCGTCGTCCCCGCTGAGCGTGTCGTTTCCGCTTCCCGCATCGATGATGTCGATCCCTGAACCGCCATAGACGATATCGTTGCCTGCATTTGCCGTGATGGAGTCGTCACCTCCATCCCCGTAAATGGAGTCGTTGCCCGCTCCCGCCGTGATGATGTCGTTGCCGTCCCCTCCCGAATACCTGTTGTCTCCCAGGATATCGTAGAGAATATCGTTCCCGTATCCTCCGGAGAGATAATCCTTGCCGTCATTGCCAGAGAGAGAGTCGTCTCCGTTGTCCCCGTAAAGAGAGTCGTTACCTGCGCCTGCAGTCAGTAAATCGTTGCCGTCTCCACCGGAAATCTTGTTGCTGCCCAGAGTGTCGGTGAGGATGTCCTCTCCTGCTCCGCCTCCCAGATAATCGTTGCCGTCACCTCCATTCAGGGAGTCGTTTCCGTCGTCCCCGTTGAGCGTGTCGTTTCCGCTTCCCGCATCGATGATATCAATCCCTGAACCGCCATAGACGATATCGTTGCCTTCATCAGCCGTGATGGAGTCGTCGCCGGTATCCCCGTAAATGGAGTCGTTGCCTGCTCCCGCCGTGATGGTGTCGTTGCCGTCCCCTCCCGAATACTTGTTGTTTCCGGAAACATCGCAGAGAATGTCATTGCCGTTTCCGCCGTAAAGAGAATCGCTGCCTGTTCCTGCGGTCAGCGAATCGTTGCCGTCGCCACCGGAAAGCTTGTTGTCGCCCGCAGTGTCGTCGAGGATGTCATTGCCTCCGCCTCCACCCAGATAATCGTTGCCTGATCCGCCAGTTATAGAGTCGTCTCCATCGTCACCATTGAGGTAATCGTTTCCTGTTCCGCCAACGATCATATCAGATCCTGAACCTGCATACACACTATTGTCGCCATCACCCGCCACTATGGAGTCATTCCCGGAATCCCCGCAGAGGGTGTCGTTTCCCGAACCTGCGGTCAGCAAATCGTTGCCGTCGCCACCGGAAAGCTTGTTATCCCCCTCAGTGTCTGTCATGAAGTCATCACCCTTTCCGCCATAAAGCTCATCGCCACCCTTTCCGCCATCGAGCGTATCGTTTCCGTCGTCGCCAGTGAGCCAGTCGCTTCCATCTCCGGCGATGAGAGAATCATTGCCTTCGCCTCCGGAAAGCCCGTCGTCTCCGGCTGTATCGGCAAGGATGTCGTCGCCGGTTCCGCCACCGAGATAATCGTTGCCGGTTCCTCCAGTGAGCGTATCGTTCCCTTCGTCTCCGCAAAGCCAGTTTTCGCCACTGCCGGCGATGAGAGAATCGTCGCCTTTTCCTCCGGAAAGCCCGTTGTCTCCGGAAGAATCGATGAGGATGTCATTGCCATCTCCCCCTGCGAGATAATCATTTCCATTTCCTCCGATGAGCGTATCGTTTCCCTCGTCACCCGAGAGGCAGTCGTCTCCATCGCCGGCGGTCAGAGAGTCGTCGCCTTCACCTCCGGAAAACCCGTTGTCATCTGAAATATCGGAGAGGATATCATCTCCTGCTCCTCCGGAAAGATAATCGTTTCCGCTTCCGCCGATGATCGTGTCGTTGCCTTCGTCGCCCGAGAAGCAGTCGTCGGATTCACTGGCTGTCAGGGAGTCATTTCCTTCAGCGCTTACCAGCAGATTATTTTCAGCATTGTCGATGAGGATGTCGTTTCCGGTTCCTCCGGAAAGGTAGTCAATGCCGTTTCCGCTGGTCAGGGTGTCGTCTCCGTCATCGCCCGAGAGGCAGTCGTTGCCGTTGCCCGCCACAAGCGAATCGTTTCCTTTTCCTCCGGAAAACCCGTTGTCTCCCGACAGATCGGTCATGATATCATTACCGCTTCCGCCTCCCAGCCAGTCATTGCCGTTTCCACCGTCTATCGTGTCATCGCCGCCGTCACCGTAAACACCATCATCACCATCCCGGGCATAGATCACTTCTGCACTGTTCAAACCAGGTAACCAGTCCGAACTGTTCGTCCCGTAGATGATTTCACTGTTCAGGTAAAAATAATTGAGCCAGGTGGCAAGCTCGGCCGTATCCGCATTCTGATCGCCGTCCTCATTGAGAACGTAGTAATTGCCATCTTCGTCATTGTAGACTATTTCAAATCCGAGATGGTAAATCCCGTCGGCGACGGTATTGATGAGATTTTCGCCGCGGAAGTCGATGGAAGAACCGTCATTCTGCACAAGGTGATACCCTGTCTCCTCTCCGTCTTCATCGTCTCCATGGAGAGCCGTCCATGCCTCCAGGAGCGATACCGTAGCTCCCTGATAGGTATAGGTATGGTTGGGGTCCCTGATGTACTCATTGATGGTTATAATATCTTCAGGGTCGATAACTCCGTCTACTGCAACACCGGTATTCGTGATTGCCTCGGCGAGAATCTTGTTCATTTCGTTTGCCGCATCTGCACCGGTGTTGATATCGGCGGCCGAAGTCCAGGTCGAGAGTCCGGGATCGCTTTTTACTGCATCCGTCAGTCGGTCAAGTCCTGTGCCGGTTGTAGACTGGTCGACGTAAAAATACTGGACCCAGCTTGCCAGTCTGGTCAGGCTTGCGTTTTTGGTTCCGTCTTCATTGAGGATATATTCAGTGCCATTATAGACCTTGGTTTGAAAACCGAGATGATAAATCCCGTCGGCGACCGTATCGACCATATTTTTTCCGAACATCACAGTCCATGATCCGTCGTTCTGCACAAGGTGAAACCCGGTTTCTCCACCGGTTTCATCATCGCCGTGCAATGCGGTCCATTCTTCGAGGTGATTTTCCCGGATATACGTGTTGATTTTTTTAATGTCATCCGCAGTAATCGTTCCGTCAACGGCTACTCCGGTTTCAGTGATCGCTTCGACGATGATCTCGTTCATCCGGTTGGCCATATCGGCGGCTGTGGCTATTTCCGTATCGGTGATTTTCTTGTCGAGCCCCTCGTCAGCCATGATGAGGTTTGTAATCCTGTCGAAACCGGTACCCGTCGTCGAATGGTCGGTATAAAACTGGGTCATCCATTCGGAAAGCTGCTGCAGGGAAGCGTTCGGGTCTCCGTCCTCATTGAGGATGTAGTCGCCATCGATTTCAAAACCCAAATGGTAGATGCCGTCGGCGACAGTGTTGACGAGGTTGTCCCCCCTGTATTGCGCTGTCGCGCCGTCGTTCTGAACGAGATGGTATCCTGTTTCAAGGCAGTTTTCGTCATCGCCGTGAAGCATTGTCCATTCATCGAGGTAGGTATCCCTGATATAGGTGTTGATGGCAATGATTTCATCAACGGTAAAGACTGCGTCAGCTCCGGAGTTTGTGTAAGCAATGGCTTCAAGAAGTATCTCGTTCATCCTTGCTGCTGCCCTGGCGCCGGACTCGATATCGACGGGCGAAATGCTGCCTGCAAGTCCGGGGTCGGTCCGGACGGCATCGACCAACTGCGATAACCCTGTTCCGGTAACGACAGGTAAAACAGGTGTCGGAATAAGTTGCGGTTCCGGTGCGGGCGTAATGGTGGCAGGTACCATGGCTGTTTATGTTTTATGCATTCGGGGGTAGGGATTGCAAGGGATCGGGAAAACGCGACTACCTGAAACCTTAACAATTGAAAAATATAAAAAATAGTTTTTCAGGCAATGACGCTTGTGTAAAAGTCTTGAAAATAGTTGAACTGAAAGACTCACGCCTTGCGCAAAATGGCTGCTTCGGTTGTTTCTGCGGAATCAGGCCAAAGCGTGCTGTTTCGGTGATGTTAGCGTGCTGAAAGGGCAGGAGGTTCCGATATGCTGAGGGACTCGGGAATGCAATAACCGGATGCGGTCCGAACTGGTATCAGCGCACGACACTTGCCGGATATCGAACCGGGAAGGGTCGTGCGCTGCAGTACCGGGGCCATCAGTTCAACGGCTCTATTGGCAGGATGACGTTTTCCTTGATCATTTCCTCGATGTTGTTGGCAGGAATGAAAAAGCGGTTCATCGGGGTGCTGTCGGTCCGTTCATGGAGGATGCCCCTTGTCGTGCTGGCGGTAAGCGAGGCGAGATGTCCGGCAAAAACCCTGGGAAGAACGAATTCTCCGCTCTCCATGTTTGCGAAGAGATTCCATGAATCCGGATCGATAGCGAAAATACAGCTTGTTTCGATCGTAATGAAGGGTGATTCTTCCTGAAGGAATTCGTTCTTGAAAAGAACTTTCAGAAGATGCTGTTTGGGGTCCAGACCGAAATTCAGACCGACATTGAGTTTGACGGGCTTGTCTTCCGTGAATCCCGCAGGTTCGATTTCGATATTTTCGGTAATGATTTTTACAAGGGCGTAATTGACCCTTCTGTCTGCATTTTCAGGCATATCTGACTTCGGTAAAAAGTTGGTGAGATAAAAAAACGATTGTGAATTCCGGTGCTTTACGTGCGAAAAATATGCAAATTATTTAAAAGACGTTTTTTTTATTTTGTTTTCTTTTTCGTTGGCGCCTGGCTGTTTCTGCATCAGGGCTGAATCGACCACCCGCATGCGGATGTTCCGTTCGGCTGTTTTCACTCTCTGCTTCTGGTTCCTTAACCCTGTTCCGGCTGTTTATGTCTGAAATCGATCTTCCCTGTCTTTTCGAAAGCAATATCCTTCTTTCAGGCAAGGCTTATTACGGCACGGGAGGGAGGGCAATGGCGGTCGCATATCCCGATTGCCTTTCCGCCCTGGCTGATCTTCTCCTCTGGAACAGGGAAAAAAACTATCCTCTGGCGCTTATGGGAGGGGGGACAAACATTCTGTTTTCAGATGAGCCGTTTCCCGGAATCGTCATTTCATTCGAAAGGATGCGGAGAATGTTCTGGATTTCGAAAACAGATCTTTTCTGTGAAGCGGGGGTAGAGAATACAAGGATTGCCGAAGAGCTCCTGTTGCGGGGCAAAAGCGGGGGAGAGTGGCTGTTCAGGCTGCCCGGGCAGATAGGCTCGACAGTCAGGATGAACGCCCGTTGCTTCGGCGGCGAAATTTCTTCAATCACGGCGGGAATTGCGACCCTTCATGCCGACGGACGTCTTCTCTGGCACCTGCCCGAAGAGGTTTTTACAGGCTACAAGCAGACATCTCTCATGGATTCTCCTGAAATTGTCGCCGGTGTCGTTCTCCACTTTCCCCTGACCCGTCCTTTCCATGAAATAGAGAATGAGATGCGGCAGTATGAGCGGGAACGTGAAGAAAAACACCATTTTGATTATCCGAGCTGCGGTTCCGTATTCAAAAACAACTATGCTGCAGGCCGTTCGAGCGGGAAGATTTTCGACGAACTCGGTTTCAGGGGAGCAAAGGAAGGGGGGGCTGAAGTCAGCATGCACCACGCAAATTTCATTTTCAATCGCAGGGGAGCAACAGCCGGGGACATTCTCAGGCTTGCGGGAAGAATGAGACGTTCGGCCGGAGAAAAGGCCGGAGTTCTGCTCGATCTTGAAGTGCAGTGCATCGGCCGTTTCGAGCGCGGGCTCCTCGACGTCTGTGGAGTTCCTTATGTCGATGACCAGCATGATCCTTCAATGGGGTTCGCCGGGCTCTGGGGGAAGCAGGAAAAGGAGTGCAGGGATTCTTCGACCTTTCCTTTCACCCTTCTTGAAGGGCCTCTTTCGGGATATTTCGGAAAGGAGAGGGAATATCCGCCAGGAGTGATTGTGAGGGTCGATCAGCTCGTCTCCCTTGAAGAAGCGAAACATTCACCCCATGCACCGTTGCTCCGGTGGAAGACCTTCGAGGGTGATGGTACGGCTTTTTCTGTGTTGCCGCCTGATTCGGCTTCTGACGGCGGATTCACAGACGGGTTGTGGCAATTCAGCGTATCCGAACTGTTTCTCGGCTGCGGTAACAGGCAGAACGGCTACCTCGAGTTTGAAATGACACCAGGCTCCGACTGGGTTGCGCTTCGTTTCAGTGGACCGAGGGAGCGGGAAGAAGGGTTCAAGAAGCTCTCTCTGGTTCCCTGGGAAAACGATGTTCTCCGGTTCGTCGAAGACGGGTCGTTCGGCATGGAATTTTCCTATGCTCTGCTCGAGCCGTTCATCGCTGAAAATGTCATTGCGCTCCAGTGCTGCGGGTCGACCGGCAGGGGAGAGTACGGACTTTTTCCCTGGTGGCCCGACAAGAAGGAACCGGCGGATTTCCATCAGCCGGATTCGTTTTTCAGGATCAGACTCGCATGAGGGATGATTTCCTCATGGATGCAGCAGTTCAGAGATCTGCGGCAGGCATTCTCGAGACTTCTTCTGCGGTGAATACCGGACCCTCCTTGCAGACGTAAACGGAGCCGACATTACAGCGGCCGCATTTGCCGACACCGCATTTCATCCGGTTTTCCAGTGTGGTATAGACGTTGCTTTCCTCAAATCCGAGCTTCCCGAGGGCGGTCAGCGTGAATTTGATCATGATCGGCGGTCCGCAAAGAACGGCAATGCAGTTCTCCGGAGACGGCGCAGCCTGTTCGAGTACGGTCGGTACGAACCCCACCCTGTGCTTCCAGTCCGGGGTTTCCCCTCCCGGATCGACGGTCAGCACCAGGTTGACATCATCGCGTTTTTCCCACTCTTCCAGTTCGTGCTTGTAGACAAGATCGGCCACGGTGCGGGCTCCGTAGACAATAGTGACTTTTCCGAACTTGTCGCGCCGGTCGAGGCATGACCAGATGACGCTTCGGGTTGGCGGCAGGGCGATGCCTCCGGCAATGAAGAGAAGATTTTTCCCGTAGAATTCTTCAACAGGAAAACGATTGCCATATGGGCCGCGAAAAGTGATGAGATCACCTGTGTCTGCATTCGCCAGTGCCGAAGTCACCCTGCCGGATTGCCGGAAAGTGCATTCGACATAATCCGTGCGTGTTTCGGGACTCGCCACGCAGAAAGTGCTCTCGCCTTCGCCGTAGATTCCGTAAAGCCCGAACATCCCTGTTCTGTAATTTTCCCTGAACAGTTCGTGGTCGTCCGGGTTCTGGAATTCCAGCCTCAATGTCTTGACGCCGGGAGCTTCGTCGTGACTCGCCACGATTTTCATGACCGCAGGCTTGTAGATGTTGTGATGGGCGTGATGGGTGTGTTCTTTCACGGAAGTAATTTTGAAATCTCTTGTAATGTTTCGGTAATTCCCATGTCGACCGGGCACTGGCGCGTGCATCTGCCGCAACCTGAACATTTGTTCAGGTTGAATTTTCCGGGATAATAGTTGAACTTGTGCATGATACGCTGACGCCAGCGGGCGGATTGCGTAGAACGGGGGTTGTGCCCGGATGTATGCATGGTGAAAAGGGGGAAGGAGCAGCTGTCCCAGTTTTTTCTTCTGATGCCGCTGTACGTGTCCCCCTCATCCTGGATGTCGAAACAGTGGCAGGTGGGGCAGAGGTAGGTGCATGATCCGCAACCGATGCACCGGACCGAGATTTCCTTCCAGAACCTGCTTTCGAAATTGTCCGGATTGTCGAGCCATTCCACGCAGGCTTCGAGATTGAATTTCGGTTTGACGTCAGCAGTGGGGAGCGTTTTGTCGTCACCCTCCTGCAGGAGATCGGATATTCCGGCGAATGCGTCTCTTCCTCGGTCGGTGATATCCTCGACCAGCCATCCCTTTCCGCTTTCAAGGGGGCGCAGCAGGATGTCCGAACCCATGGCGCTGTCAGGGGCCAGGTTCAGTGAGGTGCACATGCAGAATTCATCGGCCTTCACACATGCTATGGAAACAATGACCGAATCGTTCCGGCGCTGGAACCAGTATTCATCCTTGTAATCCCAGCCGAAAAGCGGATCGTCGATGGCAACACCCGATGCGTCACATGGCCGAACACCGAAAACGATCCTTTTTCCGGAAGGCGGCAGGAATTCATCGGTATCGATCGCTTTTTTTCTTATGGAATATTTGAGCATCGGTTCGGTCCGGGGGAAAAAAAGTTCTTTGACCGAACAGTCGGGAAGCACGATATCCAGCTCCAGTTCCGAAGCTTTTTCGACAGGCCGGTAAGCTGAAACATTCGTTTTCCGGACCGGCCCGATAACCATATTTCCTGATGTCTTCCATCGTTCGATACAATTGTCGAGTTTATCGGCGAAAAGAATTTTTGGCATACGAGTTGTTACTTAAAGAATGAAAGTCTCGGTATCGTCTTTTTTGAAACTGGCGAGCAGAGGCTCCTGGGTTATGCTCAGACCGGCGAAATGATCGAACGACTCCAGGGTTTCAACGGCCATCCTTCGATTGATGAGGCGTAAAGGAATGTTTACCGGGCAAGCCCTGTCGCAGTTACCGCACTCCACGCACCTTCCCGCAAGGTGGAATGCACGGATGATGTTCCATTCGAAATTACCGAGCGTATGAGGAGATGTGTTGATCCATTGCGGCTGGTTGCAGTCGACGATACATCTCCTGCAATAACACATCGGGCAGGCCTGCCGGCATGCGTAACACTTGATGCATTTCGAGAATTCATCCTGCCAGAAGGAAAAGCGCTCCACGGCGTTCATCTTTTCCAGCTTTTCGATGACGGTATCGGATTCCGAAACCGACGGGTTTTCGCTGAGAGTGATGATATACTCGGAAAAATCAGCAACATTGCTGCCCTCGAGAGGCCTGATCTCGCCCTGTTGAGGCTCGAATCCCATGATGAGAATCTGGTCAGGGTTGAGCTGGTTTTCGGCGGCAAGGATGTTTATCGAACGTATTCCTTCCGGTCTCAGGAAAACGGCAACACGTTTTTCATCACTCAGGAGGCCTTCGGCGACAAGGTAACCGGTCAGGTTAGCGATACAGAGAGTGTCGAGAACGAGGCCGTCCGCCTGTTCGGGTGAACTGGCGAATAGTGGCCTGCGACGGTCCTGCGTGGTCCCGCTGCCGTAACCGACGACGAGTTTTACTTCGCCGCTGGAAAGCAGTTCCTTTGCCCTTTCTCTGTATTGTGCCTCTATACTCATGGAATATTGTCAGTTAAAGTGATACCTGGGATTGTGTCTCTTCCACAAGCCCGTGGTATTGGACAAATGGACCGAGTGCGCGAATATCTTCCGTAATTGCATTGATGAGCTCAGCGAACTTCACGCCTTCCGCTGCGCTGATCCAGGAGTATTTCACCCTTTCGGCCGGTATGCCGGTGAACTCGAGAAGGGAACGGAAAACCATCCATCTTCGGCGGGCATGGTAGTTGCCATGAGTGAAATGACAATCGCCGGGATGGCATCCGCTGATAAGGATGCCGTCGGCTCCTTTCTGCAATGCCTTGAGTATGAACATGGGGCTGATCCTTCCGGTGCAGGGAAGCCGGATCAGGCGTACGTTCGGAGCGTATTTCAGGCGGCTGGTGCCGGCAAGGTCAGCACCGGCATAGGTGCAGTAAGTACAGACAAAAGCAACTATTTTCGGTTCGAATTGTTCGCTCATCAGCTTGTTTCGTAGTGATTTTCTGTAGGTTAAGCGGCAGACGGGTTTCTATGAGAGGCCCATCACTTCCGCAAAAATCTGTTTTTCCGTAAAGCCGGCAAGATCGATGCTGTTCGAGCGGCAGAAGGTTACACAGGTGCCGCAGCCCTGGCAGAGCCCGGGATTGACCGATGCGACCTGTTTGACCAGCCTGCCCGAACGGTCGAGGATATCTTTTTTCTCGATGGCGTTATAGGGACAGGCAAGCACGCATCCCCAGCAGCCCGCACAGGTTGCCTCGTTGCAGCTGGCAATGACAGGTTCGCGTTCGAGTTTGTCTTTGCTGAAGAGTGCGAGCACTTTACTGGCCGATGCCGAAGCCTGGGAGACCGAGTCCGGTATATCTTTCGGAGACTGGCATGCTCCAGCCAGGAAAATTCCTGCGGTCGATGATTCCACAGGGCGCAGCTTGAGATGCGCTTCATTGTAGAAACCATATTCGTCATAACCTATGCCGATGGTTTTGGCGAACTCCTTGGCTCCGGGCTGAGGCACCATGGCTGTCGCGAGTACGACCATGTCTGCAGCAATTTCCACCGGCCGGCCGAGAAGGGTGTCTACACCTCGTACCATGAGTTTGCCATTTTCCTCCCATACCTTGCTGACCCTTCCGCGAAGGTAGGATGCCTCGTCCTCCTCGATAGCCCTGCGGGTGAACTCGTCATATCCCTTTCCGGCAGCGCGGATGTCCATGTAGAAAATGCTGGTTTTTCCGCCGTGTACCTTGTGGGTATAGAGCATGGCATGTTTCGCGGTATACATGCAGCATATTTTCGAACAGTACCTGACCCCTTTCGACGGATCGCGAGATCCCGCGCACTGGATGAAGACGATGTGTTGGGGTTCCTTCTGGTCTGAAGGACGCCGGATTTTACCGGCCGTGGGTCCGCTCGCCGATGCGAGCCGCTCGAACTGCAGCCCGGTGATGACATCCGCATATTTGCCGTAACCGTATTCCCCGTACATTGCGGTGTCCTGTACCTGAAAACCGGTTGCGACGACAATGGCGCCGATTTCGAGGTCCAGATACTGATCCTCGAAAGTGAAATCAATGGCATCGAACTTGCATGCTTTTACGCAGAGCTTGCATTTGCCGTTTTTAAAATATATACAGTTCGCCTTGTCAATAACCGGATTGTTCGGGACCGATTGTGCAAAAGGAGTGAAAATGGCGGTGCGTTTGCCGAGACCGCAGTCAAATTCGCTCGGGATCTTCTTGACCGGGCACTTCGTATAGCAGTCGCCGCAGCCCGTGCATGCCTGGGTGTCGACAAAACGGGATTTCATGCGGATACGGACTTTGAAGTTCCCGATGTAGCCATCGACGCTTTCAACCTCGGAATAGGTGAGAAGGCGGATATTGGGATGTTGTGCAGCTTCGACCATCCTCGGCGTCATGATGCACTGTGAACAATCGAGGGTAGGGAAGGTTTCGGAAAGCTGAGCCATATGGCCGCCAAGCGAGGGTTCACGCTCGACAAGCACGACTTCCTGTCCTGCATTGGCGATATCGAGTGCTGCCTGGATGCCCGCAATGCCTCCGCCGATAACCAGTGCCCGACGGGTGACAGGTACTTCTATGGGATGAAGCGTGTTGTTGAGTTTGACTTTTTCAACTATCGATCGGGTAATGTCGATAGCTTTTTCGGTAGCCATGTCACTGTCGGTGTGAACCCAGGAGCAATGTTCACGGATATTCGCTATTTCGCACAGGTAAGGGTTGAGGCCAGCCTCGGCGCATGCTTTTCTGAACGTCGCTTCATGCATTCTCGGAGAGCAGGCGGCTACCACGACACCGGTCAGATTGTTCTCACGGATGGCTCTTTTCACGGATTCCTGACCGGGATCGGAACAGAAATACTTGTATTCCACGGAAACGGCAACGCCCGGGTGGTCTTCAAGAGCGGCAACAAGCCTGGACGTATCGACCTTGCCGGCGATATTTTCTCCGCAGTGGCATATGAATACTCCTATTTTCGCCATAGTGACTATGTTTTTATATGAAGCCGCAATAATGACCGGTATCAGTACCTGACAGCGGGCGGCAACGATCCACATTTCCTGTTCAAACGTGCAAGGATCCCCTGGGTATCATGCAATTTCGGGTCACCATCCGGTAATGACCGTCAAATACAGATATCCTGAAGGACAAAAGGCTCAAAACATGAAGAAGTCCGGCATCATACCGTCAACCGGCTACAGCTTTGAGACCATGTCAAGTGCAGGAACAAAATGTTTGCCAACAGCAACTTCAGCGGGATCGGCGCCGCATGCTATGGCGACAAGTTCTGAAATATAGTAAACCGGCATCGGTTTAACATCCCCGAACCGTTTTCTCATGTTTTCCTGGCGCATGTCGAGGTTTGCATGGCACAGGGGACAGGCAACGACGAATGCATCAGCTCCGTTCAGTGAGGCGTTTTTTGCAATTTCGTGAGTGAGTTCTTCGACAAGGGGTTGCTGTGCCAGGGTCAGCCCGGCACCGCAGCACTCTGTTTTGAAGGCCCATTCGACAGGATTTGCGCCGAGGGCGGCGACAAGCGATTCCATTTTGCGGGGGTTTTCCTGGTCGTCAAACCCCATAGCTTCCATCGGGCGAACGAGAAGGCACCCGTAATAGCATGCAAGATTGAGCTTTTCAAGCGGTTTTTTCACCCTTTTCGAGAGTTCTTCAGGATCGAGGGACTCAAGAAGCTGGGAAACCCCGATGAATTCCGCCCGGCAGGTAGGTTCAATGCCGGTAATAGAGCGGATTTCAGCACGAAGTTCCGGAGATTCCTTAAGCGACAGGCGGGTCGTCACCTGCCTGTTCTGACAGGCTGCGCAGGGAGCGAGCACGTAATCAAAACCCTGGTCGTCTGCAAGTGCCTGGTTCCTTGCGGGAAGAAGAATGGCCAGCTTGTGGTTCGTGGCATGTGCGGATGTAGCACCGCAACAGTTCCAATCCTTGATGTCCTGCAGGTTGATGTCGAGAAGGCTGCACATTTTCCTTACGGAAACATCGTATTCCATTGCGGTCCCGCTCAGAGAACAGCCGGGGTAGTAGCCGATGGTCATGCCCGGCCTGATTGAGAACGGAGCCCGGGGCGCGAATTCCTTTTTGACCGGGCGCCTTTTAGGAGCCGGGTGGTGCGAGTGTTTCAGTGCCGCTTCGAAAATTTTTTCTATCTGGTCTTTTGCCTTTACAGAGGCTTTCCCTCCGATATTGTGCATCGGGTTGATTTTGCCCTGCATGATCATTTTGACGCCGGAGCCCGCATCCTGCATGAAAGTCTTCGTCCGCAGCTTGTAGCTGTTGACCAGCGAAAGTTCCTGCAGCCGTCCGTATTTGCGGACATTGTTCAGGAATGAGGTATGAAATGCGGCGACAAGTTTTTTCGAGCGGTCTTCGGAAACGATATCTTTTTCAATGGCGATCGATCTGAGGGTATCCATCGTTCCGGCAATGTCCATGTTCTGGGGGCAGCGTGCGGTGCAGGTCTGGCACCCGACGCAATACCAGAGCGAATCGCTTCTCATCGCCTCTTCGATGGCGCCTGCCTGGACAAGACGCATAATCCTTGCGGGAGGGTTGTCCATGAATGCCCCCGCAGGACATCCCGCAGTGCATTTACCGCACTGGTAGCAGCAATGGTAGTTGTTGCCCGTGGACTCTTCGAGCTGATGCCTGAGCGAGTCCTTTCCTGTTAGATCGATTGTAGACACGTATTAACTCTGGTGGTATAGGTTACAACATGCGGGGAGTGAAATGGCAAAACATATCATGTTAAATAAAAATACAATAATGTCAAATTATCATCTGCATTTTGTTTGATGACAACTGGTGATCATTTCGCATCGAAGCTTCGATGTTCCGGCTGTTACACTCGACACGGTGCGGCTCCTTCTCTTATGTATGCGAAACACACTGAACCTAAAACAACGATTTCTTCGAAACAGTTCAGCATGAACAGGCCGATACGGGAAGGTTTATTGTTGCAGTACTCTTTGGGGGGCAGGCAGGACGCCCCGGATAAACAGGAAAGGAAATTTTTGGAGGTTCATTGATATGATGCACTTTTTGCTTATGATAGCAGGATATTTATTCTGTTCAACGCGACTACCTCCGGTACCCGAATCATGTTCGATGAAATAGAGTTTGAAAAAATCAAGAGACTTCCGAAGTATGTCTTTGCTGCCGTAAATGAATTGAAAATGGCTGAACGGCGGGCTGGAGAGGATGTCATCGATTTTTCGATGGGAAACCCCGATGGTCCTACGCCGCAGCATATCGTCGACAAACTGATCGAAAGCATCAACAAGCCCAGAACACACGGCTACTCCGTTTCGAAAGGCATCTACAAGCTTCGTGGTGCAGTAGGCAACTGGTATAAAAGAAAGTACAATGTCGATCTCGATCTCGACAGGGAGGTCGTGGCAACGATGGGTTCCAAGGAAGGGTATGTCCACCTTGTACAGGCGATCACGAATCCGGGTGACCTGGCCATGGTCCCGGATCCCTGTTATCCCATACATTCCCAGGCATTCATCCTTGCGGGCGGCAATGTCCATCGCCTGAAACTCGAAATGAACGATGATTTCACGCTTGACGAGAAAGCTTTTTTTCTGAATATCGAGAAAGCGCTGCGTGAATCTTCGCCGAAACCGAAGTACCTGGTCGTGAATTTTCCGAACAATCCAACGACCGCGACCGTCGATCTCTCTTTTTACGAGAAGCTGGTCGATATAGCCAGGCAGGAAAGGTTTTACATCATCAGCGATATAGCCTACGCCGAGATTACCTTCGACGGCTACATCACTCCATCCATTCTTCAGGTACCGGGGGCGAAAGATGTCGCAGTGGAGAGCTACACGCTTTCAAAAACCTACAACATGGCAGGATGGCGTGTCGGCTTCATGGTAGGAAACGCAAAGCTTATCGGGGCTCTTGAAAAAATCAAGAGCTGGCTCGACTACGGGACCTTCACTCCGATACAGGTTGCATCGACCATTGCTCTCAACGATGACCAGAGCTGTATCAGCCAGATAACCGAAACATACCGCAGGCGCCGTGACGTCATGGTTCGCAGCTTCAGCAATGCCGGCTGGCCGCTGGTTTCTCCCCGGGCCAGCATGTTTGTCTGGGCCCGTATTCCTGAACAGTTCCTGCATATGGGAAGCCTCGAGTTCAGCAAGAAGCTGCTGACCGAAGGGAAGGTTGCCGTGAGCCCGGGAATCGGATTCGGTGCTTACGGGGATGAATATGTGCGTATCGCCATGATTGAAAACGAGGAGCGTATCCGACAGGCAGCACGGAATATCAGGAAATTTCTCCGGGGCCAGGAAGGCTGATCTGCCGGAGTTCAGCCGTGCAACTCGAAAACCTCATGAATGGCGGCATGGATGGAGTCGATAACCATGCCCGAAGAAACCAGGCTTGAAACGTCGTCGGCCAGATCACCCGCTCTTCCGTGAAACCATGCCGCCGCCGCCCCCGCATCGCGGAGGTCGGCCCCTTTCGCGGCAATCGCGGCAATCATTCCTGACAGGACATCACCCGAGCCGGCAGCTGCAAGCGCTTCTGTCCCGCTCGTGCAGAGAAGCACCGACCCTTCAGCAGAGGCCAGTACTGTCGGATTTCCCTTCAGCAGCAAGCTCACGCTGTACCTGAGGGCAACGTCGCGTGCGGTCTCGATCGGGTTGGCCGCTATTGCATCTGAGGAAAGGCCGCACAGCCTGCTCAACTCGCCGTAATGAGGCGTGAGAAGCACGTCGCTGTATTGTTCGGTCGCAAGGGGCAATCCTCTTCCGGAAAGGGAATGGAGTGCATCGGCGTCAATGATGAGTTTTTTCCCCGCGATCTCTTCCGAAGAGAGCAGGGCATCGGTGAACCTGACAGTTTCAGCATCACGGCCGAGGCCGCAGCCGATAACGATCGCATCGGCCCAGAGGGCTTTTTCGATGACCGTTTCAAGTTTCCTTCCGATGACGATCGCTTCAGGCACCGATGCATGCATGGCATCCGAAAGTTCTGTCGGAATCGACACGCAGACATACCCCGCGCCTGTTTTCACTGCAGCTTTTGCCGAGAGAATCGCCGCGCCGAGCATCGAGGAATTCTCTGTGCGTGAACCGGCCACGATCAGTACCTTGCCGTTTGTATGCTTGGCGCTCGAAGGCTCCCTCAGGATGAACCGGGATGCAGCGAATTCAGCGTCGACGAGAAGACAGCCTGCCGGTTCGACCAAAAAGCGGGGGATGGAGATTTCCGCAATCTCCGTTTCCCCGCAGCTTCGGGGTCCGTCGTTGAGGAAGAAGCCGGTTTTCAGGAACGCCATGGTTACCGTCACATCGGCAATTACGCAAGGTATGGCCGAAAACCCGCTGGTGGCATCGAGACCGGATGGAATATCGACAGCGACCGTCATTGCCTGTGAGCGTTCACGGATGTTGTTGAGAAGCTCGATGCCATGGGAAAGGGGCCCGGAGAGTTGTTCTTTGTCGGACGACAGGCGGAACCCGGTACCCGTCATGGCGTCTACGAGAACATCATACGTTGTCTCTGCGACGAACGGAAGCGCTTCGTCATGGCTGCGGAAAATGCGGAGGTTCTCCTGCAGGCTTCCATAAGCCAGAAGCATGCCGAATCCTTCGCTGTTGATGCCACTGAGCGATTCTTCAGGGTAGAGCAGCACCAGATCGACCGATGCACCGATGTTGAGCAGGTGGCGGGTGATGACAAACCCGTCGCCGCCGTTGTTGCCCTTGCCGCAGACAACGAGAAAAACGGTTCCATCAAGATCCCTGCGGTCGAGGGTCTTGCAGATAACTCTCACACATTCTCTCCCGGCAAGTTCCATCAGTCTTGCTTCGCCGATGCGGAGGCTTTCGATTGCCGCCTTGTCGGCGTTCTGCATTTCAGTGGCGGTCAGGACCGGCTGCATGATGGCGTCTCCTTTTCTCTGGTGGAAAATCAGAGCTGGTCAAGGTGCAAAGCGCGTTCGAGGGCATGGTAATAGGCCGAGGCGAGCTTTTCGACCGGAAGGTTTATAATTTCCGTACCGTTCACCGCTATTTCGGCATTCCCTTCGACAACCTTTCCGATGACCCGGATAGGTATGCCATGTCTGTTTGCTTCCTCGATGACCTCTCTGGCATGTTCAGGCGCAATGCTCAGGATCACGCGTCCCTGGGCTTCGGAATAAAGCAGTTCCTGAATCAGCGCCGGACCTTTTCCTGCGGATTCGAGATCGATGCTGAATCCCAGAAGAGGGTTTTCCGAAGCCATGACCGCTTTTTCTGCAAGGGCAGTGAACATACCGCCGTCTGAAATATCATGGGCGGAATGCACAAGCTTTCGCGAAGCAAGGGAAATCAGCAGTTCCTGGAGGTTTTTTTCATGTTCGAGATCAATTGCAGGAGCGTTGCGGCCGGGAGTGCCGTACTGCATGACAAGGTATTCCGAACCGTCGAGGTTCAGTTCGGGGTCACCGAGCAGGATAATGGCGTCGCCGGGGTTGCGGAAGGTCGAAACGACAAGGTTTCCGATGTCATCGAGCAAACCGATCATGCCAATCGTCGGGGTAGGGTAGATCGCTGTCCGTACACCGCCGATCGAAGATTCGTTGTAAAAACTCACGTTGCCGCCGGTCACGGGGGTGTTGAATACCCTGCAGGCTTCTCCCATGCCTTCGACGGATGCTTTGAACTGATAATAAACTTCGGGCTTGTAAGGGTTTCCGAAATTAAGGCAATTGGTTATGGCCAGCGGTCTGGCGCCGGTGCAGGCGATGTTTCTCGCACATTCGGCAACGGCTATACGGCCTCCGGCTGAAGGGTTCAGGTAAACGTAACGGGCATTGCAGTCCGTTTTCATGGCAAGCCCTTTCGTGGTACCCTTGATCCTGATGACGGCAGCGTCGGTCTGGCCGGTGGGCGTGACGGTATTGGTCTGCACCATGGAGTCGTATTGGCGGTAGACCCACTGTTTGCTTGCGATGTTCGGGCGTGAAAGCAGTTCGAGGCTGATGGCTGTGAAATCGACGGTTTCGTCTGCGGCAAGCCTGGCTTCCGGAGTTTCAGGTTTTTTTTCGACGGCTTCACGGATGTAGACCGGGGCTCCTCCTCCAAGCACGAGCGAGGTTGCGGGAATTTCAGCGACAATCCCGCCATGGTGTCTGACACGGAGGAGGTTGTCGCTTGTCACGCAGCCGATGACTTTTGCCTGGACATCCCATTTGCGGTAGATGTCCATGATGTTCTGCTCCCTTCCTTTTTCCGCTACGATGAGCATCCTTTCCTGTGATTCGGAGAGCATGATTTCATAGGCACTCATCCCTTTTTCCCGGATCGGGACGAGGTCGAGATCGATCTCGATGCCTCCGGAACCGGTTTTTTCAATGCCCCTGGCGCTCATTTCAGAAGTTGAACTGGTGATGCCGGCAGCACCCATATCCTGCAGTCCGACTACATAGCCCGATGCAACGGCTTCGAGGGTTGCTTCGAGCAGGAGTTTTTCCGCGAAAGGATCGCCGACCTGTACGCTCGGCCTCTTGTCTTCGCTTGCTTCGCTGAGGTCCTCGGAAGCGAAGGTCGCGCCATGGATACCGTCCCTTCCAGTCGAGGATCCGACGATAAGCACGGGATTCCCTTCACCAAGCGCGGTAGCGCTGACTGTTTTTCCATGCTCCACGACACCTACCGACATTGCGTTGACAAGGGGATTGCCGGTATAGCCTTCTTCAAAATAGATTTCACCACCAACAGTAGGAACCCCGAACGAGTTCCCGTAATCCCCGATGCCGCGGACTACGCCGTCGACAAGGTAACGGACGCGGGGATCCCTGGGGGAGCCGAACCTCAGCGAATTGAGCGATGCTACCGGACGGGCGCCCATGGTGAAAATATCGCGATGGATGCCGCCGACTCCCGTCGCAGCACCCTGGTAGGGCTCGACAGCGGAGGGATGGTTGTGGGATTCGATCTTGAAGGCGACGGCAAGATTGTCGCCGATATCGACAAGACCCGCATTTTCCTCGCCGGCGCCTGTCAGCACGGCCTTGCCTTCCCGTGGAAGGGTTTTGAGCACCGCAATGGAATTCTTGTAGCTGCAGTGTTCCGACCACATGACGGAGAAAATCCCGAGTTCGGTGATGGTCGGCACCCGTCCGAGGATGGATTGTATTTTCCCGTACTCTTCCGCGTTCAGGCCATGTTCTTCGGCGATGGCCGGGGTTACTTCAATACTGGAATGGTTCATTGGCATTATATGGGTATTACCGGAAATCAGGGCTGCTGCTGGCCGTGACAGTTCTTGTATTTTTTTCCGCTTCCGCAGTAACACAGATCGTTGCGTCCCGGTTTTTTTTCGGAGACGACAGGATGCTGGGGCGCAGGCTCATTTCCGGATCCATCTTCCTGCATCTCCCCGCCGGAGGCATAGACGCTCTCGGCGGCTTCGTGCTGGGCCACGAGCCGTTCCTGTCTTACCGCAGCCTTTCTCTGGCGTTCCTCAATCTCGCGGGCTTCTTCCGGGTCTACGGGGAAGAGTTTGAATGCAAGCGACAGGGTTTCGAGTTCGATTTCCTGAAGCAGCGTGATAAAGAGGCGGTATGCTTCCTGTTTGTACTCGAGAAGAGGGTCTTTCTGTCCGTAGGCGCGCAGGTTGATACCCTCACGGAGCGAATCGATCTCGCGCAGATGTTCCCTCCAGCGCGTATCGATGACACTCAGGACGGCATATTTTTCAATCTGGCGCATGATCTCTTCCGGCAGGGCGGTTTCTTTTCTTCGGTAGAAGGAAAGAGCCGTTTCATAGAGGTTGTCGGCGGTTTTTTCCATGCCATCCCGCTCCATGCTTTCCCTGTCTGTCCTGAACTCTATGGAAAGCTCACGAAGCACCTGTTCCTCAAGCCCTTCGGCATCGAGATGCTGGTGATGTTTTTTGACAGTGAGAGAGCAGTAATCTTTCAGGAGGTCAAGTATCTGGCTGGTAAGGCGGTCGCGCATAAGGCCGTTGCGTCGGCGCGAATAGATGACCTCGCGCTGCTGGTTCAGCACATCGTCGTAATCGAGCAGCCGCTTGCGGATCGAGAAGTTCTGTTCCTCGATCTTTTTCTGTGCCCTTTCAATCGATTTGGTGATCATCGAATGTTCGATGACATCACCTTCTTCGTGGCCGAGGCGGTCCATAACCGCAATGACCCTGTCGGAACCGAAAAGTCTCATCAGATCGTCTTCGAGAGAGACATAGAATACCGATTCGCCCGGATCGCCCTGACGGCCCGAACGTCCCCTCAGCTGACGGTCGATCCTGCGTGATTCGTGGCGTTCCGAGCCGAGGATGAAGAGTCCTCCGAGTTCCTTGACGCCGGCGCCAAGCTTGATATCGGTGCCACGGCCGGCCATGTTCGTGGCTATGGTAACTGCGGACCGCTGTCCCGCTTCGGCGACGATCTCTGCTTCACGGTCGTTCTGTTTGGCGTTCAGGACATTGTGAGGGATTTTCCTTGCCCGGAGCATTCTCGATATGGTTTCGGAAACATCCACGCTCGTCGTTCCTACCAGTACGGGCTGTCCTTTTTTCTGAAGTTCATCGACTCTCTGGACAACAGCGTTGTATTTCTCCCTTCGGGTCTTGTAGACAAGGTCGTCCATATCTTTTCTTATGACCCTTGCATTTGTCGGAATGACGACGACATCAAGCTTGTAGATTTCAAAAAGCTCCGATGCTTCCGTTTCGGCTGTGCCGGTCATGCCCGCAAGCTTCCTGTAGAGACGGAAGAAATTCTGGATGGTGATGGTCGCCATGGTCTGCGTCTCACCCTCGATCTTCACATTTTCCTTGGCTTCGATAGCCTGGTGCAGGCCTTCACTGTAACGCCGGCCCGGCAGGATTCGCCCGGTGAACTCATCGACGATCATGACCATGCCGTTCTGCACGACATATTCATCGTCACGAGTGAAAAGCGAATAAGCTTTCAGGAGCTGGCTGATGTTATGCAGTTTTTCGGAGCGGTCCGCGAAAAGACGGTAGACCGCATCTTTTTTCTGGATTTTATCGGCAGCGGAAAGGGCGGTGTCAGTTTCAATGGAAGCAAGTTCCGTTCCCACATCGGGAAGAAGGAACAGATCCCTGTCCTGATGGCTGAGGTTGCTGAGGAAATCCCGGCCCTTGTCGGTCAGGTCGATCGTATTCGCTTTCTCATCGACAACGAAGAAAAGCTCGTCGTCGACTTCATGCATCCTGCTGGAATTATCCTTGAGAAATTCATTTTCAGTGCTCTGGACAAGTTTTCCGATACCCTGCTGTGAGAGCATTTTGGTGTATCGGCTGTTTTTAGGCTGTCCGCGCTTTACCCGGAGCAGGGCGATGCCCGCATTGAAGTCGTCCGGTTTTGTTTTCAGCAATTTTTCCGCCTCGGAAAGGGAGGATGCGACGAAATTCTGCTGGGCACGGACCAGTTGCTCTATCCAGGGCTTGATTTCCTGGAATTTGCTGTTGTCCGCATTCGGAACGGGGCCGGAGATGATGAGCGGAGTACGCGCTTCATCGATAAGGACACTGTCGACTTCATCGACAATGGCGAAATAGTAGTCGCGCTGAACCATCTCCTCCATTGTACCCGCCATATTGTCACGAAGGTAGTCGAAGCCGAACTCGTTGTTGGTGCCGTACGTGACGGCACAGCGGTATTGTTCCTTACGATCTTCCGAGTTCATGAAATTGAGGATGACCCCAAGCGAAATATCGTGGAAATCGAAAATGGGGCTCATCCACTCCTTGTCCCTCTGGGCCAGATAGTCGTTCACCGTAACGACATGGACCCCTCTGCCGGTGAGCGCATTGAGGAAAACGGGCAGGGTTGATACAAGCGTTTTACCTTCGCCTGTAGCCATTTCAGTAATTTTTCCCGAATGGAGTACGACACCGCCGATGAGCTGGACATCGTAAGGAACCATATCCCAGACAAAATCCCGGCCTACCACTTTGTAGGCATGCCCTTTCAGGCGGCGGCAGGTATCCTTAACGAGCGCGAACGTATCGGGCAGGATCTCGTCGAGAGCCGAATTCGTGGTTTTGTCGTACTCTTCGGCGAGAGCCTCGAGTCTCGAGTTGATGGTTTCGGCTTCTTCAATGCTGATTTCAGGGTTGTCGAGCTTGTGTCCGAGCTCTTTTTTCTCGTTTTCCAGCGGCTCGAGGGCATTACGGACCTTCTGCTTCAGTTCCCGGCTTTTCTGTTTCAGCTGTTCGTCGCTGAGCGAAGCCATCGAAGCCTGAAGTTCGTTGATGCGATTGATGATGGGCTGGATTTTTCTGATATCCTTTTCGTGCTTCGAGCCGAATATCTTTTCAATGATTTTCAACATGTACGTTATTTGTGCGATCTGTAAATAAATAAAGAAGGATCATGCAGCGGATATTCGCGGGTTTCCGGCGAAATCCATGGCAGCCATTCGAACCTTAAGGTAGAGAATTAGCTCTTGAGAAAAAAGCCGGACAACCGGAAAAAATAGGGCCTGCAGCAAGCCTCAATTCTTGCTCGCCGTCGCCCCAGGCACTCTCGTTCCCGAGAGCCATAACATATAAAGAGCAATAGCGATGGAGTCCTCAGAACCAGCGGAGTTTTTTCACTTCCTTTCTCCAGCAATGGAAGAGCAGGTGTCCGGCATATCCGGCAAGCGCCGGATTGAATATTGTCCTCGCTTCGGCATCGAGCGTCAGGTAGGTTGATGGTGTCAGAGGACGCAGTGCGGCAGTGCTGCCGAACCATTCGGCAAGGTACTGTCTGACGTGCGTGTCGACCGGAAAGGCATCGAACCGTCCAAGACCGAAAAGAGCTATGCAGTCCGCGATTTTGAGGCCGATCCCGTTGAGTTCGCAAAGCCGCCTTCTCACTTCCTCCAGCGGGATATTGTCATCCCGCAGTGCATTGAAGTCGACATTACCCTCAGCGACAGCCCTCGATGCGAGAATGATGTTCCGGGCCCTTGTGCGATTGTTGTTGGTGCAGATGCTCAGTTCGAGCGGATCACATCCGGCAAGGAGCACCGGGGAAGGGAAGCCGTACAGTGTCAAGGGTCGGTCGCGGTACATGATATCGTATCTTTTGCCGTAGGTGCGCGCAAGGAGCGAGACCTGGTTTCTTATGATACGCATTCCGATGCCCTGGGCGCACATGAAGGTTATCATGGCCTCAAACGGGTCCTGCCTCAGTATCCGCAACGAGAAATACTTCTGAAGCTGCTCCCATACGCAGGGATACCTGAAGGTGAATTTTTCAGGGAAAGCATTCCGGACATCCACATCGAACGAGAAATAATCAGGGAAAAACTCTTCCGGGGGCATTTCTCCCATCCATGATGACGCACAGATTATTTCAATCTCTTCAGTTGATTCTGTCGAAATCAATACAGGTGTATCGCAAAGTATTCCTGCGCTGATATTGCGATTATCATAGAGATAATTCCACATAAAAGACTGTCCGCTATACAGCGTATCTGTCAACGATAATCGCACAGCATTAATTTTTATGTTATGCATGAAATTATTCAGAAAATTTAATAAAAACAACCGAAACAGACGGAGCTTGTCTTAATAAAATGTCTTTTCCTGGATACATTATAACCTTATAATAAAAGAAGTTATATTGATTTATATAAAGTATTTATATGTACGGGATCTTTTAATAAAATTGCATTATAATATGTTTGTATGTTTTTGGTTTGGTTCTTTTAATTCGTTTATTGTTTGGTGTTGTGTTGGTTATAATGTGATCCGTTTTGTTTAGGATACACTTGGATATGTGCTTGTGTTGTTTATAAAAATCTTATTATTGTGTTTATTTGTTGTTGTTATTATTTGTTTTAATTATGGAAAGATTGGGTGGTTGTTTTGGTGTGAATCGCCCGGCAGGGCGGGGTGCCTGGTTCAGGAGGAGGAAAATGCGGCGCCCCGTGAAGATGACGCGATGAAAAAGTAAAAGGTTGATCTGTCAGGTTTTCCGAAGTTCGTTCAGGGTGAAACCTGTGAAAAAAAATGTTTCAGGGATGATTGCGGGTGTTCATTTCCCTGTATCATTTCAAAGGTGAGGTTGTGTGCTTCAGGAGAGAACAGGGAAATGACGGCTATTTCTGCGACATCACTTCTCCGTATGACTCCTGTTTCGATACGGTCGCCGGTATCGAAAATCAATTCATGGCTGAACGGGGGTCCGTCAAGAAGTCCTCCCGGCCTGATGATTGTATAGGAATATCCTGATTCGGAAAAGAGTTTTCGCACTGCGTCTTCAGCTTCGAGCTTCATCGACAGTACTCTGCCATGCCTGTTGAGGGGGTGGTCCGGCCTCGTGACGGCAAGCGAACTTACCAGGACGAATTTTCTGATGTTCAGCTCCCTTGCAACTGAAGCAAGCCTTACAACTCCGTCACGGTCGATCGCCGATGGCGGCGGCCCTCCGGCATCCCTGACGTTTCCGCCGACAGCCGAGATGACGGCATCCGCCCCTTCGAGGGCCAGTCTTGTATCGGCTTCGTTTTCAATCGAGCCGATCCTGATGCTGTCGGTGATTTCCGGTCCGAACATTTCGAGAGCTTTTTCGCGGGAACGGACGAAGAGATGATAGCTTATGCGGTGCCGCTGCAGGCTGTCGACAATCCATTTTCCGGTACGGCCGGTTGCTCCGGCAACAAGGACGGTGCCCTTAAACGTTTTCATGGAAAGCTGCGGGATGAGTTATTGCCATAATAGAATACCATAACCCATCCCGTTGTTCTGAACGTTCGCCGTTCAGTTGAACAGTGAAAATTTAACGCTCCAGGCCATGGTCAGATCGACAAGGGCGTGCAGAAAGATGACGGTTCTGATATCACGGTACCAGAAAAAGTTCAACGCCCAGCTGCCGGCGATGAGCAGCTGAACAGGCATGAAAAACGGCTTGTAGGGGCTTGTCTGGACGACATGTTCAGGCAGTATCGGAAGCCAGAAAAGTCCATGAATGAAGCCGCTGTAGATCATGAAACAGATAAATCCCGCGGAAAAGAGCAGCCATGGGTTTTGTGTGACCTTGCCGGCCAGAAAGTTGCCGAGCTGAAAAAAAGCGTAGAAAAAGAATGTTTCTGCAACGCCGTTACCGATACTGAAGACAATGAGCGTAGGGATATTCAGCGGACGTCCCCCGTCGGTAGTGGAATGGGAATAGACCCAGGCGTTGATTGCGACGATGACGAGCGAACAGATCAGGAGGATTTTTCTGCGGCTGTCGAATTCCCTGCTGAAGGAGAGAATATCCTCCCTGAAAAATACGAAGCCAATAATGAACGCAATTGCCCAGTAGGCATAAATCATCATCGGTACCGAGAGTTCCATGAGTGCTGAAGGTTAAAGGTTATTGAAAAGATGAATGGCCGGTTGACAACGCTTCCGCATGATAGGAACTTCTGACGAACGGTCCGGACTGTACGTTCCTGAATCCGGCTGTTTCCGCAAGAACCCGGTATGCGGTGAACTCCTCCGGCGTGACGTACCGGACGACCGGTAGATGGTCGGCAGAAGGCTGCAGGTACTGGCCGATGGTAATCATATCGCAACCGTGACGATGAAGGTCGTCGATAGCCGATGCGATTTCTTCCGGGGTTTCACCCATACCGACCATGATCCCGGATTTGGTCACGAGCCCGTGAGTTTTTTTTGCCCTTTCGATGATCCTCAGTGAATTCCGGTAGTTTGCCTCGGGCCGTACTTTCCCGTAAAGCGACGGCACGGTTTCAATGTTGTGGTTGAGCACGTCCGGCATTTCCCGCATGACAAGATCGAGGGATGCCTCTTCATTATTGAAATCCGGGATCAGGCATTCAATGGTAACCCCCGGAACGAGAGCCCTTGTCGCACGGATGGTTTCAACCCAGTGGCCCGAGCCTCCGTCAACGAGATCGTCCCTGGTCACGCTTGTCAGGACGGTGTGTTTCAGCAGCATCGATTGAACTGCGGCGGCTATGTTTTCAGGCTCGTCGGGGTCAGGTACATGAGGCCTGGAATTCTTGTCCACGGCACAGAATCTGCAGCTTCTCGTGCAGGAGTTTCCCAGCAGGAGGAAGGTTGCTGTACCGCGGGACCAGCACTCCTGCAAGTTCGGGCACAACGCCGAGCGGCAGACGGTATGCAGGCTGTGGCGGTTGAGAAGTTGCCTCGTTGCCGCGAACGATGCGCCGGATGCCATTCTGATTTTCAGCCATTCGGGTTTTTTCAGGGGACGGGGTTCCATAAAGGGACGCAACTTCAGAAGGTTCCGGATTATAAGCCTGTAATATAAAGCTTGCATTGTAATTTCTGCTCACCATACAGGTACGGCAATCATTATGCCGGGATGAATGCTGAAAAAGCATGGTATTTCAACGCATGGTGCCCGGCAAGGCTGCGGTTTTCCTGCACTCATGATCGCGGACAGCCGCTTCGTCCGGTTTTTGGAATACATCGGTCTGACAGTTTCGGAAGGAAATGAATTTTCGACGGAAATATCTTTGCGGAAACAAGTTGTCTGATGTATAACTTTCAGGGAAAGGTCTTTCTCAAGACGTCAGGAAGTTCCTCTTGCCTTGCGTTTATAACAGTAATCCGTGAAACCCTGCAACCCGGTTTACGGATGGGCTTCAGCAACCGGAAAATACCTCCAGATATGAAAAATGCGCTACGCGGGCTCTTTTATGCTTCTGTTTTGCTTTCCATGCAATGCGGCGTGCTGCATGCTGAGCAATACAGCAATGTCGAGGTCAGGAAAATCCTTGTATCGACGAAAACAAGCGATGGCCGACCCATACAATATCTGAAGACCTCAAGTCCTGAAGTCACGGCGCTCGAGGTCACGTTTCCACCGGGAGGTTCGACCGGCTGGCACCAGCATCCTGTTCCGGTCTATGCCTATGTTCTGGACGGGTCGCTCACGGTGAATATGGAAAACGGCCAGTCGTTTGTTTTTAACAGGGGGGACGCGATCTTCGAAGTCATGAATACGCTGCACAACGGCACCAACCTCGGTTCCGTGCCGGTAAGGCTCGTTGTTTTCTATACGGGCGCCGTCGGGGTGCCCAACGTGATACGGCAGGAGCAGACCCTGCCCCAGCCCCGAAAAGAGCCTGCACAAACCGGAGAGTGAACGATGTTCAGGTTTCTTCACGCGGCCGACATCCACCTCGACAGCCCGCTGAAAGGGCTCGAGCAATATCCTGATGCTCCCGTGGAGCAGATCCGTCTTGCGGCACGCCGTGCTTTCGACAATCTCGTAGAGACGGCAATCGATGAAAAAGCCGATTTTCTCCTGCTGGCCGGGGATCTCTATGATGGCGACTGGAAAGACTTCAATACCGGCATCTTTTTTATCAATCGCATGGGGCGGCTGCGCGATGCAGGTATTCCGGTTTTCATGGTTTCCGGCAATCACGATGCGGCGAGCCAGATCACCCGGTCGCTGAAACTGCCCGATAATGTCACCCTTTTTCCGCACCGGAATGCCGAAACACGGAACATCGAACACCTCGGCGTCGCCGTTCACGGTCGGAGTTTTTCTTCCCGTTCGGTCATGGACGACCTTGTCGGGAGCTATCCCCAGGGCGATCCCGGGCTTTTCAATATAGGACTTCTCCATACCAGCCTGAACGGACGTCCGGGCCATGAGCCCTATGCGCCCTGCACGCTCGACGCGCTCCGCTCGAAAGGGTACCGCTACTGGGCGCTCGGCCATGTTCATCAGCGTGAAGTGATCTGCAGTGACCCGTGGGTTGTTTTTTCCGGCAATATCCAGGGACGCCATATCAGGGAAACCGGTCCAAAAGGGTGCACGCTGGTAACGGCGGATGAAGGGCGCGTCATCGCCGTGGAAGAGCGCGAACTCGATGTGCTCCGCTGGGTGCTCTGCCGTGTCGATCCTCTGCGGTGCGACACGACGGACGCTCTTCTGGACCATGTCCGCGAGACCATCGAAGCCGAAAGGGCAAAAGCCGGAGGGAGACCGCTTGCCTTGAGGCTGATTGTGGAAGGGATAACGTCCCTGCATAACCGGCTTCACGACAATCAGCTTCAGTGGAGCGAGGAGGTTCGGGCTGTTGCGGCAAACCTCGGCGACGTATGGCTTGAGAAGATTGTGCTGAAGACCCGGAAGCATTCGCAGTCGCAGGAGTGGGGTTCAGACGACTCTCCGCTTCATGCGCTGATGCAGTCGGTCGAAAATTTTCAGCTTGAGCAGTCCACCCTCGCCGGGCTTGTTCCGGAATTCGAGAGACTGCGCAGCAGGCTCCCGCCCGAACTGCTCGCCGAACATGACCCGTTCCGTCCGGACGAAGATGAGCTTGTCCTTCTGCGCGACGAGGTGAAGGAGCTGCTCGCGGCAAAGATAGCCGGGGGAGGGAGTCATGAAAATTAAACGCCTCGAACTGAAAGCGTTCGGTCCTTTTACCGGACGGGTGCTGGATTTCTCCTCCGCTCAACCCGGCCTCCATATTGTCTACGGTCCCAACGAGGCAGGGAAAAGCAGCGCCATGAGGGCGCTTCAGGCTCTCTTTTTCGGTTTTCCCCTGCGAACCGCGGATAATTTCCTCCACCAGAACCCGCAGCTTCTCGTCGGGGGATGCCTGCTTGGCGAGGATGGCGGGGAATTCACCTTTTTCCGTCGTAAACGGAACGTGAAAGACCTGTTCGATCAGCACGACGATCCGCTTGATCCGTCTGCCCTGGAGCCCTGGCTGCACAACATCGAAAAAGAGCTGTTTCTCGCACTCTACGGCATCGATCACGAAACGCTGGTGATGGGAGGGCAGGGTATTCTCGACCAGCAGGGCGAGGTTGGCAAGGCGCTTTTCTCAGCCGCAGCCGGGCTTGCCTCCCTGAAACCGCTCATCGATGCGCTCGAAGAGGAAGCGGACAGCCTTTTCAGGCCCCAGGCATCGAGCCGGTTGATCAACGAGGCATTGTCGCATCACAGGGAGCTGCAGCGGCAATCGAAAGAGTCCATGCTTTCCGGCCGTGAATGGGATGAGCAGCGACAGGAGCTTGAAGAGGCATTGAAAAAACTGAAGAAAAGGCAGGTTGAAAAGCGGGAGCTGGAGACCGAAAAGTATCGCCTCGAACGCCTGCAGCACACCATTCCCGATCTTTCGGACCGCAGGAGCCTGCTGCGCAGACTGGCCGATCTGGGCGATGTTACCCTGCTTCCCGAAGGTTTCGGCGAGCGCCGCGCCGCCCTCGAACAACGGGAAAGAGAGGCACGCATCCATCATGAACAGGTAATGGCAAGGCTTCGTGACCTCCGGGAAAAAATGGTCGGGCTTTCGCTGAACCGGGCACTGCTCGATGAAGCAACAGTGATCGACGAGCTTTACCAGCGGCTCGGCGAATACCGGAAAGGGAAGAGTGACCGTCCCCAGCGGGAGGGCCAGCGTATCGGGGCCAGAACCGCGGCGGCGGCCCTTCTCCGGCAGATCAGGCCGGATCTCTCCATCGACGATATCGAACGCCTTCGTCCCGGGCTCTCGACGCGCAGAAGGGTGCAGGACCTTGCCAATCAGTACAAGGCATTTCTGCAGGGAACCCGAATTGCGCAGGATGAGCTGCAGAAAATTGAAAAAGCCCTCGAGAGGCTTCAGGGTGAACGGCAAAACCTGCCGGCCAACGATGGTCCCGGTGAACGTTCAAAGGCATTGGCTATAGCGGAAAGAACCGGGGATATCGATGCTGCTGTCCGGGCTCTTGGCCAGGATCTGATCCTCGCCGGACAGGAATGCCATGCGGCACTGGAGCGTCTTGGGCTGTGGAAAGGCCCGCTGGAGCTTGCGCTTCGTCTTCCGTTGCCATTACCGCAAACCCTTCAGTATTTCGATGAAGAGTTCCGTGAGCTCGGTGATCGGAAAAGGCAGATCCGCAGGGAGAGGGAAGGACTTGAGAAGCAACTGCTCGAAGCGGATGAGCAGTTGCGCCGGCTTGCATTCAGTGCTGATGTTCCAAGCGAAGAGGAGTTGACCGGGCAGCGGAGCCGCCGTGAAGAGGGGTGGCAGCTGCTGCGCCGCCAGTGGATCGGAGATGAGGATGTCACGGAAGAGAGTCGGAACTATGACCCGGACCATCCGCTCCCTGAGGCCTATGAACTCATGGTGGTCCGGGCCGACCGGACGGCCGACCGGCTTTACCGGGAAGCGGAGCTTGTCGAGAAGCATGCGTCGTTCAAAGCCGAGGCGGAAACAATCGCGAAAAGGCTGGAAGGACTCCGGGAACAGGAAGAGGGCCTTGAAAAATCCCTTGCAGAACTGCAGCAGCGCTGGCAGGAACAATGGGAGCCATGCGGCATCACGCCCCTTTCTCCGCGCGAAATGCTCGCATGGACCGCCTTCTTTGAACAATTGCGGGTTCAGGTAAGGGAGTATGAAAAAATCCGGCGTGAACTCGAGGAGAAGCGTGCGCTGCGCAGGGAGCTGAGGGAAAACCTCGTGAAGGCTATTGCCGCCGAAGCGGAAGGTGAAACTTTCCCGGGTGAAGAGCTGCAGGGGCCGCTCGACTATGTCCGGGAGCTTCAGGAGCGCGTTGAAAAGGTCCGGAAGGATCGCGAAATACTTGACCAGAGGCTTCGTGACGGACGTAACGCCCTTGAAAATGCCCTGGAAAGAAGAACCCGGGCGGAGGAGGAACTGAAAGCGTGGCGGAAGGAGTGGAGTGATGCGTTGCAGCCACTCGGCCTCACCGCAAACGTGCTTCCGTCAGAAGCACAGGAATTCATGAATACTCTGCAGGAGTGTTTTGAAAAGCTCAAGGAGGCCGATGATTTCCGCAAGCGCATCGAGGGGATCGATCGGGACACGAAAGAGTTCGAAAGGGATCTCGAACAGCTGCTGCAGAAGATTGCTCCGGATATTACCGGTGCGGAAGTGTTCCTGGCGGTTGCGGAGCTCAAGCGCCGCCTTTCCCGTTCGAGCGAGGAGCAGGCCGTCCTGCAGCGCGATACCGAAGAGATCGACTCCCTTGAAAAGGTGCTCGTCGAGACGGAAAGCGAGCTGCGCAACTGCGGGGAAGAGCTTGCCGCAATGCGTCAGGTTGCCCGCTGTACGACGCGGGAGGAGCTGATCGAGGCCGAACAGCGCTCGGCGTCAGGTGCAAGGCTCAGGGAGAGGGTTCAGGAGCTCGAACAGAGCCTTTCCCGAATTGCCGGCACCACATCCATCGCCGATCTCGAACTTCAGGCCGAAGCGGCCGATCCCGACGAACTTGCCGCCCGGATCGATGCCCTGAACGCCGAGATCCGCAACCTGGTCGATCCGGAGATAGAGCAGCTGACGGAAAGCATCGGCCGTAAAAGAAACGAGCTGGAGAGGATGGATGGCAGCGGAAAGGCGGCTGAACTGGCCGAAGCCCTGCAGAACTCCCTGGCGAAAATCCGCCGACTCACGGAGCGTTATATCCGCATCAAGCTTGCTGAAAAGATGCTCCGTGACGAAACCGAACGGTACCGTCAGGAAAACGAGACCCCGGTGCTTAAGCTTGCTTCCCGCTATTTCAGGGAGCTGACCATGGGCTCTTTCGAGGGGTTGCGTACCGACAGCGACGACCACGGCAAGCTGGTTCTTGCCGGCGTTCGGCCGAACGGAAGCTGGCTGCAGGCCGAGGCGATGAGCTCCGGCACCCGCGACCAGCTCTACCTCGCCCTGCGGCTCGCCACGCTTGAATGGCGCACCCGGACGGGAGAACCCATGCCCTTCATCGTGGACGATATCCTGATCAACTTCGATGACCTGCGTTCGCGGGCTACCCTGAAAGCGCTGAGTGAACTGGGTGAAAAGAACCAGGTGATCCTTTTCACGCACCACAAGCAGATCGTGAAGACGGCAGGGGAGCCGGAGTTTGCGGGGAAGGTGCTTATCCACGAGCTCAATGAGAAGCAGGGCCGCCTTGCAATGTGATCCGGGAAAATGCTTTTTTAAACCGCAGATCGTGAATAAGCAAAAGACCGGGGAGTGTCATCCTGAATGAAACGCAGTGTCATGAAGGATCCATTATCGACGGAAACAGGTTATGGATTCTTCACCCGGCTTCGCCGGCTTCAGAATGACACCGGGAACATTCGAATTAATGCTTTCGGGATTGCTCAGGCAAGAAAAGTCTTACAAGGAAATTTAAGGCCAGTGTATGTCATCATGAATGAAACGCAGTGAAATGAAGGATCCATGATCGATGAAACATGTGGATTCTTCACCCGGCTTCGTCGGCTTCAGAATGACACCGAACGTAACCTTATTAATCCTTTCAGGATTTCTCAGACAAGAAATGTCTACAAGGTAGCTGAAGGCCAGGGGATTGTCATCCTGAATGAAACGCAGTGAAATGAAGGATCCATGATCGATGAAACATATGGGTTTTTCAACCGGCTTCGTCGGCTTCAGAATGACACCGAACGCATTCGAATTATCAATTGACAGATGGATGTAATCAATGCCTGAAAGAACACGAATAAAGCAACTCCTGATCGCTGCGGCATTGCTGCTGGCAGGATACGGATATACACAGATAGGCATACAGCAAACCGTTGTGCCCGTCAAACCCCCGACCGCCGTCGAGAGCCGGAATCAGAACCGCCGGAGTGCGGAGAGTTCCGATGAGATCATTGCGAAGGCATTTGCAAATCGGCAGAGCAACCTGCAGGTTTCGGGAGAAGGGGTTGTGATCAAACTGCTGCCCGACGACAACCATGGCAGCAGGCATCAGAAGTTCCTCCTGAAGCTGTCGAACGCTCAGACCCTGCTGGTAGCGCACAATATCGATCTCGCACCGAGGGTGAGCGGCATCAGGGAAGGCGATACGGTAAGGTTCAGCGGAGAGTACGAATGGAGCCTGAAAGGAGGGACCCTGCACTGGACGCACCACGACCCCGCCGGATCGCATCCCGGAGGAAGGATAGAGCTTCGTGGCAGAAAGTATCAGTGAAAGGTACCCCTCTTTATTTGTTGCGAAGCCTGTTGCTGCGTCGTTCGGTGCTCGAAGTTTGAATTAGTTCGAGCTCTTTCTTACACTCATACTGAGGGATATTTTAGTTTCATGCATCGACATTAAAATCGCCGATACGGACAATTGAACGTAATGGATCAAGCATGAGCCCGACTGTTTTTATTGAAAAAGGATTTCGTTTTCTCTTTTTTTCCCGAGAGGAGACTCGAATTCATGTTCATGTTCAATGCCCGCGGGGCGAAGCGAAATTCTGGCTTGAACCTCATCTCGAAATTGCCAATAATCAGGGATTATCAGAGCGTGAACTCCGAATAATTGAAGACATCATCAAGGAGCATATCAATGAAATCACAAGCGCCAGGCATCGACACTTCTCCGCTTGAGGTCACAAACATTTCACCTCATGGGATCTGGCTGCTTGCTTCCGGTGAAGAATTGTTCTTGTCATTCGAGGAATTCCCCTGGTTCAAGGATGCGAGCGTATCGGCTGTTCTGCATGTAGAGTGTCCACTGCCTGGACATTTCTACTGGCCGGATATGGATGTTGATCTTTCCCTTGAGTCCATCAGGCATCCCGAGCGTTATCCCCTTGTATCAAAACAACGCGGCGCACAAACGCATTGATACATGCCATCAGACTCCGGATGTGCTTCATAACTGCCGCAATGCTGAGTGCTGCAAAGTCATGCGATAGCCCCCTATGCATATGAACGACGAATTCACCATCCGCAGAGCAACCGCCGGCGACTCGGAGGAGGTGGCCGTGATGGTTGGCGAGCTGCTGGCGGAAATCATGGATGCCATCGGCGAGCAGGCATTCCATTTCGATCTTGCCGAAACGGCATCCAGGCTCACGGATTTCCTTGACCGTGAGAACTATTTCGTATTCATGGCCCTCAGCGGAAGCAGGCATCCCGCCGGGTTCATCGCCCTTTACGAAAGTTATGCGCTCTACGCCGAGGGCGCTTTCGGCACGATACCCGAACTCTACGTCCGCCCGGAGTCCCGCTCGAACGGACTCGGTATTCGTCTCACAGCCGAAGCAAAATCGTTCGGTGTCTCTCGGGGCTGGAAACGGCTCGAGGTCACGACCCCTCCCTTGCCGCAGTTCGAGAGAACGCTTGCGTTCTATGAGCGCGAAGGTTTTTCCATAACCGGAGGCAGAAAATTGAAGATCGGGCTGTAAATATGCTGTAACCTTCATATCTTTCTTCAAGCATGCGCAGGCCGTTTCTTATGTGCTTTGACAACGATAAACGGATAATGCACAATGACAATACTTGTTGCGGGAGCAACCGGCGCAACCGGTCGACTGCTGGTGGAGCATCTTCTCAATCGTGGACATATCGTCAAGGTAGTCATACGCTCTCCTGAAAAGCTGCCTGCAATCATGAAAAATCATGATCGCCTGAGCGTGATTCATGCCGGTATCCTCGATTCTGGAGAAGCTGATATGGCCCGGCTCGTGAAGGATTGTGATGCCGTTGCATCATGTCTGGGTCATACGCTCAACCTGAAAGGTATTTACGGTCAACCCCGCGGACTTGTCGCTGATGCCGTTCGTCTCTTGTGCAATGGCATTCAATCAAACAAACCGGACAGACCGGTCAGGTTTGTTCTGATGAACACGACAGCCAACAGCAACCGGGATCTGCAGGAGCAGCTCTCGGCAATCGAAAGGGGAGTCATTGGACTAGTCCGGTTGCTGCTGCCCCCGCAGACCGACAACGAAAAGGCAGCAGAACATTTACGAGTCAGCGTCGGTCATGGTGACAGGTTCATCGAGTGGGTTGTTGTTCGTCCTGATACCTTGATAAATGATAAAAATGTTTCGGAATATGAGGTTTATGCGTCGCCGACAAGGAGCCCGATCTTCAATGCGGGCAAAACGAGCCGTATCAATGTCGCTCATTTCATGGCTGATCTGATCACCGATGAAAACAACTGGAACAGATGGAAGGGGCAGATGCCCGTGATCTACAATACAACTGACAGGTAATGGTAAGAAGATATTTACGTCATTCTTAAACAATGGAAAACGCTGCAATGAAAAACATCAATATGCTTGTATGTCCCGTTGCATTGTCAGGCTCGCTCGATAACCGCATCAGGAAATGGCTGCAGAACCCCCGGAAGATCCTGGGCCCGTATGTCAAGGAAGGCATGACGGTTCTGGATGTAGGGTGCGGCCCGGGATTTTTCACGATCGAAATGGCAATGATGGTCGGCAAATCTGGACGGGTCATCGCTGCCGACATGCAGGAAGGGATGCTTCGGAAAGTGAAAGAAAAGATTGCAGGAACAGAGCTCGAAAAGCGGATTCTGCTGCACAAGTGCGAAGAGCAGAGGATTGGCGTGACGCTGCCAGTCGATTTTGTTCTTCTATTCTACATGGTTCACGAAGTCCCCGACAAGGAACATTTCTTCAAAGAGCTGCAATCCATACTGAAACCGAAAGGACAAATTCTGATCGTTGAACCTCCGGTTCATGTCTCCAAATCCGCGTTTAATGAAACTCTCAGAATAGCCGCAGATTCCGGATTGGTCGTTGTTGAAAGGCCGAAGGTATTTTTCAGCAGGGGAGTGGTGTTGAAGAAGGGGTGATGTGAGAGATTCAAAAAGTTCTCAAACTTTGGAGGATCTCCCGGTTCCCGTGCAGGAGGCTTTCGTACATGCTAGGCGAAAGGATCGTGAATCGGTGCCAACCTGAGCCTGCATAAGGGTACCTCTATAAAGTTATTGCGCACCCAAATTGCTGCGTTGGTCGCTGCTCGAAATCCTCATGTACTGTGGTGTACACTCCGGTTTCTCCGCTCCGTCCGCCTTGCACTTTGATCGCTCATCACACTTTATAGAGATGCCCATGAGTACAAGCGTCGCTTTCAAACCCATGGAATGGAAGGCCTGCGCGACCTACCTCCCAGAGATACGGGACGTTGATCCGTAAGTTAAATAACTGTTTTGATTAAAATATTGTTAAAAAAGAGTTGGGAATTGAAAAGCACGGGATATCCGGGATGTAGTTCAATAGTGTCAACACGGAAAGGAGACATACACCAGCAAGTCAAACAAACAGGAAACATGCATTTATAGAAGGGTTTGCGAGCTTTATCCAACTTTCCATGACGAGTTTCGACTGTTTCATAATTGTCAATCCAATGCGGGGCCAAGAGAGTTGACATACCGTCAGGCGGGTAAGAATTTCTTCAGGAAGTTGTCGGAATTGTATACCGGAATACCATTCCATTCGACAAGATCGAGCAGATGAGCATCACCGGAGATGATAGCCTCTGCCCGGGCAGTACTGGCGGTTTCAAGGATCCTGTTGTTATCCAGGCTGTCAACAGTCAATCTTTAAGCGAAGCAAGCGGGATGATTTCGAGGAACTGATCGGATTGGATGCCTGTGTCATTGGTGACGAAAAAGTCGCATCCGGATCGCAGAGCTGTCGCGTAATGCAGGGCATCGATGAATTTCATTCCTCTTGTCGCGCGTAATTGGGCCGCAAGATCAAACGTTTCCCCGTCATGAGGCTGAATGGAGAGGAACCCTTCGGTTCTGAAAAATTCCCTGATACTTGCAACCAACTCAGGGTTTCCGGTTCGATAAGGTTTTACGAGAGTTTCAGCAATTGCAGCATCGCCAGTAACACCTATGATCGTTCCGGAATCGACAGCTTTGATCAGAGGGCTGACCAGCGGGAAAAATTCGGGATTACGGTCAAGGAAGTAGATAAACACATTGGTATCGATGTACACCCGGTGACCATTCATTCTTTCGAGTGAGGAGTTTACCTTTCCCATGAATCCCGGTCCTTTTTCAATTCCATCTCGATTTCCTCAGCAGTATCCCCCCAGACTCCTCTGGCTATGCCAGCATAATCGAGTGCCGATCTTTTTTTCCCTTTTCTGCCGACAGGAACTAACGTCACTATACCGGCAGAAGACGAAATCTCAAGGATATCGTCCGGCTTGATGCCGGCTTGTTCGGCTATCCGGAGCGGGATGGTGATCTGGTTTTTTTTTCTGACCCTGATTTTTGACATTGTCACTTTTTTCGGTTAGAAATTCTTACTCAAGTATAATATTCTTACCAGCTGTTTGCAAAATCCTTCCCCTCCGAAACATACCCCAAGTTATTCAATGGTTAAGGAGCGGTATGCAGGGCTGCTTCCCGGGATTATGGTTTTCATCAGGGGGGACTTGGGGACGTACCTCAACAAATCAAAAAGATACGAAGCATTGATTGATAGAAGGGTTTGCGAGCATTATCCTGCTCTGGATGACGAGTTTCGACTGTTTCATAATTGTCAATCCAATACCGAGGCAAGAAAGTTGACAGACAGTCAGGCGGGAAAGAATTTCTTCAGGAAGTTTTCGGGGTTGTATACCGGATTACCATTCCATTCGACAAGATCGAGTAGATGAGCATCACCGGAGATGATAGCCTCTGCCCGGGCGGTACTGGCGGTCTCAAGGATTCTGTTGTCATCCGGGTCGGCGGTCATGACGGAAATTCTGCTTTCCGGTCTCACCACAGAAAAAGTCTCACGGAACAATCGGATTATACCGTAACCCTGCTCTTCGGTCAAGCCGAATTTGGGTCTGAGAAGAACCTTTTCGATTTCTTTCAACAGTTCCGGCGAGGTGAAGTTTGTCAATTTTCCGGAAGAGCAGAACCCCAGGACATCCCTTGGTTTACCGCCGAACAGTATGCCTGATATGAGTACATTCGTATCACAAACCACCCTCATGAGCGGCCATTTATCGTGCGGACCGCACATATTTCATCTTCGACATCCCTCTGCGTCAACTGTTTTTCCGCAGTAAGCCGGTCTCCGAGCTGGAACAGTTCTTCCCATTGACGCTGCCGCTGGATGTAGAGCCTTACAGCTTCACGCAGGAGTTCCGAACGGCTTCGGTGCTCCTTTTTTGCTGTTATGTCGATTTCTTTCAGCAGCGAATCCTGAAAAGAGATGTTAACCGTGACGTTGCTCATTGGCTGATTATCGTTTTAACCTGAATATACAAACTTTGTATAGGGTAACCGATATTTCAGTGCGAAGGTTCCATTTCGAGGTAAAACTTGATTGAACAGAACGCAGTGAGATACTGGACGTTGTTCAATAGCGGCAACAGGGAGGGGGCAGGATGTTCCTGAAATCATGAACTTGCAATGACCATAATGCAGCATCAACTTTCTACAATACAAACCAAACAGTAGAGGCATGCCGAGAGGTCCGTCCATGGCTCGAATCGCCGGACACGTTGCATCATGTTACAGTAATCCAGCACTACAGTACACATCTTACATCTCCCGTCCCTCAGAACCCGTAACTCAGAACTGAAATAACTTGCCGTGCTTTTGCTGTAAAAGTATATTTCATTTTTGCAAAACGAGTTATTCTGAACAACGTTTTTTCATACTGCGCAACAGACAATGAAAAACATGGGGAAAAGCAGTGAATACAGCGTTTATCCGGGAGGTTGGATGTGAATGATCCGGAACCGCTCATTCCAAAACATGGCGGTTATCGCAGGCTGAAAAGCTTTCAGGTGTCGCAGCTCGTCTATGACGTAACGGTGCGTTTCTGCAACCAGTACGTCGAAAAACGCAGCCGCACGCATGACCAGATGGTTCAGGCTGCCCGGAGCGGTGTGCAGAATATCGCTGAGGGATCGGAGGCTTCCGCGACGTCGAAGAAAACCGAACTCAAGCTTACACAGGTTGCCCGGGCAAGCCTCGAAGAGCTGAGGCTTGACTTCGAGGATTTTCTGCGGCATCGCGGGCTTGCAATGCTGGACGCGCAGCATCCGGCGCTCAGGCGTTTCAGGGCGCTGCAGCCGAAAACCCTGCATGAGGTGCAGGCGTGGGTTGCCGAAGAGAGACGAATGGTCACGGACGAACAGGGACTTTCACGGACTCATACAGACAGGCTGGAAACCGTTTGTTCGTCCGTTCCTGTCCGTGGATATCAGTGTTCGACTATTCTGAGTTCAGCCTGTCTGGCCGCAAATGCCGCGCTATCGCTCCTGAACCTGGCATGTTACCTGCTTGACCGGCAAGTGGCGAAGCTTGCTGCGGATTTTGAAAACGAGGGCGGCTTTACCGAGAGATTGTACCGGGTGCGAACCGGCAGAAGAAACCGGCAACGATAGCGAAGGAAAGGGGACTTGGGGATGTAGAGCAAAAAAATCAAAAAGATATGCAGCATTACTTTATAGAAAGGTTTGCTGTCCTGACAACAGATTCAGTTGGTGTTCAAGAACCGGTAACGGAGCGATGCGATGCCGGGAGGAGTGACCGTTCGGCGATGAGAGGATATCTGCGAGCTGCGAGGATGTTGAAGAGGTGCTTCAGGTGGCTGGGGAGGCCAAAAGGAGATGGTGGCGTCGAGGTTGCGTCAGAAAGATACCCGCGAGACGCCCGAACTGATGTTTGCTGAAATGGGCTTATTGGCGGCAGGCCTTCAGGTCGACAGTCGGAACCGGTAGAACTTCGGGATCAGGAGAGAGCCTGGTCGGAAGTTTTTCCATGTACGGGGTTTTTCCCATGCTGATGCCGGGGATGCCGTGACTCGGCATGTCGAGAAGTTGAGCCGACGAGACGAAGCGCCAGGAGCATCGTTGCTGGAGTTATGCGATATACGGTCTGATCGTTTTCAAGGTATCGAGCGCGATGCGGCTGCCGTGTATGAGCCGGAAAAAGTCTGGTGACTCGAGGGGGTGGAGCGCCAAGTGCCGAAGTGCCCTGAAGAGATCGAAGCCGCCCTCTGCATCGACCGCGGCAAGGAGAAACCTCGGCACATTCATGGTGCAGTCGTCACAGACCGATCGTATGACCATGAGGGGCAAGTTCGCTTCTGCTGCGGCCTCAGCGATACCGTGGCTTTCCATATCGACAATGTCACAACCTGTTTTCCGGTGCGTCAGAGCCTTGGCGGAGCTGCTCGATACCGGAACGTCGGAACCATAAATTTTACCGAATATTGCCTGGGGAATCTTCACCGACAAGGCCTGCCCCCACGCTTCGTCACATAGCCATGTACCGTTTGACGAACGCACCTGCGTGCCGATGACAACATCTCCCAGATGGAACGACGAGTTCAGCGAACCGGCAATTCCGAAACTCAGCAACCGGGTCGCTTCAGAATTGGCCAGGCTTCGCGCGAGCTCCTTTGCCCTTTGTGGTCTGGCCGATGAGCAGGCGACAATCGAGCAGGGGATCCTGCGGGCGATCTTCTCTTCAGACGCTAAGCCACAGAGAATACCAAGCATGGGCTGATGGCGTTGGTTAAGGAATAATTGTTACGAAGCATTCAACTGGATTGTAAAGCAATGCAAAGGCCGAAAGTCTCTTAACGGCACAGTTCCTTGACCAGCATGTTGCCATCAGCCCCCTTCAGAACGCCGATGATCTGCCCGGTGGTGAATCGAATTGTCTTCATGTCGTGTAATCTCCCTGGTTCAGTTTAGGATTCAATGACCTTAAATCCAAGTGATACAGGCAAGGAGGTCCGGGACGTGGTTCAATAGCAGCAATAGCAGGAGACAAAGATGGCGGTCAACGTCGATCGTATTGTTCCGGGGACAATGAATCACAAATCAATTTCGAGTTGAGGGTTGTCATTCTGCAATGGAGCGGAGCGGAATGATGAATCCATTGTCTTACATAAAAACAACTTCCGGATTCTTCACTCTGTTCAGAATGACAATAAGACGAAGTTTGTTCAAAAAGGCAAGGAGGTCCGGGACGTGGTTCAATAGCAGCAATAGCAGGAGACAAAGATGGCGGTCAACGTCGATCGTATTGTTCCGGGGACAATGAATCACAAATCAATTTCGAGTTGAGGGTTGTCATTCTGCAATGGAGCGGAGCGGAATGATGAATCCATTGTCTTACATAAAAACAACTTCCGGATTCTTCACTCTGTTCAGAATGACAATAAGACGAAGTTTGTTCAAAAAGAACACTGATACTTTTTATCGCAGAAGTAATAAGTAAATTTATACAATAGCTGAACACAATCCTGTCATGATCCATGTCGCTTAACCTCTACACCAGCAACCGGATGGAAATTCTGGTTGACGCTCTTGCCGGGGCGCTTGGCAGGCCGCCGGCGTTGGTGTTCGAGCGCGAGGTGATCGTGGTGCAGAGCCGGGGAATGCAGCGGTGGCTCTCCATGGAGCTGGCGAAGCGGTTCGGGGTATGGGCGAACGGGCACTATCCATTTCCCAACGCGATGGTGAAGGAGCTGTTCGAACAGTTCTTTTCCGAAAAGCCCGACACCTCTCTTTTCAAGCCCGATGTGATGAGCTGGAGGATCATGCGGCTCCTGCCGGAGATGCTCCGGAGCGAGCCGTTCGGCACGCTGCGGCGGTACCTCTCGGACGACAGCGACGGGCTCAAGCTCTTTCAGCTCTCGGAAAAGATTGCCGATACCTTCGACCAGTACACCCTCTACCGCCCGGAAATGCTCTCAGCATGGGAAGTGGGCAGGGAAGAACCGCCAGGCGGGGAGTGGCAGCCCTTTCTCTGGCGCAGGCTTTCGAAAGAGGGTGGCATGCACCGCGGCACGCTGAAGGAGCGCTTCTGCCGGGAACTCGATGCGGCATTGCCGGGGGCAGGGCAATTTCCTGAACGGATTACGCTGTTCGGTATCTCTTACTTGCCGAACTTCCATCTCGACATGCTTTCGGCTGTTGCCAGGGTGACCGAAGTGAACCTCTTTCTCCTCAGCCCGACCGGCGAATACTGGGGGGATATCCTCTCCAGAAAGGCGATCGCCGCGCTGCCAGAAGAGGAGCGTGCCCTGCGCACCGAGGGAAACCCGCTGCTCGCTTCGCTCGGCAGGATCGGCCGGGATTTTTCCGACATGATCATCGACCTCGCCGACAGCGCATACCATCAGGAGGACTGTTACGATGATCCCGGCGACGATTGCCTGCTCCATGCCCTGCAGTCCGACATCCTGAACCTTACGGGTACCGGAGAGGAAGGGGAGATGCGCATACTCGACCCGGAAGACCGTTCGCTCCGGGTCAATTCCTGCCACAGTGCGCTGCGGGAGGTCGAAGTGCTCTACGACAATATTCTCGCCATGCTCGAGGAGGTTCCCGGCCTCACGCCGCGCGACATCGTGGTGATGACCCCGGATATCGAAACATATTCGCCTTACATCTCGGCCGTTTTCGGCGCCGGGGCCGGCGGGGCGTTCCTGCCATACACCATTGCCGACCGCAAAACGATGCACGAAGGGGAAATCACTTCAGCGCTGCTGAAGCTGCTCGCCCTTCCGGGCAGCCGCCTTGCCGCGTCGGAACTCTACGACCTGCTTGCTTCGCCCCCCGTGAGCCGCCGATTTTCGTTGGAAAGCGAAGAGCTCGATCTTGTCCGGGAGTGGATCGAAAGGACCGGCATCCGCTGGGGAATGGACGAGCACGACCGCACGGCGAGGAACCTTCCCTCCTACCGGGAAAACTCCTGGAAAGCCGGGCTCGACCGGCTGCTGCTCGGTTATGCCATGCCGGACGACGGCATGCTGTTCAACGGCATTCTCCCATTTGACGATCTTGCCGGATCCAGCGCCGAAACCCTTGGCAAATTCGCCGACTTCGTCGCGGAGGTCGAGAACTTCGTCAAAAGCATGGAAGTGCCCCGAACCCTCGAAGAGTGGCGCACCCGGTTCCAGGCGATGCTCGACACCTTCATCCTTCCCGACGGCAGCTCCGAGCGGGAGTTTGCGTCAATTGCAGCGCTTGCAGGAGAGCTTCAGGAGGTTGCATCGAAAGCCGGATACGTGGAAAAAGTTTCTCCCGCCGTCATCATATCCTGGCTCAGGGCCCGGCTCGAAAAGCAGGAACAGGGGCTCGGCTTCATGACCGGTGGCGTCACCTTCTGCGCCATGCTGCCCATGCGGAGCATCCCGTTCCGGGTTGTGGCGATGATCGGCATGAACGACGGCGCCTTTCCCCGCCAGAGCCGCGCTCCGGGATTCGACCTCATCGCGCGCGAACCGCGAAGGGGCGACCGTTCGTCGCGGAACGAAGACCGATACCTCTTTCTCGAATCGATCCTTTCGGCCCGCGACGTGCTCTACATCAGCTATGTCGGCCAGAGCATCAGGGACAACAGCGAAGTGCCGCCCTCGGTGCTGGTGAGCGAACTGCTCGATGCCGTCCGACGGGGGTTCTGCCTGCCCGGATGCAGGATTGAAGCGCATGACCTGGTGGTGCGCCACCGGCTGCAGGCTTTCAACCGGGAGTACTTTACGGAAGGTATCGGGCTTTTCAGCTATTCGAAAGAGAATTATGATGCGGTTTCAGAACATGAAGGTCCCGAAAGGTCATCGCTTCCCTTCATGAGCGCCCCGCTCGATGAGCCGTCCGATGAATGGAAAATCGTTTCGCTGCAGCATCTTCTGCGGTTTTACGACAATCCGGCGGCCTTTTTTCTCGATCAGCGGCTCGGCATCCGGATGGAAAGCGCGGTTGAGCCGCTCGATGACCGCGAACCGTTCGGTCTCGAAGGGCTCGAACTGTATGGAATCAGGCAGGAACTGCTCGATGTGGCGCTGCAGGACGGGGAGCCGCAGGAGCAGCTTCCGCTCTGGAGGAGCCGGGGGATGCTTCCGCCCGCGCGGCACGGGGAACTGCTTTTCGGGAGGGTCGTCGGCGAAGTGCGTGAGTTTGCCTCAACCGTCAGGGCACGGGCAGGCGCTTCCGGCCCCCTTGCGCCGCTCGATATTGACCTGCAGATCGGCGGGTTCCGCCTTGTCGGCCAGCTCTCGAAGGTCTGGCTGCAGGGCCTGCTGCACTATCGTTGCGCCAAACTGAAAATGAAGGACCGAATGAGGGCCTGGATCGAACATCTCGCGCTCAATGCGGCCGGGCAGCCGGGATACCCGAAAGAGACAAGCCTCGTCATGACTGACTGCGAGGTCCGGTTCGCTCCGGTTGATTATGCTCCACTGCATCTGGAGCATCTGCTGAACCGCTACTGGCAGGGGCTTTCCATGCCGCTGCGTTTTTTCCCGCGCTCTTCGATGGCCTTTGCCGAAAAGGAGGAAATCGAAGTCGCCCGCAAAGAGTGGCGGGACGATACCTTCAACAATCTTCCGGGAGAAGGATCCGATCCGGCAATCCGGCGCTGCTTCGGTTCGGGCGACCCCTTCGACGTGGAGTTCCGCACCATCGCCATCGAACTGCTGAAGCCGATGATCAGGGCGGCAGGGGATGGGACGGTATGAAAACACTGAACCATGCAGAGGTCGAGCTTTCCGGCTTCAACCTGATCGAGGCGAGCGCCGGGACGGGAAAGACATACGCCATCGCGTCGCTCTACCTGCGCCTGTTGCTTGAAAAAGAGCTGCTGCCCGAGCAGATCCTCGTGGTGACCTATACCGAGGCTGCGACGCAGGAGCTTCGGGGAAGGATACGCAGCCGCATCCGCGAGGCGCTCGAAGTGATGGAAGGCCGGGCGACCGAGGACGCGTTCCTGCTGGTGCTCCGGGAAAAAGCTTCAAAGGAAGGACTGAAAAGGGTGCGCGACCTTCTCGAACGGGCGCTCTGCGCTTTTGATACGGCGTCGATCTTCACGATCCACGGCTTCTGTCTTCGCGCGCTCCAGGATAACGCTTTCGAGAGCGGTTCGCTCTACGATTCCGAACTGGTGACCGACCAGACGGACCTGCTTCGCGAGATCGTTGACGACTTCTGGCGGATGCATTTTTTCGGAGGCAGTGCGCCGCTTCTCGGCTATGCCCTCAGGAAACGCCTCGGCCCGGACAAGCTCATGTCGCTCCTTCGGGAGCTGCATGCCGGAACGGGGGTGGAAATCATCCCCGAATTCAGCGAGGAAGAGATTGCCGCGATCGAAGCGGACTGCATGGCCGCATACCGGGAAACCTGCTCGATATGGGGTGAACATCGGGATGCGATCATCGAACTTCTCTCCACGGACAAGGGCTTGAGCCGATCCGCGAAACATTACCGTCCAGACCTGCTGGGGCCCCTCTTTGCCGGCATGGATGCCTTCGCGGAGGGCGGCAATCCGTACGATCTGTTCGACGGGTTCGCGAAGCTCACGCAGCGTGGCATTTCTTCCGGCACCAAGGGCAAGGGAGCTACTCCCACACATCCGTTTTTCGACTCCTGCCAGCGACTTCAGGACGGGGTGGACCGACGGTTCCTCGCCCTGATATCCGAGCTGGTGCATCATTACCGGAAAAGCCTGCCCGAGCGCAAGCGCACCGCGAATATCCGCTTTTTCGACGACCTTCTCGAAGACCTCTATCATGCGCTTCAGCCGGAAAAGGGCGGCGAGGCTCTCGCCGGGATCCTCCGGAACAGCTATCGCGCGGCACTGATCGACGAGTTCCAGGACACGGATCCCGTGCAGTATGACATATTCAGGAAAATCTATGCCGGGTCCGGCTTGCCGCTTTTCCTGATAGGCGACCCGAAGCAGGCGATCTACAGCTTCCGGGGAGCGGATATCTTCGCCTACATGCGGGCGGCTAACGAGGTCGCAGCTGAAAAGCGCTTTACCCTGACGGAAAACTGGCGGTCCTCGCTGCTGCTTCTCGATGCGTTCAACACGCTGTTCGACAATGCGAAGCGGCCGTTTCTCTACGACGGCATCGCCTATCACCCTGTCGTTCCGGGCAGGAAGGAATTGAAGATGGCAGAGGCTTCCCGTGATGATGACTTGCCGATGCAGCTCTGGTTCATGGATTCCGGCGACCGGAAGAACGGCGTGTTCAATGCCGACGATGCCGGCGCCTTCGCCGTAAAGGCCGTCACTGGCGAAATCGCACGCATCCTGCGTGACGGGCTTGAGCTTCCCGGAGGCAGGCAATGTACTGCGGGAGACATCGCGGTTATCGTGCGAACTCACCGGCAGGCGGCCAGCATGCTCGAAGGGCTGCATGCCGCCGGTATCGCCGGGGTCATGCGGAGCAACAGGTGCGTTTTCTCGTCGCCGGAAGCCGGGGAGGTGCGGATACTGCTCTCGGCCCTTGCCGATCCTTCAAGCGAAGGAAAGGTGCGGGCCGCGCTGGCGACCGACATGCTCGGCAGGACAGGCAACGAAATCGCTGCGTTAAGCGACGACGAGGAAGCATGGATAGCCTGCCTCAGGCAGTTCAGGTCCTGGCACGAACTCTGGCGTGAACGAGGTTTCATGGTCATGAGCCGGGAGCTTCTGGCGAAGGAAGGCGTTCGCGGCCGCCTGCTCGGGTATTCCGATGCTTCCGGAGAACGGCGGTTGACCAACCTGCTCCACTGTTTCGAACTGCTGCATCGCGAAGAGCATGATCGTGGAACAGGCATGGAAGGCCTTGCCGCATGGTTCGGTGAACGCATGGCTGAAATGGAGGAGTCGGAAGAGCACCAGATCCGCCTCGAAACCGACGATGCCGCGGTGAAAATCGTAACGGTGCACGTCAGCAAAGGACTGGAATACCCTGTGGTGTTCTGTCCGTTCCTCTGGGGAAACGGCAGCAGGAAAGGTGACGTCGCGATGTTCCATGACGATGACGGCCGGCTGGTGAAAGATTTCGGTTCGGTCGGATACGATGACAATCTTTCACTCGCAGCAAGGGAATCTCTCGCCGAAAGCCTGAGGCTGCTCTATGTGGCCCTTACACGGGCGAAAAACCGCTGCTATCTCTTCAGCTGCAAGACCAGCGCCGGACGTTCACCGGTCACCTATCTGCTCAATGCATCGGAAGAAACGAGGACGGCTGACAACCAGGCGTCGGCGCTTGAGGCCGAATCGTATTCCCTCGGCGCCGAAGCGATGGCCAGGGGGCTTGAATCGATTGCCGAACATTCGGACGGCTCCATCGGGTACGGTTTGCTGAAACGAGAGAAGGTTTTCGAGGAGGCCGGTTTTTCCCTGCCCGGTCCGGAGAAGCATGAAGAGCTTGTACTGAAGCGTTTCGAAGGGAGCATCGACAAAACGTGGCGGGTGGCGAGCTTCACCTCGTTCAGCCGCCATGAAACGAAGAGCGCAGAACTTCCGGACCGCGACGAGTCAGGAAAAGTGGATGCGGAGCAACCTGTCGTTCCCTCCAATGTTGAGAAAAGCATCATCACTTTTCCGAAGGGGGCGCAGGCCGGAATCTTCCTGCACGGAATTTTTGAAGAGCTCGATTTTTCCAATCCTTCCGTGGAGAAAATCGGAGAGCTTGCCGGAACCGGGCTCGAACGGTACAACTTCGATAAAACCTGGCTGCCTTGCATCGTGAAAATGGTGCAGGATGTGCTTGAAACGCCTATCGATCCTCAGGATGCGACGTTCACGCTCGGTTCGCTTCGCACGAACAGCTGGATAACGGAACTGGAATTTTACTTTCCGCTCCGTTTCGTCACCTCCACCCGCCTTGCCGGAGTTCTCCGGGACCATGGAGTGCTTCCCGGCGGGACCGACCTCGCATCGCTTGCCTCCATACTGCAGTTCACCCCGGCGAAAGGCATGCTTATGGGGTTCATGGATATGGTTTTCGAACGGAACGGGCGCTACTACCTGCTCGACTGGAAATCGAACCATCTCGGCAACTCCATCGACGACTACGGACCGGAGGCCATGATGGCGGCCATGCAACACAACCTCTATCCGCTGCAGTACCTGCTCTATACCGTGGCGCTCAACCGCTACCTTTCCACGAGGGTTGAAAACTACCGGTACGGCACCCATTTCGGGGGAGTGATCTATGTCTTCCTGCGTGGTGTTCAGCGGGAACGTGGCTGGAGCAGGGGATTTTACCGCGACCTTCCTCCAGAAGCGCTGATCGTAGAGCTCGCCAACCTGCTTATCGGGGAGGAATGAGCATGGAATATCTGGAAAGGCCAATCGACCGACATTTTGCCGGGTTCGTCTGCAGGCAGGCGGGCAGCGGAGCGGATGAGGTGTTCCGTCTGATTGTTTCCATGGCAAGCGGTGCCGTGGGAAAGGGAAGCAGCTGCCTTGACCTCTCCGGTATTGCCGGACGTACCGTCATTTACGGAAAGAAGGAATTTCTGTTGCCAGGTTTCGATGAACTGATGGCGCTTCTGAAAAGCTCATCCGTCGTGAGTTTTCAGGAAGGCGAATATCGTCCGTTGGTACTCGATGCCGCAGGCCGGCTTTATCTCTACCGCTACTGGCAATACGAAAATGAGCTTGCCGCCATGCTGCTCCAGAAAGCTTCGGAAGCTGAAAGATCTCTTGATGAAGCGCTTTTGCATGAAGCCCTTCTGCGGCTCTTTCCAGGTGAAGCCGATAGGGAGGAAGACCTCCAGAAAAAGGCTGCTGATGTTGCCCTTCACCGGCTTTTCTCGGTGATTTCCGGCGGGCCGGGGACCGGAAAGACCTCCACGGTTGTCCGTATTCTTGCGCTTCTTTTCGAGCAGCCGGGAGAGGGAAAACGGATCGCTCTCGTAGCCCCGACGGGAAAAGCTGCCGCCAGGCTGAAAGCATCCATCAGCGGCATGAGGAGCGCCCTCGATTGTACGGAAGAGATCAGGGCTGCCATCCCCTATGATGTCGCAACGATCCACGGGTTGCTCGGAACGATTCCCGGGTCCTCCCGCTTCCGCCATTCAGCGGAAAATCCCCTTCCGTTCGACACCGTCATTGTCGATGAAGCCTCCATGGTGGCACTGCCGCTGATGCATGCCCTCGTGACGGCGCTCAGGCCTCCGGCCCGGCTTGTGCTTCTCGGCGACAGGGAGCAGCTCGCCTCTGTCGAAGCAGGGGCCGTACTTGCGGATATCTGCAGGGCCGGGGAAGCGGGAACCGGTTCCCCTTTATCAGGAGCAATCGTGCAACTGGAAAAAAATTATCGTTTTCGCGACGGAAGCGGCATTGCCCAAATCACCCGGTCGATCATTGCCGGCAGGGAGGATGATGCGCTCAATCTGCTGAAAAGCAATGTTCTGTCCGGTTTTTCATGGCAAAAAACACCTGCTCGCAAAGAACTTGTAGGATTCCTCTCCGGCAGGGTTATCGAAGGCTACCGGGAGTATCTCGATGCAGGATCTCCAGCTGAATCGCTTGAGCTGTTCGAGCGATTCAGGATATTGTGCGCCCTTCGAGAGGGCACATTCGGAGTGTCGGGCATCAACCGTATGGTCGAAAGCATTCTTGCCCGCGAAGGACTGATCGCACCGGTCGGCGACAACTATCGGGGCCGGCCGGTGCTTGTGACGGTCAACGACTACTCCATGCGGCTTTTCAATGGCGACACCGGTATTCTTTTTCCCGATCCCGGCAACAGCGGGGCAATCAGGGCCTTCTTTCCTTCCTCGGACGGCGCAGCGCGGAGCATTCCTCCCGAACGCCTTCCGCAGCATGAAACTGCTTTTGCCATGACCGTGCACAAGAGCCAGGGTTCCGAATTCGACCGGGTGCTTTTCATTCTTTCCCCCTTTGAACATGAAATTCTGACAAGGGAACTGCTTTATACGGGCTTGACAAGAGCGAGACGTTCAGTTGAGCTTGTCGCCGATGAAAACGTTTTTGCTGCTGCCGTCGGAAAAAGGGTTGAAAGGAGAACCGGGCTTCGGGAGAAACTCTTCGTTGGTTATAAAGGCAGCTGACCGGAACAAATAACTGATGATTGACTGTTGTACTGTCTGCCGGTTGATTCAGCTGTTTCAACGAATAGTATTTTGCGAGTCCGTTCCTCCCTGTTTATCTCTTTGAAATCAGGGTTATAAACTGTTTACATGCAGATAATTGAATATTATACGCTAAATTTATACTGAGTGTAGCATAACGAAACACTTTGCGTTAATAATACTTCATTGCCCCCAAGTCTTTATATTTTTTGATTCTATCGTATTGTTTCAATATGGAGCATTTTCCCTCATTATGATACGAAATGTGCTCGTATTACGGAAAGTGTAAAAAGGGTAATAAAATGATCTTATCCTGATAACTTGCCGCAAATAAAAACATTATGAAACTTATCCGGACAGGGATGTCGTTGCTGGTATACTAATTGCTTATAAAACGGTAAGTGCCTTGCATTATCTCAATCTTTTCGAGCATAGGCAAAAATATGGTGACCTGTTGTTACGAACATATTTTTTAATCCTGTAAGGTTTAAAATCAGATATCCGGAACCCCATTCATTCTGAATCATGAGCACCAATCATTCAACACCCCTTGCCACTGTATCGGATATATCCGGAAAAGTATGGGTCCGCTCCCAGGACGGCTCTCTTCATCTTCTTCACAAGGGTGATACGGTGTATGAAGGTGAAGTGATCATAACCGAAGAGGGCAGCAATGTCAAGCTCAAGGCAATGAATGGGGCTACCCTTGATGTCATGCAGGGAAAAGAGCTTGCCCTGAGCGTTGATCTTTTTCAGGACAGGAATGCCGCCGGCGAAGAAGATTCTTCCTCTTCTGCTCCCCCTGCGCCGAAACCGCAGTCACCCGACAGGGCCACAAAGGAAAATGTTCAGCAATCTGAAGACGACAGTTCCGGTATTCACGGGTATATGCGGATTGGCCGTATTTCTGAAACAGTGGGAGATGCCCCGTATACCTTCCTTTCCTATACCGGCGGATACAGCAGCTCGCTTGATGGCCGTTCAACCGGCATGGACTCGTTCATGGAGGGGCGCGCCACGACAGACGAGCGGATACAGATGTCGATCTCTCCGATCACGTTTACATATGAACAGCAGGGTGTTGTTCAGAGGGAGTTCGACGGAGCCGAAGGGCCAGTATATTATTACGTTGCGGATACCGAACCGTTACTCTCCCCTGTTTCAAGTGAGGTAAACGAGGATGACCTTCCGGCCGGCAATGACGAAGAGGCCCCCAAAGAATCTCTGGTTGTCGGCGGATCACTCGGAGTGGATACTGGCGGTGATTCGGTCGATACGTATTTTATCAATACCTCCAGCCTGCCATCTCTGACTTCAGAAGGAGAAGCAGTCGTTTACATTTTATCCCCTGACGGGCATACGATTACAGCTCAAACCACCTCGGGTGCACCGGTTTTCACTATTACCATAAACAATCCCACCGATACCGGCGGCAACCAGTCCTATCAATTCACTCTGCAGGGTCCAGTTGATCATCCTGATGCAGATGGCCAGAATTCACAGGTTCTGAATTTTAACGTTGAAGTAGAGGATAGTACCGGTGATACGGCATCAGGCAGTTTTTCGGTAACGGTCGTTGACGACGTTCCATTGGCGAAGGCGGATTATGACAGCATCACGGAAGATGTTGTATCGATAACGGGCAATGTGGTGAACGGCGGCAGTCCCGCGACGGAGGATGATACGATCGGAGCGGACAACGCACCAGTCAATCCGG
>JAAXVR010000011.1:60619-66010 GCA_013335405.1 Chlorobiaceae bacterium
TGGGTGCCAACACGCTTGATCATGGCAGTGAAGGAGACGGAACGCAGGTGTACGACAACATCGATCTTTCAGTCACGGACGAAGACGGCAGCACAGAGAGTACGGTTCTGGATATCACGGTCGTTGACGACGTACCGTTGGCGAAGGCGGACGCGGATTATGTGACGGAAGAGACGAAATTGACGGCGACGGGCAACGTGATGAACGGCGGCAGTCCCGCGACGGAGGACGACACCCCTGGAGCGGACGAGATGACGGTGGTGACGGAAGTATCGTTCGGGAGCACGACGGTCACGGCAGGCAGCAGCCTGAACGGGAATTACGGGAGCCTTGAGCTGTCGAGTGACGGCAGTTACACCTACACGCTGACGAACACGGACCCTGCGGTTCAGGGGCTGTCGACGGGCGAGACGCTGACGGAGACGTTCGTGTACACGATAACGGATGCCGACGGGGACAAGAGCACGACGACGTTGACGATCACGATCGAGGGGACAAATGACGGTCCAATTGTCGGCGATGATACTCGGCATGTTTCGGAAGAAGGTCTTTCAACCGGTAATCCGGACGATAATCCTTCCGGTTTAGATATGACAAATAACAGAACGGCAACAGGTTCTCTTTCTATAAACGATCAGGACAGTTCTTTCTTTACTGCTACATTCGGAGTTCCGACAACTACTTTTTCTTCGCAGGGAGTTCCTGTCACATGGAATTCTCCTGCAGAAGGGGGAGACTTGATAGGTTCTGCAAATGGACATGAAGTAATCAGGGTTCATATAACAAGTATTACAAGCTCTGCTGTCAACTATGAAGTAATACTGTCAGAACAGATCGACCACCCTGATTTTACAAAAGAGGACAACTTGCAGTTTAATGTCAATGTTACAGTGAGTGACGGCAGCGATACAGGTGTCGGAACTATTACTGTCGTTGTAGAAGATGATAGTCCGAAGCTTAGCGGATCGACTGAAGTGCAGAAGGTTTATGAGGATGCGTTGACGACGATTGGCAGCGCTGATCTGTCGGAAGGCAATGATGATTCGGGCCAGACGAAGACGGTGAGCGGCAGCATAGGTGGTTTGTTCACGGCTGGTGCCGATGAAAAGACAGTTGGAAGCGGGCTGATCTACAGCCTGAGTGCGGTGAAGACTGCAGGACTTGACCCGGTACTGAAGACGACGGCGGGATCGGATGTAACGTCGCAGGGCAAGACAGTTCGGTATACGGTAGATGGCAGCGGTCTTGTGATGACGGGTTATGCCGATGTCGACGGTAATGGTTTGTATGCAGCCGGAACTGATCGAATAGTATTCACGATGACGATAACGGATTCGTCGACAGGAGCTTATACGTTTGAATTGAACGACCAGGTTGATCATTTGACTGCGAGCGGAGAAGCGGGCATCTTGAGCATGAACCTTTCACCAGCCCTGGTAGCGACTGACTATGATGGCGACCAGGCGACGCGGAGCATGGGTTTCACGATCAACGTCGAGAACGATGTGCCGGTAAACACAACGTCGACGGTAACGGCGACGGTTGAAGAGGACGACCTGCACAATTATAATTTGACGAACGGGTTTGGATCGCATGGCAACAACGAAGATGGTTCGACGGGCAAGGAGATAGCCACGGGTTTGTTAACGACGTTGGTAAGCACAGGATCCGATGAACCGGTTACCTTCGGGCTGTCTATGTCCGGAGCGACGCTGCCGGAATTGAGCTCGAAGGGTGCGGCGGTGAAGTACTCGATAACGGGCAATACGTTGACCGGTTATGTCGATTTGAATGGCAACAACAGCTACGATTCCGCAACAGATCGCCAGGTATTCACGCTTGAATTGAGTGGCACGGACAACGCGACGTATACGTTCACCTTGCAGGACCAGCTGGATCATGCTTCAGGGTCCGGCGAGAACACACTGAACATCGATCTGTCTAGCTTTGTGGTGGCAACGGACAATGACGGCGACAGTTTGACGGTGGACAACGGTTTCACGATCACTGTTAAGGACGACGTTCCGGTGAACATAAATCCGGCTGATACTGCAATAGCAAACACTCCGGGATTGACTGCGACATCCGATCTTGATTTTTATGGTAATGTAGGTGCCGATGAGTCGGGAATTATATCATTCATCAATATCCCTGAGGACGATCTATTAAGAGACAGTAATGGAGATCCCGTGACTTCGGACGGCTTCAATGTCGAACTCGAGTTAAGCGCTGACGGGAAGGTGTTGACAGGATATCTGCAGGGCCTGCCCAAGACAGAAGGGAACAGAGTCATACAGATTACCCTGAATCCCGATGGTACAACGGAAGCAAACGATAGTTACAATGTTGAACTGTTCAAGAAAATCGACGACGGATCCGGCATTGATTTCAAGACATATCCCGCCGGAGGCGGAGGAAATAAATACTGGGTTGGCCTGGATGGCGATGGAGTATCAATACATGTCAATGAATCTGATCCTCAGCTGCAGAACAGCAGGGATTTACTCATAACGGCAACTGATCCATTGAAAACGATAAATAACGATGCCGATGATATCGCAGTGGGCACGGGCCAGAAAATAGACCCGCAGGAAGGTGTCCGGCTTGATTTCGTTACCGATCTGAGAACTGCAGGTGGTCTCGATGAGTCGACAAAATGGAATAATACAATTGTTCCTTTCTCCTTCGACGGACATTATTCGGTTAACAGCTTCAGCTTCACGATGGTAGATGTCCAGGGTGATCAGGAAGAGATATCGAAAGTCCGGATCAAAGTTTATTCTGCCAACGATGATACCAGTCTGACAAATGATTCAACGATCAATATCAATGCAGCGGATGTTTATGTCGAGTCGACTGGTACAATCACCATTACGGAAGATGGCAACGATATCGTCATAACCGGTCTTCAGCAGGGTGATGTTGTATATTTATCTACAAATACAAACACACCGTTCAGCAGGGTTGAAGTAATTAATGCCGATACTGTCGCTTCACCACAGTATTCTCCATTTGCGATAGGCGGATTCGAGGTCGGTTCTTCCAGACCCGGGGCACCTGTTTCAATGGATTTCGACGTCATGGTTACCGATAAGGATGGGGATACCTCTACAGGTGATTTCACAGTCACTCTTGATAGTTCCGTCCTGGTTGTCGGCAAGAATGTCGATGATACAACTACTTCTACCGTCGATCATGTGATTCCCAATCCAAATGTCGAAACCTACGGAGAAATTCAGGGAGGCGGAGCCAACGATATCCTTGTTGGTGATTACGGAGGAAGCAGCGTTGAAGGCAGGGATGCTAATATTATCCTGGTGCTGGATACATCTTTGAGCATGTCGATGAACAATATTGATTTCGGTGACGATGAAATCACAAGAATGGAAGCGTTACAGGATTCTGTCAACTCATTGCTGGCGGATCTTGCTGCAACCGGTGCTGAAAACCTGAGGGTCCATATCGTTACATTCGGAACGAATTCAAGTACAATCGGAACTTATGATCTCAGAATCAATGGAGAAATTAACAACAGTGCTCTTGCAGATGCTCAGGAAGATGTAAATAATCTCGAAACAGACGGTTATACAAATTATGAATCCGGTTTGCAGAAAGCCATCGACTGGGTTAACGGCAATGGCCCTCTGAATAAAAGTACCGGATATTCAAATACCCTCAATCAGACCATTTTTATTTCCGATGGGGTTCCCAACCGTTATTATTCAGGAAACGGGACTTCGTCAGTCGGCGGGAGCGGTGCTGATTTCAACCTGACAGCCCTTCAGCACATTCTTGGTACCGCTACCGGCAATGACACCATCAGTGAAGTTGCCAATCTTGAAAATATTTTCGGTCCTACCGAAGCGATTGGTATCAGTCTTGATGGTGACACACTTTCTGATGGTTATACACCGCAAACAATACTTGACCAGGTAGAAGGTGCCGGCGGTCATGCCGACAATATCACTACAGCCGAACAACTCTCTCAGGTTATCAGGGACGTCAGCCCTTTGAGTGAGCTTGCAGCAGCAGGCAGCGACAAGATAACCGGAGGAGAAGGAAACGACATTATTTTCGGTGATGCGGTATTTACCGATACCCTTGTCGCCGCTGAAGGTTTGTCATCCAATCCAGGATCCGGATTCCAGGTTTTCAGGGATCTTGAAAACGGCATGGGTACAACAGCTGGTTGGACAAGGACAACGACCCTTGCATATATTGCCGACAATCATGCCGAGCTGAGTCTGGAAAGTGTCACGTCTTCAGGAGGCAGGGCAGGAGGAAGCGATACGATTTTCGGAGGCGGCGGCAACGATATCATATATGGTCAGGAAGGCAATGACCTGATTTACGGAGGTAGCGGTAATGATACCATCAGCGGTGGTTCAGGCAGCGATACGATGGAGGGCGGGGCAGGCGACGACACTTATTTGGTTGGCAGTGCGGGAGATGTTGTTACAGAAGCATCGCCAACAGGCGGTGCTGACAATGTTCGCTCGTCCATCTCTTATACTCTTGAAAACAATGTCGAGAATTTGTCGCTTATCGGGACATCCAATATCGATGGCACAGGCAATGCTCTGGACAATAGCCTTGCAGGCAATTCCGGAAGTAATATGCTCAGCGGTATGGCCGGAAACGATACCCTGAATGGTGGTAACGGCAATGATACACTTGCAGGAGGAGCCGGTAACGATTCAATGACAGGCGGGGCAGGCAGCGATATTTTTGTGGTCAATGCTGTTGCAGGAACGTCAAGCGATTCGTCAAACAGTGTAAGGGATACTATTTCCGGGTTCAATTTTACAGAAGATGCTGTAACTGTTGTTGCAACAGATGTTTCGAATTTCACCCATGGAACAAATACAGCAACGAGTTCGACTCTGGGGCAGATCAATCTCAATAACGATGGTGATTACACTGATACTGGTGATATCGTAATCAATTTCGGTGCTTCAGTCACTGAAACCAATTTCGAGTCGAGACTGCAATACAATCTTACCGGGACATCCGGTAGCGACACACTTACCGGAGGCGGACTGAACGACACGCTTGCAGGAGGCGCCGGTAACGATTCACTGACGGGTGGAGCGGGAAAAGATGTTTTTGTGGTCAATGCTGTTGCAGGAACGTCAAGCGATTCATCAAACAGTGGAAGGGATACTATTTCCGGGTTCAATTTTACAGATGATGCTGTAACTGTTGTTGCAACAGGTGTTTCGAATTTCACCCATGGAACAAATACAGCAACGAGTTCGACTCTGGGGCAGATCAATCTCAATAACGATGGTGATTACACTGATACTGGAGATATCGTGATCAATTTCGGTGCTTCAGTCACTGAAACCAATTTCGAGTCGAGACTGCAATACAATCTTACCGGGACCTCCG
>JAAXVR010000012.1:0-34364 GCA_013335405.1 Chlorobiaceae bacterium
ATCCGCGTCAATTGCGTTTGCCCGGGTGCAGTGCAAACCGAAATGTTCGAAGAATATCTGAATCGTTGCGACGACAGGGAGGAAGAACGGGAGAGGATCAGGCGAGCGATCCCCCTGCAACGCCTTGGAAAACCTGAAGATATTGCCGACGCAGTGTTTTTCTTGGCTTCAGATGCCGCATCATGGATCACCGGCCAGATACTGGTCGTTGACGGAGGTGATTCCGCCTGACGTCACTTTCCGATGCAGAACCTTTCAAAAATCACGTTGAGTATCTCCTCGCTGACCACCTTTCCGGTTATTTCCCCGACATAGTCAAGTGCGGCGCGGAGTTCGAAGGCTATCAGTTCGGTACCTTCACCACCCTCGACCAGCAACCGCGCGTTGTCGAGCGAGTCAGAAGCGTTACGCAACGCTTCGTAATGGCGAAGGCTGGTCACGAGTTCGCTCGCGTCATGGAGCTTGTCCAACCCCTCGACCATCGACGCCATAAGGTGCAGGAGACCCTCAAGCCCCCTGCCTTTCGCCGCCGAGATGCCGCATACCTCGCAACCTGTCTCCCGTCGCAGCATCTGCACCCTTTCCGAAGCATCCGCAGCAAGATCGGTCTTGTTTGCTGCAACGATCATGCGGGCATCGGGGTATTCGTCCCGGAACTGCCTGATGCGGGAAATTTCACCAGAAAGGTTTTCCTCCGAACTATCGAGAAGGTAAAGAATCAGGTCCGCCCGGGATATTTTCCGATAGCTCCGGATGACTCCCTCGTGCTCGATCTCTTCCGCGGTCTCGCGGAGCCCTGCGGTATCGGTGAGACGGAACAGGGTCTTTTCGTGGATAAAACACTCCTCGATATAATCGCGCGTCGTCCCCGGCGTGTGGCTCACGATAGCCCGCTCCTCGCCGAGCAATGCATTGAGCAGTGTCGATTTTCCCGCGTTCGGCTTCCCGGCGATAACCGTCGCGACACCCTCCTTCAGCAACCGGCCATTTCTGTAGGAATCGATAAGCCTCTGCAGCTCTTCGTGAAGGGAGGCAAGTTCCTCGTCCAGCTCGCCGCGGTTCTGGAACTCCACATCCTCTTCGCTGAAATCGAGTTCGAGCTCCAGAAGTGCACAGGAATGCAGAAGCCGTTCCCTCATGCTTTCCAGTCGTTTTGAAAGCGTACCCTGCATCTGGGTAACCGCTGTCCTGAATGCCGATTCCGAGAGAGCATGGATCATCTCGCCGATCGCCTCGGCCTGCAGGAGGTCGATGCGACCGTTCAGGAACGCGCGGCGGGTGAATTCGCCCGGCTCCGCCAGCCTGCACCCCTCGTCGAGCAATACCTGCAGGACATGTTTGACGACAACCGGTCCACCGTGGCAGGTGAACTCTATGACATCTTCCATGGTAAAGGAGTTCGGTGATCTGAACACCAGGGCGATTACTTCATCGATAAGCCCCTCCCGGTCGTGCATGGAGCCGAAATGGGCCCTGTATCCTTTCGAGCGGGAAAAAAGGAATGCGGGATCACCCTGCTTGCGAAACACCTTCCGGGCTATTTCGAAAATACCTCTGCCGCTGATGCGAACGACAGCAAGCGCACCGGCTCCCACTGGAGTGGCTATCGCCGCTATGGGCTCTGCCTGCTCAATGGGGGGGGCTGTTTCAGTCGTGGTTTGTTTCATGGTTCATTGCAGAAAATCAGGTTGGCCGGATCACGATCTGGTCTGGCAGAATGCCGTCGGGAATTTCTATTGCCGATACGATGATGCGCGCGACTTCCCTGGGATCCATGAGTTTTGCCGGATTCAGGAATGTTCCGCTGAAAAAAGCGGTATCGACCGAGCCGGGGAAAATACAGCTTACCCGAATTCCGAGTGGCCGAAGCTCTTCCATGATCGACTCGGAAAAGCCGGCAATACCGAACTTCGCTGCCGAGTAAGCCGAGCCACCCTTGAAACCGCGTTTTCCCGCAATCGATGCGATATTGACAATCATCCCTTTTTTCCGCTCCTTCATGACGGGGACCACCTCTTTCGTGCAGAGAAACGCCGCCGTCAGATTCACGCCAATCGCCCGCTGCCATCCTGCGAGGGTTATCTTCTCGACATCGCCGAAAACGCCTGCACCCGCATTGTTGACCAGGATATCTATCGGGGAATCAGCCCTGCGGACCATCCCGAAAGCTTGCGCTATCTCTTCGGGGCGGGAGAGATCCGTCTTTATCCATCGGAAATTTTCATGCCCGACAGGACTCTCCCTGCGGTTCAGGCCGTAGACAATTGCGCCTTTTTCAAGCAGCAACTCTGCTGTGTGTAACCCGATCCCTGAGCTCGTGCCGGTCACGACGGCGATACATCCTTTTATATCCATCGCTCCTGGTATTGAAAGTTTCCCAAACCATGTTGAAATTATAATGAATACCTGAAAGAAACAGTAACTTCCCCTGCAGTTACCCTGCATAACACAAAAAGCTCGAGCATGCCTGAAAAATCACCAATTGAAATCCTGAAGAAAGAGGTCCTGCTGCAGAGGAAAGGAACGCTGCCGGAACAGTTCGAACGGGTATGGAAACTTGTACGGGTCCTCAGGTCCGAGTGCCCGTGGGACAGGAAACAGACATCGGAATCACTTGCACACCTCCTGCTCGAGGAAAGCTACGAGCTGGTTGACGCCATCGACAGGAAAGATGTTTCCGAACTGAAAAAGGAGCTTGGCGACCTCTTTCTGCACCTCTGTTTCCAGGTCATGCTTTGTGAAGAAAACGGAACATTTTCTTTCGAGGACGTCTTCGATGCCCTGTGCACGAAACTGATCAGCAGACACCCTCATGTCTTCGGCGAGGTCACTGCCGAAACCGAACAGGATGTGCTGAAAAACTGGGAAACCCTGAAAATGCAGGAGGGCCGGAAGAGTCTGCTCGACGGTGTTCCGAAAGCCATGTCGGAGCTCCTGCGAGCTTACCGCGTCCAGAAAAAGGTATCGGGAGTCGGCTTCGACTGGCCGAACGGCGAAAGCGTGCTTGAAAAGCTGGTTGAAGAACTTGAGGAACTCAACCATGCCGGGAACAGGGAGGAACAGGAGGAGGAGTTCGGCGACCTGCTCTTTACGATCGTAAACTACAGCCGGTTTCTCGGGACGAACCCCGAAGATGCCCTGCGCAAAGCCACCAACAAATTCATGGAAAGGTTCCGCAAAGTCGAAACAGATGTGGATGCATCCGGACGCGCATGGCAGGATTATTCAGCCGAAGAGCTTGACCGGCTCTGGAACAAGGCGAAGCAAAAAAACGGTTGAAATCGTTTGAACGTGCGCACCATGACCATTCGGCTTCATTCATGCGCTCTAAGCGGGCGAAAACAATGACCCGGGCCTGAAAAACCTTCAGGATGTTTTCACACTGTGGAATATCGTGTCGGGACATCCGGCAAGTCCCATTTTTTCCAGTTCGGCTGCAGATGCCAGATCCCCGGCGCAGGCTGTCCTGACCTCGAAACCTGCTTCCCTCAGCCTGTCGGCATAGTCCGGTCCATACCTGCGGACATGGTCCTGCTGCCCGAACACCTGAAGCCTCTCCTCAGGAGTGGCGAAAGAAAGGTTTTCAATGGTCTTATCCGCCGTTACGGGCACCATCAGGATAGCCCAGCCGTTTTTTTTCAGTACTCTGTATATCTCACCAATGGCTTTACGGTCATCCTCAATGTGTTCGAGAACATGGCTGCAGAAAATGACATCGAACGATACATCGGGAAAATCTATCGAGGTAATATCCATGCGCACCATTGCTCGGGATTCATCGAGATCTGCCGAAAGGTACCCCTTACCGGCAGCTTTTTTCAATCCTGGCTCAAGACAGAATTCAGGCGCGATGTGAAGAAGTTTTTTCTGTCTGCCGTCAAAAAGGTCTGTATGTTTTCCCAGGAAAAGCCAAAGTAACCGATGACGCTCGAGCGCCCTGCAATGAGGACACATGGCATCCGGGCGCCGTATGACACCGAACTCCGGAAATTTTCGCGACCATCTGCAGCAGACGGGACAAAAACGCCGGTGACCCAGATAGATAATCCCGATAACCCGATATTTGAACCGTACCAGAACACGTTTCACGCCTTTGATATTGACCGGCATGGTGTTTCAGAAAAACGATTGGAGAAAAATTTTTCAAGAAACCCGCCTGCAGACTCGAGGTACTCACCGGCAGCTTCATGCCCACCCTTGAACGAACAGGTGACATGCGGAAGGCAGCTTTCGGCGAACCTCCTGCAATCCCGCATGAACGGTTCCTTCTGGTAGATCGGGTCCCTGTCGCCTCGGGCGATATGCACAAGAGGCAACTGCCCTGCCAGCTCAAGCTCAGGAGGGAAATCCCCCCCAAGCAGCATGAGACCCGAAGAGCGGTGCATGCCAAGGGCTGCCGCCCGTGAAGCCATCCCCGTTCCCTGCGAGAAACCATGAAAAATCAGTGCGGTCGAAGGTTGCAGAATCTTGTCTAGTACCGCATCGACATAGCGGATATTTTCCTTTATTCTCGTCAGGCGGTGATCGCTTGTCATCCAGCAGGCGCCGGATTTCCCTTTCAGAGTGTAGAAGGGATGCAGTGCTTCGATGGAGCAGAGTGTGCAGCGTTCGGAGCCCGGAATGGAAACAAGCAGTCCGAGTTCGTCCTCAGCCGACTGTCCATAACCGTGGAACCCTGTCAGCAGAACCGATTCCGGTCTCAGCAGGGATGGGCGGAGCAAATACCTGCCGCTCACCGTTGTCCTGATCGAATACTCTTCCATGAATCCTTGGCAAAGATACTATGAAAAAGGAAACGGGCCTGCCCTCGCTCAAGGGAAACCTGCCCGTTTCATCACTGCGGTTTTACGATTCGAGGATCTTCAGAATGCCCCTGAGCGGAATATCCGCCCACTGAGGCCGGTTGTTGAGCTCGTAGTTCAGTTCGTAGACAGCCTTGTTCATCAGATAGGCTCTCATGAGGTGCTCCCTCTGTTTCGGGTCCGCAGGAACAATATCGCTGCCTGCGGTTTTCTCGAAATAGGTGTCGATGAAATGCTGCCCAACATAGAAGCTCCAGCGATCAGCCCAAGGCTCCAGCACTGCCCGGTCTTCCGGACGGAACACGGAGCTGCCGCGGTGCAGCACGTTGAAAGCGGCATAATCGAATGAACGGAGCATGCCTGATATATCGCGGAAAACGGAACGCTTTATCTTGCGCTCGGAAAGCGATTTGGCCGGTTCACCCTCGAAATCGATAATGACGAAATCCTTGCCGGTATACAGCACCTGGCCGAGATGGAAATCTCCATGGATTCTGATCTTCAGGGTATCGATTTTTTCGGCCCTCACCGGATCGAACTGCTGCAGTATCTGCTTGTGTTTCTGCAGAAGCAGGGAGCAGAGCTGCTGCTGCTCTTCAGACAGAGAAGATTTGATCTCACGGATCAGTATGACCGTCCGCTTCACCTGTTCGCACATCGCCTGATAGATGGAGCGCTGGTAAAGCGTCGTGAAAGGTTCGGGCACAAATGCCTGCTCGCCCTCGAGCGATGCAAGTGCAAGGTGCATATCCGCAGTCCGTTCTGCAAGCTTTTCTATCATGCCGAGATATGCTTCTCCGAGCAGTTCGTGCATAACCCCGGGAAGTTTGACGGGGTCGCCGCTCAGCTTAGGAAGGTCGGGAAGCACGATGCCGGCATGTATCTTTGCAAGAACATCGTCATAAAAGCGTTTGACCTGGTCGAGCGAGAGCTGCCATGCATCTCCTTCGTTCGGGACATAATTCTGCAGGATGCCGAGCGAGTAACGGCTTGACCGGTTCTGCTCATAGTTCAGCGAGCCGAGATAACGCGGAAGATTCCTGAAGGATGTCCTGTCGCTCAGGGCACTGCACATTTCGACTTCAGGCGAAACACCGTTTTCGATTCGGCGGTAAAGCTTGAAGCAGAGCTCGTTGTGGTACCTGATCGAGGTGTTCGTCTGTTCCGCCCCCATCAGTGCAGGCTCAACCTCTCTGTTGGCAATTTTTTCCGTCAATGCATCAACAGCGGTGGATTTCACTCCGGATACAAGGCCGGCTTTTCCACGCCATCCATCCCTGCCTGTAAGCAACTGGAAAAGACAGCTGAGGAAACGATTGTCGAAAGTCGCGTCGCAGAGGTAGCCCTCGTCATCCCCTACTATTGCCCTCGCAATCACCCTCTTGCTGAAATTGTCATCCCCCTCGGTGATTGAGGAAAGCGGCGTGAAACAGACCGGAAGCTGGTAAAGCTCGTTTTCCCCGCTGGAATAATAGACCTCGGTGACCAGCAGTTTCGTTCTGTCCAGTCCGGTGACCGGAATAGTGTCGATGATGGCGATGCGCATGATGGTCCTCGCCTTGCCTCCGAACCAGCGGCTTGCACGGTAATACCGGGGAAGAATTTCCGTTTCGAGCTTTTCGCGTGTCTTGCCGGAAAAGAGCTGCTGCCAGCGGTAGACGTTGGCGAAAGCCTTGTCGAGGGAGGTCTGTCCGTCAGCGTTTTCAGCGTCTTTGACCAGTTTCAGCCAGAAATACCCGTAGGAACCAAGGGCAACCATGTAAGGGATCTTCCTGATTTTCGGGAACCGGTTCATGCTGAAAACTTCTTCCGGGATGTACCCCTCGAACTGAGACAGGTCGAACGTTACAGCCTGTGCATTCCGTGAGAGGTTAACCACCGTGAGAATAGTCTCGTCCTCGTAACGCCTGATGAAGCTCAGCACTTTCGGGTTGTTCACCTGCATGAACTCGATTGAACCCCGGCTCAGCGATTTGTAGCGGCGCGCCATCGCCAGAGTATGGCGCATCCACCAGAGCAGCGAGTTAACGTTGCTCTCCTGAACTTCGACGTTCACCGCTTCATAATGATATTCCGGGTCGATGATGACCGGAAGCAGCAGTTGCTGGGGGTTCGCACGCGAAAAGCCCGCATTGCGGTCGCCGTTCCACTGCATGGGGGTACGCACTCCGTCGCGGTCACCAAGGTAAAAGTTGTCTCCCATACCGATCTCGTCGCCGTAATAGAGCACAGGAGTACCCGGAAGGGAGAGCAGCATGATGTTCATCAGCTCGATCCTCCGTCTGTCATTGTTCATGAGCGGAGCGAGGCGGCGCCTGATACCGAGGTTGATGCGTGCCTTCGGGTCGCGTGCATAGACCCTCCTCATGTAGTCGCGCTCTTCGTCGGTCACCATTTCAAGGGTCAGTTCGTCATGGTTTCGAAGAAACGAGGCCCATTGGCAGGAATCGGGAATCTCGGGAGTCTGTTCGAGGATGTCGATGATGGGAAAACGGTCTTCCATGGCAAGCGCCATGTACATCCTCGGCATGAGTGGAAAATGAAAGTTCATGTGGCACATGTCACCCTTGCCAAAATATGCCGCCGAATCCTCCGGCCACTGATTGGCTTCGGCAAGCAACATCCGGTTGGGATAGTGCTCGTCGACATACGCGCGGAACTTCCGCAGGAATTCGAATGTCTGCGGGAGATTCTCGCAGTTGGTCCCTTCGGCTTCGTACAGATAGGGAACGGCATCGAGCCTGAGGCCGTCGACACCCATACCGAGCCAGAAATCGAGAACGTCGAAAAGAGCCCTCTGGACCTCGGGGTTTTCGAAATTCAGGTCGGGCTGGTGATGGAAGAACCGGTGCCAGTAGTACTGTCCCGCTATCGGATCATAGGTCCAGTTGGAAGTTTCGAAATCCTGGAAGATGATCCGGGTTTCGGAATACTTGTTAGGATCGTCGCTCCACACGTAGAAATTCCGCTCCGCAGATCCTGCGGGTGCCCTTCGGGCGCGCTGGAACCAGGCATGCTGGTCTGACGTATGGTTGACGACAAGTTCGGTGATGACCTTCAGACCCCGGCTGTGAGCCTCCTCGAGAAATTCCCTGAAATCGTCCAGTGTACCGTAATCCGGGTTGACCGACATGTAGTCGGCAATATCGTAACCGTCGTCACGCAATGGCGAAGGGTAGAATGGAAGCAGCCATATCGCCGTAACCCCGATGCTCTCGAGATAACCGAGCTTCTGGCGGAGCCCCTGGAAATCTCCGATACCGTCGTTGTTGCTGTCGAAGAATGTCTTTACATGCGCCTCGTAAATAATCGCGTCTTTATACCAGAGCGGTTCGGGTTGATACATGATTACGTCGTGAGTGTAAGGTGGTTGATTGAATCTGTAATTATATGTTTTATATGCTTTCAGGAAAGAAGAACACGGAAAATCTGCGCCGGCATGGTGTGAGGGTTCACCTCTACGTAATTCCATTCACCGTTCCATTCATACCTGTTGCCCGTCAGCAGTTCCTCGACCGCGAACCGGTGATCGTGGGATATTCCGAAGAGCTCGAGCGGAAACCTCAACCATCCGTTCTGCGTGCAGAAAGGGTCGAGGTTGACGACCGTAAGGATGATGTTGCCGTCATCAGGGGAACGTTTCACGTAGCCCATCAACTGCCCGTGCTCCTGTCCGGGCGATGCGTCGATATGGACAAATGTGATGTCGAAAGTCTGCTGCAGCGCCGGGTTCTCTTTCCTCAGGCGGTTGATGCGGGTTATTTCCGCCCTGATATTTCCGGGCCTGTCGAGATCCCACTGCCTGATCTCGTATTTCTCGGAATGGAGATACTCCTCCTTTCCTTCAGCAACCGGCTCATGCTCACAAAGTTCGTAAGCCGGACCGTACATGCCGTAATTGGATGAAAGCGTGGCGGCAAGCACCATGCGGATGATGAATTTCGTGCGGTTGCCGCTGTGAAACTCTTCATGGAGAATATCCGGGGTGTTCGGCCAGAAGTTGGGCCGCATGAAATATTTCAAAGGGGCAGAAGTCAGCTCTCCGAGGTATTCCTGGAGTTCATGCTTGTTGTTGCGCCAGGTGAAGTAGCTGTATGACTGGCTGTAGCCGGTCTTTGCAAGCCTCGCCATGAGCTTCGGCCTGGTGAAGGCCTCGGCGAGGAACACCGTATCGGGATGCTCGTCCTGTATTGAAGCGATCGCCCATTCCCAGAAGGGAAAGGCCTTGGTATGGGGATTGTCGACACGGAAAATCTTCACCCCTTTTTCTATCCAGAAAAGGAAAATACTTTTCAGCTCGATCCAGAGGTTCTGCCAGTCGTCCGTCTCGAAATCGATCGGCAGGATGTCTTCATATCTCTTCGGAGGATTTTCCGCAAACTGCACGGTACCGTCGGGCCGCCACTTGAACCACTGCGGGTGCTCCTGCACATAAGGATGGTCCGGCGAGCACTGGAACGCGATATCCAGCGCGACGGAAATACCCAGGCTTTCCGCTTCTTCGACAAAAGCCGAAAACTCCCCGATGGATCCAAGTTCCGGATGGACGGCCTTGTGCCCTCCGTCTCCGTTGCCGATAGCCCAGCAGCTCCCGGGGTCACCGGGGTCGGCCGTCAGGGAGTTGTTTTTCCCCTTGCGCTTGGCAACGCCTATCGGATGGATCGGCGGAAGGTAGACGATATCAAATCCCATGCCGGCAATCATGGGGAGAAGCCGGCGGCACTCCTCGAAGGTTCCGTGTTTACCCGGAACCGAGCCCCAGGATCGGGGAAAAAATTCATACCATGCCCCGAAACCTGCCTTTTTCTGCTCGACGGTTACACCAAGTTCCTTTTCGTAGACCGAAGCGTGAGATTTATCCGGGTAACGCTCCATCAGATGGCCCAGATCCGGACCAAGCCCGGTTGAAACCGATTTTTCCGCCTTGCCTGAGCGGAGAACTTCCGCAAATTTCTTCAGTTTTGCAGCATCTGCCTTCGAAGCCCTTGAGGCGGCACCGTCGACAAACTGGGCACCGGTCCGCAGGTCAAGTGAAACATCCTGACCGGCTTCGACCTTCCTGGCAAGACCTTTTTTCCATGTCAGGAAATGATCTGCCCATGCTTCTATCGTATAATAGAACGTCCCGGGAAGACCGACCGTGAAAGCTCCCCTCCATCGGTCATTGCCAGCCGGCTCCATCGGTATCCGCTTCCAGTCAGCGCTTCCTCCGGAACGATAACAGAGTTCCGCGCAGACAGTGTCCGCACCGTCAACGAAAATATCCGCCTCGACGACAACACTGCCGCCCTCAACAGCTTTGGCCCTGTACTTTCCCCCGTCGAGCTCCGGGGCAACATTTTCTATGACAACCCGCTGGCGGCCGTCGAACTCGTGAGTACCGCACTGCGAAACAGTCCGTCGGAATGCATTGTTCATCTTCTTTGTTCCTTGTTGATGCATGGGGCTTGCCCGGCCATGAAACAGACCTGCCTGAAAAACTCATTGGCACGACAGTTGCTCGCGGATTATTCCGGCTCTGTTCCCGTTTGTCAATATCAAGAAGGGAAAATAGGAAAACTCCGGTACTTTTTTGCGTGAATACCTGAGGGATTTTGACCCGGCGTAAAATCAGGAATACCTGTCGGCACTTTGAATTCTCTTGAAAAAAGGTATTCTTTGTATGGCAATTTTTCAGAACAAGGAACAACCGGTACAGATACACCATGTTTGAACCACAAAAGGAAAGACTGCAGGAGATCGACCGTCGCCTGGAACAGTTACGGAGGTATCTTTGACGTCGACGAGCGCAAAGATAAAATTTACGACCTTGAAAAAATAACCACCGATCCGGCATTCTGGAATGATCAGAAGGAAGCCAACAAGGTGCTCAAGGAGCTCAGCGACCATAAATCGTGGAGCGAAGGGTATGACAAGCTCGAATCGAGGGCCCGTGCATACAGGGATGAAATCGAAATCGCCGAAGAGCTCGGCGACGAATCGTTCGGTGAGGAACTGACGGCCACGCTCGCAGCGATCGAACAGGATATTGCTGCCATCGAGTTTAAAAACATGCTCTCGGGCAAGGACGATGCCGGCAACGCCCTGATCACCATCCATGCGGGCGCCGGAGGCACAGAAGCCCAGGACTGGGCCGAAATGCTCTACCGCATGTATATGCGCTGGGCTGAACGCAAAGGGTACAAGATCTATACCGACGACTACCAGGAAGGCGACGGCGCAGGCATCAAGACCGCAACGCTTGAAATCCAGGGATCTTACGCCTACGGCTACCTGAAAGCGGAAAACGGCGTCCATCGCCTTGTAAGAGTCTCGCCATTCGACTCGAACGCAAGACGCCACACCTCGTTCGCCAGCGTCTTCACTTATCCCGAGGCACCGCCGGACGCGGAAATCGAAGTACGCAAGGACGATCTCGAACTCTCAACCTTCCGCAGCGGCGGAAAGGGCGGCCAGAACGTAAACAAGGTCGAAACCGCAGTCCGCATCAAGCATCTACCTTCCGGTATCGTGGTAAGCTGCCAGGAGGAACGTTCCCAGTTCCAGAACAGGGAACGTGCCATGAAAATGCTCATGGCACAGCTCTACCAGCGCAAGAGGGAAGAAGAGGAAGCAAAAAAACGAGAGATCGAAGGCAAGAAGAAAAAAATCGAATGGGGAAGCCAGATCCGGAGCTACGTAATGGACGACCGCCGCATCAAGGACCACCGAACGAACTATGAGAGGTTCGATATCGAGAATGTGCTTGACGGCGACCTCGACCAGTTCATGGAACGCTACCTCTCGGAGTTCAGCGACTGACCTGCCCTCAACCGGGATAATCCGCCATGCGTTTCGGCATCATAACCGATATCCATTTCACTGCCGGCCAGGACAAAGAAACCCTCTGTGAGAGCGTCCTCGGCTGGCAGGAAAGCGGGGCCGCATTTGCGGTCCAGCTCGGAGACCTCATTGCCGGAGATCCGCTGATGGCTCTTGATGAACTGAAACAGGCGAAATCGGTGCTTGACCGTTGCCGCTGCACCATCCGGCATGTCATTGGAAACCACTGCCTCGCCGTCCCGGAAGACGAACTCGTCCGTTATCTGGGAATGGAGCGGGCCTATTATGCTTTCACTGAAGACGATTACCGGTTCATCGTGCTGCATGGCATGGATATCTCGGTGTTTTCACGGCCCCGAACAGCCGAAGACCTCGAACTTCTCGAATGGGCCAGGAGTTCTCCCGGTCTCCACGATTACTGCGGCGCCATCGGCAAGGTACAGAAAGCCTGGCTGAAGGATTCGCTCGAAAAAGCGGAAAAGGACGAAGAAAAAGTCATCATCCTCAGCCACTTTCCCCTGCTTCCCGAAACAACCGACCTGAAACACGGGTTGCTCTGGAACCACCGCGACATATCGGAGCTGATTCTTTCCTCGACGGCCGTGAAAGCTTGTTTCAGTGGTCATTTCCACCATGGCGCCCATACCGTGGCGAACGGCATCCATTTTATCGTCCTTCCGGCATTCGTGGACCAGGGTTCGGAATGCCGCTTCACGTCGGGAACCGTAGAGCTCGCTGGCACGACAATGGTGGTACGCGACCAGCAGAACAAAAAACTCCTTGAAGTCAGCCTTGAATGAAATTTCACGGGATATTCCGACAGCAGCAGGGATCAGGAAAACCGGAATTTCATCCCGGCGTCATGACCGTATCCTTACCGGAAAAAACCGGGACAAACAGAAAGCATGGGGAGTGATCTGACGCCTGTTGCTGTCAATGGCAAAACCTCATATAGCCTGAGATCCGCATTAATCAGCCCGTCTGTTTTTATTGAGGCTGAAGCATCCCTTCATCCAGCAGCCGACACCGGCCCCGCACGAAACAAGTATGCAGAGAACAAGAACGGCCACAAGCCGGGGAGAGATCACCCCGGTGACCATGGATACGGCATTCGTCAGGGTGCCAATCCCCCCGCCAGCCAGTGGAAGCAGCAGAAGCTCGCAAAGCGGGGGTTTGCAGTTCCGGAACCAGAAACGTAAAACCCCGGCAAGGGCAAGCAGCAGAGCAATTGCCGCAACGGCAAGCATCGTGCCGACAAGGCTGCCTGCAACATACAGAAGGGCAGCGATAAGCAGGATTGCCGATAACCCCAGAAGCCTGCACCTGGTATACCCTTTGTTCCACTGGCCTGTCGGAGTAGCCAGGACCTTTCTGGAATCGCCGCCGAAAGCATCGACGCGGGATGCTTTCTGCTGGACATATCTGCTGAAGACAGGGTCCCACCGGTTTCCTGACGGCAGCGACTTTTCGATCCACCGGAGGTTGGACAGCAGGCGTTCTTCCCGGGCAAGCATTTCCTCTTTTCCGCTTATCGGGATAGTGATCTGGAAGGTGCCCAGAATACAGCGTCCGGAGCCATTACAGAGGTTCTGTTCTTCGCCGTTTCCCTGCCCGTCGCCTTTCCTGACGGGATTGGCAACCTGCCGGACGACAACCGGGTAAACCTGCCCCTTCTTGACCGTACCGGGCAGCATGACTGAAATCATGGCGGCATAGTTCGCCCCCTCGCTATAGGGAACGGGAATGTAGGTCACACCGCCGCTGCCGAATTGCAGGGTATGTTCGTCAAGGCGGTTCAGGGTGTGCGATTGGTATAACTTGCCTGCCATATCAAGAATTTCGCCGGAATCCACGCCGGAGAAAAAAAGCGTCGCCGAGCCGCCCTGAGGCATGTTTCCCCAGTCTATCATCAGCTCGTCTGGAAGCTCACCCTTTATCGGAGGTGTCCTTGTAGGTCTTATTTCAAAAGTGCAGGTTATGTTGTCCGAGACGGAATCTCCGGGATTGGCCGATTCCGCGACCACAAGATTTCTCTGGGCCAGCTTGTCGCTGCAGGAAGGAGTAGCTCCATGCGGAATGGTTACCGGTTCGAAAACGATTTCAGCCACAAGACACTGGCTCTGGCTGCGGATAAGCTCCTGGATGGACTTTCTCGAGGAAGCGGGAAAAGGTCCGTCCGCAGGAACCGGGTTGAGCGGAAATTGCGGCTGCGGCTGATTGATGTCGAGCCAGCAGCCGAAATAGCGCACGATCTCGTTCCCGCTCAGGTTTGAAGGGATGAGTTTCGTATTCGGCTGGTCATTCTGTGCTGCCAGCGGCGAGGAGGAAGAATCGATTCGCGAAGCGGCGAAAAAAGGAATGGTGGCAACCTCACCGTCGATGATGCCGAGAAGCGGCTTGACGACGCCGCCCTGTAAGGTGCGGCGGTACGTTGTCGCCTGGTTGTATTCCACGGCAGTCGATGCTGTGGTGAAAAGCCGGAAAAAAACCTTGACGTTCTGCGCCGATACCGAGCTCGATTTGTAACGGACCCTTGCGATCGCGAAATTATAAACCGGCTCACCGTCAACCGTCTGGGAGAGCTCTATGGGTGATGACTGAGACGCCGTAGAGATGTTGTCGTATGTTTCTCCGCCTGTCGTTCCGTTGTTGAGATTGGTGAGGACATCGACGATGAAATCGTTCGGGTCGCTTCGCATCACCTTGTTGAAACGGAACTGGCCGGCCTTGATCTGGAAAACCCTCAGGTCAGTGCTCAGCCAGGCCTCCTGCCCGTCGATTTTATAGGGGTGGGGCTGGACGACAAGGCACAATTTCGCCGTTGCGGATTCTCTCGATATGTTCGCAGAAAGCTGCAGCTCCTGTCTCTGTGTAATGAAACCATTCGTACCGGTGAAGAGCATCCGGTATTTCCATGTAATTCTCTGTTTGCGGTCAAGGCGCGCAGGATCCTCAACAGCGGGGCCTGGCATCACATCGAGAGCAATCTGCGGCATACCGGGGGAGAACGATACGGAAGGAAAAACGGAGGGGGGACCTTCGAGCATGCTGCCGGTAATGCCGAGTTCCATCGGGGAGTAACCGTCGAGAACGAGAAAAAAAACCGCATCCAGCTCTGCCGGGCTTCCGTTGCGGAGCATGGCGTCTATTTCGTCTTTCGCAATGACGCTTCTATCGACAATGAAAAAAAGCTTCTGCATAGCTGAGTCTCCGTGCGTTTACAATACTTGAAGGGATTGACGCCTCCCCTTCCGGACAAGGCCCAATACCCAGCTGTGAATGTACATGACCCTTGCCCCGGAAGGATCGGGAATTAAAACAGCACTCCTTTCCGGTTCCGGCATATCGACATCTTTTTCAAATCAGACCGTTTCTGTGCATGGTCATAAGAAAAAGGGTACTCGAAAAAACGGGTGGTAACACCTATGCAAACAAAAACATCAATGCACTGAACCGGTAGCCTGTACCGGAAGGATATTTCTCACGCCCTGAACAGGAGAACCGGCTGACGTTGTTCTCAAAACCGCATTCAAGAGAAACGGGCATCAGCAGCAATCATCATCAAGGAAGAACCGGACAGGCACACTCCGAATAAAGGTAAATCTTACTTTTTGAATGTTTTACCAATAGTAATCGTTCCCTCGGAATAAAACTGCGGCCGTTGCGATTTCGTCTGATGGAAAAGGCAGGGCCTCCGATGCCATTTTTTCGGGGCGAAACAATCCCCGGGATTCATAAACGAATCTGCATCCGGGAAAAAACGGGGGCAGAGATCATGATGCCTTCCAGGCATTAACGATATATGAATGTTAAAGGAATTTCCGGTAAAACGAAAACTGCGAAAACCAGCATCCCGAACAACGCCCTGTCTCGAAACATCCACGCAGATCGACAAGCTGAAGCCACCCGTCCGGCAAGGTTCGCGAATGAACGATCGGAAGAACCGGATATGCCTGATATCACTTGATTGAAAGATAGCAAGAAGCTCTGAAAGAAATGAAAGGCTTGAGGATGAGACAGGCCGCCCCTTTGTCATTTAACGATTCCGTTGCACGGCACATGGCTGGCCGGGGTCGAACCGCATGTTGAGGATGAATACCCGCCAGACACAGGGGAGAGCCGTTACGCTCTATACCCCGGATGTAGCGGCAACAGGTACAAGTCGAGCACGGGTGCACTCCCGGCTGGTATAAAAGGAATGCATGGTCAATGAAGGCTGACTATAACACCCTGTCGAGCAAGGCGACAATACGGGCAGCTGCGGCCCCGTCCCATTTCTCGGGGATTTTGGAGCGGCCCCTCCGATGCCCGTGCGGATCGTGACGCAGAAGGTCTTCGATGCCGGCAAGAATCTCAGCCTCGTCTTCACCGACAAGAACGTTGGTCCCGATCTCAAGAGTCGACGGGCGGTATGTACGATCCCTCATGGTAAGGCAGGGAACATCCATGACTGTCGATTCAGCCTGAAGTTCCCCGTCATCGGTAAGGAGCATCTGCGAATCCCTGAGCAGGGCAAGCAGTTCGCCAGGTCCGGGCATGTCGATTATCCTGATCGCTTCCGGCCGGTCAAATCCCGGATTTTCGATTAAATCGCCATACCCGGGAGCAAGGGGCAAGAGGACAGTTGTTTTCGCCGAGATCGCCTTCAGCAGCCTCTGCGCCAGCGCGAGCTGCTCCCCATGCCGTGAATTTGCGGACAGGCCAAGCATGACCATTACGTAGTGCTTCGTCTGAAGGCCATGCCGGGCCGGGGCATCGGTGCGGCCCGACTGCTGCATGAGGGCGGCGAGGCTGTCTATGAGCAGATTGCCGGCAAAAAAGACCTTCTCATCGGGAACGCCTTCGTTGATCAGGTTGTACTCGCCGCTGTGCTCGCTGACAAAATGCAGGTCGGCAATCGAGTCGATGAGAACGCGGTTGATCTCGCGGGTATCCGTCCGTACATGGTTCCTGAGTCCCGAATCTGTCGCCGCGAGAGGAACAGAAAGCCTGGAGGCGGCAAGAGCGGCGGCGAGGGCCGCATCGTCGCTGCCGCAGGCAAGAACGAGATGAGGCTGTTCGGAACCGATGATCATTTCCATTCCGGTCATCATCGAGGCAAGCGTTTCGATCGGTGTTCCTCCGCAAAGGCCGATTGTCCGAAACGAGTTTTCCAGTCCGAAACAGCCCGCAAGCTCCTGATCGATGGGAGCCTTGCCGGTCCCGGCCGAGAGTACCGCAAGAGGAGTGTAAGACCCGTTTTTTTTCAGCGCGTCATATAGCGGAGCCAACAGGAAAGTGCCCTCTCTGCCTCCACCGGCAAGTAGTAATTTTTTCACCGTAATAAAATAAGCTTTGTTTACATTATCTACATTGTCCCAGCAATCTTCCGGGCTGCAATAAACCTTCCTCTGCAATGAAAAAAGCTTGCGGCGCCTGCCGAACTGCATATGCATTAACCGGGAGCATTCGTGTGGCAGCGATTGTTGCCACCTCTGTCTTTTTTCTGCAGTTCATCCTCTCCCCGGTGCTGAGCAATAATACGCTCCGGGCGGAAAAAAAGAAAATAATTCTCGAACACTCCGATACCATCGAGGGTGGCCAGAATGAGAGAGGCTCCTACAAATCAGTGATCGGCAAGGTCGTATTCATGCACAACACCCTGAACCTGAGATGCGACAGGGCAACGAGTTACGACAGGGAAAACAGGATCACGCTCGGCGGCAACATCGTGTTAAGCAACGATACTTTCGAGATTTTCGGCGACAACGGAGTCTATTACCCGGATACCGAAATCGGAGAACTCAGCGGCAACGTCCGCGGGCAACTCCTCGGCAAATCACTTTGCGGCACATCGCAGAAAGCGGTGATCAACACGTCCGCAAACCAGATATGGCTCAGTGAAGGGGCCATCGCCTGGTACAACGGCCATCAGATAAGCGGTGATACCATTCTCCTGCACCTCAGACAATCCACCAAAAACGTCGGAAGCATGATGATAGAAAAAATCCAGATCCAGGGAAACGCTTTTTATGCTGCGGAAGACACCCTTTCGCAAGCCCGGATCGGATACAATCAGCTCGGTGGAAGCAGGATGGCCATTCAGCTCGACGAAAATTCGGAAATAACGGGAATAACCGTTTCGGGCCAGGCTGAAGGGCTCTACCACCTCTATGGGGAACACCATGATCCTGCCGGGATAAACTATTCGAGCGGCAGTGAAATCCGCATGTATTTCAGGGAAGGAGGAGCGCTTTACAAGGTAAAGGTTTCAGGAAATCCCGAAGGGAAGCACTATCCGCAGAGGTACCGCGGCGACCCGTCGATCAACCTGCCGAAATTCACCTGGAGAGAAAAAGAAAATCCTTTCAGACAGGAAAAAAGCCTCCGGTAACCCAGGAGGCTTTTCATTGCACGGAAATAAGGAAAAGAGCACTGGAAACTCCTGCCGGACATGAAATTATTTGTCGGCCATCGGGCATTTTCCGGTTGCACAGGAACCTGCAGAACACGGGCTCTCGGCAGGCGGCGCTTTGCGGCCCTTGTTGTAGTCGGTTCCGTAAAAACCGGACCCTTTCAGCACAAATCCCCCTTCGGCACTGATCACTCGCTCCAGTTCCTCTTTTTCACACTGCGGACAGGTTGTCAGTGCGTTATCGCTCATTTTCTGAAAAATCTCCAGTTCGTTTCCACAGCTTCTGCAACGGTAATGATAGGTTGGCATCTCTATTTTCCTCCTTGGTTAAAAGCGTTCCGACAGTTATCGTTCTGTATATGGCCCCATGGAAATATCCCGGATACCGGCAAAGGAATCCGGGGGGCACTCCGGCATGTTCACGGCGCAACGACCGGCTTGTGACATATCCTGGCGGGGCAGGGAGCCCCGTGAGGCAAATGGCAAAAGTATATAACAATAATTCGAAATATTAAAAAAACAGAGCCGTGATCGTCAAAACCCGCGCCGTCGTGCTCAAAGAGCTGAAGTATCGCGACCAGTCAAAGATATGCTCGATCTACACCCGGGATTTCGGAAAAATGTCGGTCATGGCAAAAGGCGCGAGAAACCCGAAAAACAAGCTCAACGGGCTTTTAAGCGCCGGCAACGTGGTCGAACTGGTCATCTACCGGAAAGCCGGTCGCGAGCTGCAACTCGTCAGTGATGCAAACCTCGTTTCAAGCCCCCTGGTTCCCGAACCGGACCTCGACCGTTTCGCGGTGCTTTACCGTATCATCGATATCGTCAGGCTCTCGACGGAAAACGACGAGCGGAACCTGCAGCTTTTCGCCCTTCTGACGGCAACCCTCGAACGCCTTTACGGTGGGTGTGGAGATTTCCTGATTCTCTACGCGTGGTTCCTGCTGCGCTTCGTTTCGCTCCTCGGTTTCCAGCCATCCATCAGACGATGCGTATTCAGCGGAGAAGAGATCGTCTCGGCCATCGGCATCGGGAGCGCGGCTTCCCTTTATTTCGTCATGAACCCGGGCGGACTCGCACGCTCCCATGCTGCTCCGGGAACCCTCGCAAAAAAACACCTCCTGCCGCCAGGAACGGCAAACCTTCTCTGCGCCATCGATTCCACCGGCCTTTCGGGCCTCGACAACATCATGGCAGACCCTGCCGACACGGGCTTCGCTGTTACCCTGCTCCAGGAATACTGCGCCTGCCACCTCGAGCATTCCGGAACGCGCAAAAACCTCGCCATCGTTTCACAAATCGTCCGGCATTGAAATCCCGGCGGTTTTTTGGGGTTTTATATCTTCCGGAGTATTTCTATCTTGACCAGACATTTATGTACTCTCTTTCCGTCTTGTCCAATACTAAACAGAATTGCCAGACATGCCTCAGTTAACCAGATCAGCTGAACTCTTTGAAAAAGCGAAGCAGTTCATTCCCGGTGGTGTCAACTCCCCTGTACGTGCATTCAAATCCGTCGGAGGAACCCCTGTCTACATGGCTCAAGGTTCAGGGGCATACCTGACCGATGTGGACGGCAACACCTACATCGATTATGTCGGCTCATGGGGACCGTTCATTCTCGGCAGCATGCACCCGAGAGTAACCGCCGCGCTCGATTATACGCTCAAAAACATCGGAACGAGCTTCGGCACGCCGATCGAAATGGAAATTGAAATTGCCGAGCTGCTCTGCAAGATCGTTCCTTCGCTTGAAATGGTCCGCATGGTCAACAGCGGCACCGAGGCGACCATGTCGGCTGTACGCCTTGCAAGGGGCTGCACCGGTCGCGACAAGATCATCAAGTTCGAGGGCTGCTACCACGGACATGGAGACAGCTTCCTCATCAAGGCAGGCTCAGGCGCCCTGACGCTCGGCGCTCCCGACAGCCCCGGCGTCACCAGAGGCACCGCGCTCGACACGCTCAACGCAACCTACAACGATATCGAATCGGTAAGGCTTCTCGTCAACGAGAATAAAGGTCAGATAGCTGCCATCATCATCGAACCGGTCGCAGGCAATACCGGAGTCATCCCGGCAAAGCCCGAGTTCCTCTCCGCCCTTCGAGAACTTTGCGACAATGAAGATATCGTGCTGATTTTTGACGAGGTCATGTGCGGCTTCCGTGTTGCGCTCGGCGGCGCACAGAGCCTCTACGGCATCACGCCGGACCTCACCACCATGGGAAAGATCATCGGCGGCGGTCTGCCGGTCGGAGCGTTCGGCGGCAAACGCAAACTTATGGAACGAGTTGCGCCGCTCGGTGACGTCTATCAGGCAGGAACCCTTTCAGGCAACCCGCTCGCGCTGACCGCAGGCCTTGAAACACTGAAAATCCTTCAGGACGAAAACCCCTACCCGGAACTCGAAAGAAAAGCCGTCATCCTTGAAGAGGGCTTCAGGAACAACATGAAAAAACTCGGACTGAACTATGTCCAGAACCGGGTCGGTTCCATGTCCTGCCTCTTCTTCACCGAAACGCCGGTCGTCGATTACACTACCGCCATTACCGCGGACACGAAGAAGCATGCAAAATACTTCCATTCGCTGCTCGACCAGGGCATCTACACCGCACCATCCCAGTTCGAGGCGATGTTCATCAGCAGCATGCACACCGACGAAGACCTGGAAAAAACCATTACGGCCAACTACAACGCCCTCGTCGCGTCAGGCAGGTAATTCCTGAACAACCGCACTTCTTTTGAAAAGGAAGCCCGCATACGGCTTCCTTTTTTATTTCGATGGATTTATTCGATAACCCCCGCCCTGACAAGCTCCCTCGAAATCATGACGCGCCCGGCCGAATCACGCACAAGTTGTTCGAGCACCGGAAGGAAACTGTCTATTTTTTCCGAATGGTCCACGATTTCGATAACCATGGGAAGATTTGTGCTGAACTCCATAATCTTCGACGTCCTGAGACGCAAGTCGTGCCCATAGGAGAGAACTCCCCTGAGAACGGTCGCTCCCGCCAGCTCCCGGAGGCGTGCTTCGCGGACGATCTCTTCGTAGAGAGGGTGGTGGCCGTAGCGGGCCTGCTCGTTGACGAAGATCCGCAACATTTCCATGTTCTTCAATTCCATATTTGTTTCATGTCAAAAGTTTCGCAAACACTGATCCAAGATAGAACGCCGCGATGCCGCCCGCGATGCTGCCCGCGAGATAGAGGCCGGCATAGAATATCTGGCCGTCCCTCATCAGTGCGGCATGTTCGAACATGTATGCCGAAAAGGTTGTGAAGCCTCCGCAGAAGCCCGTGACAAGGAAAAGCCTCGCATCGGGAGAAACAATCGTTGTGGAAACCGCAAGCTCTCCGAGAAACCCTATCAGAAAACTGCCGGCAATGTTGACAACAAGGGTTGGAAAAGGAAACCATACCGCTGCCGGGGCAAGCAGGAGGGCTACCAGATACCGTGCAACCGATCCGAGCATACCGCCGGTCCCGACGAGGAGAATCGCGCCGACATGCTTCACCGGTTAAGCCTCCCGAATCCTGTGTCATGAAAATGCGTCGGGCAGACCCCTCCTACCTTCATCATTTCAACGGTCATGGCTGCACGACTGCCGTTCCTCGATCCGCTTGTGCGCACAGCACATCTCTTCATGTATGCCGATCAGGATGTTGAAGACCCCGAGGCAGATGATCGTCGGCGCCCATAGGCCGATAAAGATGGCAATCAGCTCATGGTTCGCGGAGGTCCCGAAAATAAAGACATAGATGGACAGCAATATTGACAGGGCGGCCCCGACAAAGTAGTAGTAGTGAGACTTCATACCGTATATGGATTAAATGAGCGGAATGTTTTCAAAATGTAACAATTCGACCGGCAGGAAAAAAACAACCTGCCCAAGCCTGTCGGGTGAGAGTGGAACCGCGCTCATTCGAGATCGATATGTACCTCGTTGCGCCGCATGAACGGAATGGTCCAGGGCGGGTCGTAACTGGCCGCCCTCGGCTTCGAGATCATTCGATATCCTCTGCGTTCAAGCCATCCGGCAAGTTTCGCGGCATTGGCATCGAGATTGCTTTCGGAATGCAGGCCCGTGTACCGGATAATCCCGACGTTCCTTGCGGGTACGGTTCGAAGGGTCACTCCGGGATCGATCGGCTCCGGCAACGATGCCAGAGAGGAACCTTCAGGCATCACAAAAGCCATCACCCATGACTTGCCCTTCTTTTCCTGGAGCACAGGGGAAGTCATGGCAAGTTTCTCACCGGCCCGCTCCTGAAGCACTGGTGCGGTCATCGAAATTTTCGCCTTGCTGCGGTTTTTACCGAAAATATACCCGGCGAGCCGGCTGAACGCGGTACCTGATGTCCTGCTGTACTCACCTTCTACAATGGTTTCGGCAACCACCATCTCTGCGTACTGGCGGACCTCGTAATCTCCCTCACCGGCAAGTACCCTGTAGGCAGGCTCCGCTGCTGTTCTTTTGCCGATAACCGAACAACCTGCGAGAAGAAGACTTGTTGCTGCGAGCAGTATCAATTTATCCATTTTTCCCTCCCCTTGTTTTTTTCTCCTGCCTGTTACCTGATTGAAACAACGGCAGGGCGGAAAAGGTTTTAAACAGAGCTGCATTGCAATTGTATCCCCGGGGAGGTACCTTTACGGAAGAGTAAGGATGGAATCGTACCGCGGCAGCGATAACAAGCGCGAAATAAGAAAACACCTTGCAGGTCACGTGATAAAAAAAAGAGTTCTCGCCATCGATTACGGAACAAAGCGTATCGGGCTCGCAAAAAGCGATCCGCTCGGTCTTTTCGCGCAGCCCGTGGGCACCTTCGACCGCAAAGGTCTCTTCGGGAAGCTTCGGGAACAGCTTGACAGCGAAGAGATCGAAAAAGTCATCGTCGGTTATCCCCTCAGCGAAACCGGTGAAAAAAATTCCATGACCGAAGTGGTTGACCGTTTCATTGCGGAACTCGGCGAATCTTTCCCCGGCCTCTGCATCGAAACCATCGACGAGCACTCTTCATCCTCCTGCGCACGGGGTATCCTGGCCGCTTCCGGCATATCGAAAAAAAAGCGCCGCCAGAAAGGGCGGCTCGACAGTGCAGCTGCATGCGTCATGCTGACCGACTACCTCGAAAACCTCCCGAATAGCTGACGAGGAGCACACCGGACGGGACATTTTCATTTAGCTTTTCCCTGCTGCTTCTGTATCTTTAAAGTTCAATGTCAATACCCTTTTCAACGTTTTCCGTTACCGGGTCCATGAACACTCCAGCCATGCTTGACGTATTCAAGTCCACCGGTGCCCTCCTCGACGGCCATTTCCGTCTCACATCAGGAAGGCACAGCAATGCCTATTTCCAGTGCGCAAAGGTACTGCAGCACCCCGAACACCTGTCCGGCGTCTGTGGTGTGATTGCCGGCCATTTTTCGGGCAAGGGCATAGAAACAGTCATTTCTCCGGCCATAGGCGGCATCGTGGTAGGAACGGAAGTAGGAAGGCAGCTCGGCGTGAAAACCATCTTCGCTGAACGCAGGGACAGCAGGATGACTATCCGCAGGGGCTTCACCCTCGAGCCCGGCGAACGAGTGCTCGTCATCGAAGATGTCATCACGACCGGCGGGTCGGTCGCAGAAGTGATCGAGCTCATCTCGGAAGCCGGAGCATCACTGGTCGGCGTAGGTTCTGTCGTTGACCGCAGCAACGGAAAGGTGAAGCTGGCCGATGACCAGTTCTCCGTCCTCACGATGGAAGTCGTGAGTTTCACACCGGAAGAATGCCCTCTCTGCAGGGAAGGAATCCCGATAGATTCACCGGGAAGCAGGATTACCAACCGGAACTGACCGTATGACTGAACAGCCACCAATCAGGAGCATCTCGTTCATCGGGCTCGGCCTGATCGGAATGTCCCTCCTGAAGGCGATGAAACTATCCCCTCTTGCCGGAAAGAGCGGAATCATATTCCGGGGCTATGATCCCTGTTTCACCCCGCAGGACCGCAAGCGCGCGGAAGAACTCGGGCTCGACCGGTTCATTGAAGATAAAGCTCAGCTCTATGCCGCAGACCTCATAATCCTTTCGGCGCCGGTCGAAATAAATATCGCACTCCTCGACGAGATCAGTCTTCTCGCCCCTTCTTCGGCCCTCGTTACAGACATATCGAGCACGAAGTCGCTGATAGCAAGAAAAGCCATGGAGCTCGGCCTTCCATTCATCGGAATGCATCCCATGGCAGGCAAGGAACAGCAGGGGTACCGCGAAAGCCACGAGGACCTTCTGCGTGGACGCCGCATCATCATCTGCGACGAACAGGGCCTGCTGGCAGAAAAGAAAGGCGCCTTCCTCCTGGAGCTCCTCGAATCGGCAGGGTGCAGGGTACTCACGATGGGCGCCGACGAACATGACCGCATCATCGCGAAAATAAGCCATCTGCCCCAGCTCCTTTCTACCCTTCTCATGACCCATTGCGCCGATTCGCTCGAAAAATCCGGCCCGGGGTTCGCTACCCTCGCGAGGCTTGCCGGCAGCTCCTGGCTTATCTGGCGTGACATTATCGCGACAAACAGCGACAATATCTCCGAGGAGCTGGAGCGATTTTCCCGGGAGCTTGAACTGCTTTCCCGGGAGGTGAAAGAGCGAAGGTTCGAACTGCTCGAATCACGATTCGGCGAGGCCAACCGCCTTTACAAGAACCTTAATGAACTGAACCGCCCATGACATTCGGGATCGTGGTCAACATCGCAAGGGAAAAGGCACAGGAACTTGGCCTCATGCTTGCTTCATGGCTGGACGAGCGGAACATCGGCTACCTTTTCGAAACGAAATCGGCGGAAAAACTGCAAATCGACAAAACGGCCCCGATCGAAAGGATGAGTCTTTACTGTGACGCCTTCATCTCCCTCGGCGGCGACGGCACCCTGCTTTTCACATCCCATTACGCCATGACGAAACCAGTCATCGGCGTCAATGTCGGCTACCTCGGATTCCTGACTGAATTCAGGCAGGATGAGATGATCGCGGCCATAGAAATGCTCATTGACGGAGCCTATTCCATCCACAACCGCACGCAGCTCGAAGCCAGTGTCGCAGGCAGGAACGGGCCGAGGCACTTCAGGGCATTGAACGATGTGGTCATCGAAAAGGGAACCTATCCCCGGATCCCCACCTTTGTCATCAGCCTTGACGGGCAGATGCTGAGTGCTTACCGTGCCGACGGCATCATCATCGCGACATCCACCGGATCGACCGCATATTCGATGTCCGCCGGCGGCCCCATTATCGCGCCGAAATCGAACGTTTTCGTCATCACCCCCATCTGTCCTCACATGCTGACCGTTCGCCCGGTCGTCGTCAGCGACGACAAGCTCATCGAGGTTTCGGTCGACGCCCCGGACGGCAATTTTCCCCTGAACTGCGACGGCCATCTCAGGAAACTGCTCTCGCCTCAGGAAATCGTTACGGTGAGAAAATCGTCCGAATCAATCAATCTCGTCGCCAACGAAAAGCGCAATTACTTCGAGATCCTGCGCACAAAACTTCTGTGGGGGCGCGAACATAATTTTGGCCAGTAATCAGTTCAACGCATGGGCATAACCCCGCAGGACCTCTTCAATCTTCTCGGCATACCTCCTGAAACCCCGCTCGATATCGGGAGCATGTGCCGAAGGCTGAGGCCGGTCATCTACCCTGGCTTACACCTTTCTGAACGGCTGGAGGGCTTCTGTGACGCCCTTTTCTCCGCAATGCAGTCGCTTGGGGTCAGAGTGCTCGTGCACGAGGAGGCAACAGGCAGTGACGGACGGTTCCCTCCCGGAACGGTTATTTTCGCTCCGGGACACTTTACGGACGGCATGCTCGCCATCAACAGGGTGTCTACGCTCTACAACAATATCATTGTCGGAATCTACGATGAACAGCCGCCCCTCGATCAGGATTCGCTGCCGCAGGAACGGCTCGATGCGATTGTCTCGAGACTTGCAAGGGAAATGGTGCACATCCTGATTTACGTGACCGAGCGATCCTGGACGGTCTGCACGATGAACGGCAGCGTCGTCACCTTCAACACCCCTTACCCGTCGCGGGAAGCGGTGCGGAATTCCCTGGTGCCGAAAATATCCGCCCAGGTCGTCCCGCCCGGTCCGGACGACATAGACATTGAGCAAGGTGCTCTCGACATATGCACGCCGGAATATCTCGACGCCGCCGAGGATTTCATGCAATGCAGCGCCCTCTGGAAAAAAAACCATTGTCTTGTAACGCATACATCGACAGACGGTCTCGAATACCGCAACGAGTATTACCGGCGCATTGTCGCTCGTTACCTCGACCGGCGCAGCGGCATGAGCTACGGTTTCTTTGCGCGCCAGAGGCCTCTGGCCGCAGCTCCTGCGCTCAGGGAAAACGAGGTGGTACCTGAAGAACTTGCCGATAAGATGGCGAAAATGAGTGTCCTCGGGCACACCATCCTGGTGCCTGTTCCAACGGTCAGCGTGATCACGACACGGTCGGGATGCAGAAAACATCATCTCGATCCGGAAAAGGATCTCGTTGAAATCGGGCTGACCGGAGGAAGGGCATGGATGAGGACCTCCGGAAATACAGCGGGAAGAGAAGATTCCAGGCCGTCATTCGATACCCTGACAATCCTTGCTCATGCACTCGGGAATGCCTTCGCTGCAAGCATCCTGAAAACGTTCAGCCCGGAATCACTGTTCCCGGCACACCTTGAATGGAAAGGCGCATCCATGACCCACTGGCATGATTATCCGCCTGATGAACTGCTCCCCGAAGGCTATCACAGGCACGGAAACATGAACCCTCCGGTTTCATGCTCGACACCCCAGTCGGCAGTCTTCAGCATTACAGGAAAAATTGACGCACTTGAAAATGCGATTGAACAAGGCAAAGAGTACCGGGGGGATGTGCATATCGAACCGAACCACGGCACAAATATCGTGGGAATGCTGTCACTTGCCGCAACAGCGGCGGCCATGAACCCCTCCCCATCCTGAGAAGAAAAGGGATCCCACACCTGCAGCAAGTAAAAAAAGAACGGACATTGGTCAGGAACGAAGCGATCAGATCCCTTCCTGCATCTCTTCAGCGTAAGGCCATTTACCCTGGCGGGCAAGCAGCATTTCAACAATCTCACGAATGCACCCCTTTCCGCCTTCGAAGCCCGAGATATATGCCACCCTGTTCCTCAGGTAATCGGCTCCGTCGATAGGTGTCGCCGGAAAACCAGCCTTTTCAAGCACAGCTACATCCCCGACGTCATCGCCGATGTATGCGCACTCTTCATCGCCGAGTCCGCGGGCCTGCCTGAAATCCTCGTAAGCAGAAAGAAGGTCAGGCCTGCCGAAAAAGAGATCTGAAACCCCGAGCTGCTCCAGCACCGGCCGGTAACCATCGGCGTTCCGGTCAGACACGGCAGCGACATACATGCCTTGTCCGAGTGCCTCCTTTATGGCAAAGGCATCCCTGACCGATATGGAGCAGAGCTCTTTGCCGCAACTGTCGAAGGTTATCCGACCTCCGTTGAGCACTCCGTCAACGGGAAAGACAATGGCTCTTACCAGTTTCAGCGCCTGATCGATCCTTGACGAGGGATCGGCCACGGAAGGCTCCATTCCGAAATATTGAAAACCAGCCAAAATTTTATGGTGTTTTGAATGAATGAAGCGACTGCACACACCGGTAGAGCTGCAGCAGTTGTTTGACTATGGAACCGAAATCCTTCAGCGCAATCTGGACGGCAGCGTCGGAAAGGGCTTTCGGGGGATCCGGATGAACCTCGAAAAAGAGGCCGTTCACGCCAGCGGCAACCGCTGCCCGAGCGAGAGGAAGCAGGAACTCGCGCTCCCCTCCGGAAACTCCTTCACCCGCGCCTGGAAGCTGGAGACTGTGCGTTGCATCGTACAGGACGGGAAATCCCGAATCGGCCATTTTGACGACACCCCTGAAATCCACGACAAGATTATGGTAACCGAAACTCGAACCCCTTTCGGTCAGCAGTACCCTCTCGTTGCCCGTCTGTACCACCTTCGCTGCGGCAAGAACCATATCTTCCGGGGCCATGAACTGTCCTTTCTTGATGTTCACGGCAAGACCGCTCTCGCCTGCAGCGACCAGAAGGTCCGTCTGGCGGCAGAGAAAGGCAGGTATCTGCAGGAGATCGACGTAGCGGGCGGCAAGCGTGACCTCTTTCGTTTCATGCACGTCGGTAGTCACCGGCATACCATGGGCCTCCCTTACAGCTGCCAGCACCTCGAGCGCGTCCGCATCCCCTATACCTTTGAACGAGTTACCGGACGAACGGTTCGCTTTCCTGTAGGAACCTTTGAAAACAAAGCGCACGCCTTCCTCCCTGCCTATACGCTCCAGCTCACCGGCTATTTCGAAAGCCATTGAGCGGCTTTCTATGACACAAGGCCCGGCAATAAGCAGAAGAGCATGTTCATCGGGAACCATGAGAGGACCGAGAGAGAACTTTTGCACGATGTTATCCGTTATTCTTTTATGAGTTAACGGCAATGCCGGTTGTGATTTTCATATTCTGAGCCTTAAATTTACAACAATATTTGTTATTCACAGCCCGAATCAAATCCGAAAAAGCATGAGTACCGCAGATACGAAACAAAGACTTGAAGAAATCGAGAAGCAGCTCGCCAACCTTGCAGAGGAACAACGATTGATCAAGGCGAAATGGGACAGCGAAAAGGAACTGATCAAAGCTTCGCGTGACCTCAAATCGCAACTTGAGCAACTCAGGGTCCAGGCCGAAGAGTTCGAGCGTCAGGGTGATTACGGCAAGGTAGCCGAGATCCGTTACGGAAAAACCGTACAGATTGAACGTGAGCTCGAGGATAACCGCCGGAAAATCGAGGAAAAGAAAACGGCGGGCGACCTCATCATGAAAGAAGAGATCGATGCGGAAGATATCGCCGACATCGTTTCCAAATGGACAGGCATCCCTGTCAGTAAAATGCTGCAGTCAGAACGCCAGAAACTGCTGCATATTGAGGATGAGCTGCACCGGAGGGTAATCGGGCAGGATGAGGCGGTCAGCGCGGTCAGCGACGCGGTAAAGCGCTCCCGCGCAGGTATGGGCGATGAAAAACGCCCGATCGGATCGTTCATATTCCTCGGTCCTACAGGTGTCGGGAAAACCGAGCTTGCAAGGACCCTCGCAGAATACCTCTTTGACGACGAGGATGCGATGATCCGCATCGACATGAGCGAATACATGGAGTCGCATACCGTGAGCAGGCTTGTCGGGGCTCCCCCGGGCTATATCGGTTACGAGGAAGGGGGGCAGCTGACCGAAGCGGTCAGGCGCAAGCCTTTCTGTGTGCTCCTGCTCGACGAAATCGAAAAAGCGCACCCCGACGTCTTCAACATCCTCCTGCAGATTCTTGATGACGGACGCCTCACCGACAGCAAAGGCCATATGGTGAACTTCAAAAACTCCATCATCATCATGACCAGCAATATCGGCGCCCAGCTCATCCAGTCGGAGATGGAGAAAATCGACGGAGAGGATCGTGACGCCGTTCTTGCAGGACTTCAGGATAAGCTTTTCCAGCTTCTGAAGCAGAGAGTGCGTCCCGAGTTCCTCAACCGCATTGACGAAATCATCCTCTTTACTCCGCTCACGAAAGATGACCTGAAAAAAATCGTTCTGATCCAGTTCGAACGCATCAGGGCTACGGCTCTGCGCCAGCACATCAGCCTGACGATCTCCGATGCGGCGGCCGACTGGCTCTCCAACGCAGGGTTCGACCCTGCATTCGGCGCACGTCCGCTCAAACGTGTCATGCAGAGGAAAATCACCAACGGGATCTCCGAGCTCATCCTCTCCGGGGAAGTCCAGGAAGGCGACAATGTTTCCGTCGATCTTGCCGGGGAGGAACTGATCCTTAAAAAAACGGACGAACAACCTATCTGAAGCATCCGGCCAATGAAAAAACCTCTCATGTTACTGCTGCTGCTCTTTATGTCCGTGATGCCAAAAACCCTTGAGGCATCGGAACAGAGAGACAGCCTCTCCATTAAAACCGGCCAGATGCTGATGATCGGATTCAGGGGCTTCACTGTCGCTGAAGCCCCGGGCATCGCCGACGATATTGGAAAACGCCATATCGGCGGAGTGGTGCTCTTCGACTACGATGTACCACTGCACTCTCCATCGAGGAACATCAACAGCCCGGAGCAGCTCTCCCGCCTCACCCTTGAGCTGCAGAAGCTTACCGAAATACCGCTGCTGATCGCCATTGACCAGGAAGGAGGCAGGGTAACCCGGCTTAAACAGGCAAGAGGTTTCCCGCCCAGCGTATCCGCGGCTCATCTCGGCGAGCTCGACAATGCCGACAGCACCAGAGCGGCTGCGCTCCAGACCGCGCGGACCCTGAAAGCGATGCATATCGGCATGAACTTCGCGCCTGTAGCCGACGTGAACGTCAACCCGCAGAACCCTGTGATAGGAAAACTGGGCAGAAGTTTTTCTTCCGATCCGGCAGTGGTTGCCCGGAACACCGGCATAACCACCGACACGTTTCATGACGAAGGGATCATCGCGACACTGAAACACTTCCCCGGTCACGGCAGCTCCACGACCGACACACACCTCGATTTCACCGATATCACCGGAACCTGGTCCGAAAAAGAACTGGAACCCTACCGGAATCTGATCGGCCGGGGTTACCATGACGCCGTGATGACGGCCCATGTCTTCAATGCCAGGCTCGACCCGCAATACCCGGCAACACTGTCAAAGTTCGTACTGGAGGGCCTGCTGCGCAAAAAGCTCGGCTTCGAGGGAGTGATCGTGAGCGACGACATGCAGATGAAAGCCATAGCTGACCGTTACGGGCTCGAGGAGGCAATTCGTCTTGCCGTTGAAGCGGGAGTCGATATCCTGCTGTTCGGCAACAACACATCCTACGACCCGGACATCGCATCGAAAGCGGTTGCGATACTCCGCTCCCTTGTTGAGAAAAAAATCGTTTCCGAAAAACGTATCGACCTTTCATACCGGAGAATCATGGCGCTCAAGGAACGTTACCTTTTCAGGTGCAAATGAAAACACTCTACATCGTCCGGCACGCTAAGTCCGGCTGGGAAAACGGCGTCAGGAACGATTTCGATCGGACACTCAGCGCCCGAGGTCTCAGGACTGCTCCCGTAATGGCTAATGTGCTGAAAGAAAAAAAGATACTGCCCGACCTGATAATTTCGAGCCCTGCAACGAGGGCACTTACCACTGCGAAGCTCTTTTCGGTCATCCTCGGGTATCCGGAAAAACGTATTGAAGAGAGAATGGAGCTCTACGATGCCCACGCCGGGACGATCTTCGAAACGCTCAGGCAGATCTCCGATGAGTGCAGCACCGTGATGATCTTCGGCCACAACCCGTCGCTCCTTGAGTTCGCAAGCCTCTTCGGCGGAAAAAAAATAGATGTCCTCGTTCCCTGCGGTGTTATCCGCATCGATCTGGACATAAGTTCATGGAAGAAGAGCACCTGTCAGGCGGGCAAAAACATCTGGTACGAGATGCCTGAAAAATATACCTACCCGCAACTCAATCCCGCTCAGCCTTCGGATCCCGGGTCATGAGATCCAGGATCGCCTGCTCGACGGGCTTTTTCTCGAAAAGCATCTCGTAAACCGCCTGGGTGATGGGCATATCGACACCGAGAGTCCGGCCGAGATCGTAAACAGATCTTGATGTGAGAACTCCTTCAGCGACCATATTCATGTTGCTGACGACGTCATCAAGCGAGCGCCCCCTGCCGATTTCCTCCCCCACATACCGGTTCCTGCTGTGACGGCTCAGGCAGGTCACCACGAGATCGCCGATACCGGACAGTCCGGAAACGGTCATAGGGTCTCCGCCAAGCCTGATGCAGAGCCTCGAAATTTCCGCAAGTCCCCTGGTGATGATCGCTGCTTTCGCGTTGTCGCCGAAGCCTATGCCGTCAGAAATACCGGCAGCAATGGCGATGATGTTTTTGACCGAACCGGCGATTTCCACGCCAACGATATCGGTATTGACGTATACCCTGAACCTGCTTGTATGGAAAACCTCCTGTACCTTTTCCGCCGTTTCGAGCGAAGATGAAGAGGCTACGACCGTGGTGGGCTGATCTTTTGCTACCTCTTCAGCATGGCTCGGGCCGTAAAGGGCTGCAATCCGGTTTGCACGGAGACCGGGAAGCGCCTCCAGAAGCACTTCGGATATACGCTTGCCGGTACCGAGTTCGATACCTTTGGCTACATTTACCAGGATTTTACCATCGAGGTCCTTGCCGCCGAAACCTCCCACGGTTTCACGGACGGCCTGTGAAGGTACTGCGGTCACGATCATCCCCGACCATGATACAAGGTCTGCGAGATGATCGACGACCTCCAGGTTTTCCGGGAAAAGCACTCCTTTCAGGTACCGGCAGTTCTCTCGCTCTTTGTCGAGAAGCGCAGCAAATTCGGGGCGATGTGCCCAGAGGCGAACCTGATAGTTTTTTTTGGCAAGAAGCACGGCAAGGGTCGTCCCCCAGCTGCCGGCCCCCAGAACGGCTATATTCATCAGGTCGGTACCGGGGCGTTACGAATGCTTGCCGAAGGTGATCCGGTTTTCCGTTCCGGAAAAAAGTCTTTTTATGTTTGCGCGATGCGTATAAAGGATCGCAAGCGCGACAACCAGCCCGAAAATCAGCAGATGGTAGTCGAGGCTGTCATGAAAGGAAACCGGCGATCCGAACAGCCGGATGTAGTAATCAAGACCGCCGCCAAGCTCGAAAATATACTTGCGGATCGCAATGATGACCGGGAATGCGATTGCCGCAAGAATCGAAGCGACCGAAACATAACGGGAAAGGAAAACCGTCAGCAGGAAAACGCCGATAACCATCAGCATGCTGACAGGAGCGATGCCGATAAGCATGCCCGCAGCGGTGCTGACGCCTTTTCCTCCGCGGAACCCTGCAAACAGGGTAAAGACATGACCGATAACGGCACTGATGCCCGCAAGCAGTCGAAGGGCGACATCGTTGATGTCGGGAAAGGAATCGATCGGGTGGTGTCTGAAAAAGGCAACCACAGAGACGGCAGCCACGACGCCCTTGACGATATCGATCAGCGTCACCGCAAGGCCCGGCTTCCAGCCGAGAACCCTGAACGCATTGGTTCCGCCCGCATTGCCGCTGCCGAATTCACGGATATCGATGCCCTTGAGCATCTTTCCGGCAAGCAGGCTCGTAGGAATAGAGCCCACGATATAGCTAACCAGCAGAATTGCTATCAACGTTACCATAACACCTTTCCGATTATTGTTTCAAGAGCGCAGGCAGAGTCATGCCCGGCAAACGTTTCCAATAATGTAAGCATTTTCTCCCTGAGATTTCAAGGAGTCTGATACCCGGTTCACGGCATTCTTTTCGACAACCATAACCAACCCGATACCAAGGTTGAACGTTCTCTGCATATCTTCCTCGGGGACATCGCCTTCCTTGCGGATAATGTCGAAAATCGGCGGTTCCGGCCATGAGCTCCAGTCTACGTGGAGCTTCAGACCTGCGGGAATGATCCGCATGGTATTGCCCGTGAGGCCTCCTCCGGTGATGTGCGCAAGGCCCCTGACGTCCGGGGATCCGAAAAACGGCTCTACTGTCCGGAGATAGGAGCGGTGGATTTTCAGGAGCTCTTCTCCGACCGTACCTTCGAGACCGGGAAAAGTCCGCTCCATCCTCCCCTCGAACACCTTCCTGGCAAGCGAGTAACCGTTCGTGTGCAGGCCGTTCGAGCCGATGCCAAGAAGCACGTCGCCGGCCTGTATCGAGGAACCGTTGACAATCCTGCCATGGTCGACCGCTCCGACGATGCAGCCGGCGAGATCGAAATCATCAGCCTGGTAAAGACCTGGCATTTCAGCGGTTTCACCGCCGATCAGCGCACAGCCGTTCTCGCGGCAGGCCCGGACCATCCCTTTGACCACTTCCGCCGCATGTGCAGGCGTGAGCTTTCCACAGGCGTAATAATCGAGAAAGAAAAGCGGACGCGCTCCGCAGACAAGGATATCATTGACGCAATGGTTGACGAGGCACGAACCGACGGTATGGTATACACCAAGTTCGACCGCAATCTTGAGCTTCGTACCGACGCCGTCGATACTGCTCACCAGCACGGGTTTTTCATACTCCGAAAAATCCGGCATGAAAAAACCGCCGAAAGCGCCGATATCGGTTATGACTCCTTTGGTGAATGTTCCTCGTACATCGGACTTGATCATCCGGACAAATTCTTCCCCGGCACTGATATCGACACCGGCTTTCCTGTAATCCATCTGCAACCTCTCC
>JAAXVR010000012.1:34464-65808 GCA_013335405.1 Chlorobiaceae bacterium
TTCCCTGCAGGCACCTCGAAGATCCCCTCTCCCTCGAGGGCGGAGAAAAACTCGTGGTGCAGGTTCCTGACCGCCGTAACCACCTCCTTCTCCTCGACCACGCAACCGACGTTGATTTCCGAGGCACCCTGCGAGATCATCCTGATATTGACATCCTTCAGAGAACTGAATATCCTGCCCGCAACCCCCCGCGACATCCTGAGGTTGTCACCCACGACGCTGATGGTAGCCACGTTGTGTTCTATTTCAACTTCCGAAAAACTTTTCAGGTCACTGATAAGCTCGTCACTGAAGCTTTTGTCATCGACCGTAAGCGATACGGAAACCTCGCTGGTCGAAATCATCTCCACCGAAACGCCGTACCGGGAAAAGACATCGAAGAGTTCGTTCATGAAACCGTGGCGCCCAAGCATGCGGTTGGAGCGGATATTGATGATGCACTGGCCTTTCTTGACGGCTATCGACTTGACAAGGCCTCCGTAGCTCATGCCGGCAAGCCGTTCCGGATCGTTCGTTATCACGGTTCCTTTCGCGTCGGGATGCCAGGAGTTCAGCACATAGACCGGAATGTTCTTCTCCACTGCGGGAGCTATGGTATCGGGGTGCAGCACCTTGGCACCGAGGTATGCGAGCTCTGCAGCTTCGGTGAAGGTCATGACCCTTATGCTCTTCGCTTCAGGGACAACCCTGGGATCGCAGGTCATCACACCGTCAACGTCGGTCCATATCTGGATGGAATCTTCATCGAGCCATGCGCCGAGCAGCGCCGCCGAAAAGTCGGAACCGCCCCTTCCGAGCGTTGTGGTCCTCCCGTCGGCGGTAGCTCCGATATATCCCTGGGTGATGGCTGTCGTGCCTCTTTCGAGCACCGGACGGATAAGATTCCGGACATTCTCGAGGCATGTTTCGTTCAGGGGACGGGCAAACCCGAAATTATCGTCGGTAATCATGACCTTGCGGATATCGATCCATTCGGCATCGAATCCACGGTCTTTCATTGCAGCAGCGAAAACTGTCGTTGAAAGCAGTTCGCCGAACGAGCAGAACATGTCTTTCGAGCGTTCGGTAAGCTCGCCGACAATCTCGATACCCTTGACCAGCATGTCGAGTCGGCCTGCAAATTCTTCTATTGTTATGCGTAGTTCCTCTCGGAGCACACTGTCGCTGACCAGTGCAGCGGCAAGGTCAAGATGATGGGCACGTACCTCCCCGGCAAGCACCATCGCCTCGTCCATGGCACTCCGACCTGCTGCGTCGGCAATCCTTATCAGTTTATTGGTGATACCGCTGCAGGCGCTGAGCACGACAAGCGGAGCCCCGTTCTCCTTTTCCCTGGCCACAATCGAGATGGCCTGCTCTATTGCCCGGGCCGTTCCGACGGATGTGCCTCCGAATTTCATCACTGCCATAATCTCTTCAAACAAATGGATTGACTTGTTCCTGATTCTTTACCTCTTCGCACAGAGTTCTTATTTTCCGGCAGGTCTTCACTCATGAAACCACTGCACAGAAAACATCCCGATAATGCCGATGAAAAAGAAAAACCTCATTGCGTCCGGAAAGCCTCAACGTCTGAAGCTTTTCCGGAACCTGCCGGTCCGCGCGGCTTCGATGGCAATACTGCTCTTCATCACCGGCTGCCGGAGCTTCGAAGCCGGTTCCGGCTTCGATCGGGATTGCAAATATAGTGTAAAAAACAGAAAATCGTATATCTCCTGTATACCGGAAGGATCAGTCTCTCCGGTCATCCGGAGTCTGCCGCTGAAAGTTGACGGTGCTTGCATCGATAACCTCTTCTCCTCGATAGGCCTCCATATCGGAACCATGTACCGTTACGGAGGAAAGAGTCCTGCCGGTTTCGACTGTTCCGGCTTCGTACAGTACCTCTATGAAAAAAACTTCCGGATGTTGCTGCCGAGGACATCGGGAGAACTTGCCGCACTGGGCCGCGTGGTGCCGAAAAACAGTTTGAATCCCGGCGATCTGGTCTTTTTCGGCGCCGAAGGAAAAATAGACCATGTCGGGATTTTCATCGGCAAAGAGAGATTCGCCCATGCATCGGTGAAAGGGGTGAAGATAAGCAGTATGAGCGAACGCTGGTACACAGAACACTATGCCTGTTCGGTGAGGATCATTACGATCGAATGAGGCATCCGACAGAGGGAATGCTGCCGGATATGCCGGGCATTACGGGGCTAAAATCATATATTGGGCTGAGTTTTTTCCAGGCAGCAACCGACCAACCATTCAGACCATGCCGCAGACCGGAACGCACCACTATCGGGAACTGAGCTTCGATCTCCCTTCGTCGCTCCACGAGCTTTACATCGCCCTGCTTTCCACAGAAGGGATAGAATATTTCCAGGAGGAGGACGAAAAACTTTTCGCCTACCTGCCGGAGTCCGAATGGAACGGGGAAAAGGAAGAAGCCATCCGCTCGATGCTGCAGGAAAGGTTCGGCAGCGTGCCCTGCTACAGGTCGAGTTTCATGGCCGACAGGAACTGGAATGCCGAGTGGGAAGCCCACCTGCAGCCTATCGAAATATCCGACCGCATCATCATCGTCCAGAAAAACAGGGATATTCTGCCCAAACCCGGGCAGATCGTCATCGAGATCAACCCGAAGATGTCGTTCGGTACCGGTTACCATGCGACCACGCGCCTGATGCTGAAGCAGATGGAACAACTGGACATGGAAGGGAAAAAAATAATGGATATCGGCACTGGGACAGGTGTGCTTGCAATCGCTGCTCGCAAACTCGGCAACACCATGCCCATCCTCGCGTTCGACAACAACACCTGGGCTGCGGAAAACGCGATGGAAAACATCATCGGAAACAACACTCCGGATATCGACGTGAAAATGCTCGATGCTGAGGAAGACCTTGCTGCCAACCTCCGTGACGGTTACGATCTTATCCTGGCAAACATCAACAAGAACGTGATAGACCGTATCCTGCCGGTCATCCGCAGAAACGCCCCCGATTCCGAGGTGCTGCTTTCCGGAATCCTTGTCTACGACGAGCCCTGGCTGAAAAAACTGCTGAAACGAGTCGGATACGACGCCGTTCGGACGATTTATGAAGACGAATGGCTGTCCAGTCTCGTGCGCCCGGTCACGACAATAACCGCCAAAGCGAAAAAACCATGAAAAGGGTTGCCTGCATCGATATCGGCACCAATACCGCCCTCCTGCTGATCGCCGACCTCGAACCGGAAAACGGCACCATCATCCCGCTTTGCCACAGGCAAACCATCGTCAGGCTGGGAAAAAACGTGGATGCAGAAAAAACCATCGAACCCATGGCCATTGAGAGGCTTGTCGACTGCCTCGGAGAATACGGCTCGATCAGCCGTGAACATGGGTGCGAAACCATCATCGCAGCCGGAACGAGCGCCCTGAGGGACGCGGCCAACCGTGATGAAGTCATCAGCGAGGCTGAAGCGAAAACAGGCATTACGATCAAGTGCATTTCAGGAACTGAAGAAGCGGAACTCACTTTCTTCGGAGCGGTCGCCGGTATGAATGATGTCCACGATCCGTTCACGGTGCTCGACATCGGCGGAGGAAGCACGGAAATCTCCATGGGATCGCTCTGCGGCGTCAGAAAGAGTGTCAGCCTCGATATCGGATCGGTCAGGCTCACCGAACGCTTTTTCACATCCCTGCCGCCATCATGGAACGAGTCAGAGGCGGCCACCCGAACCATAAACGACGCTCTGGCTGCGGGCATAACCCCTTTTTTCGCTTCACGAACCACGGTATACGGCGTAGCGGGAACGCTTACCAGCATCGCGCAGCTCGCACAGGGTCTCAAGCAGTTCGATGCCCTGAAAGTGCACAATTACGCACTCACCTACCTGCAGGTGCATTCGATTCTCGAAACGCTGAAGAAGAACACTCTGCAGGAAATAACCGGGTCAGGCGTACCCGAGGGAAGGGCGGACGTCATCACCATGGGTACGCTCATTCTGCACCAGTTCATGCGCATGCTCGGCATTCCCGAAATCCGTGTCAGCATCCAGGGGCTTCGTTTTGGCCTTGCCCAGAGGGAACTTCACCGCCTGAGGGAAAGCATCTGATCCCGTAGATGCAGAAAAAGCCGCCACTGCTGTCCTTCGTAAAAAAAAGAAATGCCCGCTCATTTTCCTTAAGCCGGTATTTTCTGCGGATCTCGTCAGGCGAAAGGGGAAAATCGCGTCGCTGAACGCTTGCCCCTGTAACATCCAGCCGATGCTTTTCAATGAACGCGAGGAAAGATTTCGGTTTGTAGGGGACAGATTCCACGATGCGGAACATTTTGCCGGGAAAAGAGCGTATCATCCGGTCACCCGTGAGGTAATCGACTCTCTTATTGACAAATTCGAGACCTGAAACCCTGGCGAGCCTTGGGGTAAGTTTCGCCTTGATAATCGCAGGATCAGGCTCATAGAAACAAGCTTTCAGTGAATCCGCCACTATTTTCGGAACTTCTCCATCTCCGTCAATTTCAGTTTTCTCCTCCGAACCGGATTTCAGACAGGCGGCCCTTACCGCAATCGGAGAGTCTGACTTGCGTTCGCGGTCAAGCAGCAGCAGAATTTCCCTGCACTCCAGGTCAACCGATACGACAATCATCGAAGATAGCGAAGGAAGCTGCAAATGAAGAGCGCTCAATTCGAGTGCCGGTGATGCCTTGATGCAGACCCTCCTGGCCTTGCGAAGCAGAAGGTCATGACAGGCAACCACGTCCGGACTTGACGCCTGCAGACCTATCGACCTCCGGCCCTGCTCGCGCCGCGAAGGATCGACATAAATCCAGTCGAAATAATCATCAGGGCATGAGGCAAGGTATCCGGGGCTTTCCGCATGAACGATTTCAACATTGGAAAGACCGTTCATTTCAAGATTATGTGCCATCAGAGCACAAAGCACTTCGTCACGTTCGCAATAGATGACCTGCTTAAATATACGGGCAAAAAACATCGTATCGACACCCAGCCCTCCGCTCATATCGATGATCCTCTGCCCGGACATAAACGAAGCCTTGTATGCCGCCGTGCACTCCCCTGATGCCTGTTCAAGCGCCAGAGTAGAGTAGAGCATATTGCCGTATGAAAGCTTCGGAAGTTTTTTCACCGCTTTCCGGCGGCAGGCGAGTTGTTCGGCTATCGCCCTGACAGGAAGCTCCTTTCTGTCATGAAACTGCATGGCAAAAGCGACAGGATCATCATCCCGGTGCAGGTAGATAAAAGCCTGAAACTCAGGATCCGCAAGCCTGTGCAGTTCTTCAAGTGTCATGTATCTGATCTGGTTCAGAAAAAACTGCAGGGATATCAAATACTCTCGTAACGTCAGCGACAAAAAGGACAATTCAATAAAACTGAAACTCTTTTGTTTTCATTGTCCCTGCCGTCCCGGTTGTCGCTGATGTCCCTTATCTTAACTCTCCAGTACTCCTCAAGCCTCGACCGCCAAATGGGCTTCCACCAGCTTGCGGCGGAGTACTTTGCCAACCGTGGATTTCGGCAGGACGTCCGTGAACTGGATATGCTTCGGTACCTTGTAGGATGCGAGGTCTTTCCGGCAGTGTTCGCGCAGCTCGTCTGCCGTGAGAGCGCAACCTTTGCGAAGCACGACCCATGCCTTTACGGCTTCTCCGTAATAGGGATCGGGCACGCCCGCCACACCGACTTCAAGCACCGCCGGATGCGTTGCGATTACCTCTTCGACGTCGCGCGGCCAGACCTGGAAACCGCTCGGTTTGATAACATCCTTCTTGCGGTCAACGATAAACAAATAGCCGTCCTCGTCGAGATACCCGAGGTCTCCCGTATAGAGCCATCCGTCCCTGAGCACCGCAGCAGTCTCCTCCTCATGCTGCCAGTACTCCTTCATCAGCTGCGGGGCACGCATGATGATTTCACCGATCTCGAGCTCCGCAAGGATCTCGTTGCCGGCTTCCGCTTCGACAATCCTGATTTCGACATCAGGCAGGGGCACTCCGACCGAACCTGGTTTGTATCTGCCCAAGATGGGGGTGAACACCGCAGCGAGGGCTGATTCCGTCAGACTGTAGGCCTCGATGATCCTGCCTCCGGTGACTTCCTCGAACCGTTTTTTCGTTTCGAGCATAAGCGGTGCCGCTCCTGAAACGCTGAGCTTCACCGATTTCAGTATTGAACTGTCGCGTTTTACCCGAGGATGGTTCAGAATGGCGGAAAAAAGGGTCGGAACCCCGGGAAGCACTGCCGGCCTGAGCGTCTTTATGGTATGCAGCAGATCGTCGATATCCCTGGGATTGGGGATTACCACAATGGGGTAGCGCTCGACAAGCGCTGCAGTCAGGATGCCGACCTGGGCATAAACGTGGAAAAGGGGAAGGTTGAGCAGGATCATGTCCTTGCGGCTTTCGAGAATCACCTTGAACCAGCTTGCGATCTGCATGCCGGTCGTGACCATATGTCTGTGCGTGATGACGACGCATTTGGGGTTGCCGGTCGTGCCTCCTGAAAAGAGAAAAACAGCCGGGGAGTCATGGTGAACGGCATACTCCATGGACTCTGCCGAAGCATGCTCGCCCAGCAGCTTCCCGAGCCAGAAGTCACCTTTTTCCAGCCTAACGCGATGGCCGTCTTTCTTTTCCTTGAACAATGAAAAAAGCACCTTCGTCACTGGAGGAAGATACTCCTTTATATTGGTGACAATCACCCGGCGGACCCTTGAATCGGGCTGTACCCGTTTGAACTTTCCATAGAAGGAGCTCAGAACGACAGCGGTTTCCGCACCACATTCATTCAGCGCATACTCAAGCTCGTTTTCAGTATAGAGCGGGTTCACCGGAACCGCGATGGCACCGGCCTTCCAGATACCGAATTCACAGATGATCATCTGGGGTGAGTTGGGCATAAGGAGTACCACCCGGTCGCCCTTACCGACGCCAATGCTCATCAGGGCACAGGCAAAGGCATTGCTTTTCCGTTCGAGCTCGCCATAGGAAACAGTTGCGCCCTTGAAATGAAGTACCGGAATATCCGGCTCCTCTTGCGCGCTCCTTCGCACAAAATGAACAAGACTTTCTTCGGGGTAAGGATGGAGCGAATGCGGAACATCCTTGTCATATTGCGTTATCCAGGGCTTTTCTGACATATGCTGCCTGATGAAAATGAATGATAAAATTCTATTTTACGCTCTTCGTCGTTAAAAACAAAGCATCACTCCATTGCCGCGACCACATCGCGCACTGCGGAGCAAAGCACTTCAATCTCTCCCTCCGGAATGATAAACGGGGGCATCAGGTATACCAGCCTTCCGAAAGGCCTTACCCATACACCTCTCCTTACGAACTCTTTCTGCATGACGGAAATATCGACCGGGTTGCGAAGCTCTACGACGCCTATGGCCCCAAGCACGCGGACATCATGTACGCACCGGAGCTTGCGGCATGGCTCAAGTCCAGAACGGAGTGCGTTTTCTATTAGTTTCACCGATGTCTGCCAGTCAAACGTTTCAAGCAGGCCGATGCTGGCGCATGCGACCGAACAGGCAAGGGGGTTCGCCATGAAGGTTGGCCCATGCATGAAAAGGCCGGGGTCACCGGAACAGACCGTTTCTGCCACACCTGACGTGGCAACCGTGGCGGCAAGCGTCATGTATCCTCCCGTGAGCGCCTTGCCAAGGCATATGATATCGGGAACCACCAATGCATGTTCCAAGGCGAACATTTTTCCCGTCCGTCCGAACCCCGTGGCAATTTCGTCGAAAATCAGGAGCGTGCCGAACCGGTCACACAGTTCCCTGAGACGGACAAGGTATTGGGGGGAATAAAAACGCATACCGCCCGCTCCCTGAACTACCGGTTCTATGATGACTGCCGCTATTTCTCCATGATGCCTTTCGAGCTTCATGCCCAGATCGGCGATGTCATCCTCGCCGCAGGGCTCGTCGAACCTGCACAAAGGGGCCTCGGCGAAATACTGTTCGGCCATGGCACCCCTGAAAAGGCTGTGCATGCCTGTTTCCGGATCGCAGACCGACATTGCGGCAAACGTATCTCCATGATACCCCGAACGGACGGTGAGAAGGCGTTTTTTATCCGGCCTTCCGAGGGCCGCCCAGTACTGGATGGCCATTTTGATGGCAACCTCCACGGAAACCGATCCCGAGTCGCTGTAAAAAACTTTTCCGAGAGCCCCGGGCAGCAGTCCGGCAAGAAGTTTCGCAAGGTTCACTGCCGGAGCGTGGGTAAGTCCCCCGAACATCACATGGCTCATGTCTCCAAGCTGGGAGAGGATCGCTTCGTTCAGCACGGGGTGATTGTAGCCGTGGATGGCAGCCCACCATGATGACATGCCGTCGACAAGCCTTGTGCCGTCCTCAAGCTCTATATACACACCGGAAGCCCGGCGTACGGGGTAGACCGGCAGGGGAGAGGTAATCGAGGTATAAGGATGCCAGAGATGAAAACGATCGAATTCGAGGTCGATGCTGGCTGAAGAACCCTGCATGAAAACTTCCCGGTTAAGAATTGAATGGTGCCTCTGGAAAAAGCGCCCTGATTTCGTTCCTCTTGAACCCTTCGTCCCCGAGGTCTATCACTGGCGCGGAAGAACCCCATCTCCTGAGGATGTCCCGGATAACCTCCCTGGTATTGCCGGAAATCGGGTCGCCGGGGTCCCTGTAGCGGTTGTAGATAACCGATTTCAAAGGGATCCCTCTTTTCATGCACGCTTCTATCGACAGCAGCGTATGATTGATGCTGCCGAGTCTTGGAAGAGTGACGAGCAGAACGGGATATCCCGCATCCCTGATAAAATCCGCGAAAAGAAGTTCTCCGGTGAGCGGGACCATCAGTCCGCCTGCACCTTCGAGGAGCACGATCTCGTAACGGCGCTGCAGCGCAAACGTTGCTCTGCGGATGTTCATGACGTCGATTTCCCGTCCTTCCAGGTGTGCGGCAAGCGAGGGCGATGACGGAAAACTGAACATATAGGGGCAGGTAAGTCCTTCCCGGTCTTCATCGAGAAGACCCGTACCCATGAGGCGACGGTGCTCGATGATATCTTCCGGGATTCCCTCTGTGCCGGTCTGTACGATTTTCTGGGTGATGACCTTGCGTCCGTCTTCGATAAGGGCGGCGGCAAGCCGTCCGGTGACGAATGTTTTCCCGATTCCGGTGTCGATGCCGGACACGGCGATGACGATCCCTTTCATGAATTCCTCTTTTTCAGGCAGCAGTAAATAGGGTGATAGGTGAGTGTAACGCCCTCTTCTGTCGAAAAACGTTCGAGATAACCGTCGATAAATTGCCGGTAACGTCCCTTCGTCCATGAACTTCGGGATATGCCGTTGACTCCGGTTGCCCTGATATGGTGCAGAACGGCTTCGGGTGAACTGAATTCGAGCACCACCTGTTCTTCACAGGATTCGCCGATGTCGAAATATTTTTCAGCAAGTCGTTCGATGTCCCGGAGGGAGCGGTAAGCAAGGCCGGAATACCCGATGGTCGAGACTTCATGCATGTTCATGGGGCCGAACGTGGTGAATGCAAGCATTCCACCCGGAGCGAGATGGTCACGGATTCTCCTGAAAAATCCGTCGAGGTCGGCGATCCACTGCAGGGTGGCATTGGAAACAACAAGATCCAGCCCACGAGGGATCACTCCGCCTGATTCGATATCTCCGGCAACGAATCCGAATTCGCCGACAGGAAAGCGTTCGAACAATTTTTCAAGATAACCGCGGCTCTCTTCGACAATATCGTTGGCATAATACCATTCCACCTGCCTGCGCTTCAGAAGTTCGCCGGTCAACGCACCCGTTCCCGAACCAACTTCGAAAACACGTCCGAACGAAAGCTCACCGCTTTCGCGGCAGACCATCTCCGAAAGGTTCGATGCCATCCTGTTCTGGACGACCGCGTGCTTCTCGTAACTCCCGAGAGATCTTCTGAAGCGCTCGCAAACAAGCTGCTTGTCGATCATTCCATGCATGCGAGCACCTCCGGCAGCGTGCTGAAATGGTTGAACGGAAAATGCGGCATTTCGGCAATGATGGTCTGGGGAACCCCTTTCCATGCATGATACTGCTGACAGGCAGGAAAGATCATGTCCCTGCCGCCGATGATCGCATGCGTGTACTGCCAGGGGAATGAGCAGTCGGAACCGGCTGCCGCCCGGACATACCCACCGAGGCAGGAGAGCTCCTCCCGCTGTTCAGCGGTTTGCCTGCCGGACGGAATTGCTGAAAAAAAATCGAACACTTCCCTGCTGCCGCACATCCTGCGATTGAACCGCTGCCGGTTTTCTTCGGAATATGTCGAAAGCGTCGCATCGAATATCACTGAGGGAATTCCATCCGTGTCATTGACGGGTTTCGGCGTTCCGTTAATGGCGACAGCCCTGTGGACACAGGCAAGCCCGGCATGCAGGGCAGCCCAGACACCAAACGACCAGGCAACGACCGTTATCCTGCCGTAGCCTTCCGTCAGGGCAGAAAAACCCTTTTCAGGCTGCAGGGAACGATAGTCCCAGCAGGAGAGGAAATCCCACGGGACCGCATCAACGCAATCTTTGACGAGCATAGCGGCTATCCGTTCGTCCATCCCCCAGCCATTGAAAAAGAGCACAAGTTCTTCCGCTCCCTTTCTGATCAGCCACGCTGTCTTCATTCGCATGCGCTCCCGAGGAACAGTTCCGGAAGAGAGGCCAGGTCCTCCCATGCCAGAATGGAACGAAGTGAGATCCTTACGCGCGACGTGTTCCGGGGAACGGTCGGCGGCCGGACGGGAAGGCAGAGAAAACCGCTCTCGCGCAGACGCAGTGCCATCGTGACGGCTCGTTGATCGGTTCGGGTTATGACCGGCACAATATGGCTTTCTCCCGGTACGTCGAAACCGGCAGAGAGAAGTTCGTTGCGAAGCTTTGATGAGAGGTGCAGCAGATGCTGCCTCCGGTCGGCCATCGTGACCTGCTTTCGGAGCGTCACGAGGCTCCAGGCGATAACTGCGGGAGGAAGAGCTGTGGTGAACATGAAAGGCCGCATGGTGTTGACGAGGTAATCCCTGAAAAGTGAATCCATGACGGCATATGCTCCCGTAGAAGCGAAGGCTTTTCCGAAGGTGCCGACGATGATGTCGATATCCCCGATCATGCCGGCCGCTTCGCACAGACCGAGGCCCCGGTCTCCGAAAACGCCCGCCCCGTGCGCTTCGTCGATGAGAAGCACCGCGTTGTACCTTTTCTTCAATGCCACGAGCCGGCGGAGGTCGGCAAGATCACCATCCATGCTGAAAACGGATTCCGAAATGATGAATATCTGTCGGTACCGGCCCTGTGCCGTATCGAGAAGTTCTTCCAGATGACCGTAGTCCTTATGCCGGTAGCGATGCGATTGGGCTTCGGCTATCCTCATGCCGTCGATGATGCTCGCATGGTTCAGCCTGTCGCAGAGCACGAGGTCGTGGCGGCCGCACAGTGCGGGAAGTATCCCGATGTTGGCATGGTAGCCGCTGTTGAACACCATCGCGGCTTCACGCCGGTAAAGGGATGCCAGCTCATCCTCGAGGATGCCGTAGAGAGGGTGGTTGCCGACAAGGAGCCGGGAAGATGAACTGGTCATCTGGTAGCCTCTCACACGGCATTCGTCCAGATATCCGTCGAGCAGCTCACGGTCGTCGCCGAGCCCGAGGTAATCGTTCGAAGAAAGGTTGAGGAGAGAAGATCCTCCCAGTTCGAGGTACTTGCCCGTGCGTGCGGTAACCGGCGGAAGGGTCCTGTAACGTTCCACCACCCGGAGCTCCCCGAGCTCCCTTTCCATCCGTTCCCTCAACTCCTGCATTCCGGTAGCGCCTGTTCAGTTGAAACAGGCGATATGCTCCGCAAACCTGCGGTCTTCGGCAACTTCCCTGCCCCTCGTGGTGAGGTAGCCGCCCGTCAGGAATCCGTTCGCTCCCGACAGCATGAGAAGGCCCTGGAAATCCTTCATGATGGTTTCCCTGCCGGCTGCGAATTTTATGATTTTCGTCGGGTGGGCGAGCCGGCAGATCGCGAAGGTTTTCACGATGTCGGCAAGACAGACGGGCTCATTGTGCGCGACCGGAGTACCCTCGATTGGCACGAGCACGTTGAGCGGAATGACGGTGACATCGAGCTCCTGCAGGGCGAAAATCATGTCAAGCCGGTCGGCCATGCTTTCGCCGACCCCCATGATGCCTCCGCAGCATACGGAAATGTTGTTCCTCCGCAGAAGCTTTATGGTCTCAATGCGTTCCTCAATTTCATGCGTGTCGGAAATGAGCTCCCGGTAGCGTGCCGGCGAGACCTGGATATTGATGTTGTAGTGCGCGATGCCTTGCCGGGCCAGCGCCGAAGCGGTTTCCTCCCCGAGGACGCCGAGAGAGGCACAGACGTTGAGACCGGGAAGTTCGGTATGCAGCCGCTTGATCATGGCGAGCACGCGCCTGAATTCGCTGTTCATCTTTTTGTAACCGTACCCGCTCGTCACGATGCCGAAGTGGGAAACCCCCTCCGCAACGGCGTGGCGAGCCTCGATCAGCGCTGATTCTTCGCTTGTGAGGCTGTACACCTCGATATTCGCATTGTTGTGCTTCGATTGGGCACAGAAACGGCAGTTTTCTGTGCAGACCCCCGACTTGGCGTTCATGATCGAGCAGGCATGCAGCGCACCTGTCTCGACAGGCGCACCATACCTGTTCTTGACCTTGTTGGCGAGGGATGCGAGATCAAGCACATGCTCGCCGGTCAGCCGGGAGAGTAACTCCGCGTCTTCCTTGCGGATGGGTTCGCCGGTTTCGAGTACCCGGTATGCTGCGCCAAGGGATGGATGGAGCGGGTTCATTGTATTTCCTTGTATCATGATGGTTCTTTTCTGATATGTGCCTCCCCCGATGAAACGAGCATGCGTCGCCCGTCTTCGCCAAGAAGCACAAGTTCGCCGCCGGGCGCTATTCCTCTCACCGTTCCGTGGATAGACTTGCGGGGCTGATCGACAGTCACCTCCTTCGCGTTGAGCAGGGAGTACTCCTCCAGATATGGAAGAATGAATGAAAGGTCGTCCATGCCAAGCCACTCCTGGTAGAGCGGTTCGAACTGGTTGAGCACGCAGGCCAGGAGCTGCGGCCTCAAAAGAGACCTGCCCGCCTCGAAAGAGAGAGAAGTGGCAAGATGCCGGAGTTCGGGGGAAAAAACGGACTGGTTCACGTTGATACCGATTCCGACAACGACAAAATGAGCGAGATCCGGTTCCGACTGCATCTCGCAAAGTACCCCGCACACTTTCCTGCCGTTGAGGAAAATATCGTTCGGCCATTTCACCATCGGCCGTAAGCCGGGAATATGCGGCAGAAGGGCGCGATGGATCGCCGCTGCGACAAGCAGGGTGAGCTGCGGAACCCTGAACGGCGGAAGAGCGGGCCGGAGTATGAACGAAAAATAGAGATTGACGCCGGGAGGAGAAATCCAGGACCTTCCCATCCTGCCCCGGCCGCCCGTCTGGGAGTCGGCAGAGACCACGGTCCCTTCAGGCGCTCCTTCCTGTGCGAGAGCCCTGGCAAGCTGGTTGGTGGAGAGGGCTTCCTGATGATAGACGAAGTTTTTCCCGAGGCGCCCTGTTTCAAGGAACATGCCGACTTCTGCCTGCACCGGGCGACCGGAAAGTTCCATGAGACGGTATCCCCTTCCTGTGACGGCCTCGATACGGCAACCCGCGTCGCGAAGCAGTCCGATATGCTTCCAAACCGCGCTGCGTGTTATGGAAAACTCGCGGCACAGTTCTTCGCCTGATAGGAAAATGTCGGATCTGCCGAGGGAGGCAAGAATTCCGGATGTGACATCGTTCATCGTTGCCGGGAGCGCTTTACAGGCAACTACCGCCCTTTAAAATTGTAAACCGGAATTTATGGCAGGGTTGACAACAATGCAATAAAAAAAACACAAACGGGCGAGCTTTTTCCCTGAGGGCGGCAGATTCAGCGCTTCTGCTCCATTGCAGCCATGCTCGTTGCTTCATAGTCGCGGCGGTAGGCCCGGATTCCCTGGAAAATCGCCCAGGCGAGCCTGGCCTGTTGTTCCCGGCTGCTCAGAACCCTTTCTTCACGGGGATTCGACAGGTATCCCACTTCGACCAGCGCACTTGGCATGGAGGGGGTCCACAAGACCATGAATCCTGCCTGCCGCACACCCCTGGAGGTGTTCATAAGCCGTTCGTCCGGCCTGAGTATGTTCTGCGCGAGGGTTGTGGACTGCTTTATGAAAGCGCTCTGCGCCATGCTGCTCATGATAAGGTATTCTTCGGAAAAACCCTTGTACTGCTCCCTGTAATCGGTTTCCTGCCTGATGACCGCATTTTCCATCATCGCCACGTCGAGGGAAGCTTTTGTCTTGTGGGGACCGAGAATGTAGACCTCGGATCCATGCGCTGAATGGCTCGGACTTGCATTGCAGTGCACGCTGACAAAGAGCTTGCCACCGTTCCTGTTCGCAATCCGGCCCCTTTCGTGCAGGGGAATGAAGGTGTCATCGCTTCTCGTATAGACGACCTTTACCTCCGGCCATTTCTGCCTGATGAAACCGCCTATGTCGCGAACGATATTGATGACCACATCCTTTTCCCTCGTCCCGCCGGCGCCGACAGCCCCCGGGTCCTTGCCGCCATGTCCTGCATCGAGCACGATGGTGTCGAGTTTCCACTTTTCGATGTCCCGGCTGATGACCTTTTCTATCTGGCGCTGCTTTTCCAGCTTGTGGATTTCCTCGACATTGGCTTCATGACGCACGTAAATCACGTATCGGCCATTCTTTTCATCCCGGGAGAGTTCGACAGACCTGACGGCATATGCCCGGTTGTCAAGCGATATGGTGAGTTGTACGCCCCCTCCTTCGAATTTTTTCGGCGTAATCGATTTGACAACGCCTCCGCTGTAGATTTTCGACAGCATCCGCAGATCGCAGGAGGCCTTTTCAAGTGAAAAATATGCATATCCTTCGGCGTCGGGACTGAGGAGTGAGGCCTGGACAAGAGGAAGCGAAGCCTGGACGGTGATGATCGCCCCGTTCGCCCGATTGTCGACCTCGATTCCTTTTATGGGCATCGGGAGCTCTTCGCTCCGGGGAGCAGAGGCAGCTGACGATGCAGGTTCAGAAACGGCTGGTTTCGGCGGCAGGGATGGAGGCGGTGAGGACCGAGGCTCTTCTTCACCACCGACGACGCCTGTCGCTTCGAAGTTGCCGCCTTCGCGACGGCTGTCGAAACGGGCGCTGATCTTTTCAGACGTCGGGGAGAAGGATATCTGTCTGTCGAGCCATAGCTCGAATATCCTGCATGCGTCCGTAACAGGAAGAACGATGCGGTTACCGGAGAGGGCGACCGGAGACCGGAGCTGAATGATGCGCTTCGGCAGATCGGGGTCCCTCGAAACAATACGCGCAAAATTGCTGCCGGCCATGAGCGAGCAGAAACTGCCGGGAGAATCGAGGGATTCATCGATGACGATCGAGCCCTGCTCCCTGCGGGAAATCAGGCGGAGCGACCTGGCAAAAGATTCGAGATCCACAAAAAGTCGTGTGCCGTTCCTCATGGAAAGCACACGGATGACATATCCCTGGTTGTAACCGGTGGTAACGACAAGCGGTACCGAAGCCTGCCCGGGGAGCAGAGGCAGGGCGGCATCGAGCCCCGAGGCCGGAAGCATCAGGAAAATCGCGAGAAACAGGGCTGTCAGACGATAACGCAAACCATGCAACATATCGGGCATCATTGTCAACTGCATTTTTTCTTCATCTCTTTCGAAGCGGGATCGTATGGGGATTGCTCTCCGGATAAAATACATTATTTTCAGTGCCACTCTAACCGGTTTTTGTGAAAGGTTCTGCACAACCAAAAGCATCCAGAAAGGGAAGCTGTATCTTTCGGCAAAATTTGTTTTTTTCGCTTCAACACCTATCTTTTTCAGAATTTTACTTTCACACATCTCTTTTACTTACTTACAACAGGGACCGACCAATGGCAGCACCATCACCAACTCCATCCGCCCGGAACAGGACCCTGATTGTCGTAGAATCCCCGTCAAAGGCAAAGACCATCAATAAGTACCTTGGGGACAAATACACGGTTTTCGCATCGGTCGGCCACATCAAGGACCTGCCGAAAAAAGAGATCGGTCTCGATTTCGACCGCAATTACGAGCCCCGCTATGAAATCATCGCCGGCAAGGAAAAAGTTGTCAGACAGATAAAAAAACTTGCTGCCGAGGCTGATGAAATCCTGATCGCCACAGACCCGGACCGCGAGGGAGAAGCCATCGCATGGCATATCGCCAACGAGATCGGCCCGGTCAGTAAACCAGTATCAAGGGTGCTTTTCAACGAGATCACCAATAACGCCGTCAGGGCGGCCATCAATGAGCCGAGACAGATCGACTACCGCCTGGTCCGTTCACAGCAGACCCGTCAGGGGCTCGATAAAATCGTCGGCTACAAGATCAGCCCTTTCCTCTGGAACGTGGTCCTTCGCGGCCTCTCTGCAGGTCGTGTACAATCGGTGGCACTGAGGCTCATCTGCGAGCGTGAAGAAGAGATAAACAATTTCCAGGTTAAGGAATACTGGACCATTTCAGCCGATTTCCAGACACCTTCGAAAGAAACCTTCAGGACAAGGCTCGTCCAGCTCGACGGAGAAAAACCGGAAATAACGAATCAGTCCGAAGCGGAAGCGATTGCCGCAACGGCAGGCAATTGCGCATTCTCGGTGCTTGAAATCACTCCCCGGGTGCAACAGCGCAAGCCTCCCGTGGCGTTCACGACATCGCTGCTCCAGCAGGCCGCATCAAACCAGCTCGGCTTCGGTTCAAAAAAAACCATGAGTCTGGCCCAGCAGCTCTACGAAGGCATCGATCTCGGCCCCGAAGGTGCAACCGGCCTCATCACCTACATGAGGACCGACTCCACCCGTATCGGCACGGAAGCTGCCGCACAGGCAAGGGATTATATCGGCAGAGAGTTCGGTAAGGAGTACATCGGCCACGGAGGTTCATCCCGCCAGGGCAAAAACGCACAGGACGCACACGAGGCCATACGGCCGACCTCCGTCGCGCGCAGGCCGGAGCACGTGGCCCGCTACCTTTCAAACGACCAGTACAGGCTTTATGAACTGGTCTGGAAACGCTTCGTCGCTTCGATGATGGCCCCTGCGAAAATAGAGCAGACAAAAGTCGACGTCTGCGAACCATCCTCAAGGTTCCTGTTCCGGGCTACCGGCAGCAGAGTCCTGTTCCCCGGCTTTATGCGCGTCTACGACGACCAGCGGGAGCTCGACTACGAAGCGCAGGCATCGACAAAGGAGGATGTCGAGAAAGAACAGAGCGTACAGCTGCCGGAAAAGCTTTCCGTGCGCGATCCGTTGCAGCTCGAAAACATCGACAGGAAACAGAGCTTCACCCGGCCGCCTGCTCGTTACACCGAAGCGAGCCTCGTCAAGGACCTCGACAACTATGGTATCGGACGACCCTCCACTTACGCGTCTATTTTTTCCACACTTCAGGACAGGCGATACGTCGAGCTTGAAAAAAAGAAAATCATTCCCTCCGAACTCGGAAAGGATGTTTCTCTCATCCTCGTGGCAAACTTCCCCGAACTTTTCAATGTCGGGTTCACTGCCTACATGGAAAACGAGCTCGACAAGGTGGCAAGCGGGGAAGACGAGTATGAGCAAGTGCTCGACAGTTTCTATAAACCGCTCGAAACAGCCCTCAGCCTTCGCGGCAACGACCCGCTGATCCCGCAGAACAGCGACACGGCTACCTGCGAAAAGTGCGGCAAGGGAAGGATGATCGTCAAATGGACTGCAAGCGGGAAGTTCCTCGGCTGCTCATGCTACCCGAAATGCAAAAATATAAAAACGCTGAGCTCAAACAAGGCAAAGCCCACTGATACCGGAGTCCTCTGCCCGTCCTGCGGGGAAGGACACATGCTGCTTCGGAAGGGAAGGCTCGGCCCGTTCCTCGCCTGTTCCAGCTACCCTAAGTGCAACACCCTCCTGAACCTCAACAAACAGCGGCACATCGAACCGATGAAAACCCCGCCGGTCGCTACGGACATTGCCTGCCCGAAATGCGGCGCACCGCTCTACCTGAGAAGCGGAAAACGAGGGTTGTGGCTGGGATGTTCGAAATTTCCGAAATGCAGGGGACGCCTCGCCTGGGGCTCCCTCGATGAAGAAACCCGGAACCGCTGGGAATCGGTGATGGAAAACCATCGAAAAGCCCATCCGGAAGTTCCGCTCATGATGGCGGACGGCAAACCGGTACCGATGAGCCTTTCTGTCGACGAAATCATAATCAGGGCCGAAGAAGCGGGTCTGGTCTCGCCTCCTGTCAGCGAAACCGTGGAAGTCACGGCATGAGGAGGGCCAGCCGGTAAGTTGCAAAAGAGAGGAGCCATGCCACCCCGAGGGAATAAATCGAATACAGCAGCACCGGCTTCCACTGGCCCACCTCCTTTTTCATGACCCCTAAGGCCGCTACGCAGGGAAGATAAAGAAGAACGAAAACCATCAGGCTCAGTGCCGTCGCACGGCTGAATGCGGGATCATTCCTCAGGATCGAAGCAAGTTCGGGATGCTCCCCTCCGCCGCTCTGCCCAAGGGAATAGATGGTGCCGAGCGTCGAGACCACGACTTCCTTTGCGCTCAGCCCTGTGACAAGCGCTATGCCAATCCTCCAGTCGAAACCGAGCGGCCTGATGAGCGGCTCGAGCAGCTTCCCGGTTCTTCCCGCAACGGAGTATTCGAGCTGCTCCGCCCTGATCCTGGAATCGAGCTCCTGTATGCGGAGCGTTTTCTCACTCTCGCCATGAGAGCTTGCCTGGATTCGCGCTGTTTCCACGGAGAGCTGCCGGTCGAGCTCGGGATGCCTCGGGTAATTGCTGGCCACCCAGATAATGATGACCGCACCCAGAATAAGCGTACCGGCTTTTTTTACATACATCAGCGCTTTCATCCTCGCCTGAAAAAGCACAGAGGAAAAAGCAGGCCACCGATAGGGAGGCAACTCCATGACAAAGGGTTCGGAATCCGTTTTAAGGACGGTCGATTTAAGGAGCTTCGCAGTAAGAAGCCCTACGACTATGCCGAGAAGGTAGATGCAGAACATCACGTTCGCCGCTTCCTGCGGAGCGAAGAAAGCTCCTGTCAGGAGAATGTAGACCGGGAGTTTAGCCCCGCAGCTCATGAACGGAATGATCAGGATCGTGGCAAGCCGGTCAGCAGGGTTCTTCAGGGTCCTTGTCGCCATGATGGCAGGAATGGAGCATCCGAATCCTGTAATCATGGGAATGAAAGATTTGCCGTGAAGACCGAAACGGTGCATAACCCGGTCGATGACGAATGCCGCCCTGGCCATATAGCCGGAGGCCTCGAGAAACGAAAGACCTATGAACAGCAGAACGATATTCGGCACGAACACCAGTACGCCGCCTACCCCTGAAAGAATACCGTCGACAAGCACCGACCGGAGCATTTCGTTGGTGATGAGCGGAGAAATGATGGTTGCTGTCCCGGAAAATATCCATTCGAGAGCCTCCATCAGAGGCGCCCCTATCGTGAAGGTCCCCTGGAAAATCACCCAGACGACCAGCAGGAAAACCGGCAGGCCGAGTACCCTGTTCAGCACGACCATGTCGATGTAATCCGTAAGGGTGGCTTTCTTTTCTTCCCGCTGACGGACACACTCTTTCATCGCGCCGCGTATGAATGCATGGCGATCTTCCGAGATCAGTTCCTCCGGGTCTGTATCGTAAAGCTTCCCTGTCTCCCTGATGGCATCCTGAAGCGCAAGCTCGACTTTTACCCAGACCGGATACTGCTGCACTTCGTGGTAGACTTCCCGGTCATTTTCGAGGAGTTTGACTGCAAGCCACCTCGAATTGTAACCCCCGAGCTCTTTTTCCGTTTCCAGCAGTGACGCGATCCGTTGAATGAAAAGCTCGAGTTCTTCACGGTAGAACAGTTTGTTTTTCCGGATTTCAATATCCTTGCCGGCCACCCTCAGGACATGGTCGAGCAGCTTTTCGACACCGATCTTCTTTTTGGCGGAAACAGGCACGATATGGCAGCCGAGGAGCTTCTGCAGCTGTTTCGTATCGATCTCCATACCTTTTTCCTGCACTTCGTCGATCATATTGAGCGCAACGAGGAAATCAACCCCGAGCTCCATCAGCTGGGTCGTCAACAGGAGGTTCCTTTCAATGTTGGGCCCTTCGACGACATTGAGCACGACATCGGGTCGCTCCCTGATGAGGTAATGCCTTGCAACGATCTCCTCGGGAGAGTAGGGGGTAAGAGAATAGGTTCCGGGAAGATCGACTACCGTAATCCTGACCCCTTTATGTTCAAGGTCCCCTTCGTGCTTTTCGACGGTCACTCCGGGAAAATTGCCAACCTTCTGGTGCGATCCTGTAAGAAGGTTGAAAAGGGAAGACTTGCCGCAATTAGGATTTCCTGCCAGCGCAATGCGTATCTCCGGGGTGTCTTTCAGCGCGCCCATCCATACCTCCTGCGGGCATGCTTCGACCGGCACTGCTCACACGCATCGTCGTCCTCCGTTTTTCTTACGTGAATGCCATCCGCTTCGTTTTTCCTCAAAGCGAGATACATCCCTTTGAAAAATATTTCGATAGGATCTCCGAGCGGAGCCACCCTGAGCACCTTGACGCTGGTACCCCTGATCAGCCCCATGTCCATTATCCTTCTCCTCACCGCAACTTCCGCCTTAAGAGATGTCACTTCGCCCGTATCGCCTACCTTCAGTTCAGATAACAGCATGAAACTCACCGATAAATTATTTGGATTAAATATAGATAACCGAAGGGTTACGATAAAAATTTCAATCGCTGAATTTCGTGATAAAAAAGCAGTTCACCCTTGCACAAGACGGCGAAGAACAGCAGGCAGGATACCTCCATTGCGGAAGTAATCGGCCTCCGGCGGCGTATCGATGCGACAGCGGACCCGGAACACCGTAAGATGTCCTGTTTCAGGATGCATGGCGACAACTTCCAGCAAGCAGCCCGGAACAATCTCTTCGTCATTCCGGACGGTGAACAGCTCCCGCCCGGTAAGACCGAGAGAACCGATACTCTCTCCTTCCATGAATTCGAGCGGAAGGATTCCCATTCCAATGAGATTTGAGCGGTGGATCCTTTCGAAACTGCGGGCAATGACGGCGCGGACACCGAGCAGAAGGCTGCCTTTCGCTGCCCAGTCCCTGCTGCTGCCCATTCCGTAGTCACTGCCTGCAAGCACGACGAGAGGAATGTTTTCCGATCCATACCGCACGGCGGCGTCGTAGATCGTCATCGGCTCACCTGCGGCGCCGTCCTTTCCGAAAAAAACGGTATACCCGCCTTCTGTGCCTCCGGCAAGAATGTTTCGCAACCGTATGTTCCCGAAGGTTCCCCTCACCATGACCTCGTGATTGCCGCGCCTGGCGCCGAAACTGTTGAAATCGGCAGGTGCCACGCCGAGGGAAGCGAGATAGAGCCCGGCAGGCTGCGATTGCTTTATCGATCCGGCCGGGCTGATATGATCGGTTGTGACCGAATCGCCGAACAGGGCGAGACATCTGGCCCCTTCTATCTTTGAAGGCGGACCGGGAGCCGGAGCGACATCGAGAAGGAAAGGGGGCTTTCTGATGTAGGTTGACGCGGGATCCCAGGAATAAAGCTCTCCTCGCGGCACTTCGACGGCAATCCAGTGCGGGGTCCCGGTAAAAACATCCCTGTAACTGCTTTTGAACAGGTCAGGAGAGACAAATTCGCGTACAAGCTTTTCAACCTCTTCATCGGAAGGCCAGAGATCCCGGAGCCAGACAGGGTTCCTCTCCCTGTCGAATCCCAGCGGTTCTGCGAGAAGATTGCTGCCCATGCTGCCTGCGATGGCATATGCTACGACAAGGGGGGGGCTTGCAAGATAACTGGCCCTGACCTGGGGGTGGATGCGTCCCTCGAAGTTCCGGTTTCCCGAAAGGACCGCACATGCAGAGATATTACCATTTTCAATCGCTTCGGCAACGGCATCGGGAAGCGGACCGGAATTCCCGATACATGTGGTGCAACCGTATCCGACCGTGGTAAAACCGAGAGCATCGAGATCTTCCGACAAACCGGAGCGGTCGAGATAATCGGTCACCGCCCTCGAACCCGGGGCGAGAGAGGTCTTTACCCATGGCTTTGCCTTGATCCCGCGCGCCCTTGCTGCCCTTGACAGCAGCCCGGCAGCTATCATGACCGACGGGTTGCTGGTATTGGTGCACGAGGTGATTGCCGCTATGACGACAGGGCCGTCGGACGGAAGCGAAAAAGGCTGCCCGGAACATACCGGGCAAGGGGCCGGAGCACCCTGATATACGTAAGCCCCACTGCCTTCGGACTCCATGTCGCTGGATGAACGTTCGGCCCCGTTCCTGCGCCAGGAACCGGAAACCGAAAAAAGCGGAACCCTGTCCTGCGGCCTTCCCGGACCTGCCAGCGAAGGCTCTGTCGTCCCGAGGTCAAGTGAAAAGGTCCTTGAAAACAGAGGAACACAGCCCGGCTCCCGCCAGAGACCCTGCTCTTTGCAGTACCGCTCGACAAGATCGCAGGCATCGGCCCTGCCGGTCAGCTGCAGGTATTCGATGGTTACGGCATCTACCGGAAAAAATGCCATGGTGGCTCCGTATTCCGGGGACATGTTGGCAATCGTTGCCCTGTCGGGAAGGGAAAGCGTATCGAGACCGGGACCGTAAAACTCGATGAAATCGTTGACGACGCCAATCTTGCGCAGCATCTCGGTGACGGTGAGCACAAGATCCGTTGCGGTGGAACCGGACGGAAGCCTGCCGTCGAGACGAACGCCGGTCACGCGGGGTAGCGACAGGGAGATCGGCTGACCGAGCATGACGGCTTCGGCCTCGATGCCCCCGACGCCCCATCCTGCAACACCGAGACCGTTGATCATGGTGGTATGGCTGTCAGTGCCGACGAGAGAATCGGGAAATGCCATGCCCTCCCTGACCGCGATGACACTCGAAAGGTATTCGAGATTGACCTGGTGCACTATCCCCGTACCGGGAGGCACGACCCTGAAATTGCGGAAAGCCTGCTGCCCCCATTTGAGGAAAGCATAGCGCTCTCTGTTGCGGCTGAATTCCATGAGGAGGTTTTTCTGCAGGGCATCCCGAGATGCGAAATAATCCACCTGCAGGGAATGGTCAATGACAAGGTCGCAGGGTACGAGCGGGTTGATGAGTTCGGGATCGCCACCGAGCTCACGACAGGCCTCTCGCAGTGCGGCAAGGTCAACGATTGCGGGAACGCCGGTGAAATCCTGAAGCACGACCCTTGATGGCTTGAACGGGATTTCGATCGAACCCGGTGCTGAACCGGCCCAGCCTGCGAGTGCAAGCACATCCTTTTCGGAAACGGCATACCCGTCCATGTTCCGCAATGCGGCTTCGAGCAGCACAAGGATTGTTTTCGGCAGATCTCCCGGCGGCAGGGATATTTCCCGGCCAAGCGCCTGCAGCGAACAGAACTCCACGTTTCCTCCCGGAATCGGCAGAGAGCGGGTCGCCCCGAAAGGAACATGCGATGCGTTCATGTCGGCATCCCCCGGGGAAAGCTATCCATGATCCCTGGTGATGCCGGGAAAGGGTGGCCATCCCATGGTCCTTCCACCGAGCAGGTGCCCGTGAATATGGAAGACGCTCTGGAGCGCGTCCCGTCCGTTATTGAACACCAGGCGGTATCCCGATTCCCTGATCCCGAGAATACCGGCGACATGCCCCGCGGCAAGCATGATCTGTCCTGCGGCGGCTTCATATTCAGGGGAAAGGTCGTTGAGCGTAGCGATATGTTTTATCGGGATGATAAGCACATGCTCCGGTGCAACCGGAGTGATGTCACGGAACGCCATGACATGTTCGTTCCGGTAGACCACGTCCGCGGGAATCTCCCCGCGGACAATACGGCAGAAAAGGCAGTCGTTTTGCTGGTTTGACATAGTCAATGGTTGTTACAAGCCCTCTTTCGGGCGATTTCCTGTAGAGCTTCCCTTCAGGGCTCCCTGACTACCGACAGCGAAGCGCTGCCGTTGCCTGCCATAAGGGCGACCTTGAGTTTGTCCTTCTCCCCGGAAACGCTCCCGCCTTCACCATCACTTGATGTTATGATGGTTGAAACCGTCTTGAAGCCGCTGTTTTTCAGGAGTACTTCGTAGTTCTTGATAATGTTGCCGGGAACATTTTCACAAACCACCACCCAGCTTTTGCCGTCGGGCATTTCAGCACGGGTGACTGCCTTGATCTTGCCCCAGGCGAATCTTGGCACCTCTCCCGGAAGATCATTGGGCCATACGCCGGATTCGCTCCCCTGTATCTCGATTTTCTGTCCTTCCGACTGTATGGTGATATTCTGCCCTCCTGAACTGATATCGACCTTGTTTCCCGTAGACTGCTCGATCGCTTTTTCGACAAGCACCTCGCCCACCTTTTTCTGGCAGGAGGAAAGGATGCCGCATGTCCCGATGATCGCAAGGGAGAACCCTGCAAGGCGTAGCAAGAAACGTTTGCTCATGGGGAGAATTGGTTTTGGGTTAGGAAAAACGATAAACAACCGTACTCCGGTACAATGTACGCAAATACCCGGCAAGCGGGAAATACCTGTATTCCGGAAGAGTGCCCTGTCAGGACTCCTCTTCCTTCTCTTGCTGTTTTTTTTCACCGTTTTCCGGAACTTGCGGCACCCGTGTCGCCAGCACCTTGTCGATCCTCTGGCCGTCGAGATCGACAATCTCGAGCGTCCACTCTTCCCAGTTCACGATATCCCCGGTACGGGGCATGCGGCCAAGCAGCAACATCATCATGCCGCTGAGGGTATGGTACCGGCCCTTTTCCTCCTCCGGAACGCTTTTCAGTTCAAGCGTGTCCATCAATTCGGGAACAGGAATGAGCCCGTCGAGCAGCCATGAACCATGTTCTCGCTCCAGGGCCCAGGAATCCTCACTGTTGCGGGGGACGAACTCCCCGGTCACCGCCTCGAGCAGGTCCTGCAGGGTGACGAGGCCCTGAATCTCGCCATACTCGTCGACCACGAACACCATCTGCGTCCCTGATGTCCGGAAATGGTCGAGCAGTTCCATGCCGGTCAGCGATTCAGGCACATAGACGCAAGGCTGGAGATGGGACGCGAAATCGGTCAACCCTCCCTTGAGGGTCTGGGAGAGGAGCTGTTTTGCGTTGACCACGCCGAGAAGTGTCTGCAGCCCTCCGTTGCATACAGGAAAGCGGGAATGCTCAGATTCGGTGACCCGGGTGATATTCTCTTCAAGAGGGCGTAAAACATCCAGAAACACGATATCCGCACGAGGAACCATCAGTGAGCCGAGCTGGCGGTCGTCAAGACGGAAAACGTTGCGGACCATCTCGTGCTCCTGCTGCTCGATCACGCCGGCTTCCGATCCCTCCTCGAGCATGGCATGGATCTCTTCTTCAGTGACGCTCGGCAACGCCTGAGGATTCTTGCCCATGAGGCGCAGAATGGCGTCGGTGGATGACGAAAGCAGCTTTCCGAAAGGTCTCGTTATGGAGGAGAGGGCCTGCATCGGTATCGCCACAATGCAGGCGATCCCTTCGGGGTTGAACTGTCCGAGGCGTTTCGGCACAAGCTCGCCGATGACAATCGTGACATAGGTGATGGAAATGACAATGAGGGCCGTCGAAAGGATCCCGCTCATTTCGCTTTCCATGCCGAGCGTGCCGAACCAGAGGGATAATGGCCCTGCAAGCGCGTTCTGGCCCACAATACCGTTGAGAATACCGATCGAGGTAATGCCGATCTGGATGGTCGAAAGAAATTTGGTTGGCTCGTGGCCGAGCTTGAGGGCGGCAGCGGCGGCTTTGTTCCCGTCTTCGGCAAGCCTGGAAAGTCGGGCACGTTTTGCCGTCACAAGGGCTATTTCGGTCATGGCGAACAGACCGTTCAGAAGAATAAGTAAAAAAAGAAAGAATATTTCCATGGATAGATGTTTGAACACTCAGAATAGGCAACGATAAAGCCTGATTTCAGCCATGAAACCTTCCGGGGGCTGAATCAGTGAATGTTCTGTTCAGATAACCTGCATTTTGTTTCCATTGAAGCGACTGTCTGTTCATTCTGCAATTCCGGAAAAAAATGCAGAAGGGAAACACCGTACACAGTATGCAAAATAATAATAACTCATAACGATAAAAGGATGTAAAAGATTTCAGGGCGCTGCCTGCCCCGTGAGACGAATGCATGAGGGAAGGCGCGTTCAGCGGTCACTGCCGGCTGAGGCTAATTTAAAAACCCTGCAGAACGGGAGGTTACCCGCCCTGCAGGGCTGCAGAGTGCTCCGAACCATTGCCCGCCATGATACGGCCGATGGCAATGATTCGCATACACGGAGTGCTCAGAAGCTCTGTGTCACGCCGATGTTGAAAGAACGCCCCATACCGGCAAGAGGATAGATCTGCCCGGCTGGCTTGGTGAAAAGGAAGTTATCGTAGTTGATACCCCCCAGCGGCAGGTGATGGAAAGCATCGAACAGGTTCGTGACACCCGCATCGATCCGCAGGTTCTTCCACTGGTAGGAGGTCCTGATGTTTACGAGGGTGTAACCTTCCGTCTCCGGCTCGAGACGCAGATCGTCGACAAGGGTCTTGCTGCCGACGAGCTGCACCTCCACTGCGTTGGTCCAGCCTTTGATGCTCTGTTCCAGCGTAAGCAGGCCGTTAAGCGGCATCATGTGGTAGAGGTTCGTCCCGTTGTCAAGGTCCCGACCGTGCACATAGCCGACAACGCCGCGAAGCTGGCCGGAACCGAACCCCTCGCTGTTCCACAGCGAGACCATGCCGGACAGGTCGATGCCATAGATTTCAGCATCGTGGTTGTCGAACTGCAGAATGTTCCTTTTCTCGACGTTGAATAGTTTCTCCCCGATCTTTTTCACCCCGATATAGTCGCTGATATAGGTGTAGTAGGGCGTCACTTTCAGCTCCCATGTTTTCCTCCCGCTGTCGTGCCATCCTGCCGTAAAGCTGACGGTATGGGCAACTTCCGGCTCGAGATCGAGGTTTCCCACATACCCGTTGCCATCCCCGAACCAGTTCACCATGCCGCTGCACATCCAGAACGTGGACCAGGCATAGCGCTCGTAAAGATTTGGTGAGCGGGTCTTGCGTGCATAACCGACCTCGTATGCGGATAACGCATCAGGTTCGAACTTCAGCAACGCGGTAATATCCCAGTTGCTGTCATTGCGCTCATGATCCAGGGCATTGAAGGCTTCCGAATCTTTCAGATAATTGGTCGTAGTCGAACCCATCATCCCCATAACAACATTCTGATTATTGTACCCCTGCACATCACCGGTATCCATCCGGACCTGCTCGTTGCGGACACCGAAGATCCCCGTCACCCGGTCGCTCAGCTTGCCTTCCCATTCGGCAAAGAAGGCATAACGGTCGCGTCTGCCGTCGTTGATGTTCAGGAAAGTGTCGGGCCCCATAGTCCCCACTTTGGAGTAAATCGGCGGCCACCAGTCGTCAAGGGTGAAGCGATGGAACTCGTGCCCGAGGCGAAGGATATTCTTTTCATTCAGGTCGATATCGGTCTTCAATGAATAGCCGATATCGATGCCGTGTGTTTCCATCGGCATATCGGGCATCATGGTAACATGCGCCACCTTGTCCTTTCCTGAATTCATGCTGTGCCAGGTGTTCTGCCAGTATGCCTTTGCGTCGAGCTTGCCCCAACCGAAGCCTTTCTGCCACGAAGCATTCAGATAGTTGGCGGTATTGCCGGTCATATCCATCCACTGGTTCACGAAACCCTGTTCCGGGATTTCCTGATGCCCTGCTTTCACGGTAAGCAGACTGCTTTCGCCTTTTACGCCGAGGGTCATGCCGACATTTCTTGATTCGTAATAGGTCGAGGTCACTTTGTCGCCGTGGCCGTCATGGTAATCGTCAGCATGGTCAATGGAACCGGTCACCCCGAAACTGACGTTTTTCCCTGCAGCCGAAGCTGAAAAGGAAGCGCCCGTAGCTGAGTTGTTGCTGCGATAATAGCCGGAAACGCTTCCCCCTGCCCTCACGTTACCGGCCTCCTCGGAAAAGAGAGGCGGGTCCGACTCAACAACAATGATCCCCCCGATGTTGTCGCCTCCTTCACTGACAGGCGATACGGCCGTCTTCACGGCGATGGTACCGACTTTTGCCGGAGAAAAATAGGAAAGCGGAGGATTCATATGGTTCGCGCATGCCGAGGTCACACAGCATCCGTCGAGCGTGATCATGATGCGGTCGTCGGCGAGGCCGTGCACAACGGGCAGGCTGGAAACACCGCCGCCGGTGGCGAGGCTCACGCCGGGCGTATCACCGAGCAGCGCTGCGGTATCGCTGGTTTTCGCCCGTTTTGCTGCAAGGGCTTTCGCCTCTTTTTCCGCAGTTGCGGTAACGACGATTTCATCGCTTTTCGCCTCTGCAGAGAGTGCTTTCTCGGGCAGGGCAGTCGCGAGGAGAACGACGGTAACCAGATTTATGGTATTTCTCCGAAATTTTTTCATAGAGCGTTGAAATTGAAATGGTTGAAAAACATACTCCGGGTTTTGGATAACAATCACGCTGCACCGTTCAACGGGGAACAAAACAGAGGTGATCGCCGGACACCGCAGGGAATCGGCAGCATGATGCCACGTGCCCCAGAGGGAGAAATTAATTTCTCGCCTCAGAGCATGGCGCGCCATGTACCGATGCGCATCCTGAACATCTTGCTTGTCGATGCTTCAGGATACACGGAGGGAAGGCTGCAGATGGCCGGCAGTGAAGCTTGATATTGTGAGTTCAGGCGTTCGGAGGATGGTCTATCTTTCCCTTTACCCCGTCGAGGGTAATCAATTGCTGCCCGGGAGTGCAGAACGAGATGGAAGGGATTTTCAGACAGGAGTGGACGTTGGCGGGCAGCATGCCGGGCATCGCGTCCAGGAGTTCAACAAGCGTTTTTGACGTGCGCTGTTTCTCGGCGGGTGATGCGGGCGCATCTGTCGCCTCGGCGATTTTTTTCTTCAGAAAGCAATGCCCGTTGCAATGCTTCACTTTCTTTTCGCAGACCTTTTCCGCAATTGCCTTGCGGTTCATGTAAAACAGCCCGTAGCAGGCGAAAACAATGTTTATCTGCAGAAGCATTCCGATAACCATCAGAACTGCGATGAACCGGTTTGCTTTGATCATGAGCAGAAAATGAAATTACAACGCATACTTTACAATTGTTAAGGTAACCCTTGCGGCGATGAAATCATAATGCAGGACGATCGAAGGGCGTTGTTTTTCCAGTCAGGAGAGAATCAACACTACCTGAACTGGAAAAAGTAAAAGACGAAAAAAACTTTTGTCCAGAACAGGGGAATCTTTAAAATCGGGTAATGAACGGTTCACAATATTTATCCTCTGGTTCCAAACCGGAATACGGTCCGGAAAACTGATGACAACAATGAAACACTTCACGCCTATCCTGGCCTTCCCGCTTTTATTCATCTCTTCCTGCACCCCTGAAAAAAATATCGATAGCGAAGAAACCGGCGCTTCGAAAAAAGAAACCCTTGCGGAACGGAAATATGCGGAAAGCAAGGCGATTTACGGGAGCTTCTGCGCGTCCTGCCATGATTCAGGTCTGGCTGGAGCACCGAAACCGGGAGATTCCGCGGAATGGGACAAAAGAATGGCTCCGGGCCTCGATGCCATCGTAAAAAAATCGATCGATGGCTACGACGGCAAAAAAGGTACCATGCCCCCGAAAGGCGGAAATGAAAACCTGACTGAAAAAGAAGTGAGGGAAGCTGTTTCCTACATGTCCGGACTGCTGAAGCCGGAGTGAGGCCGGTTTCAGCAGTTGTGATGGAAAAACCGGCACTCCGTGAATAAGGCTTAAAAGAACTCTTTCACTTTTGCGATGAACTGGTTTTCCGTTATCCGGGCACTGGTTTCAACCCCGCGAACTTTGCCATGAAAAATGCCGGTCGACTCCATTTCTTTCGCGAGCTCGGTCTTTGCCTCACCCGCCCCGAAAATCACGATGGCATCTGAATCGCCGAGAAGCTTGATCACGTTCTGGTAAAAAATGTGGTACTGATGTTTCCTGCGCTCTTCGTCCGAGTGCTCGTTCGAAACCGACTGGGCGACAGCAGTACCCGATGCTTTCCATCCGCCGGAGGGCTTGAAGTGGCTTTCGGCTGCCGATTCGATGTGCAGCACGGTGGTTTCATCACCTTCCATCGACACCACCAGGGCTTCCCTGTGGTCAATCCAGATTCCTGTGTTTTTTTTCATGGCCGTTCATTATTGATTGCAATGACCGTGAGGTTGTCCCGTTTTCCGAAGGACACCGCCTCAATGACAAAGATACCTATGGTCGATGATTTTTTCACCATGAATTGAACCTGAAGAACCCGTTTTTCACGGTCAGATCCGTTACCGCCGGGAAAAAATACCCCTCTGTTGCGGAAGTTTTTTCTCTGGCTGCTATTTTTATCTGATTGAAAAACGGCAGCCGCTGTATTTTAATAAATTCAGGCTTCTGATGAATATCAACTGGAGTTCCAGCCAACATCAACGGTTAAAGAACAGACCATGGAAACATTTTACGTAGATGGTATCGCAAATATCACGATGATCGACGGCGTCATCCGCTTTGACCTTGTCAATATCACCCGTTTCGAAAAGGAGAAAGCCGACATCCGTCCCGCGGGATCGCTGGCGATGTCTCTTCCGGCCCTGCTCCGAACTTACGAACAGCTGACGCAGGCGGTCAACAAAATGGTCGAAGACGGCATCCTCAAGAGGAATGAAGCGCAGCAGATCGTGACCGACGGTACGAAATCGGCCAACTGAACGAGCAAAAACCGTTTTTTCGCTGCAAAACCCGGAAAGCCTTACGGAAAAGCTTTCCGGGTGGTCACATCGTTCTGCCTCGCCGCAACGATGCATAACCCCGCAGCACTCCTGAATAAACAGCCCTCTGCAGTGATGCCGCATGGCACAGCGTCACTCTGTCGGCACTGGCCGGCATAATTCATCCGCGGAAATCACCCTTTCGGAAAGGGACCATGGAAAGCATTCCTGTGCATTTTGTCTACACCGGCGTCTCCCCTGTACCTGTCTTTGTCTATTATGCTTTATTTTATTAAGTGTTTTCTTGTATATTGAACCTGTCCCACCCCCAGAAATTGCAGTACTCGTTGTAACGCTATTGATTTTTCAAACACAACTGACAGGCAATTTTTTCAGCTTCAGGAAAAAA
>JAAXVR010000044.1 GCA_013335405.1 Chlorobiaceae bacterium
ATCCGGGATTTGGAACGTGGGCTTGTGGGTGGCGCATGACCCATGGTTTCACCCCGGGCTGCCGATATACCACTCCTGCGGAGCTATTTCCGGGAACCGGGGACTGAGCGATGAGCTATGTGTCCCCACTTTCCACCACCCAAATACCAGATCCCACTTCCCAGTCACTTCATAAATACCATGACAAGCAGGTAGAGCAGGGTAAGCAGGATGATGAGGAATTTCAGCGAAGCGGAAATCGCGGTGAGCCTGGGAATGTTCGGCTCGAAGGAGCCCTTGAGCATTCTGAGGAGCATGAGGTTTTCCAGGGCATCGAAGGGTGCGCAAAGGAGGACTATCCATGACATAGCAATCCCTGCGGCAGCCATGAACCCGTCACCTCCCCCGGCAGTCATCACGCAGGCGAGACTCAGGGCTGCGGGATAGATCAGAAGAAAGACGAAATCGAGCTGCGTCTGCTGGACAGCCTTGCCGACAACCCCGTTATTCTTCCATGCCGTCACGATAGCCTCGGCGCGTTCCCTGCTCCACGAAACCTCGAGGTTCACGATGCCGAATGCAATCCCTTCATTCTTCAGGGTAAGTCCGGCGCCCACGGTCGAGAGAATTTTCGCCATCGCGAGCGACGCAATGGCAATCGAGATCATCGCGCTCCCCTGCATATCGGGAGGAAGCCACGAAAAAGGAGTGTCCATAACTGATGAAGAACAATCGTTGTTTGATTCCGGAACGCCCTGTCAATTATATTTTTTAAAAAAAGCATATTAAAGATAACACATTTCAACACCGATAACCATGTGATTGCCTGGTGAGTATCCTCATATTGCACACATAACACTTATTACACACAACACATTATTTCTCCGGCGTTTAAACCAGTCAATCCTGGTTAGCAACAATAGCTCGAATGTGTCATTCCGAGCAAACCGAAGAATCCATAAATTATTGTTCAGTAATAAAATGGATTCTTCATTCCGCCACGCATCATTGCGGAGTGACAGCCCTGTTGCATGGATTTCCTTGCGATGTATTGTTGCCGGAACAATAACAGCACCATGCATGTTGATACCAACGATGAGGCGGGACTGAAACCCGATAGTATTTGGCCTTTACCGGGGGTTTCACCCCCGGCTATTCATCTATCGCTCCTATGAAGCTCAAAACATCGAACATCCCATATTCCACGTTCCCCTACCCATTCCCCTCCTTCAGGAATGGATAATCCGTATACCCCTTCGGGCCCGGGGTGTAGAATGTCGTCATATCAGGCTCGTTGAGCGGCATACCACTCTGCCAGCGCTTGAGGAGGTCCGGGTTCGCTATGAAGGGACGCCCAAAGGCAACGAGGTCGCAGTGCTCCGCCACCAGGTCCTTTTCCGCGCGCAGGGCATCGTAGCCGCCCGAGAGAATCAGAATACCGGTAAAGGCCCTTCGGAATGATTTCCTGATCGAATCGGGCACTGCCGGTGCACCCATGGCCGAATGGTCCACGAGGTGCACGTAGGAGGGTGCAGCAGCATCGAGTTGACCGGCGAGCCAGATGTACTCGTCCTCCATTTCCTTGTAAAGCGGCATATCGTTGAAAACGCCGAAAGGCGAGAGCCTGATACCCACCCTCTCCCTGCCGATCGCGCCGATGAGAGCTTCAAGCACTTCGAAGAGGAAGCGTGAACGGTTTTCGATTATCCCGCCGTACCCGTCACTGCGCAGGTTCGAATTCGGGCGGATGAACTGCTCGATCAGGTAACCGTTCGCCGCGTGCAGCTCGACGCCGTCGAATCCCGCAGCAACTGCGCTGGTGGCCGCAGTGGCAAATTCTGCCATCGTCGTCCGTATATCCTCAAGCGTCATCGCTTCAGGCACAGGGAAGGGCTGCAGCCCTCCTTTGTCGGTGTAAATCTCGCCTGCCGCGGCAACGGCCGATGGCCCGAGCAGGCGAGCGCCAGGGGGAAGGTTCAGTGGATGCCCAACCCTTCCGCAGTGCATGAGCTGCATGAAGATCTTCGCACCTTTCCGATGCACCTCCTCTGTCACCGGCTTCCACGCGATCACCTGGGCCAGTGAAAAGATGCCCGGTATGCGAGGATAGCCGAGGCCATTCGGAGAGGGAGAGGTACCCTCGGTGACGATGAGCCCCGCAGTGGCACGCTGGGCATAATATTCGGCCATGAGGGTGTTGGGAAGGTTATCTGCGGTTGCGCGGCTGCGTGTCATCGGTGCCATGACCACACGATTCTGAAAATTCATGGAGCCGATCGAGACCGGAGAGAAAAGTAACGGCATTGTTCAATCCTCGATTTAGCGTTTCCATGTTCGATCATAACAGGAACATCGTCCGAATGTCATCGAACCGTGGTGAAACTCAACACTTTTCCCCTATAACATAATTACCCCTTCGAGGGTTCATCGCTGTCGGATTGGATGGTCATGCCGTTCCATAAAATAAATTTCAGGTGCGTATCTCGGGGCATAACCATTCCGCCTGCAGCCTTTTGCTGTTTGTTCGGCCATCGCCCCAGGATGAACGTTTCCGCTTCATGGCCTGCCGCCACAAGGAACAGTGAAATTTTTCCGGTGAGGTTCATGTTGTTTTTTGTTTACGCGTTCCCCCGATGAATATGCCGGATTACCACGAATCATGAACCATGGAGAAACAATGGCAAAAACAACGATTTCCTCGCCGAGGGGGCTTGTCGCTTCCATCCTCTTCGTATGCGCCATGTTGTTTGCATCTGACTCTTTCGCCGTCGGTGAAAATGCCGGTTCTGTACGGTCGTCTTCGATCAGACTGCTGCGCACCGAAGGAAATGTCGACATCATGCGCGCCACCGTTATCGTCGAAAGCGGAGCCGACGGCTGCGGACCCTATACCGTCAGTCTTTTCATGTCGAGAACCGGTAGTGAAAGTCATTCCGTCGGATCGGACAGAGGTACCGCTATGGCGCCGGGAATGAACAGGGCTCATTCCATGACGATAAGAAAGAAACACTGGCCGGGGATGAGATACCTTATCAGCGGTTTCGTGAACTGGGGCCCCGACGCTCAGATCCCCATCCCCGAAGTGAGGTTCGAGGACCCGCCCCCAGTCCGACACTGAACAATTCGGATTGATTTCCTTGCACCGGGCCTGCAGTTGCTCCGGCGAAGCTGCAGGTTTTTTTTCATTCCAATCCCTCTCATTCCTCGAATTCACGTTCGCGGCCATACCTCTCACCATCCAGAACACCCTCGTCTTCAGGATACGTTCTCCTTTCAGCTATGACGGCGGTCGCGAGACTGCAATGTTCACGTTGATAAAGCCTCCCCGGTGATCACCTTTTTCATGAACGCGGAGGAGGAGGGGCAGAGGACGGAAAACCGGAAGGTCATCCGGATGGCTTCGGGCGCATCGCTGCGGTTTGCCTCGTCATATCCGAAAGCAGTGAAAAACTAGGGCGCGGTCGTGGTAAGGAGATAAAGCTCCGTTATTCCCTGCTGCGATGCCCAATCCTCTGCATACCCGACGAGGAGCCGCCCGTAACCGCTCTTCCGTGCATCCTCACGGACCGCAAGGGAGGGCCGAAGAGCGACGCATCCATTGCAACTCCACGCCGACGATCCCGACAAGGCCACGGGCATCGCGGATACCGAAGAGGCGCAGCGGGATTTCCTTGCGCAGATCCGATACCTGAAGGCAGCAGGAATCAAGCATATCTTCAGCTTCCTCATCCGGCACCATGGGTTCGATATTCAGGGAAGTCATTATTATTCAGGAAGTTGTAACAACCGCCGGATACGTGTTCTCTGTTTATAGTATACTTTATATGTATCAGCCGCATTATACGAATTGAACACAATATGCACACCGAACAGATCAGGCAGGTTACACAGACATACCCCGATCCCAACATTGCTCAGGATTTGATCCTCAACACCTTCCCCGGTCCATAAGGATTCTCAGTTTCCTCCACGAACCCTTCGCGCACGAGGCCGGTGATGATTTCGCCGATCCCCCACGGACAGGAACTGAACTTCTCCTCCACTTCTTCGAGACTCATCTGCTCAATCTCGACGAGTTCCTTCAGCAATCTGCCGCGGTACCACCGCCTGGAGTCCTGAAACTTCGACTGCTTCGTCAGAGGACGTATGCCCGTCTTCCTGGCGGTGAGGTGCTGCGCACCGTAATCCATGAGGGCGTTGTGCCATTCACGGCTTCTGCCCTTCGGCAGCAGCCTGTCTGCCATTCGTTGTATGTCCGGTGTCTTTGTAAGATCAGGCAGAGTGAACTCGTGGATGATGATGCGCCGGATATTGGTATCGACTGCCGCCACATCGAGGTTGTCGGCAAACGCCGGAATGGAGCGCGAAGTATATTCTCCGATACCCGGAAGGTTCTTCAGGACCAGGGGATCCCCGGGAACAATCCCGCCAAAACGTTCAACAACCGCCTTTGCGCAGAAGTGCAAGCGCTGGCCGCGCGAATTGTATCCGAGACCGCTCCAGAGCGCAAGGACTTCCCTCTGAGAGGCTGCGGCAAGTGAAAATACATCGGGAAATCGTTCCATCCACAAAATGAATTTCTCTCTTACCCGCTCCGCCTGTGTCTGCTGCAGCATGATTTCGCTGACCATGACTGCGTAACGACCGGTGGTTTCTCTCCAGGGGAACGAACGGCGATGGTTGCGGTAATAATCGAAAACCTTCTCCCTGAAAAGCTCTGCGGCATCCTCCGGAAGATTTTCATTATTGATGACAGTGGTCATGGAAGCCGGATTGGCAGGAAGACAGGCGATGCTCCTGCGATTCAAGGAAATCGACGATGAGAAAACAATAACACGTTTCAGGCAATCGGTAAAATCTCTTTTTGACACTTCGGCACCGCTGAAAGAAAATAATGGCAAAAAAAGATTATATACTTTTATATATTTTATTTTATACGCTTTTTTTTCGAATTGCGAAACATCACAGAAAAGAAGGAGAACCAATGCCTGACTCCATGTTCGCTTCATCGATACCGTATGTAATGCTTGTTGCCGGCCTGATACTCTATTTCCTTCCATCGCTCATCGCTGTCCTGCGCGACCATCCACAGACACTGCCGATTTTCATTCTCGACCTGCTTGCGGCATGGACGGGGATTGGATGGATTGTAGCCGTAGTGTGGGCCTGTACGAGTTTTCCTGCAGCAAACCGGGCTTGCCTGCCTCCTGCATCGGACAACTGAAGGGTGTGAAGAGAAAAAACCCGGCAAGAGTGACTTGCCGGGTTTCGCTGCTGCCCTTACTGGGCGTTTTGCGTCTTGCGCTCTTTCACTTTCAGAGCAGCCTTGCCGGTACGCTTGCGCAGATAGAAAAGCTTGGCTCTTCTTGCCTTGCCGCGTTTCAGCACCGTAACGCTTTCGATATTCGGCGAGTTGATGGGAATGATCCTCTCAACACCTACGCCATGGGAAATCTTGCGGACCGTGATGGTCTTGGAGCTGCCTTCACCCCTGTCGCTGATGACGATACCTTCGAATGCCTGAAGTCTTTCCTTCTCGCCTTCAATAACTTTCAACTGTATCCTGAGCGTATCGCCCGGATTGATATCCGGAAAAACCACTGTTGACTGGGTCGCTTCAACCAACTTGATTAACTTGTCCATTGTATTTCGACTATTTACGTTATTTTTTCCTCAATTCCTTAAAAAACTCTTTATCGAGAAGATCGGGCCTGCGCTCTTTCGTTCTCTCGACCGCGTTCTCGTGCCTCCATTGTTCTATTTTCCGGTGATGGCCGGAAAGCAGCACCTCAGGGACCTTCATCCCTCTGAATTCGGCAGGGCGCGTATAATACACACAATCCAGCAACCCTTCCTGAAAAGAATCGCTCAGTGCCGATTCGCTGTCGCCGAGCACTCCGGGAATCAGCCTTACCAAGGCATCCATCAGGAAAAGCGAAGGGATCTCGCCTCCGGAGACTACGATGTCACCTATTGAAATCTCCATGGTGACGAGTGTTTCGCGGATCCTCTGGTCAATGCCCTTATAGTGCCCGCAGAGCACGATAAGATTTCTCATCCTCGAAAGCCTGTTCGCCGTCCGCTGATCGAAACGCTTTGCGTCAGGTGCAAGAAATATCACTTCGTCATACTCCCGCTCCAGCTTCAGAGCTTCAATACAGTCAAAAACCGGTTCAGGACGAAAAACCATGCCCGCTCCCCCGCCAAAAGGCGCGTCGTCGACCTGCTTATACTTCCCCAAACCATAATCGTGGAGATTGTGGATATGAATATCCGCAAGCCCCTTCTCTCGCGCGATACCGAGAAGACCATGTTCGAGCGTCGAAGAGAAAAAATCCGGGATTACGGAGATAACATCAATCCTGAGCGTATCCATGAGCACCTACAAAAATTCATCGAACCGTGACACCACCATATACCTCCCATCTACGCTGATCTCATCGATAAATTCACCCAGCGCAGGAATGAGGACCTTTTTCCTGCCGGCCTGCACTTCGTAGACGTCATTTGCCGGCATGCACATGACGTCGGTGACGATCCCGACTTCGGAACGATTGCGGTCAAGCACCCTCATTCCCACAAGCTCGTGTATATATGCCCGCCCTTCGGGCTGCGGCACAAGTTCAGCCTCTTCAACGAACAATTTCCATCCAGTCAGCTTCCCGGCCTCTTCAAGGGTATCTATCCCCTTGAACATAAGCCAGGCGAACCCGCTTGCAAGAGCCGCCCTCCTGACCTGCAGGCGGACGGCGCTTTCCTCCGTCCTGCCGGCATAATATGTTTTCCGGGAGAGGAATGTTTCAGGAAAATCGGTTACAATTTCGACTTTAACCTCACCCTGCAAACCTCTCGATTTGAGGATGACCCCCGTAATATAGAGCTCCAATCACGTACCCTGGCAAAAAGATTAACCTTCTGCGCCGGATTCTTTCGATTCGGCCGCTTTTTTGGCCTGGCGACGGCGCGATTTCAGGGTGAGGCGCTTCTGGCGCTTCTCAACCTGACGCTCCTGCCACTTTGCCATCTCAGCCACAACTTCCTCTTCACTGCGGCCCAGTTTTTTCAGCCTCAGCTCGTAGAGGAGCCCGGTGGTCTGGATAAGGCTGCGCACGGTCTGGGTCGGTTGTGCGCCGGTCTGCATCCAGTACGTGGCCCTTTCCCTGTTGATGGTGATGGAATGCGGTTTCACCGTCGGCTGGTAATGGCCGATAACCTCAAGAAACTTGCCGTCCCTCGGTGCGCGGGAATCCGCTGCAACAATCTGGTATACAGGCAATTTTTTTCTTCCTGCCCTTCTCAGTCTGATCTTTACCAATGCTAAAATAGTTTAGTTGTTGTTGTCTTTTACCTGTGAATCTATCGCTTTAAAAACTTGTCGAGCGCAAGGTTCTGCGCACTGATCTTCCTGCCCGACTGCGACATCTTCGTAACCGAGCGCATCATTTTTTTCATTTCGCCGAACTGCTTGAGCAGCAGATTGACCTCCTGAACCCTCGTGCCGCTTCCCTTTGCGATACGCTGACGGCGGCTGCCGTTGATGATCTCGGGATTCAGCTTCTCCTGCTTTGTCATCGAACTGATCATCGCCTCTATCGGCTTGAAATCGAGATTCTCGAGATCCTGCTTCGGCACCATCTTGTTCAGGCCGGGAACCATTTCCACAAGCTTCGAAATCGAACCCATCTTCTTGATCTGCTGAAGCTGATCGTAGAAGTCGTTCAGGTCGAACTCGTTCTTCATCATCCTCTTCTGCATCTCGAGTGTTTTCTCGAGATCAAGACTTTCCTGCGCCTTTTCGACGAAACTGACGATATCACCCATACCGAGGATCCTCTGGGCCATACGGTCAGGGTAGAACTGGTCGAGGTCATCGACTTTTTCACCCACACTCATGAACTTGATGGGCTTTTCGACAACCTGGCGGATGGAAAGCGCTGCGCCACCCCGTGCATCGCCGTCAAGTTTGGTCAGGACGACGCCGTCGAAATCAAGACGGTCATTGAATACTTTTGCAGTGTTGACCGCTTCCTGTCCCATCATGGAATCGACCACGAAGAGCAGTTCGTCAGGCTTGAGCGCGTATTTCAGCGCTTCGGCCTCTGCCATCATCTGTTCGTCGATCTGCAGACGTCCTGCAGTATCGACGATAACAACGTCATGCGCCGCTGAACGAGCGGCATCGAGACCCTGGAGCGCGGCCTTCATTGCGTCCTGCTCCACGATGGAAAAGACCGGAACCTCGACCTGTTCGCCGAGTACCTTCAGCTGATCGACGGCTGCGGGTCGATAAACGTCCGCAGCTACAAGCATGGGATTTTTGCCGTTCTTTTTCAGTCGCTTTGCCAGCTTGGCGCAGAAGGTGGTCTTGCCGGAACCCTGGAGGCCCGCAACCATGATCACGGCGGGCAGATTCTTCGGCGAAAGATTCAGCGGTTTCTGTTCCCCGCCCATGAGTTCGGTCAGGTCGTCATAGACGATTTTGACGATCATCTGGGCAGGAGAAACGCTCTTGATGACTTCTTCACCCAGAGACTTCTCCCTGATGTCTTCTATGAGCTTCTTCGCTACCTTGTTGTTGACATCGGCGGCAAGAAGGGCCCTCTTGATATCGCGCATGGCGATACCGATATTGATTTCATTGATGGTGGCCTGACCTGCAAGTTTCTTGAAGGTTGCCTCCAGTTTGTCGCTTAGACTGTCAAACATCTGTTCCTGCTTTTTTTCAGATAAAGCTTAAAAATGCTTAGCTTTAATTATATAAAAAAATTACATGAAATACAATTCCACTCGCCTATCTTGAGAGACTGGACGGTTAATTGTATCATTTTTTTCAAGATAGAGGAATTCGCAACCAGCAGGGACTCACTATGTCAGACGGCACCATAGCCACACTGCTCGACTCTTTCAGCAGCAAGAGGATCGCCATCGTGGGCGACATCATGCTCGACAAGTATATTTTCGGCCATGTTTCGCGTATCTCGCCCGAATATCCGGTGCCTGTAGTGGATGTGACCAGGGAGGACTACCGCCTGGGCGGCGCTGCGAACGTGGCCCTCAACACTCTTTCCCTCGGCGCTGACACCGTGCTCGTCGGCATCACTGGTGATGACATTGACAGGGAAACGCTCCTCGGCCTTTTCCGCCGTATGGGCCTGTCCGTTGAATGCATACTGTCGGACCCTTCCCGCCCCACGACCTGTAAAACAAGGGTTCTTTCCCAGAACCACCATATCGTCAGGGTCGATTTCGAAAAAAGGCACGATGTTGACGAACAAACCGCTGAAGCTGTCCTGGGATCAATCATTCCGCGACTCCAGTCACTCGATGCGATAGTGCTCGAAGATTACAACAAGGGGCTTCTCTCGGAAAGGCTGATAACCGAGATCATCGCAGAAGCGAAAAAACATCGTGTCCCGGTACTCGTCGATCCGAAGCACAGGAATTTCTTCGCTTACCGAGGATGCTCGCTTTTCAAACCGAACTTGTCGGAAATGGCGGCATCTCTCGGCATAGCCGTACCGAACGAAGATATTGAGGTGGAAAAAGCCTGCCTGTTGCTGCAGGAAAAAATAGGGGCGGATTCCATTGTCGTCACAAGGAGCGAAAAAGGCATGACGGTATTTGACGGATCTTTCACGCATATCGCGGCAACGTCGCTTGATGTATCAGACGTATCAGGCGCCGGAGATACCGTTATCGGACTCCTGGCGCTCGGCGTCGCCTCGCGCATGGATCTCGTGACCAACGCTTCGATAGCAAACCTTGCAGCTGCTTCGGTCTGCCAGGAGGTCGGCGCCGTGCCGGTAAAACCCGACAAGCTCCTCAGAGTCTGTCAGGAGTATCTTCGACGATAGAGAGATACTCTTCAATTTCTGCCGGATAGACCGGGTCATAGGATGGATTGGAGAGAAGAGTCCTCATGTTGTTGAGCGTATGAAAAGGTACATCGAACATCCCGGCGTTGCTGACCGGCGGAGGAACGTCCCTTCCCGGATCGAGATGCATCATGAAGGTGGTACGCACCATGCCGTGCCCGGTCGGCTCGAAAACCCACATTCCCCTCGAATGGTGCACCCTGTAATATTTAGGGTTCTGCGGCAGATAGTCCGGCTCGCCTGTCATGGTGATCGCTACGGCGTTTTCCCCTGCCGGCTCCAGCCCCGTCCGAAGGATCACTTCCCTTTTCGGCAGAGGCCACGGAGTATTGATGACCTGACGAAGAACAAATTCGACGCAGTTGAATTTTTCAAGCACCTCCATCTCCGAAAGCTGGTAAACCCAGCGATCATAATGGGTCATATCGTGAAAAAGGCTGATAATTTTCTTCATGGGCACCTTGAATTCCGCCTCCCCCTTGAAACCGAGCACATCGGAGCCTTTAACCGATGATGAGTATATCTTGATCCCTTTGTGTTCCACACGGAACTGCCAGATCCCCTGGAGGAGAATCGCTGCGTCCATATCGTCTTGTTTTGTGTTTTTTTAAAACTGAAAAAAATCAGGGGGGTCAGTCCGTTATGAATTTTTCATAATTCTGTATCACCTCTTTCGATGATTTTTTGAAAGGCGCTTCTACCGGAGTCCGGTATTTTTCGCGTTTCACCATTTCCCTGAGGTTGATCATGGTATGGTAGGGAGTGTCGATTACCGCTATATTCGCCAGCCAGGAGGGTATTTCTCCTCCGGGTTCGACGTGCAGACGAAAAACCACGCGGCACCGGTCGTCTCCAAGAGGAAGAATGTTCCAGGCACCTTCGACCTGGGGAACGCGGACATAACGGCTGTCGAGCGGAAGGTAATCGGCCATGCACTCAAGCTTTATGAAAACTTCCGATGTTTCGGGATCGATGTACCCCTGTGAACGGGTGATGATTTCACGGTCGGATACAGGCCAGGGCGCGCTCACAAGCTGGTAGACGATACGCCCTTCATCTTCGGAAAGCTCTTTGAGAAGACGCATCTCCCTTGTTTTCCATACCCATTCGGTTGCCGATTCGATATCGTAAAGCAGACTCAGGACAGCGCTCTGGGGAGCATCGATGGTGGCTATACAGACAAAAGAGAGAAAATTCGAACTGGGAAGAGGACAGGTATAGATTTTCATCCAGTCGTTTTTCAGGCGCAGGGTACATGTTTCACTGTCTATTTTCTGAAGTATGGACATATTGCGGTTCCTGATTGATTGTTATTTTTGATTCATTTGTGAGGTTCGACATCCGGCCGCCAGCGTGAAGCCTTCAGGGCCTCGAGGCAGGCACCGATTCGGCTATTTTCACAACCGGGTCCGAAGTCCTTACGAGAAAACGTATCTGGCCCTCTGCGCCGTAAAGCTGATGGGCTATCCTCGATTTCACCGCCCTGACGATATACTTCCTGTCGAGAACGAATCCCTTGCTGTCAAATGCAATTTTCCTGTTCCTGCAGATCTTCTGCAGGATGGCAGCGAAATCCTTCTCCTCGGTGTAGCCGCCGATGAATTGCTCAAAAGAGGTACGGTAATTCTGTACAAGGCTCTTCGGGTCATCGATGATCTTCAGGGCCATATCGTCAAAAGAGCCGGAACGGTAAAGTTCCTGGTAAAAATCCGAATAACTCTTGCCGCTTACCCAGAAATCGGGAATTATACCTCCTGCATCCCTGAGGGATGCCAGCGGGGTTTTCGGTTTGCCGGAGCCCGGTTTCATGGAACCGACCAAGGCCGGAAGCGATGTGGTCCGGTATACTGAAATGTCACCGTTCCTGAAATACAATAAACTGTCAGGATGCGCAAAGAGTTTTTCTGGCTGGATGTTTGTCATGGCATCCTCGAAATACCGTTCACGACCGGCGCCACCTTTATGATAATCCCTCTGTATCTGCCTTCCCGACGGAGTATAGTAACGGGCGACGGTCAAACGCAGCGCCGAACCGTCCTCGAAGGGTATCTGCTGCTGGACAAGCCCTTTTCCGAAAGTCAGTTCTCCGACGACCACAGCTCTCCTGTTGTCCTGGAGAGCCCCTGCAAGGATTTCCGAGGCCGATGCGCTGCCCTTGTCTACAAGGACGACCAGGTCACCTTTCTCATACCTGTCACCTGATTTCGCCTCATAACGCATGTTATCCGCTCCGCTGTTCCTGCTTTTCGTGTAAACGATGAGCTGTCCTTTCGTCAGGAATTCGTCCGCGATTTCTTTTGCCTGTTCGAGAAAACCTCCGGGATTTCCCCTGAGATCCACGAGAAGCCTTTTCATGCCCTGTTTTTTAAGTCCGTCAAGCGCTTTACGGAACTCGTCCGCTGTGGTCGCGATAAAACGGCTTATGCGTATATACCCGTTTGTCTTGTCCAGCATGAAAGCGGCATCCACGCTTGCCGTGTTGATTTTTTCCCTCGTTACAAGGAAATCGATGACCTTGTCGCTGATCGGTCTGTAAATTTTCAGATTGACCTTCGTTCCGCGAGGTCCCCTGAGCTTTCTGAGCACTTCTTTCGGTTTGATTCCGACCGCAGTTGCCGTATCGATGGCGATGATCCTGTCACCCGGTGATATTCCGACTGCTGCGCTCGGGCCGCCCGGAAGGGGAGTGACGACGACGAGGGAGTCGTTGATGACATCGAACTCGATGCCGATACCGTCAAAATTGCCATCGAACTCCGACTGGGTGTAGGAAACTTTTTCAGGCTCGAGATAAACCGTATGGGGATCGAGGAATTCTGCCATGCCCTGGATACCTGCCCCCGCGAGGCTGTCTCCACTCACATCGTCCACATAGTACTGCCTTATGATCGAATACGCCTCACCCATCTTCCTCTGCTCGGAATTCCCACTATGGCCCCCGCTGAGCCTGTAGCCGATGACAATGCCGAATATGAGCACCACCAGCATGATTATAATGGTCAGAATGCGGGACATCGGGCAGAGCGGGATTGATTTACAGGGATCAGCGTTCAGGGTGAATATATCAAGCAAACAAGTAGTTTACCGATCATTCTCCAAAATCACAAGCGAAACATTTCACTTCTTTCAGCCCCCCTTATTGCCGGCTGACAAAAAACATCCTCACATTCGATGACAAGTCCAGAAGAGGAGAGATCCTGACATCCGTTTTCACTACAGCTTATCAATATCTGAAACAAGTTTTCAAGACCGATCAACAAAGAAGAGCATCACATATAAAACAGTGATAAAATACTTATCTCGACTTCCCGGAAAACCTTAACAACCATCATTACTAAAACATAATCGAAGTGATAACAAAATGATAAACAGCATTAAAACAAGATCAATAAAGAACCATTAAAGTATACTACAAACCGGAATTATGTAAAATATTTTTCTTACGATACACCATAATCATATAAAGATTTTTATACTATAAATATTATAAAATATTGTATTTTAATATCTTATATAATTACAGCAAAAGTTTACTTTAATATATTTACACTTCTTTTAATAATGAATAAAAAATTTTAAAACAACAGGTTTTTCTAACTGTTAAGAAACATATAATCGGTTTTATATGGTATTATAACCTTGATTTTCATCATCACTAATCCTGATAACAGATGCTGATTTCAGGAATAAAAAGAAATCATTCTGTCTTGTTTATGATGGTGTAAATGATTTTAAGTGGTGTGATTAGGAGTGGAGGCTATCTGTTTCAGTTACTCCGTTCCA